>CAKRRN010000004.1 GCA_934394435.1 uncultured Bacteroidaceae bacterium
AGGATATTCTGAGGAAAAAAGCATGAACGACGAATTCGACGACATACGACCATACGCCGACGGAGAGGTGAAGCAAGCAGTAAAAGACCTGCTTGCCGATCGCCAGTTTGCACACATCCTGCATTCACTGGCTCCGTGGCTACCAGCATGTATAAGAAACAGACTTATACGCTGGGCCTTCATTGGCATCAACACCACCCTGCAATTCCAATTGCGCTACATGAAGCCGCTGGTACGACGTATACTCAGAAAATGTAGCACAGGCTACACATTCAGGCACGATGGCATCGAGCCTGGTCCTGAGCGTTTCACATTCATGAGCAACCACCGCGACATCGTGCTCGACAGCGCCATTCTGTCTTATCTGTTACATGAAGACGGGTTTCCCACAACATGCGAAATAGCCATCGGCGACAATCTGCTCATCTACCCTTGGATAAGAAAACTGGTGAAGCTCAACAAGGCATTCACCGTACAAAGGGGAATCAGCTCGCGCACGCTTTTGGAGAGCAGTCAGAAAATGAGCCGATACATGCACCATGTCATCAACGAGAAACATGAGAACATATGGATTGCACAGCGCGAAGGAAGGGCAAAAGACTCTAACGACCGCACACAGGAGTCCGTACTGAAAATGATGACCATGGGAGGTGACGGTTCTATCATACAGAGACTCAAGGATCTGCATGTCGTTCCGCTCACCATCAGCTACGAATATGACCCATGCGATTATCTCAAAGCCAAAGAATTTCAGATGAAGAGAGATAATCCCAACTTCAGCAAGACAAAGCAGGATGACCTGAAGAACATGAAGATTGGCATATTCGGCAAGAAAGGACACATACACTACGAGACAGCTCCCTGTATCAACGAATGGCTGGATGAATTGGCAGACCTGCCACGTACAGAGGTTTACAAGGAAATCGCCCATCGCATTAACCTGGAGATTCACCGTCGTTACATGCTCTATCCAGGCAACTATGTGGCAGCAGACCTGCTACGGGGAACACGTGAGTTTGCCCTCTTTTATACCCCTGCGCAGAAACGCACATTCGAGAAGTACCTTAAAAGCAGATTGGACATGATAGACTTGGAGAATAAAGATATCCCCTATCTGCGTGAGCGCATTCTCACCATGTACGCAAACCCTGTGTTCAACAAACAGAAAGCAACCCGATGCGAAGAAGACTGACATTGAAGGCCATTCTGCTTGCCTCGTGTCTATTATCAGCTTGCGGAAGCGATGATGGAGATTCGCCATTCCCCAGTATGTGGAATGAAATAGTATGCTTGACTACAGATAGTCAAGGACGCATTCGGCAATTGGTCACAGATGCAGGCAACTCCTACGAAGTCACCAACAGTCTCTATGGCTCGAAGGCAAATGCGCAGTATCGCATGATGTGTGGCTATACGCTCAGCGGACAGCAAGCCACACTCTACCAAACGATAGCCGTACATGTACTGCAAGACTCTTCGGTCTGCGTGACACATGACCCATTGAATGCAATTGCGGTATGGAAGAGTGGCTCATTCATCAATCTGCATTTGGCACCCCTCACACAAGGAGGTAGCCACACATGGGGATTCGCAACAGACAGCATATCGGCTAACGGTCACCACTACCTGAGTCTGCACCACAGACAGGGAAGTGACCCACTGTCGTACACACAGGAAACGTATGCCAGCATACCACTTGCAGGAATACCTGAGCTGGCAGAGGGAGATAGTGTATCACTATCCATATATACTTTCAAAGGCATCAAGACATGGAACTTCAAGAGATAAAAGGAAGTGTGGCTGTACTCATTTCGGGCGGCGTGGACAGCGCAGTAGTAGTACATCGCTTGTGTGAGGCAGGCATCAAGCCCGACCTCCACTATATAAAGATTGGGATGGAGGGTGAAGACTCCTCATGCACAGCAGAAGAGGACATAGAACTCTCACAGGCTACAGCACGCAAGTATGGGCTAAAGCTGGAAGTGACCGACCTACAAAAAGAATACTGGGAACAGGTGGTTGGGTATGCAGTAGAGCGCGTGAAACAAGGACTCACGCCCAACCCTGATGTGATGTGCAACCGCCTCATCAAGTTCGGAGCCTTCGAAAAGCGCATCGGTCACACTTATGACCACATTGCCACAGGCCACTACGCCACAAACATTGAGCAAGACGGGCTGATGTGGTTAGGCACAGCGATAGATCCAGTAAAAGACCAGACGGACTTCCTGGCCCAGCTCTCCTACGAACAGTTAAAGCACACGATCTTTCCTCTGGGGGGACTGATGAAGGAAGAAGTACGGCAAATTGCCATTGACGCAAAACTGCCAAGTGCAAGACGAAAGGATAGCCAAGGAATTTGCTTCCTTGGGAAAATCAATTACAACGACTTTCTCCGCCGATTCATGGGCGAAAAGGAGGGAAAAGTAATTGATATAGAAACGGGCAAAGTGGTGGGACATCACCAAGGATTTTGGTTTCACACAATAGGGCAACGCAAAGGACTTGGTCTGGGAGGAGGACCATGGTTCGTCGTGAAGAAGAACGTCAAGAAGAACATCATCTTCGTGGCACATGGATGGGACACGCAGTTACAATACGGTCATGACTTCCGTCTTGCAGACATGCACTTCATTACTAAAGACCCATGGGAGCAGCCCAAAGACACCCCCATCCAATTCAAGATACGGCATGTAGACCACTTTATGCCAGGAACCATCACTTTGGATGAGGAAGGTTACCACATCCATAGCGACCAACCCATCCAGGGCATTGCACCTGGACAGTTTGGTTGCATCTATGACCGTGAGGCAAGAGTGTGCTACGGAAGCGGAGAAATAAGCATCTTCAAGGAAAGATAAGCAGGGAAATACGGAGTCACTTCTTACGTTTTACCTCATAGCCTATCTTACTGAAAGCCTTCACGTAATCAGCAAAAGTAGCTTTATTGGAGTCATACACAATGGTCACTTCCTGCTTAGGCACAGAAGTTTCTATCCTCTTTGTACCCTTTACAAACCGGATATTCTGCTTGATTTTCTTTTCACAGTTCGCACAATGCATCTGAGGAGTGGGAGTTACAACCAGAGTGTCTGCATTCTGCACTTTCTTTTGTGCGCCAGCCAATAGTGCTACGCATGTCATGATGGTAAAAACAGAGATTCTTTTCAGCATAACAATTGTAATTTATAGTTTAGTACATTATCTATCTTAAATTCAATTTGGTCATTAGACCAAGACAAAGAGCCAACTCCTGCTGATGGATTGTTCTTTTCATTCCCTATCAACCTTTCTCTTGGCACCTTGTTTCTTGCCTTGTCTATAGTCGTTCGAATTTAACTCGTACACCCACGTAGCCCATGGCTCCTTCTGTGGGTCCCCACACCTGAGTAGCATCGAAGGTACGTGCCCAAGGGTCACTTGCTCCTATCACGGGATTACCCATCCGATAGTTGGTAAGGTTTTCACCCCCTGCATAGATAGAGAAATGACGGAACTCACGAGTTACTTGTGCCTGCAGCTGGAAGAATGTCGGATAACGTGAATGGTCATATCTTTCACCCTTACCATTCAAGTGCCCTGTAACATCAAAGTGCCAAAGTTCCATTGGGGTCTTATATGAGAGAGTGAGCAGACCCTTGTATCGAGAGGTAAGAGGACGCCAGCGCAATACACCGTCATAGGTAGTGCGAACATCGTTGAAACGAATGGCGGCTGTGGCTGTAAAGCCTTCGAAGAAGGGATAAGTGGCATCCATCTGCACGGTATGACTATAACTGCGTCCCTGTAGGTTCTCGAACACCACCGAATAGGCACCCTGCAAACCATCCACATTAGCCACCATCTGATTTTGGAAGTCTGTATAATAGTATTCCGCATTCAATTCCAGATTTTTTCCTCCCACAGGAAGATTGAGCGAGGCTGAAAGCCCATAGTTCCAAGCACGCTCCTGACGAAGGCTACCGTCTATACTGAAGCTACGCCCACTTGCCAGCATGGGTACATTCTCTGCCAAGGCATGAGGCGTACGATAACCTCTACCTGCCGAAGCTCTGAGCGTAAAGGGCTTCCAGGGAGTGTACTTGACATGAAGCCTTGGTGTGACAAAAGACCCAAACATCGAGGAGGCGTCCCAACGGATGCCAGGCATCACAGTCAGACGGTCAGCAAGTTTGTAAGTGTATTGGGCATAGAGTCCGCCTGTGGTCTCATGTGGAATATCCTGCGCAGGCAGATTCTCGCTAAGATGTTCTTTATATCGATCATGATTGAGCGATGCTCCAACGGCTAAGCTATGATGCTCCGTAAGATCAGTCTCATACATCAGTTGGGCGTAGGCGTTGGCCTGCTTCACATCATAAAGATTATTACCGAACTGGTAGTTGCCCTTGTGCCACGAACTGTGCAAAATCAGAGCTATACTTGAATTATGGTCGTCTTGAAAGAGATAAGCATTCTTCCACTGCCCCTCGTAACGGTCTGTCTTCACATCCACGGTATAACGTGGCATACTTCCCACTTCGTGGAGGTGAGTACTCTGTCCACTCGCGCGCTCGTCACGCAAAGCTCTTACGCTGAGTTGGGATATGAACTTGGGTGCTACATACGCCCAGCGATGCATCACATTATACTGACGTATGCGCGGCATATCCATAAATCCATCCCCATTACCATCATGGTCTCGCTGACGGTTCTCGAAGTGAAGCAGCAGGCTGGTAGACAGACGGTCGTTGAGATGCACGCTTGCATCAGCATTAGCCTCCAGTTTTGTCTGCGTATCAAAATAAACGTTTCCTCTTGCTCCGTCAGTTCCCTGTGGTTTAAGAAACTCCACGTTGATTTGCCCTGTGGTGCTTTCGTAGCCATTCTTCACACTGGCGGCTCCCTTACTCACCATGATGGACTGCATCCATGGGCCAGGCACATAACCCAGACTATAGGGAATACTTGCTCCACGAAGATTGGGGACATTCTCAGTAAGCATCTGTACATAAGTACCACTCAACCCGAGTAGTTTAATCTGTTTGGCTCCTGTGGCTGCATCGCTATAGTTTACATCTACGGAAGGATTGGTAGTAAATGACTCACCTAAGTTGCAGCAAGCCGCACGCTGCAACTGCCCTTGCCCAATCACTTCTGTATTTTCGGTCCGATGGCGAGAACGCGTTCCAAGCGTTGTCTTCACAGTCACAACTTTCATCTCACGCTCCACAACCGTTGTGTCATTTTGTCCCCACAAACCAAGGGCAGGAGCAACGGCAGCCAGAAGCAAAAAGCTTAATCTTATATTTCCATTTCGTTTCATGCTGCAAAGATAGAAACATCCTGACATGGAGCATTTACAGAATCATGGATATTTTTTCTATTTTATTTTAATTCAAATCGTTCATTAAATTCCCCAGAATTTTAGTCTCTTTTTTCGAGCTGTTCGAGCAGATTGCTTTTTGGGGCAGCGAACTACAGTGAGACTTGAATGGAAACAATATGACGGAAGAAAAGCCTATAGGGATTAGAAAGAACTATCCATCAGCAGAAATGGGTTCTTTGTTTCGGTCTAATGACCGATTTGGGTTTAAACAGTTCAATAGAAATTTGGAGGGCCGATGGAGATTAGATGAGATTTCTAAAATCTTTCTATCCGAAAATCTAATTGAAGTATTAGCCCCTTACTTCTGTAGAAACAATTCACCTATGGGGCTGGGCAAAGCACCCTTACAAGCACAGGTGCTTACAAATTGAGAATCAGAAAAGTCATGAAAGGGTTCTCTGACGAGCTGGGGAATAAATTTCCACTGATTGCCCAAACGACCTACGACTATGGCTCCATGCGAGGAATGCCCATTGTTATATATAAGGAATGCGCATTGCTTGTTTCCGTATACCTGTCGGTCAGATTACACTCTTAGCCTCTTTGGCTTTGAGTCTTCTCTCGTACATTTCTTCTACAAAGAATAAGGATGGAGTTTTCCCCACTAAGGATGAGGAGCATTATAAAACAATGCAACACACGGAATGATACGAACGTTCTGTATGCTCCGTGTGTTGCAACTATTGGGTAACTCATCTCCCAGCTATCATGTTTCGCTGAATGTGGTTTGCCTTTTCTTACGAGAGTCTACCTTTTCGGAGAACAAGCGTACGTTTCATCTTACGCTTCCACTCGCGGTAGCCAAACCAAGCGATAATGGTGTAGATAAAATAGAGCACGGCATAGAAATATATCTCCTTATATATATATAGTCCTGTGCTGATGGCATCCACCAAGAGCCACACCAACCATTGTTCCACCCATTTGCGTGCCAACATCCACATTCCTATGATGCTGAGCGATGTATTGAGAGCATCCCAGTAGGGGACGGTGCTGTCTGTAAAGTGAATAAGTACATAGACAATACCAGCATAGATAAGCACAAATACGGCTGAAAGACAAAGCCACATCGGGCGTGGAGTGTGAGTGATGGGCAGAGTGTGACTCTTCTGTCCACTACCCCATCGCCAGCACCAAAAGCCGTAAAGGGCTGCCAGCAAATAGTAGATATCAATGCCAAAGTCAGCATAGAGTCCGGCATTCCAATAGACGAAGAGGGAGATGGCTGGCATAATAAGCCCTGCCACCCACACTTTCCAGTCGGCACGAAACTCCCAATAGAGGTATGCCAGTCCGATTATCAGACCCACTACCTCCAAGATACGGTCAGAGTGGAGACAAAGCAGGTTCCACGCCTGCTCTGTCCATTCTATTACGCCTCCCATTAGAAGCGGAATTTCACGCTACCCATAGCGGTAAAGCCTGCCATGGGAATGTAACCCAACTGGTAGTAGCGTTTGCTCTCGGGATAGTCGGGACCTACGATGGCAGAGTAACTCCAGCCACTTGCAGCGTAGCGGCGGTTGAAGATATTGCCGAAGTCGAGACCGAAGAGTACGTGCTTCAGTCCTTTCTGTCCGCAACGCAGGTCGTAACCCAGATGAATGTCTGTACGACTATACTTGGGCAGCGAACGTTCTTTCACCTCGCTGTTGTCCAAATACTGACGTGAGACAAAACCTGTGTGCCAAGTGGCCTGGAAACCCTTTACATGGAAGTCTGCGAAGCCATTCACGATGGCAGCGGGACTGAAGGCAAGCGTGGAGTTGTCGTAATGCTTCACAGTGGTTTCCTGCCAAACCCAGTCTGCGTCGTAAGTCTCGATGTACTCATCAAAGTCCTTAATCTTATTCTGACTCAGCGAAGCATTGGCCTCCAGAGAGAACCATTTAGTCACGTTCACACCTGCTGTCACTTCGGCTCCGATGCGGTAACTCTTCTCTACGTTGGTGGTGAGGTTCTCGCCTATATCGCTCTGCTGACCAGTCTGTACGAATTGGTTGTGGTAGAGCATAGCATAGAAGTTTACGCCAGCGTGCCACGTCTGGTTACCATAACTATAGCCAAACTCCACATCGTGTACGCTCTCTGCCTTGGGTGCGGGGTAAGAACCGTTGTCGGTGAAGTTGTTACGCTCAGGCTCACGATGGCTGAGAGCATAAGAGGCATAGGCGTTGTGCCCATCATGATGCCAGCTCAGTCCAAGCTTGGGGTTTACAAAGTCATACTTGCGGTGCACGTCAAGACGCTGATTGCTATAGGTGCCGTCACCATTATCATAGAAGCGGTCGTTGATGCCCTGTGTGATGAAATATACGTGACGATACTGCACATCGGCAAAGGCATCCCAGTTGGAGGTAATATGGTAAGTACCCTTCAGGAAGATGCTTTGATCACTCTTGTCAGCACTGGAGTCATAATACTGATACTTGCCATTAGCAAGCACTTGCCTGCGCAACTCCTCGTCAGCCACATAGGTAACATATCCATAATGTAAGCCTTCGAAGTTTTGGAACGAAGCTCCTCCGATAACATCCCAATGCTCATCCTTGTAATTGGCATTCCAGGTGAGTCCGTAGGTGTCCTGCGTCAAGCCTTTCTGACGTACAAAGTCAGTCTTCTTGAGCTTTGTTCCGTCAGCGTGGTAGAAGTCAGAGATACCAAACTTCTTCAGTTTATTATCTGGGCGGAACTCATCATAGTAACCATGTCCATGGGTGTAGTGCATGGTGGCTGCGGTAGTCCAATGCTCTGAGGGTTTGTATACGACACTGAGCAAGTTGTGATTCTGCCAGAAGTTATCAGTGGTGCGCTTCCAGAGACTTCCGTCAGCCATCTTGTAACGCTCCACGGTCCAGCCTCCTTCCCAGTCGGGATTGAAACCCTCGTAGAGGGAATTGTATCTGCCAAGTCCAGCCTTATACATCTCGCGATAAGTACGGATGCCGTCATAAGAGTTTAGACTGTAGTCTCCATTGCCAGCGGTGACGCCACTCCATGCCTGACCAGTCTTCTCATAGTTGCCTATGTTTTTGTAGCTCACCTTCACCGTTCCATCGTTGTTGAGCCAAGTGAGACCACCATAGTAACTGCCAGAATTACCAGCCGTACCATGTATAAAGCCATCAGTACCTGTATGATGATAAGCACCCTCGAAGATAAGATGGTTTAGCATAAGTCCCGTGCTGAAATTACCACCTACATTATAGGTATTATAGGAGCCATACGAACCAGACACCTCCAGCATAGGTGTTAAGGCGGGAGCCTTGGTAGTGAGAGCTACGGTTCCACCGAACGCGCCATCGCCATTGGTGCTTGTACCCACACCACGCTGTATCTGCACATTGCCCAAGAGAGTCGCATAACTATTCATATTAGCCCAAAACACACACTGGTCCTCGGGGCTATTGAGCGACACACCGTCAAGGGTCACATTCACACGGCTGTCACCTGCACCACGTATGCGCATATAAGAGGTTCCTGTGCACAGACCATTCTCACTCCAAGCTATAATGCCGGGCGTACGTGCAAACAGGAAGGGGAGTTCTTGACCTGTGCGACCAAAGGTCTCCAGCTCCTTACGATTGATTTTACTTACAGCAAAAGGTGCGTTGGCAGGAGCTTTCACAGCTTTCACCACCACCTCGTTCAACTCTTCCACTCTCATCGAGTCGGGCGTCTGGCCATCAGTCATAGCCATAGCACCCACAGCCACCCCCCACAAGAGGGCAACCGAAGCATACTTTCTCTTCATCTGAATAAATATAAAATGTTTCATAAGTCTCTACGCCAGCATTACCTGGATCAGATATCGGGTATAATCTCAGCACTGCCTAACAAGACAGGCACCCCACAGTGGCGACCCTCCGCCACTATCCTTTAGCGACTGCAAAGGTACGCTTATTTTTCCTTTTACAGAATCTTCCCCAATACGTTTTTTATTTCTACTTGATTTTAGAGAGCTGATACGCATCCTTACCTCCCCTCAATCGGCCATTAGTTTCCGATTCATCTATGAGTCTTTATTTCAAATAGATTGTAGAGCAGACGTATCGAAGGCATAGTGGGCTACGTAGAGACAAGGCTGGAAACAAAATGCCAGAAGAAAGTCTGATTGAAACTGAAAAGAAACATCCATCAGCAGAAGCAGATTCTTTGTTTCGGTCTAATAACTGATTTTCAACAGACAGTCCTAACAAAGAACACCCTATATTTTGCAAATACAAAGAAGTATTCAGACGATTTAACACAACAATGATACTTAAAAACAAAAAAAAACTGTATTACATTTTCGCATTTAAAAAAAATTATTTATTTTCGCATTCAAGTTATCTGTAACAGAAACAAAAAAACAAACTATAAACAACTACACTATTTTATTAACAAAAACAAACCAGTATGAGAAAGATTTACTTATTGCTAACTGTACTATTCGTGCAGCTCTTTAGCATTGGCTCTTTCGCACAGACCGCATCACCATTAGTGGCTTCACTGGGTGATCCGTTGATAACTGACGCAGCTCAGTTGTCAAGCAATGCATCTGACGCAGATGAGGGACAACACATTGAGTATCTAATTGACGGTGACCAAAACACATTTTGGCACAGTGATTGGCACGGGAAGGTGACAGACCCTCATTACATTCAGGTACAACTGAATGCTCCTATTTCTGATGGCTACGTTGTGATGTACATACAGCGTAGAAATACCGCAAACGACCACTTGGCCCAAGCTAAGCTGTCTGCCAGTGCTGACGGAGAGACATGGGAAGACCTGGCTGAGTTCAAGTTGGGGAACGCCACCGCTTCGGCTGAGGTTGTCACAGACCCCATTGCCATCAGCAAGTCCTATTCGTATCTGCGTGTTACCAACATGGCTACAAGCCCCATCTTCTTCCACGCAGCAGAGTTCGAACTCTATAATCCGCATGAGAAGAATCTGATAGAGGTTGTTTTGGACAACATTCTCACCAAGTATAACGACTATTTGGAGGCAACCCATGAGGCTCTGAACGTAGGAACAGAAGTAGGACAGTTCACCGATGTTGAGACTGCAGACAAGATTATCGAGGCTCTCAATAAGGTTATGGACTGGATGTCGGGAACCACCACAGAGGGTTTCCCCGAGACAAAAGCTGCAGCAGAAGGCTTCAGCGATGAGGTAGACGCACTCTTTGCCACCTATCGCAAGAGCGAGGTACTCTATCAGCTACCTGCCGATGGATATTACCGTATCATCTCGAACTTGACCTACAAACACGAAGAGACCACAGGTGAAGGCGAAGAGGCAACCACCGAGACCACTTACATGAAGAAGGCTATGTTCTGCTCTACCGACTACAAGGGTATGTGGGGCACCGTAAAGGAAGACATGGCAAACTACATCTGGAAGCTCACGAAGAACGAAGACGGCACCATAGACATGCTTAATGCAGGTATGGAGGCACGATTCAACTATGTGGCTGCAAGCGTGACACTCACAGAAGACGCAAACAAGCCAATGGCATTCGACTTCGCAGGTAACGAGAATGGCAACACAATCATTTACATTCGCGAAGCCAGTGCAGCACGTGACGAAAGCAACTATCTACACCAGAACGGACACGACAAGGGACTCCGCGTAGAAGACCAGCCCCTGTGTATCTGGAAGGGCACCTTCAAGATGGGCGAACCTTATTCAAGCGATAAGGGTACCAGCGAATGGTATCTGGAACCCGTAGACGAAGAGGAGGCCAAGGCTCTGATTGAGGCTTTCGCTCCTATCAAGAATCACGACATGCTGGTGGAGCAGAACAACGCGCTACGTGCTGAAGTGAAGCAAGCTCTTGTCTCAACAAAAGATCAGATAAAAGAAGCTCTCATCACTTCAGGCGAACAGATGACCTCCATCTGGAGCCAAAACAGAGAGGGCAACTCTGACGATGGCGGTAACCTTATTGACGGTGTGCTTATCGATGGTGATCCTAACACTTACTGGCACAGTATCTGGCAGAATCAGCCCGAAGACCTCACAGGCAACCCTTACATCCAACTCTCTGGTATGGATGAGATGTCTGGCAATGTAATACTATACATCAAACGCCGTATCACAAGCGAGGGACACCCCGTACAATTCACCTTGAAGGGCTCTAACGACCCAGAAGCTGCTGACGACGCATGGACTCAGATGGCTGTAGTCGACCTCGGTAACGCATCAAGCGGAGCAGAGTTCACATCAGATATATTCAAGATTGAGACAGCTTATAGCAACGTACGTGTATACAGCACCAACAGCAAATACACTTACTTCCACGCCGCAGAGCTTCAATTCTATAAGGTACTGGACAACCCCAATTCTCAGTTTGCTGCCTTAGGCGAGCTGGGTACCACTCTGGAACGTATCTACAACGAGAACGTCAGTGTTGAGGATGCGGATATCACCATCGACATGTACAACGCTCTAAAAGATGCCTATGAGGCTTTCAAGAGCGGTATGACCGACCCTGCAGAACTGCGCAAAGTGATAGCAAAGTATGCAAATACAGAGAATGCAATGTCAGAGGGAAACAACCCTGGTCAGTGGCAGAACACAGACGCATACAATACATTCAAGAACTTCTACGATGAGGTTGTGGCCTACAACAAAGCTGGCAAATATACTCAGGACAAACTGGACTACTACACCAATGCTCTTCCTCTTGCAGCCAAATCCTTCATGGCAGCAGCCAACGCTCCCAAGACCAACACATGGTACCGCATCAAGTTCCCATCAGAAGCCTTGTACGACGCCAACAAATGGAGCAAAGACAACATCGCAGAGGGTAGCGCAGACGTAAAAGCTCCCATCTGGGACAACTACATAACCATAGGTGAATACCAGCAGGTTGAAGGCGAGCAGTACTTCGACTACTGGCCAACTGAGGCTGAGAGCATACGCGAAGGTGCGCACTTGATTGCCACAGAGAATGAGAACACCGAGGATAACCCTGATGCTTCATACTTCCGTTTCGTAGAGGTTGAATCACCCGTAGCTCCTGTAGGTAAATTCAATGAGCTGAGAGAAAACAGTCTTCTGGCACTGGGCGCAGCTGCTACAATGAGCGTAGGTGACCCCATGATAAAAGACCCCAAGCAGCTCTCAAGTAACGCAAGTGACGAGACCGAAGGTAAGGTTCTCGGTTATCTGATTGACGGAGACGCAAGCACATTCTGGCACAGCGATTGGCACGGAGCAGTGAAAGAGCCTCACTATCTGCAGGTGACTTTCGACCAGCCCGTATCAGGTATCATAAAAGTAGACATGACAAGACGCGCTGGCGCAGGCAACGGTGATGTGACTCGTATGTATGTGACAGCAAGCAACGATGGTGAAAACTGGGATCGTATCGGTTACATCGAGATGCCATTCGGTAGCGTTGGCGAGAGAATACTCTCTACTCCCGTTGATTTGGGCGGTTCTTATACCAACCTGCGCTTCATCATGACCAAGAGAAGAGGCTTCACCACAGACACTCAGTTTGAAAAGGAACTTGACCCATTCGGTGAGGAATGCACATACTTCCATGCTGCCGAATTCCAGATTCGTCCCATAATTGTAACTAAAGCGTCTGAAAAGGCCATTGTCTTGGAGAAGGCTTTAGCTAAAGCTAACAAGGTGCTGACCAAGGATATCACCACAGAGGACTACACCGCACTGGCTACCGCCTACAACGCATTGCAGCAAGAACTCAATGCTGGCGAAGACAAAGTGGTTCCTGCCGCTCCCACCAAGCCTATCAACTTCGTTTTGCAGAATAAGGCAACTGGTCTGTTTGTGAACACACTTGCTCCTAACGACCATGAGGTGACCTTGCAGCTCACACCCTCTATCTTCACTCACAATGCTGCAGGTTACGGTGAGAACATTCTGCGCTCAGACAACATTGACGGTACATTCTGCACCTATCTGCATGTTCAGAGAAACACTCACCAGTTTGTGACATGGGATAACAACACTGCTGGCACTAACTCTGGTCTGATACTGGAGGAAGTAGAAGCTGCAGAAGAGAATCCGGAGTTCAGCTTCACCAAAGACTTCGAACTTGGTAAGATTTATGCATGGTGCTACCCTGTCTCCATTTCTACAAGTAATGAAGAAGTCGTTCCATACACAGTGGCAGGCATAGTAGAAAAAGCCAATGGTGAGGCTACTGAAGCATACCTCGCAGTAAACAAGGCAGAAGAGGTTGCTCCTGGCCAGCCCGTTCTCTTCATCTATGGAAAGACCAATCAGTGGACTGAGCCTACAAAGGATCCTGAAGCAGGCGAAGATGCTCCTGCAGTAGCAGAAAAAGATCCTATTGCGTTCACCCTTGGAAACAAGTTCAACTTCACAGCAGGGACTGAGAACGGACTTGTAGGTACATTCGCTGCAGGTCACGCAGAAGCAGGTGCTCTTACTTTCGTAAACAACACAGTTGCAGTAGCTCCTGAAGCCGGTGTTGACATCAAGGCTAACAGCGCATACCTCGACTATCAGACTTGTCCTAAGGTAGAAGATGGCGATTACGCAATGCTTATCCTCCTGGGTGATGCTACAGCAGTTGGCATCAACAACGCTATCCAGAATGTGAGCAAGAGCGGTAACATCTATACCATAGACGGCAAGTTGGTACGTGCAAATGGTACACTTAACGACATCAACAAGCTGGGCAAGGGTCTTTACATCCTCAACGGCACCAAGGTACTGGTTAAGTAAGCAACATTCTTTCATCATATGATAAGCGCACCCTTCTGGGAAATCCAGAAGGGTGCGTTGCTTTTTCGAGTCACGCCCGAAAAACGGCTCTACTAAGTTTCATAGTTGAAGAAAAATATTTCCATAGTTAGAAAAAGAAAGAAGTCTATTATGATTGTCCACTATTACCATTCTACAAAATGGATAGGTGTGTCTACCGTTTTACCATTTATCCCAAATCGGTCATTAGAAAATTTCGCTTCCATTTTGTCTCAAAATAGAGCAAAAGTCACGTATTATGTTAGCATACAGATACTATAACGAGAGTATAGTCTACTATAGTCTAACTTTTTGCATGGAAAAATCTCTAATGACCGAAACACAGAACCCATTCCTCCGATGGATAGTTCTTACCAATCCCTTTCAGCCTTTCTTCCGGCATCTTGTTTCCATACTTGTCTTGACATAGCCCACTATGCCTTCGACGCGTCTGAAGACAATCTGCTCGAAAAAAAAGACTAATATGAATCAGTATCTAATGACCGATTTGGGTTAAAAGTCATTCTAAAAAAGCAATACTATAATACTTACCCTTTGAATACTATAATCTCCCCAGTTTATCGGGTGATCCCATCGTTCACTCCAAGGCCGAACGGTAAAGTATCTTATATTACTTGCTAAAGTAAGTTTGCTTCTCTCACCTTTCAAGCCTCGGGGTGAAAGATCAGGTTCCGAAGAGACTTGATAATGTATTCAAAGATACCTGGCAAAGTATCTTATATTACTTGAAAAAGTATCTTAGGATACTTGGCAAAGTATCTTAGGATACTTGAAAAAGTATCTTAGGACTCTATATTAAGAGGGTCTATCGGAGGAGGGAGCCGTAAAGCCCCCTTTGATTTATCGGGTGAACCTTTTTTTGATATCAACAATTGCTTTCGGATGTAGCGAAAGCATAGTGGACTATGGCAAAACTTGACTGGAACTAAGAGGACGGAATAAAGGCTGACAGGGATTTAGAGAGGACCATCTAATGACAGAACGGATTCTTTACCCCATTTCCGAAGTATCACCCAAGAGACAAAAAGGAGAGGTGTAACCACTGCGTATGCGCCACTCTGCCGGATACAGATTATTGATACGTGACCCGACACTTTTTCCTTGACCAAGAATGAAGCCACGGAAGCACATGTTGACAAGACCACGTGGTGCATCAACCCGCACGGCTTCATGTCGCAGGTACTGCACGGCCTGAGAATAGGAGAGGTTCACTTGAGGAAGCTCCGCTGCAGAAGACGATGTTTCTATAGAATCATACAAGACGCGCAGATAACGATGTACGCGAGGGGGGAGCTTGGATAATGAATCCAAAGAAGGCTGTTCCTGGTCCACCATTGGCTTACGTATAAGAGCCACATAAAATCCTTCTCCACGGTCACGACCTGGCAAGAAATGCCGCTCTTCTAATATTTCCCCACCCATCAGTTGACAAGCATAGCGAGCATTGTCTTCATCCTCAAATCGATTAAACGTACAGGTACTGTAGAGAAGCAACCCACCAGGACGTAACACAGACAAAATGTTCTGTAAAATATCGCGCTGACGCTGACGGCATTGCTCTACGTTCTCAAGGTTCCAATCACGCACGGCTTGTTCATCCTTACGAAACATGCCCTCACCCGAACAAGGTACATCTGCAAGTAACAAATCAAATTGACTGGCAAAGGCAGCAAAGTCGGAAGGACTGTTTTGCGTAACAATGGAACTTACAGGATATGATTCTCCCGCAGGCAGACCAGAAGTCCACTTGGTCATATTCTCTGCTAAAATCAAAGCGCGCTTGGGGATTACTTCATTGCTGATGAGTAAGGATCCCTCTGGAAGTGAACTGCAAAGCAGAGTAGACTTACCACCTGGTGCAGCACAAAGATCAAGAGCTGCCAGAGGACGATTCGAATTGTAAGAGGAAGAGGAAAGATAGCGTCGGAGTAAATCTGCCACATACATTGAGGAAGCTTCCTGCACATAGTAGGCACCAGCATGGAACAAGGGATCGAAAGTGAAAGCTGGACGAGCAGGCAAATACCATGCATCAGCACACCAGGCTACAGGCTCGTAGCGGGTAGCAAGATAGCTTGTAACAACAGAAAATTCTTCCTCAGCCATACAGGCCTGTATCTTCCTCCGATTTATACGGACCGACACAGACGGATCTGTAGACTGCAAAGCATGTACAAGTCTGTCAGCTTCCTCTACCCCATAATGCGACTGCATTAAGGCAACAAACTCCTGTGGAACATTCATAAACGTCAAACGGACACAGCACCCTTGATGGCTGGCCATGGGTCATACCCCTCAAGTCTGAAATCCTCATATTTAAAGGAAAAGATATCTTTCACATCTGGGTTGATTATCATCTTGGGCAAAGGACGAGGCGCACGAGTAAGTTGAAGGCGCACCTGTTCGAGATGATTGAGATAAATGTGTGTATCGCCAGTTGTATGTACGAAATAGCCAGGACGCAACCCACACACCTGCGCCATCATCATACAAAGAAGAGCATATGAGGCAATATTAAAGGGGACACCCAAAAACACATCTGCCGAACGCTGATACAACTGCAGAGAAAGTCGACCATCAGCCACATAAAACTGCATAAAAGCATGGCAAGGAGGCAAATTCATCTTGTCCAAATCAGCCACATTCCATGCTGACACAATAATACGTCTACTATCTGGATCTTTCTTTATCATATCCACAGCCTGCTGTATCTGATCAATATGACCACCGTTATAGTCAGGCCACGAACGCCACTGATAACCATAAATATGTCCGAGATCTCCCGTTTCAGGGTCAGCCCATTCGTTCCATATGCGCACACCATTCTGTTGCAGATATCTAACATTGGTATCACCCTGCAAAAACCAAAGCAACTCGTAGATTATGGACTTCAGATGAACCTTTTTGGTTGTCAGAAGTGGAAAACCCTTCTCCAAATCATAACGACACTGATGGCCAAAGATACTGATTGTGCCCGTACCCGTACGGTCGTGCTTGCGTACACCCTCATCCAGTATTTTCTGTACAAGGTCCAAATATTGCTTCATTTCAAATCTGTTTTCATTGTAAAACTAAGAAGAGCGTCATCAATGCTACATAATGCGCTGATAATCGATGAAGCGGAAAGGATGCTTATGACGCTCGTCCACAGCATGTCTCTCCTCGCCTACTATCCTCCATTCGCCCTCTGTGAACTCTGGGAAAAAAGCATCTGCCTTAGACGGCGTGTCATCCACATAAGTCAAGAACATTCGATCAGCCTTGTCTATACACTGACGATAAAGGGTCTCACCACCAATCACGAACACGTCCTCATCCTCCGAACAAGCATCGAGCGCACCTTGTAATGATGAAAACACTTCGGCACCAACAAGCGACAAAGGCTTATGCGACAAGACCACATTACGACGATTGGGCAGAGCGCCCTTAGGAAAAGACTCAAAGGTCTTACGTCCCATCAAAATAGTATGACCACTCGTAAGTGCCTTGAAACGTTTCAAGTCATCAGGAAGCCAATAAAGAAGTTTATTCTCATTACCAATCGCTCTATTAGAAGCAACAGCAGCAATAAGACTTAGCATGACTCCTCCTCCTCTTTTTCATCCTCAACGACAGGTATTGGCAACTTGCGACTTATGGCTTCGTTGAACGATATGATTGTCTCGCTACGTTGTAAGCCCAAAGGCTGAAGTTTGTCGTGTATAATACTGAGCAGATGATGATTATTATGAGCATATATTTTTATAAACATGTCATAGTCGCCTGTAGTATAATGGCATTCCACAACCTCTGGAATCTTATGCAAGGCTTCAACCACACGATCAAAATCAGAAGGGTCCTTCAAAAACAGACCAACAAACGCACAAGCTTCATATCCAAGTGCTTCAGGGTCGAAGATAAACTGTGATCCCTTAATAACACCTTGTTGGACAAGTTTCTGAATTCTCTGATGTATGGCTGCACCAGATACATGGCACGCACGTGCTACTTCAAGAAAAGGGATGCGTGCATTATCTGATATCATGGACAGTATCTGCCTGTCAAGTGCATCTATCTTTGACATATCTCAAATTTTATAATCAAAACATTACATGGGTATTTACTTTGCAAATGAAAGCAAAATGCCATGATTCCATATGCCCTATTAGGCTTAACATAGACAAAGTTACAAAAAAAAGGTGACCTGTACGAAACAAGTCACCTTCTTTTTCTATAAAGCATGTTTTTATATCACTTCCTATGTGTGGCAGAATAATTAAGTCTCAAAGCCCATGACTTTCTGAGCACTTCCTTGATATCAGTTATGATACCCATCTGTGTGTGCTGGTCAGCCTTGATAGAAATAATCTGCTCTGCCTGGTTGGTCATTCCCTGACGTTCAGCAGCCACAAAGTCCATTACTTCATGCGGTTCAATATATCGGTCATTAACCTGAATACGAGTTCCGCTACCCATCTTGGGACGTAACTGATCTGTAGGTGGACCTACATAGATGTAAGAAACAACAGACTTCTTTGTCAACTTCTCCAGTTCTGTACCTTGAGGTGTGGTAAACTTCACTTGAAGTGTTACCTCTCTCATGGTTACCACGCACATAAAGAAGAACAAAATGGTAAAAATCAAGTCAGGCAGAGATGAGGTGTTCATCTCAGGCATCTCACGATCTTTTTTCTTAAATCCTGCCATTACTGTTGTCCTCCATATTTTTTGGGTTCTGCCTCAGAAATGTTCTGGGGGTAGTATGAACGTACAGCAACCTTTTGCTCATCACTCAAGGCATCGTACTCACGTCCAAACTTCTGCTTTGCTAACTCGTTACGCAACTCGTTATATGCAGCCACCAATTCATTCTGAACCTCGAAATAAACGGCGTAGGGCGTACCACGGTCGGTCTGTACAGATATCACATGCTTGTCGGTAACGAAACACTGACCAAGGAGATCGATGTTCTTAACATGCTTCTCTGGATATTTGCTCAAGTTCCTCTCGTTCTTGACGAACTCCTTCACTCTACTCCGCAGATTCTTCAAATCTTCATAGCCGCTTGACATTTCATCCTTCACCCATAACTGTCCTGACGCATTCATACGCACATACAGAATGTTTCGAGATTTGATGTCCATCGTAGCATCTTCCTGATTCTCTTCTGGCGGACGAGGCAGTCGACGAGACAAGCCCATATCCGTATCCATAGAGGTTGTAATCAAGAAGAAGATGAGCAAGATGAAAGATATGTCCGCGGTAGAACTTGAATTCAGCCCAGGAACTTTCTTCTTCTTCTTTGCCATAATCTACTCTTATTTAATAGTCTTCGTTTGTTTGTTGCCCATCGTGGTGAACACGCCTGTCATACTCACAGCCACGGCAACTACAGCAGCTACGAAAAGAATACCACTGGAGATACAGAACATATCTACCACTGTAACCCATCCTGCTGAGGTAACAGTACCATCTTGAGCTGTAAAGGCTTCCTCACCCAAACCACATACAACACCAATAGCAAGAGATGCAACCAGCAGTGCAATGGTAAAGGCAACAATCTTTCCACCTGGAACACCAGAAGTGGACGATGACTTACCGCTATTTCCTCCAAGACCCTTAGCAACACTCCAAATTGTAAGCAATACCATTACAACGAAGAGCGCATACATGAGTCCCATCAGCAGGTCAGTCAACATAGGCTCGTTATAGTCTCCAACGGGGTTGCTGTAGCCAATGCCAAAAAAGGCAAGGAAGCATACAACAATGATACCCACACAGACATATAGAGCCAATTTGGATATTTTCTCAATTTTCATAAAAGACTCTCCTTTTCAAATATAAAGAGTTTATTACTTCTTGCACTTATCTGACTTAACGCACATGGTCAGCAACTCCTGAGAAGACTCCTCCATGTTTACAGTCAGAGACTCAATCTTAGACAAGATATAGTTATAGAACAACTGCAGGATCAAAGCAACAATGATACCGAAGATAGTAGTAATCAAGGCCACCTTCATACCTCCAGCCACAACGGTCGGGCTAATATCACCAGCACGCTGAATATCATCAAATGCCATCACCATACCAATCACAGTTCCAAGGAATCCGAGAGAAGGAGCCATGGCGATAAACAAAGTAATCCATGAGCAGTTCTCCTCGAGATAAGAACCCTGAACCTCTGCCTCAGTATTGATAGAACGCTCGATAGTACCAATATCATTGCGGTCTGTACTGTTCAAACAGTCCATAGCAACCAAAGCCAACTGAGCTACAGGACCACGAGTATTCTTACAAGTAGCAATAGCATCGTTGATCTTACCTGCAGCTACGAGAGCAGCCAAGTCAGCAACAAACTTACGAGTGTTAATCTGAGCCAGACTCAAATAGATAACACGCTCAATGCAGAAAGCAAGACCAAGAACCAAAGCGACAGCAACCAAAGACATAAAGCCTGCGTCACCTTCGATAAACTTAACTTTCAGCACCTTGAAGATACCTTCGTTTTCTTCCTCAACAACAGGAGCATCAGCAGCTGTAGCCTCTGCGGTGTCAGCAACTGCAGAATCAACAGCAGCAGTATCAACTGCAGCAGAGTCAGAAGTCACAGAAACCTGCTCATCAGCATCATCCTGTGCCATCACAGATGTCGTTGCTCCGAAAGAGCAAACAGCAACCATTGCAATAATTGCAAATAACTTTTTCATTGTGTGTAGTTTTTGATGATTAATTTACCTTTTATATTTCTTTTCTCTGCGGAGAGACGGGGATTCGAACCCCGGATACGCTTTTGACGTATACACGCTTTCCAGGCGTGCCTCTTCAGCCACTCGAGCATCTCTCCATGACTACCTTACATGCATACACAATATATGAATAAAGGTTTTCGAATACAAAAATATCTTTTTTTTATCAGATAGCATACCAAACAGACAAAAAACTTTGCCTTGCGACACTCCTTTTTTCCTTTTTCGCTCAGTTATTACCATTTTACACGGGAAAAGATGCGTTTTGCATTTGCATCAGTCTGCCTTTCCACCTCCTCTAACGATACATTATATATATATGCGACCTTTTTCAGAACTTCCACCACGAAAGAGCTTTCATTTCTTTTACCCCGATAGGGCACAGGAGCCAGATAGGGAGAGTCCGTTTCGAGAACAATACGGGAAAGGGGAACAGAAAGGAGTACATCGGGCAAGGTACTTTTCTTGAACGTGCATACACCGCCAATACCCAGGCAAAAGTCCTCAAAGGAAAGTAATTGCTCCGCTTCTTGACGTGTGCCACCAAAACAATGGAAGATACCACTCAATCCGCTGGAGGCATATTGACTCATTACAGAAAGTAATTCTTGATGAGCAGAACGTGCATGAATCACTAAAGGAAGATTATACTTTATAGCCCATTCCACCTGAAGCTCAAAGGCTTTCATTTGCTCTGTCCGAAAATGTTCGTCCCAGTAGAAGTCCAAACCCACTTCACCAACAGCCACATATGGATGATTCGGATTCTTCAGCAAGCTTTCCATATACGTCAGACACGAACGGTAATCCTCGTTGACATCTGACGGATGCAGCCCCATCATCGGATGAATCAGATTAGGGTACTTCGCCGACAGTTCAAGCATTGGAGCTATACTTTCTCGGTTTATATTCGGAAGAAAGATATGGTTGACACCTGCTTGGAAAGCACGGGTCACCACTTCATCTCTATCTACAGCAAATTCCTCACCGTATATATGACTATGAGTATCTATCACACTACGTGTTTTATTAAAGACATAAAAGGAGCAGACATCACTCCCTGGATTATTTTTTTCTTGCAAGCATCTGCTTAGACCATTCCAGGAGTACTGCTTTTCGCTGCTCTGGCAAAGACACTTTCTCTAATACGTGTTCCGCCTCTGACATATATCTACAAATACGTTCATTGGCCATTTTATCCACACCAATTTCCGAGTAAAGACGTGTCACACAAGAGATCTTCTCCGCAGCATCATATTTCTCTGTCAAAAGCCATTTTTCGAGTTCTGCCTTCTGTGAGCTATCAGCATGCGTATAGGCATTTATCAGCATATAGGTTTTTTTATTACACAAGATATCCCCTCCAATGGCTTTTCCGAACGTCTGAAAATCACCATACACATCCAAGTAGTCATCTTGAAGCTGAAAGGCAAGTCCGACCTTTTCTCCGAATTCATAAAGCGCATCCGCATCCTGCGAGGATGCACCTCCTAAAATAGCACCAATCTTCAGAGCACAAGCCAACAGAACCGAAGTTTTCAATCTGATCATTTCAATATACTCAGCTTCCGTCACGTCCATGCGCTTTTCAAAATCCATATCATACTGCTGCCCTTCGTCTATCTGCATGGCTGTTTCTGTAAACACGTTCAATACGGCTGCAAGATTTTCCTGTGGACATTGAGCGACAAGACCATAAGCCATGACAAGCATATTGTCTCCACTAAGGATTGCTGTATTATCATCCCAGACTTTATGTACACAGGGTTTTCCTCTGCGGACCTCTGCCCTATCCATAACATCATCATGCAAGAGCGTGAAGTTATGATAACACTCCAGTCCTAAGGCAACAGGCATTACGCTGTCCACATCTTCCTTATACATATTGTAAGCCATCAGCATCAGCACAGGGCGTATGCGTTTTCCACCCAAAGAGAGGACATACCGAATGGGGTCGTATAGTCCCTGTGGCTTACGGTCGTAACGCATATTCGCCAAAGCCAATACCACTTTCTCCGTCAGTTCATTTACATTATACATTTTCAATTCCTCCATTCTTTAATATATGCCAAACCAGATTTCCCAAGTCATCATAGATGTATGAGCAAATATTATTACCCTCATCAGACAAAGAAGTTTCTGGCACTTGACAAAGTTAATAATAAAAAGTGAGAGAGCAAAGAAACGGGCTTCAAACAAAAAAAGAGCCAGGCAGACACGAACTCTTACGTTAGAGAGTCTGTCTCTGCCTGGCACTATTCGTATTAAGCTCTCGCCTATATCAATTGTTCAAACGGAACATAACAGGAAGGTTAAAGCGAGAACGTACTGTTCGGTTGCCCTGACGTGCAGGTTTCCACTTTGGCATAGACTTAACCACACGCTCAGCCTCCTTTGACAGGTTTGAGTCTGGAGAACGCTTAACCTCCACATCTACGATAGAACCGTCACGATTCACAACGAAAGACAAGAATACACGTCCCTGTACGCCCTGCTCTTGACAGATAGAAGGATATTTGATGTGTTCAGACAACCATTTAAGACATGCTTCCTCACCGCCTGGGAACTGTGCATTCTCCTCTACCACCTCATATATACGGTCATCATCATCAACCTCCACTACGGGACCGACAGGACCACTTGCGACAACAGCCGAAGGAGCACCTGTACCGACAACCGCGGTAATAGCCTGATTCACCTCTTCGGTAGTCTCAACCTCCTCTTCAGGAAGTTCAGTATCATCCTCCACCTCATTGATAAATTCCATCACAGTTGGAGCAGCAGCTGGAGGAGGAGCCATCATTTCCTGTTGTTGAGTAATAGGAATCATGTCTTCTTCCATCTTAAAATCATAAATCTTGTCGTTATCCTCCACCACTTTTACTTCACGCTGTGTGAATTCGAAGGCAACGAACAGCAACGCAAATGCCAAGACGAAGCCAATCAATATATTAGTTGACTTCTGGCTTTTGAGTTCATCGTTTGCAGTCATGTAAGCACTCATATTTTTGTTACGTTTTTATTATTTCGTTGGTTTATATCTATGCGTTAGCACTTGGGCAAATTTACCACATTTTTTTTATTTGCAGCATCTGGCTATATTATTTTTTGCCCTAAGAACTATATTTTTCTTCTTACAGAGTACTGATTTCATATTTTACGCTAACTTTGGAGAATCGAAATATATATAAAATAATGAAAAGTAAAGGCTTCCCCGTGCTCCTGTTGGCGTTTATGTGTGGCACCACAACGTCACTCTGCCAGGAAAGCACAAGCGTATTCAATTTTCTTAGTCTTCCTTACTCTGCACACGCCACAGGGTTGGGAGGCAGAAACATCTCACTCATAGAGGATGACATAACATTGGCTGTACAAAATCCAGCCCTTTTATCAAGCGTAAGTGACAAGACGCTGGGGCTTAATTTCCTCACCTACATGAAAGGCGCACGAGCAGGGAGTGCATCATATGCGCAAACAGCAGGAGAGAGAGGTACATGGGGAGTAGGTTTTCAGTTTATGGGATATGGTTCGATGAAAGAGACATTACCCTCTGGAGAAATCATAGGAGACATGAGTGCGCAAGACATTTGTGCCAGCGGAACCTATACTTATTTATTGGGCGACAAATGGTCAGGTGGAGCGACAGGAAAGATTATATACTCACACTATGGGAGTTTCTCTTCGTGTGCTCTCGCCGTTGACCTCGGCATAAACTATTTCCTGCTTGAACAGGAGTTTTCGCTCTCTGCTGTAGCCAGAAACATTGGCGGGCAAGTAAAAGCCTTTGGAGACCATCACGAGCGATTGCCTTTTGATCTGGAAGTTGGATTTACCAAGGAACTAGGACACGCACCAGTGAGTTTCTCTCTAACCTTGATTGACTTGACGAGATGGAACAAGAAGTACTTCTACTCCACATCTAATAAAATAAGTGGAGGACGTGTCTTCACGAATCATTTCAACATAGGTGTTGACATAAAGCCAGCAAAGATTGTTTATATCTCAGCAGGTTACAACTTCAGAAGAGCATACGAGATGAAAGCGGCAGGTTCCTCACACGCAGCAGGACTATCGTTTGGAGCAGGACTCGACACAAAACGTATCAAAGCAGGCATAGGATATGCCAAATATCACGTTGGAGCCCCAACATTCTCGGTAAACATAGCATACAACTTTCATAAAGACTGATTATAAATAGGCAAAAAAAGCATGAAAAGAATTGTGATAGCTATTGACGGACATTCGTCATGCGGAAAAAGTACCATGGCAAAAACTTTAGCGCAGGAAATCGGATATGTCTACATTGACACAGGAGCCATGTACCGAGCTGTAACGCTATACGCTATGCGCAAAGGTTATATAGCAGACAGGCAAGAAATAAAAGCAGACGAATTACGCAATGATATAGAAAACATAAACATTTGCTTTCATCTTGACGAAAACACGAAACGGCCATTGACTTACCTCAATAGGGAATGTGTGGAAAGAGAAATCAGAACTCTGGAGGTATCACGTTTTGTCAGTTCCATTGCAGCACTGCCTTTCGTACGAACAGCCATGGTGAATCTGCAAAGGAAAATGGGTGACGCGAAAGGCATTGTCATGGACGGAAGAGACATTGGAACCGTTGTATTCCCTAAAGCAGAACTGAAAATATTCGTCACTGCAAATGCTGAGACAAGAGCCCAAAGACGTTATGACGAACTGACAGCTAAAGGAGAGTCGTGCAATTATGAGGAGATTCTGGAAAATGTAAAGCAGAGAGACTATCTGGACTCAACAAGAGAAGTCAGTCCCCTCAAACAGGCTGAGGATGCCATTGTATTGGATAACACAAACATGACGATTCCCGAACAAGAGGCATGGCTCTTGGAACAGTATAAGAGAGTTGCAGAAGCATGAAAATAGAAATTGACAGCGGTTCAGGCTTCTGCTTTGGGGTAACACGTGCCATAGGGAAGGCTGAAGAAGAACTAAGCAAAGAGGGACATCTGTATTGCTTGGGGGATATTGTACATAACGGAAAGGAGTGTGACCGATTGCAAAGGCTTGGGCTTGAAACAATTGATCACCAACGGTTTAAAGATATCAAGAACCAGAAGGTGCTTCTGCGTGCACACGGAGAACCTCCAAGCACTTACGCCATTGCAAAAAAAAATAACATAGAAATCATTGATGCCACTTGTCCCGTAGTGCTGAACCTGCAAAAGAGAATAAAGGAGGAATATGCCATCCACCCAGGAAAACAGATTGTCATTTTCGGGAAAAACGGACATGCCGAGGTCCTGGGACTTGTGGGTCAGACCGACGGTAATGCTATCGTAGTGGAAACATTGTCCGATGTAGAGGCATTGGATTTCTCCCGAGACATCTGTCTTTATTCACAAACGACAAAGCCCCTGGGGGAATTCAAGGAAATAGTAGAATACATCAACAAACACATATCTAAAGACGCCACATTTATTTATTACGATACAATATGCCGACAAGTAGCTAACCGTATGCCTCACATCAGAGAGTTCGCATTAAGGCATGACGCGGTCTTGTTTGTCTGTGGCAAGAAGAGCAGCAATGGACGAGCCCTTTTTGAGCAATGCCTTCAGTCAAACCCGCGTTCATACCTCATTGATTCAGCTGGAGAAATCAATCCTGCATGGCTAAGCGAATGTCAAAGCATAGGAATATGTGGAGCGACAAGCACTCCTAAGTGGTTAATGGAGGAGTGCGAAATACGCATCAACCAGCTGCTTGGCAGCCACGAATGATGTACATTGCCCTGCCAAGACGTTGTTCTCTATTCCCGGAATCATATCTGCAATAGTTGCATTCTGGTAGAAACTGTTATGCAGCTGTTCATTGATACTTTCGTACATCCAATACTTTGCCTGTTCAGCCCTTCTGTGTTCAAAATATCCATTCTTTTTCACAAAGTCGATATATTGGTATACCATTTCCCACACCTCCTTGATGCCATAGCCATAGAAGCCACTGTATGTCAGGACTTGTGGTGTCCATCCACTTTCGGGCATCGGAAATAGTTGCAAGGCATTGCGGAACTGAGTGGCTGCCAGCTGACACTTATCTACATTATTTCCATCGCACTTATTGATGATGATTCCATCTGCCATTTCCATAATGCCACGTTTGATGCCTTGAAGCTCATCACCAGTACCTGCCAACTGTATAAGTAAGAAGAAGTCTACCATTGAGTGACAAGCAGTCTCACTCTGTCCCACTCCAACGGTTTCCACAAAAATCTTATCAAAACCAGCCGCTTCACATAAAATGATGGTCTCTCGAGTCTTTCGTGCTACTCCGCCAAGACTTCCTGCAGAGGGACTGGGACGAATGAAGGAATCTGGATGAACGGCCAACTTCTCCATACGGGTCTTATCCCCCAAAATACTTCCCTTCGACCGTTCGCTACTTGGATCAATGGCCAGTACAGCCAGTTTACCTCCATACTCTTTAAGTACATGTATTCCAAATTCATCAATGCTGGTACTCTTACCCGCACCTGGTACACCGCTAATACCAACGCGTATGCTTTTTCCTGAATAAGGAAGACACTTCTCGATTACTTCCTGCGCCACAGTCTGATGCTCAGGTACCGTGCTCTCTATCAAAGTGACAGCCTGGCCAAGAATGGTAACGTTTCCCTTCAGAATACCTTCCACATAGTCAGAGGCAGTCAGCTTACGCCTTGCAAAGCGCCCCTTCTTTAAATAAGGATTTACAATAGACACAGGTCCAACGCCTTTATTTACCGTGAGTCCTGCATATTCAGGACTATTTTCTGGATGTTCCATAATTTTCTGTTTGTTTACAGGTTAATCCGTCTATAGCAAATATAGAAAACTTTACTGTTAATACACCTACTTGTTACGACCGTACATTTATATTGATCACCTCCTTCGAATGCTCAGGGTCATCTGTTATCAACAGAACACGAGGACGACTCTTAGCCTTCTTCAAATACTTGCCAATGACTGTTATCTTCAACTTTGTGCTTTTTCCTGGTTTGAGAACACGATTGCCCAAACTTACAGAAAGCGCTTTATTGAACACTTGTACTTGTTTGAAGTGCAGAGGGGTCTGACCTACATTGCGAAGAACAACAGTACGAGAAACTTTTTCTTTGCTCCCCATGTCCCCAAAATCGATATTATCCTCATCTATTTGTAATTTCGGAGCTGTCTTTCTGGCAGTTTCCGTCAGATGAGAAAAATCAGGAAGTAACACAGCATTCACAAAGATTTCATTTGACTCTCCCACCTTATCACCTACATATCTTGCCAAGTATATGCTTGTCTGGTTAAGTCCAAGCTGATGAAGCTTTTCACTATCAAGGGTAAGTCGCACTTTTCCCGTTTTACCTGGTGGAATATCTGTAGGAATTGATTCTGCCTTTAGGTAGGGAGGCAGGTGCATCAGCACAGGTCTGTAAGCAGTATGTTCCAAATTCGCAATACCGATTTCCACATGAGGTTTATCGCCTCTGTTTACATCATCAAACTCCACATAATTGGACTGGAGACAGACATTACCTAAGTTAATAGGATAATCGGATTCATAATTGACGACATCTGTGACAACAGTGCCCTGTATAGCCATATACAAAGGCTTGTCAGATGAATTTGTATATATTTCTATATCCTTATAAAATGTGCCTAAAGTAGAAGCATCATAGACCAATGTAATTTCTCCACGACCACCCGCGGGAACAGCCTGCTGGGGATATTTAACATCCACACAGTCACACGACGGAATAACTTTTACTAACTGTAAAGGCTCGTTTCCTTTATTGCGAAAACCAAGCACGACCTTCTTTGGGGTCTGGAAAGCGACCTCTCCAACCTTCAGTATCTCGACATCAGGCTCAAATAAGGCCTGAGCATCTAATCGAGGTGCCACAAAAGTCATTGCAACAAACAATGATATAAACGTTCTGCTCAAATGTTTCATTTCTGTTTTCTAACTGTCAACAATGATGCTTCAACTTGTAAGAGAAGATCACGCTTTTCCGTTGCCGGAGAGTAGACGAATCCCTCTGCAACCATCACCTTTCTATTCAACGAATCAAGACTAACCAAAGATATAAAAGGTCCACCTAACGGTTCGTCCTTTACGTCCCACATACCACGTACCTCCACATATGATTTGCCCTCCCATATGCGTTCTCTATTTAGAATAACAGGCTTACCATCCACCCTGGCTGTTTGCATCCATTGACCAGCTTTCTCACCTGGTATATTTTTTTTCATGACAGAATCACGTACTTGTACGAAATGAGACATATCCTCTAAGGGAGTTCCATCCCATGCGTAGCTATAGAGTACAACATTCAAATCACGCGAGTTTAAATTGGAACCTGCCCACAAAAATTGCTCACCACGCTTTGATGCCTTAATCATTTGCGGAACATAAAGCCTTACCCCCATACTGCGTTTAGCTATTTGTTCTATAGCCACATTGTGATTTTTCTGTAACTCATACGTACGTACGCGCAACAGAGCATCATGCAGAAGGTCATAAAGGTCCTGTTTATGACCATAAAAGTATCGACGCAATGCTTGCAGATCAGGTGCAGCCAGCGTAACCTCAGTTTGGGGAACTGCATACTCATCGCGAACTACCCCTATCATAGGATGCTCAAGAGACTTATCTATATGAACACGCAACTGTGTATGCATAGTGATGTATCTTTGGGCAAAAGATGCTTCATGCACCCTTACTGTCTTAAACACAGGCTCATACTGCATAATGCCTGCTACAGACGCATCGGTGAATTCCTTCAGAGAGTCCATCATATCGCTTTTCTCCACCTCATAATCTGTAATAAGCAAAAGCTCGCTTGGCATGCCTTTTGAAGCAGGAAGCTCAATTTTTCTTTTCTTATCTTGGTTCTGCTGACAAGAAGAAAAAGAACAGAGGATAAGGAAAAAGACTCCTATTATTCCCAGATAGCGTAACCGCATGAATGAACCTACCACTATAGAAAAATTCTCACCGCCTTTACATTCTGTTTCATGAACACACTTGCATTTTCCTGAAACACATCTGCTTGTTCGGTTGTTTGATATATGACTTTACCAGATTTAGTAATCCTCGAGCGCATATCTGGATGTCGGGTCAGATAGTTCTCAAGACTTGACGCTACGTATTCACCCTGAGGCATCACCCGAACACCTTCTGGAACATATTTACGAATTTTGTCAAGTAAAAGAGGATAGTGCGTACAACCTAAGATGATGCAATCAATAGCAGGGTCCTTGCTCAGTAAAGCATCCACGCGCTTCTTTACAAAATAATCGGCTCCAGGACTATCATACTCATAATTTTCTACCAAAGGAACCCACATAGGACATGCTTCTCCTGTTACCTGAATATCTGGATATAGTTTAGCAATTTCCATCTCATAGGTTTTGCTTCTTATGGTACCAGGTGTGGCAAAAATGCCCACATGGCGTGTCTTGGTTATCAAACCAACACTTTCTGCAGTTGGTCTGATAACTCCCAGTACTCTTCGAGATGAATCCAACTGTGGCAAATCCTTCTGTTGGATAGTCCGTAATGCTTTCGCAGATGCGGTGTTACACCCTAAAATAACAAGTGGACATCCCTGAGCGAACAAATGTCGTACAGCCTGCAAAGTGAACTCGTATACCAATTCGAAAGAACGGTTTCCGTAAGGAGCTCGCGCATTATCACCCAAATAAACATAATCATACTGCGGCATCAATTTTCTAATCTGCCGCAGTATGGTAAGTCCGCCATAACCAGAATCGAACACTCCGATAGGTCCCGTTAGGGAATATTGAGTTTCAATACGCATATTACTTCGCTATTCTTTATTCCGCTGGTTGTTGTGGTTGCACTGGTTGCTGTGATTGTTCTGATTGTTGTGGTTGCACCGGTTGCTGTGATTGTTCTGATTGTTGTGGTTGCACCGGTTGCTCTGGAAGAGGTTGCTGTACCTGTTGCTCCACAGGTTGAGAGTTCTCTGCTGGTTGCTGAGGTGATTGCACAGGAACCATCCCTGCTGGTGGTTCGGCAACCAACCCCAATTTCCAGCGTACGAGTTCTGTCACATCCACTCCTACAACGGGATTTATAAAAGGACATGCATTATCATCTGTGTTGAGTACAAAAGCATACCCATACTCAACTCCCACCTCCAAGATGATATTGTTCAGTCGCTTCTCTACCTCAACAAGCATATCCTTTTCTGCCTGTTCAAGTAGATTCTGAGATTTCATCCGGAAAGCAATGCCATTTTCCATCAAAGACTGTAATTCAGCCTGACGTTTTTGCATGATAGTCTGTGGGAAATCTTTTTGTCCCTGTAGGAAATCCTCAAATTTCTTTTGAAACTCCTCTTCTCCGCGAGTAGCCTCTGCGTCATACTTGGCTTTCAAGTCTGCCAGATTCTGCTTAGCTTGTGCATACTCCGGCATCTGCGCTAATACGGTCTTGTAACTCATATAGCCAAATTGCATCTGTGCTGATAGCGACAGAGGAATCAAGATGAGGAGTGCGGTGAATAGATGTTTCATATCCGTAAGAAATTAAAAGTAATTACTGTACCCCCACAGCTTTCTTTACATCTGCGGTTATGTCTGTGCTGAGTGTTGTATTAACAAAAGGTATGGCACCAGCATTAGTATCTATGACATAAACATAGCCACCAGCCTCGCCAATCTTTTTCACAGCATCCAATACCAGTTGCTGTATAGCACCCATTTTCTCTTGCTGAGCCTTCTGCAAAGACTGCTGGTTGTCTTGATATGATTGTTGCATACGCTGATAAAGGTCATTCAACTCTTGTTCGCGACGCTGACGCACATTCTCCAACAAATTAGCCTGCTCTTTCTGATACTCCTCTGTTTTCTTCTGCAACTCGTCTTGCATAAGTTTCAAATCATCATCGAACTGCTTTGCCATGGTCTGAATCTCAGTCTGAGCGGTTGTGTACTCCTTCATGTTAGGAATAATGTCTGCACTATTGAAGTGAGCGAATTTCTGCGCACTCAAAGCCAAGGGTGCCATCATCATGATAGCTAAAAGAAATTTCTTCATTGTTGTTATGCTTAATGTTTAAGTTTTATTTTCTTCAATCAATTATAACCTAATTTTGTAAGTACCTCATTAGAAATATCAACTTTCGGACTGGCAAAGATGATGCCCGCATCGCTCGCACGATCCAAAATCAGACTGTAACCTTTTTGTTCGGAAATGTCTTTTACAGCGTTGTATATTTCATCTTGAATGGGTGTTATCAAACTTTCACGCTTTTTGTATAACTCACCCTCTGGTCCAAAATACTTTCTTTTCAATTCTGCAGCTTCCTTCTCCTTTGCCACGATAGCCTCCTCACGCTTCGTTTTCTGATCTTCGCTCAAGAAGACTGCTTCTGACTGATAATTTTTATATAAGGTCTGTGCCTCTGAAGTTAAAGCATCCACCTCTGCCTGCCATTTCTTACTAACCTGGTTCAACTGCTCATTCGCACGCTCATAGGCTGGAATATTCTTTAGGATATAATCCATATCGACCAGAGCGAATTTCTGTGCATTCATTGTAGTCACAACAAGAAGAGCCACCAGCGCCATCAATACTCTTTTCATATTATCCGTCATTTTTATATTAAACCATCCTTTTATAACATTAAAACTCCTGTCCCAGAATGAAGTGGAAATGACTGCCACTATATGTCTTTCTACCAAACACATCGTCAAATCCATAAGCCCAGTCTATACCAAGCAGACCAACCATAGGCAGGAATATTCTCACACCAGCTCCCAAAGAACGCTTCATATCAAAGGGATTAAACTTCTTGACACTATTCCAAGCGTTTCCGCCTTCTGCAAACACTAATCCGTAGATATTCGTACTATTGTTCAACATAAAGGGATATCTTACCTCTACTGTGAAACGGTCGTATGCATAGCCACTATAACCATTGGGAGTGAGCGAGCCATTATCATATCCACGCATTCCAATTGTCTCTGTTGCATAGGTACTTGTATATCCACTCGTTCCGTCTCCACCCACATAGAATGTCTCAAAGGGTGACTTCTTGTGTTTGTTGTAGGATCCCAAAATACCAAACTCTACACGTGTCATCAAGACAAAGCATTTATTGCCACTTGAGAGTGAGGTATATGTACGGCTCTTGAACTTCCACTTATGATATTCAATCCATCTGTATTTATCCTGCAGCTCGTCACGATAGGTGCTTGAACTGGAGTTGTTGGCCAGGTTCGCATAATCCTTATTATCAAACAGACTGAAAGGAGGAGTAAGCGACACGGTGAATGAGAAATCAGAACCCTTACGCGGATAAATCTGATTGTCCGTACTGTTTCTGCTCAGGTTAAGATTCAAACTGATATTATTACAGTTACCATTTGCTATAAGGAAATATCTCCAATCCTTGAGCATATATCTCGTATAACCCAAATCAGCGGTCAGCATAAAATAATCATCTGGCCAACGCAGTCGTTTACCCCATCCCAAACTTACACCGAAAATTTTCACGAACTTGTCTGGATCATAATAGTTTTCGTAGTAATTGTAACCATTGTTACCATATCCGTACAAGTAACTATTATAATAACTGTTGTATGCCGCAGAATTATAATAATTGTCACTTACGTCAGTCTGCTTACTGAAGAACGCACTTACATTGAGTGTATTTGGGCGCTTTCCACCAAACCACGGATTCATATAGTTCACGCTGTATGCTTGATAGTAGCGACCGTTGGTCTGTCCACTGATGCTGAATGTCTCTCCATTTCCCTGAGGCAAGATACCTCGTCTGATACCATTCTTATTAAAGAGATTAGCCATACAGAAATTACTAAATTTCAAGCCAATCTTACCTATCACACCCGTCTGTCCATAACCTAAGGAGAACTCCACCTGGTCATTACTCTTGGGAGTAAGTCCCCAGGAAAGATCAACCGTTCCGTTTGTCTGATCCTGCTGGATGTCATAATCAATATGTTCTGCATCGAAATGCCCTAAAGAGGCAATCTCTCGATACGAACGTTCCAGAGCTGCCTTGGAGAAAAGATCACCTGGCTTGTTACGCAACTCACGACGTACTACATTTTCGTACACACGGTCATTACCCGAAATCTTCACACGACTGATATGCGCCTGCGTTCCCTCAAAGATTCTCAATTCCAAATCAACTGAATCCTCTACAATGTTAACCTCTACAGGATCCAAGTGATAAAATACATAGCCATTATTGTAGTAAAGGTTTCCTACAGCATCCTCGTCTGTTGAAGTACGTTCATTCAGACGTTTCTGATTGTACACATCCCCTTTCTTCATGCCAAGAATATGGTTTAGGATGTCTGTAGGATAAAGGGTATTTCCTACCCACTCTATATTACGAATATAATATTTCTGTCCCTCCTCTACAGCAAGATGCACATCTACATCGTTTTCGCCATAAGGCACAACACTATCTGAAACAATCACAGCATCGCGGTATCCTAATTCCGCATACTTGCCAACAAGATTCTCTTTGGCTTCCTTATATTTGCTGTCAATGAATTTCTTGCTTCTAAACCAACTGGCCAGTGAATGTTTCTCATGTATTTTCTTCAAGACACCCTTTCGGAAAAGTCCTCCCTTGATTTTCTTCTCGGAAAGATTTTCATTTCCAGTTATATATATGTGGTTGATTTTCACCTTATCTTTCTTCTCCACATCTATGTCCAGAATGACTTTGTCTGGTGCGCCAGCATCTTCACGCTGTGTTATATTTATCACAGCGTTCTTATATCCCTTGTCCTCATAATAACGTGCACCAAGAATCTTTGCACGGTCTATCATATTAGGAGTAACCTGATTATCCTTCACAAGCCCAATACGTTGTTCCAAATCCTCACGTTCGCTCTTCTTCAAACCGATATAGTTGATTTGGGATATACGTGGGCGTTTGGTCAACTGAACATGTAAATACGCAGAGTCTGCCACCAAGCTATCAACACTTATTGCAACATTACTAAAGAGTCCATTTTTCCAGTATCTCTTTACCGCTTTGGTGATGTCCTCACCAGGTATTTCTATAGACTGTCCGACAGATAATCCACTCAAGCCCACCAATAAGTACTCGTCATAGTTGTCCACACCACCAACGGTAATGGCACCTATATAATAGCGCCTTGGTGTACGGCTGTAGTCAATAGTGGGGTTTATCTCCTTCTGCTTCACCTGGCCACAGACTGTTGCCACGATAGCCAACCATATATATATAATAAGGTGTATCCGTTTCACTGATATCTTCTGTTGTTCGTTCAAAAACCCTGTTCCACCTGTTCGCCTGTCTTTCCAAATCGGCGCTGTCTGTGCTGATAGTCTGCAATTGCACGATGCAAATCCTCGTCCTTAAAGTCTGGCCAATAAGTATCGCAGAAATAGAGCTCGCTATAAGCACACTGCCACAACATATAGTTACTGATTCGGATTTCGCCACCTGTACGGATAAGCAAATCCGGATCTGACATAAATTTTGTCTCCAGATGACTATCTACCCATTCTTCTGTTATATTGTCCAAGCTCAAAGAGCCCTCCTTCACCTCAGACGCAGCTTCCTTCATAGCCTTCAGCAACTCCCATTTACTGCTGTAATTCAAGGCTGTCACAACAGTCATTCTGTCATTGGATGCCGTACGTTCCATGCACTCCGTCAGTCTCTGCTTTACATTCTGAGGCAGCCTGTTCATATCTCCTATCATTCGAAAACGAATGTTATTTTTCATAAAGATCTCATCCTCCAACTTTGTGGCCACAAGATTCATCAGCGCAGCCACCTCGCTTTCGGGTCTGTTCCAATTTTCCGTAGAGAAAGTATAGAGTGTAAGAAACTTGACACCCAGACGCGCACACTCCGTGGTTATCCGGTTTACGGTTTCTACTCCTTCTACATGCCCTGCCGAACGAGGTAAGCCTCTTTCTTCGGCCCATCTGCCATTGCCATCCATGATGATGGCTATAGACTCAGGGATTCGGTTCATGTCCAACCCTTCTATATTCTCTTCCATTTCTTGTTTAACTATTCGTTATTACATTTTCTATATTTTGGACACATGCTGTATGTCACGTACAACATGGTAAAACTATAGCAATCTTTGTTCTTCAGCCCGACACTTTTGATTCCATAAGGATGAGCCAATGTGGTATGTGCTCCTGTGTCATCAAGATTATCACTCGTGGTGAAGCGCATCGTCCACTCCAACCCAATGTTTAATCTTGGTCGTATTTTATATTTCACTCCAACTCCAATCGGAAGGTTCAAGGCTCCACAGGATTTTCCTCCACCGCCCATACCTACTGTCACACCCATACCAGCCAGCGCATAAGGAGTTACACGGCTATTTTCTTTATAGCCTCCATCCATTCCATAGCCCCAAAAGTTCATCTCAAACTGCGCTCCAAAGTCAAGCACATTTCGCGAGAAAGAGACTCTGCAGGGGATACCTCCCTCAGGAGTGCCACTATTTGGATCGGTCGGAATGAAATAGCCGTCTGAGTTTCCCCGAATATGCCCCATTGCCAAATTACCTTTAACACACATACGGGAATTGAATATTCTGCGTACGACCAGTCCTCCCATTCCGCTCAAATCAGCAAAAGGTACCTTATTGGCATCGCCCAGATAGAAGCATGTGCCCACTCCTGCTCCAAGTTCCATTCTGTATTCCAGCACGTCCTGGTCTTGAGCACACATACGGGCACTCATCAATAACAGAGCAATTACTGACGTAAGAAACCAAGTCTGTTCAGACGTCCGCGCCATACCTCTTGATTGGCTATTATCCAAATATACTTATCCTCATCCACAGCCGCTGCTATGGAACCATCAACTCCTTTCAAAGCCCTCGGAGGATAGAGTTCATAATCAGGTTTCCATGTGATGCCATAATCCCTACTGAAGAAAAGAGCGTCCATAGCCCGATGGCTGCCTGTCTTGAGCGAAGCACCGCCAAAAGCCATACACTTACCATCATACGGCAACACATTCATATCTTTCAGCCAGGGACAAAACCAATGGTTCTCCCATGTCTGCGTAAAGTACACCCACTCGGCATTTGCCTCATTTTCCTTTGCAGTCCAGGATTTGTTCCAGACCACAGCAGCAGTATCTTGTTGTACCGAAGTACGATATCCGACCATTACAAGACGTTCACTGCCATCCTCAAGTGTAAATGGCAGCAGACTTACACATGTATCTGGCAGGTATGAAGCCTCATCATCCAATGCTTCAGGATTCCAATTTTGCCCATCAGTTGATCTAAGAACTCGCCCATCGGCAATAGCATATAGATAAGACTTACTTGCACCAACAAGACGAATATTTGGTACGTTCATATCTGTCAAGCAAGTCCAATTTTCCGCATCAACAGATGAGAAGAGTCTTCCTTCTGCAGTACTCACGTACAGCACCTCGTTCAACAGACAAAGGGTTGTCGGGTCTGCATTATCTGGAAGGTTAGTATCCTTTCGGCTCCAAGCATCCTGCTGTACAGTCAACGACCGTGATGCCATGCACCATTTACTACCCGTACGCCCCAAGACATACAGCTTCTGACCATACACCATCGCACGTGTGTCGTCCATAGCTCCCAACTCCACTACGTTGCTATCCACACGATTCCAGTAGAGAGAGTCTCCCTCCTGCTGATGAACATTCAACTTCATACTGTAAAGTCTGTTGCTTGCACCATCATTTGAAACGACAAGCAACTGAAGAGGTTGACGAAGGTCCATACTATCTTTACTGTTATAGGCAGTCCACTCGGCAGTTGTATCTGCTTCTGGACGATACAGCAAGGTGGCTCCATCAAATGAAATGCTCACCAGTTGGGCACTCAAATCTGTGCCATATAACAGAGAATCGCGGTTTTCTATCTTTAGAGTGCGTTGGTCTATGGTCATCTGAAACAAGTTGCCAGAATAAGAACTTCTGTACGTTGTATCGCGACCCTCTGCGTTTGTATAATGAGTCACGCGTTTCATGGTTCCAAGACTAACGCTGGATATATAACAATAATTATCGAAGGTAACCTCATCATCTTTAAAGCACGACGAAAGCAAACCTCCAAGCAAAGCCAACAGCAGTATGGTGTTCTTTTTCATTTCGAAACATCAAGGTGTGCACAAAACGCACATTGTTTACTATAGTAACGTTTATTCAGTTTACAAAAATACGCCTATTATTTGACTTGGGCGCACTTTTGAGTATCTAATTAAGTAAAATTAGGAAAAGCTTCGCGACAAGACTTTCGTTTTTTAAGCGTTAGAGACTATGAATGACTATAGACAGATATCCAATGCCCATCTATCAAAGTTCTATCCACAAGGGTTGCCTGTGCAAGTTTTGGAGCCTCAACACCTTCTTCGAGCAAAAGGGGAGCCACCTCTACCCTCGCCTCGTCCCATAATCCTTCCTTAATGAAACTTGACAGCAAACAAGTTCCTCCCTCCACCAAAAGCGCCTGGATGCCACGCTGGTACAAATCAGCAAGGAGAGATGGCAAATCGCCATCGGAGAAGATATGCGTAGGAACGCTCCCATCCATCAAGTGAAGATGTGGCACTTCTGACAAACGTCCATGTCTATCGATACTCAAGCGCAAAGGTGTGTCCCCAGGCCACAAACGATTCGTCAGCGTAGGATTATCTTGAAGGACAGTCTCCGTGCCCACCAAAATCGCATTATTCAAAGCGCGAAGACGATGGACCAAAGTCATTGTGTAACATGAGGAGATATGAGCAGGACCCTCGCCATTACGTCTTTTTTTATCAACAAACCCATCTGCGCTCTGCGCCCACTTGAGAGTCACCCAGGGACGATGGAACTTATGATAAGTCATAAAACGTTTGTTCAGCTGAATGCACTCATCTTCCAGCACACCCACTTTCACATCAATCCCTGCGTCGACCAGTTTCTTTATCCCCAAACCATTGACACGAGCAAACGGGTCACCACAGCCTATTACCACCTTGGGAATTCCTTTCTCTACAATCAAATCCGCGCATGGAGGAGTCTTACCGTAATGTGCGCAAGGTTCCAGACTAACATACAAGGTACTTTTTGCAAGCAGAGCGGGATTCTTCACACTCGCTATGGCATTAACCTCTGCATGCGGACCACCACATTTTCGATGATAGCCTTCTCCAATAATACGACCATCAAATACAATCACAGCACCCACCATAGGATTGGGAGCCGTGCTTTCTACACCACAACGCGCCAGTTGTATGCAGCGTCGCATATACATAATATCCACTTCCTCGGATGTCATCTCACAGTTTTTTCTTATATTTGTCACATGAACCATCTACAAAGACTTAGCTCACTATACGGAAGCCGCGAAGGCAGAGCCATCTACATGCTCGTCATGGAGCAGAGATTTGGTCTGTCTGCCACTCAAGTTCTGTTGGGCAAAGATAGAGAATTATCTTCAGACAACCTTCATGAACTGGACTTAATTACAGAACGCTTGCTTCAAGGCGAGCCTGTCCAGTATATTTTGGGGAAAAGTGAATTTCACGGACACATGTTTCATATAGAGCCTGGTGTCTTGATTCCACGCCCCGAAACATCCGAACTCGTAGACCATGTAATAGAGGATGCACACCCAGCGAGCAGAATCTTAGACATCGGGACTGGTTCGGGATGCATCGGAATTACCCTTGCCCTGTGTGGACATGAAGTAACAGCCATGGACATCTCATCAAAAGCGCTCAGCATTGCCCAGGATAATGCAGCAAGGCTGAAGGCTGATGTCCGCTTCATACAAGAAGACATACTGCACCCAGGAAACAGGCAAGAAACATGGGACATTATTGTCAGCAATCCTCCATACATCCGCATGCGGGAATCAGACAGTATGGAACACACCGTACTTGACTACGAGCCTCATATTGCCCTATTCGTTCCAGACAACGATCCCCTACTCTTCTACCGTGCCATCGGAGACTACGCGATGAAACACTTGGACAGTCAAGGGCTACTCTGGTTTGAGATCAATAGAGAGCTATCGGAAGAAACCTGCCTGCTATTGGGAAATCAAGGATTCCGCAATGTACAGGCATTTAGGGACTCATATAAGAATTACAGATTCGTAAAAGCGACACGACCATGAAAGAACTTACTTACGAACAAGCATTGGCCAAAGCGGCAGCTCTATGCAGTTGTTCAGAGAGAAGCTCAGAGCAGATACGAGCGAAACTAGACACTTGGGGCGTCAACCCAGATGTCAGCGAACGAATTATCGAACATTTGAAAAACGAGAAGTTCATTGATGACAGTCGCTATTGTCACGCCTTCTGTGCCGACAAGCTACGCTACAACCAATGGGGACGCATTAAAATCCGACAAGCGTTGCACCAGCAAGGAATTGAGCAAACTCTAATTGAGCAAGGATTATATTCTTTAGACGAAAAGGAATATACAGAAATTCTGGACACACTCATAAACAAAAAGAAGAAAAGTCTGCATGAAGACTCCCCCTACACTCTCAAACAGAAACTCATGCGCTTCGCCTATTCACATGGATTTGAGCCAGAGCTAATAATCAGCCGAATTTCCTTTGATTAGTCCCTTGGAACAAAGATACTCATATCTTAGGATACTTGACAAAGTAATATAGGATACTTGGCAAAGTATCTTAGGATACTTGACAGAGTATCTTAGGATACCATATTAAGAGGTTTATCGGGTTAGCCAGTTTATCTCCACTAAATTTCTACTGAACCTACATATTACCACAAACAGAATGACGTACAACAGTAAATGGAAATCATTTTTCTGTTGTACGTCATAATATTCTGCACGAAGAAATCAAATCAAAGATTCTCCGTTTTAGAGTTTCCATCCCAAAGAAAACACCTAACGGTATAATCTTTGAATGCTGAACTCTTACATGAGGATTACTTCTCTTGAGTCTTAGGAGTGGTCATGCCCACAACCAGTCGGTTCCCACTCTGGAATATCTTGCAGGCTAGAGCCTTCAGGTCGGCCACTGTGATGCCACGCACTACATCGTCATACCCATCCACGTTATTCTGTCCGTAGCGCACGCGCTGGATAAGCTGACCCATCCAGTAGTCATTGTTCTTGAGCTGCTCGGCATGTGAGCGTATCATGTATTCCTTAATCTTCTGTAGATAATCCTCACTGGGGCCTTCCTTGCATATCTTCTCCACACCATCATAAACCACTTGAGTCATGCGCTCCAGTTTCTCAGGAGCGGTGGGGAGTTGTATCTGCATCGTGGCACGCTTCTCAGGATAGTCGGTCAAGCTTCCGCTGACAGGCACGCCATAGGCACCACCCTCGTCCTCACGTACCGTTTCGGTATAGAGCATCTGCATGCTCTGCTGTAACATGGACACCATAATGCTGTTCTTGAGAGTCTTGGCCATAGGAGCATGGTAAATGAAGAGAGCGAGAGCATTAGGTGTGTCCTGCTCCTTCTCGAAGAGGCAAGTACGCTCACCCTTGGCCATGCGTTGATCCACCACCTTGCACTTCTCATGCTTCTTGCCAGTGGGCAGTGAGCCGAGGTACCTCGTAAGAAGAGGAGCGATAGAGTCGGCCTCCACATCACCCACAAAGAAGAACTCGAAGTCACCCGCATTGGCAAAACGCTCCTTATATATCTGCATCACACGGTCATAGTCCAGCTGGTCCACGTCCTCGGCACGCATACGCACGGCACGCACATTGTTATCATACACCACACGGGCAACGCTGTCACGCAAGGCTGTAATGGGACTCAAATCCTGATTCTTGAGGCTATTACGAGTGCGCTCCATCAGACTCTTGTAAGCCTCATCATCCTTGCGGGGCGAGGTGAAGCACAGGTAGGTGAGCTGCAGCATGGTCTCCAGATCCTTCTTGACGCAGCTGCCATGCAAAGCCTCTGTCCTGTCGGCGATGACAGGCTCCACACTGGCCTGCTTGCCAGAGAGTTTCTTCTGCAAGTCGATAGCGGAGAACTGTCCCCAGCCGCCCACCTCCACCGTTGAGGCATTATCGGCCAGGTTGTACTCACTGTTGGGATAGAGGCTTGAGCCACCCCAACTGATGGCGCGCATGGAGATGCTGTTGGGACTGTAATCTGTATGCAACACATGCACCTTGATGCCGTTGCTTAGAGTTAGGAGTTTGGAGCCATACACATCGTCCTTCACCTTCTTCACTGTCACGCTACTGTTGAGTTCGGGCACCAGAGGGTCGTTGTTAATCTCCTCGGCATATGCATCAATCTGCTCTGCGTCCACCTTAGCCAATGCATCCAGTACCTGCTGCTCGGTGGGATACTCTATTCCCTCCTTCTCTGGCAGGAAGAATGCCAGTGCGCGGTTGTCATCGGGCAGGCTTTCGGCCAGTTTGTTGACAGCCTCCAAGGGAATCTGCGGCACCATCATGTGAGCAAAGTTCTTCTCCCACTCTATACCAGGGGCTGGTTCAGAGTCCAGGAAGTGACGCACATACTCATCCACATAGGAGGTATTCTCCACCTTGTCACGCGCGTCATACTGCGCATCTATCCGTGAGAGATACTCCTGCTTGAAACGCTCGTACTCACTCACGGTAAAGCCACCACGCTTTGCGCGAAGCATCTCACGGTAGAGAGCTGTCACACCGTCCAGGTAGCGTCCATCCTTCATGACCACAACGCCCTCAAAGGCATCACAAGTCTTCGACACCAGATAGTCGCCATAGTCCACGGCAGTCATTGCAAAGGGTGCATCAGGCTTTTGGGCAATCTCCTGCAGACGCGCATTCAGCATCTCACAGAATGCCGATTGTAGATAACGCTGTAGCAGATACACATTCTGGTGCTTGGTCTCATCGGGGATGGCAGGAGTCTTGAAGAACATCATGGCCACAGCGGCCGTTTGCTCCTTGTCCTTCTCTATAGACACCAAGGGAGTTTTGTTGTCTGCCACGGGGAAATACTCGCGCACGGATGCATCGGCTACTGCAGGCTTTATGTCAGCAAATATCTGCTGAATCTTCTGCTCCATCTGATTCACGTCAAAGTCACCCACGATGACTAGTCCTTGCAGGTCGGGACGGTACCAACGGCGGTAGTAGGCGCGCAAGTCCTCGTATGGGAAGTGCATCACGATGTCCATTGTGCCGATGGGCATACGGTCAGCATACTTGCTCCCTTCGTACAGTTTATGAAAGGCACGCTCTTGCATACGCATCATGGCAGAGCGACGCATGCGCCACTCTTCGTTGATGACACCACGCTCCTTATCTATCTCCTTATCCTCAAGGAGCAGGTCGTGGCTCCAGTCATGCAAGATGAGTAGACAAGAGTCTAGGGCTCCTTGGGTCTCCACATTGACATTATTGATATTATAGACGGTCTCGTCAAAGGAAGTGTAGGCATTGAGGTTCTCGCCAAACTTCACTCCGATGCGCTCCAGGTACTGCTTGAGCGCGTCGCCAGGGAAGTGCTTGGTGCCATTGAAGCACATGTGCTCCAGGAAGTGAGCCAGTCCGCGCTGGTTCTCCTCCTCCTGCATAGAACCCACCTTCTGCGCGATGTAGAAGTCGGCACGCTTCTCTGGCCACGCATTGTGACGGATGTAATAGGTCAAGCCATTGGGTAGCACACCCGTCTTGACCGCAGGGTCCAGGGGTATCTGAGTACCTTGGGCCTGTTGCGCGCGTAGCCCAGTCAGGACTGTCAACGTACAACATAAAAAGAAAATAATTTTTTTCTTCATAATATTTACATATTATAATTTCTATTTCATTTTCCACTGATTTCCTTCGCGTACCATCTTCACACCCACCTGTTCTACTGTACTGTCACCAAAAGTCACATCCAGGAACACGTAAGCAAGGCTATCCAATAGACTGTCACGCGTAGCAACGGCTTTCACTATGCCCCCTTTAGCCCGCATCTCATCCGCATGCTGAGCTATCATATCAATCATCTGCTGCCGATAAGAACGAGGCAAACTATCCGTGCCAGCCATTCCGGCCACAAACCCTTCATAGTTACCCGCCACAAGTGAGTCATAATACTGTTGTGCAGAAGCGCGCACCACAGCATGCTCATCGATTCTATCTTTACACGATTCTAATAAGAACACGCCTAAAGCAAGAGCCATGATACTACAGCAGAGAACAAAAGCATGAAGACTGCCAAATCTCTTACATATTTTTTTCATACACTTATATGAAAGTTTCATCCAGACCTCACACATGATGAAGCCTGGAAGAGAACTATTTTTGTCTGATAAAGATATTGATAGGAGTACCACAGAAGTTCCATCGCTCGCGTATTTTATTTTCGAGAAACCTCTTATATGGCTCCTTTATGTACTGAGGCAAATTAGCATAAAAGACGAAACTAGGAACCCTCGTGTCAGGAATCTGGGCACAATACTTAATCTTGATATACTTGCCCTTCATTGATGGTGGTGGATAAGCCTCAATAAGAGGTAGCATCTCTTCGTTAAGCTTGGCGGTTGACACACGCCTTCTTCGATTCTCGTACACATCCTTTGCGGTCTCAAGCACACGATAGATTCTCTGTTTGGTAAGTGCTGATGCAAAAATTATGGGAAAATCATCGAAGGGTGCCATGCGATCATAGATGGCATTCTCCATGGTCTTCATCACTTTTGTATCCTTGTCAGGCACCAAATCCCATTTATTGACCACCACCACCAAACTCTTCTGATTGCGTTGTATGAGCTGGAAAATATTCATATCCTGACTCTCAATGCCACGCGTAGCGTCAATCATGAGAATGCATACATCACTATTTTCAATACTTCGGATGGAACGCATCACACTATAGAACTCCAAATCCTCGCTCACCTTGTTTTTGCGGCGAATGCCAGCGGTGTCCACGAGATAGAAGTCGAAGCCAAATTTATCATAACGTGTATAAATACTGTCACGTGTTGTACCTGCTATATCCGTTACAATATTGCGATCTTCACCGATGAAAGCATTTATCAAGCTTGATTTACCCGCATTGGGGCGTCCAACCACAGCAAAGCGTGGGATATTCTCATCTGGCAATTCTGTTGATTCCTTTGGAAACTTACTCATCACCAAATCAAGAAGGTCTCCAGTACCTCCACCTGTTGCTGCAGACACGCAGATAGGATCTCCTATCCCCAACGAATAGAATTCAGCAGCCAGATACTGCTCGTTGTTGTCAGTTTTATTACAAACCAACACCACTGGCTTCTTGGTACGTCGTAAGATGTTAGCAACAGCTTCATCCAAATCAGTCACACCATTGTGAGCATCCACCAAGAAGAGAATGACATCAGCCTCATCTGTAGCCAAAGTCACTTGCTTCCGTATCTCCTCTTCAAAGATATCATCTGAGTTGACCACCCATCCACCTGTATCGATGACAGAAAACTCCTTTCCTGCCCATTCACACTTTCCGTACTGGCGGTCACGCGTAGTGCCAGCCTCATCACTCACAATGGCATGACGAGTTTGTGTCAGGCGGTTAAACAGTGTGGACTTGCCCACATTGGGACGTCCTACAATAGCAACTATGTTTGACATTCTTTCCTTATTATTCCAAATTATATCCGTAAGCCTTCATGGCACGATCACTGCTGCGCCAATCCTTATCCACCTTCACGAAAATCTCCAGATAGATACTTTTTCCAAAGAATTTCTCCAGGCTCTTTCTTGCCTCAGTGCTGACACGTTTAAGTGCCACGCCTTGATGGCCGATAATGATACCTTTCTGACTCTCACGCTCCACGTAGATAACCGCATTGACATGTATCTTGTGCTCGTCCTCGTGAAACGTATCCACCACAACCTCAACACTATAAGGTATCTCTTTGTCGTAATAAAGAAGAATTTTCTCACGGATAATCTCCGTGACAAAAAAACGCGCAGGCTTATCTGTCCACTGATCCTTATCAAAATATGCAGGATTCTCTGGCAAGAGTTCTTGTATGCGGCGGAGAACTACATCCACATTGAAGCGATGTAATGCACTTATGGGGATAATTTCCGCATTAGGAAGCACAGCATGCCACTCTTCCACCTTGTCAGTCAAGGCTTTCTGGTCTGAGATATCAATTTTATTGACTAAGACCAATACAGGCACCTTCATGCGTCCCACTTTCTCAATGAAGTCTGCGTTCTTGTCTGGTGTCTCCACCATGTCTGTAACATAGAGGAGCACATCCGCATCCTGCAACGCACTTTCACTAAACTGAAGCATCTGCTCTTGAAGCTTATAGTTGGGCTTCAATACACCAGGTGTATCCGAAAAGCAAATCTGCATATCGGGAGTATTCAAGATGCCCATGATACGATGACGCGTAGTCTGAGCCTTAAAGGTGGCTATAGAGATACGCTCCCCAACCAGCAAATTCATCAAAGTACTTTTGCCTACATTGGGATTGCCAACAATATTCACGAATCCAGACTTGAACATATATATATATATATATCTTCTTTATTTTACAATAGCATTTTCTTGATGACGCAGGGCATACCATTCCTCACGAGTCATCAGTCCTTCCTTATAAAATTGCGCAGGTTCCTTTGCAGCCTCAGTGGCCCCATCATAGCCCCATATCATATAGCTGGCTCCCCAAGTGAAACCTGCACCGAATGCTGTGAATATGAGTTTATCACCTTTCTTCAAGCGAGGTTCATACTCCCACAGGCATAAAGGAAGTGTACCTCCTGAAGTATTTGCCATATGGTCTATATTTATCATCACATGGTCTTCATTGATTCCAATACGACCTGCAACAGATTTCTCTATATTGATATTTGCCTGATGAGGTACCACCCAATCAACATTATCAGCATTCAAGCCATTGCGTTCAGCTATAGTTTTCACCGCAGAACTCATATCCAATACCGCATGTTTATATACGGCACGCCCTTCTTGATAGACAAAATGTTCACGAGCATCTACAGTTTCATGACTCGGCATGCAAGCTGAACCACCAGCTGCCATGTGCAGATTTTGGTAACCCTTACCATCCACACGATAGTAGCCATCCTGCAACCCGATCTCTTCTGTAGTAGCCTCCATCATCACACAGGCAGCACCATCACCAAAAATAGGGCACGTATTACGATCCTGGTAATTCGTCATACTGGACATATGATCACCTCCACATACTACCACACGTTTATAACGACCCGAACGCAAATATCCTGCAGCAGCTTCCATTGCATAAAGGAATCCTGCACAAGCAGCCTCCATGTCATACCCAAAGGCATTACGAAGACCACAATTGCCAATCACAAGAGAAGCGGTAGAAGGGAAATGATAATCAGGAGTAGTGGTGGCACACAGCACCAATTCCACACTATCGGGATCTACGCCTGTCTTGCGTAACAACTGCTGCACAGCACGTGTCATCATATATGAAGTACCCGAACCCTGCTCTGGTTTTAAAATATGGCGTGTCTTCACACCAATACGTTCCATTATCCATTCATCTGAAGTGTCGACAATACGCGACATCTCCTCATTGTCCAGTATATAATCAGGCACATATCCGCCCACACCTGTTATTACGGCATTCAATCTTTCCATTATTTATGGTAATCTTTTTAAGACGCACCCATCACACATACACATGCACATGGGCTCAAATATAAAATTTAAGCCGCATAAGCCTCTCTTTCTTGCAGAGAGACTGGTGCGGCTCAATTCTGTTCACGAGATGGTTATGCCTCTTTCTCGATAGCAACCTTGCCGCGATAATATCCACAGGCAGGGCACACGGTGTGGTAGATATGAAATTCTCCACAGTTGGGGCATACAGCCAATGCAGGCGCCACTGCTTTGTCGTGAGTTCTTCTCTTCAGAGTCCTTGTCTTGGACTGTCTTCTTTTTGGATGTGCCATTTTTCTGTTTTATTTATTGTTATCTAATATTTTCTTCAATCCACTCCAACGTTCGTCTACCAACGCTGAACCTTCATCATCTTTTTCTTCAATCAGTTCACTGGTCTCATACTGGTTCAAGAGTTCATCAACCTCTCCACTGCACTCTCCCTCAGGATGAACATGTCGCATAGGAACTTCGAGCGATATAAACTCATAAATATTCCACGCCACATTCACCTCTCCTGTTCCTTCAGATATCGTTATCTCATCGCCATCATCTTCGTAATCATCACCCCATTTTGCTTTCACTTCTCTATTAGCAGACACAGGAAGAGTCATAAGTTCAAGGCAACGATCGCAAGACACCCTCACCCCTCCTTCAAAGTGGAAAAGCAATTGGAAAGCGTCGCCCACGGGCTTTACCTTTAGGCAGACATCCACATTACCTCCTTGAATGTCATGACTTTGAACATCAACAAAGAAGTCATCATCTATGTGCCACTCATACGTTTGACCGCCTGAGTCCATACCTTTGAAGTCTATCTTGTATCTATCCAGTTTACCCATCGGGGTGCAAAATTACGAATTTTTCATTGAACAGAACAACAATCCGCCCCATTTTTTCCTGAATCAGTGTATTTTAAGTTCAATACGAAAAGTTGTTCCTCTTCCTAATTCGGAATTTTTCACAAATATTCTACCATGATGATACTCCTCCACAATACGCTTTGCAAGTGAGAGTCCAAGCCCCCATCCTCGTTTTTTGGTTGTAAATCCAGGTGTAAAAACAGTCCGGAACTTATTCTTAGGAATACCTTTCCCTGTATCTGACACTTCTACTACTACCATATTCCCTTCTACGCCTGCCAGCACCACAATACTTCCCACTCCATCCATAGCATCTATGGCATTTTTACAAAGATTCTCCACCACCCATTCAAACAGAGAAGCACAAAGAGGGACGATAAGAGGTTGCTGTGGCATCCTACAACTGATTTTCACCCTATTACTGGCTCTTCTTGCTATATATTGTACCACATTGGCAAGCACTTCGTTAAGATTTTCCAGACGAAGTTCTGGAAGCGAACCGATTTTACTGAAACGTTCTGCTATACGTTGCAAGCGATTCACGTCTTTACCCATCTCCAAAAGCAAAGCATCATCAGGATAAGTTTCGCGTAACACTTCCTGCCATGCCATCAAGCTGCTAATAGGAGTACCCAACTGATGAGCTGTCTCCTTACTCAGCCCCACCCATACCTTATTCTGTTCCGCTTTCTTGCTATTCAACAAAGCAATGATTGCAACGACCACAAACACGAACACAAGCCCCAACTGCACATATGGCCACAATGCCAAACGGCGTAAGAGTAAACTATCCGAATAGCAAATCTCCATGTAGTCTGTAGAGGACAAATAGACACGTATGACGCGTCCCGCACTTACCATTGAGCGTACTTCCTTTTCTATAGCGCGCTTCTTAGCGTCTTCAGATCCTTCATGTAACTGTAGATTTCTATATTCTCGTACTTGTCCGTCACGATCAAGCACTACAACAGGGATTGTACTGTTACCATTAAGCACTGTCAACACCAATGTTAAATCCGTATACTCGTCTGCGCTATCCAGCGAGCGCATGGCCTCTGCCCAAATTTTCATCTTACGCTGCTCTTCTTTCTTCAGATCGCGCACAAGAAAATGAGAGATGACCAATGAGCCTACACTCATGATCACCGCCATCACCACAAGCAGGATTTTCACCTGACGCATTCTATCTATCCACTGCATCTAAGTAAATAACGCACATTTTGCTTTATTTATTGCAATGACAGCATTTTGATAACATTTATTATTCATATTGATACTAGCAACAACACTTCTTCTTCGCCATATAACAGCAAAGTCCCCGTTCTAAAAGAAAATATAATTACGGAAACGTTCTTTAACATTATCATCGAGCCATTACTGTAAGAAAGTCAATTTACCAACAAGTAAGTATTCGAATAAATAGCTATCTTTGCAGCGATGAACAGAAGACTCCTATACATTATTATATATATAGCAGGTTTCATAAGCCTTTCGGCATGCCATCGACATGACTTGCCAGAACCTCAGGAAAAAGCCAGACGTACAGTCATTGTATACATGATGGCAGAAAACACATTGTCAAGGTTCGCCTATTACGACTCCACAGAAATGGCAAAAGCCACTCTGGATATTCCTGCTGACTGCAACCTCCTTCTATATAAGGATGATGCAAGCTTGCCCACAATAACTAGAATGAATTCAGAAACGGGCAACAAACTATGGAAAAAATACAAATATGACCAGGATAGCGCAGACTCAACGGTAATGCTACGTACACTAACCGAGTTAGTACGCAAGTTTCCATCAGAGCATTATGCGCTGGTACTTTGGTCACACGCCAGCGGATGGATTCCAAAACGGAAAACAATTGGGGTAGACAACAATCGCAACAGCAGCAACTCTGATTTCGGGACAGAGATGAACATCACCACACTAAGGGGCGTGTTAGAACAGTTGCCACACATGGATTTTATTCTTTTTGATGCATGCGACATGCAGAACATAGAAGTGGCACACGAGTTACGAAACACAACTGATTACATAATAGGTTCACCATCAGAAATCCCAGGAAACGGAGCACCCTATGACCGTATTATGAGTGCCATGATGCAAGGAGACGCCATCGAGATAGCCGAGCAATACTATCAACATTACGAAAATGGAGCAGGGGTAGCATTATCCGTTGTAGATTGTTCGATGATAGATTCTCTTGCAGAAATCACTGCACCATTGATAGAGAAAGTATGGAGTGGAAGAAAAAGTATAGATACAGACAACATACAATACTACGTGCCATTCGAGTCCACCAACAAACCTGATGGGCAGGATATCAGAGGCATGCTACACTCAGTCTTGCCAGACAGTACGTACCAACAATGGGAAAAGACACTACTGCAAGCAATACCATGGCACAAAGCAACTAATTCGTGGACAACAATTTTCAGAGGATCTAAACACTGTACACTCACAGACCCTGACCATTACAGCGGTCTTTCCATGTTTGTACCGCAAGAGAAATATGAGCCCTACGGATGGAACGAAGCCTTTAGGCAAACCTCATGGTATCAAGCTGCAAGATGGGACAGAACAGGATGGTAGAGTTTTTTCTCACAACATCCTCTTCTATTTAGATAAATTTCAATAACTTTGCATACTGACATACGAAACCTCATTTACATACACATGCTATTTGACAAGCAGACGTACATACAGAGACGTCAGATTCTAAAACAGAAAGTTGGCTCTGGACTAATCATCCTTTTTGGCAACAACGATTCACCAGCAAACTATCCCTCAAACGTATACCGATTTCGGCAAGACAGCTCATTTCTGTACTTCTATGGACAGCACAGAGAAGGGTTAGTGGGCGTGATTGATATTGACGAAGACCAAGAATACCTTATTGGAGATGACATTAGCATTGAAGATATCGTATGGTTTGGACAAGTAGACAGCGTGGCAGACATGGCCAGCCAATGTGGAGTCTCACATAGTGCCCCCATGAAGACATTGAAAACTCTTGTGGAAAAGGCACGCAAGGGGGGACAGCACATTCACTTTCTCCCCCCATACCGCCACGACATCATGATCCAACTAATGGATCTAACTGGCATACATCCCAACGAACAACGTGCCAAGGCTTCTATTAACCTCATCATGGCAGTCATTGAGCAGCGAGCAGTAAAGAGCCAAGGAGAAATAGAAGAGATAGAACGTGCCTGTGCAATAGGCCACGACATGCACACCACAGCCATGCAACTTTGCCGCCCAGGCACAACAGAGCAGTATATTTCTGGAGTAATAGGAGGCATAGCCAGTAGCAGAGGATGTATGGTCTCATTCCCTTCCATCGTGACTATGCATGGAGAAATCATGCACGGTTACCCAAGTCCGAGGGATTTGGAAGCAGGTAGACTCATGCTATGCGACGCAGGTGCAGAAACAAACGAAAACTATTGTAGCGACAATACCCGAACGACTCCCGTGAGCGGACACTTCACACAACGTCAAAAGGAGATATACAGCATAGTAGAAGACTGCCACGACCACGTCTTGCAAATTGCGGCGCCTGGTGTCAAATGGTGGGATGTGCACATGGACGTGTGCCGCATGATGACCAATCGTTTGAAGGAACTGGGACTAATGAAAGGAGACACCGAAGAAGCAGTAAGAGCTGGTGCACACGCTATGTTTATGCCACATGGCTTGGGCCATATGATGGGCATGGATGTACATGACATGGAAGGATTAGGACAAACTTATGTGGGTTTTGATGATGAAGTACGCCCCAATCTCGAACAATTCGGCACCAACTGTCTCCGTTGCGGACGAAGGTTACATGAGGGATGGGTGATGACTGATGAGCCTGGCATCTATTTCATTCCCGCGCTCATTGATGACTGGAAAGCCAGCGGACACTGTGCGGACTTTATCAACTTCCCTCTATTGGAGACCTACAAGGACTTTGGAGGCATACGCATCGAGGATGACATACTCATCACCAAAGACGGTTGTAGATTCCTTGGTAAGAAACGTATCCCATACCACATCAAAGACGTAGAAGACTACGTGGCACAAGCCAGAGAAGAACAGGCATAACTCATGCAGGAATCACATAGCTCAAAAAACATATAATTATAAACATATCCAACACAACATCAACAATGAGAAAACTCATAATTCTGGCCATGGCAGCCCTTATGGTTTCGCCCACAATGGCAAAGAAAAAAAAGGAAGAGGTAAACAAAGACAGCCTCATTTTCACTACCGTAATTGCAAATCCTGTAACGAGTATTAAGAACCAGAACAGCAGTGGCACATGCTGGGCTTACTCCTCTTTAGCATTTCTCGAGAGTGAAGTCTTGAAGAAACATCCTGAGATGAAGGACATTGACCTGTGCGAATCATTCCTCGTAAGCAAGACATACGTTGACCGCGCTGACAAGCACGTTCGCACCCACGGTGACGCAAGCTTCTCTCAGGGAGGAAGTTTTGAGGATGCTATATGGTGTATGGAACACAACGGTCTGATTCCAGAAGGAATCATGCCCTACCCCACTACTTTGTATGGTGATTCACTCTTCAACTTCAATTGCTTCTTTCCTCCCATGGAAGCTTATCTGAAAGCTATTGCCAAGACAGAGGCTAAAAAGATAAATCCCGCTTGGAAGAAAGATGTGCAGCATATGCTTGACAACTATTTCGGAGAATGTCCAAAGGAATTCGAATACAAAGGAGTTAAATACACTCCAAAATCCTTTGTCAAAGATTATCTGAATCTCGATCCCAACGACTATGTTTCACTCACCAGCTACAACCACCAGCCCTTCTATAGCACTTTCGCCTTAGAGATTCAGGATAACTGGCGTTGGGCAAGCAGCTATAACCTGCCTCTCGACGAGCTGATGCGCGTAATGGAAGAATCAGTAAAGAACGGATGGACATTTGCATGGGGAGCTGATGTAAGCGAAGATGGCTTCAGCCGACGTACAGGAAAGAACAAATGTGTAGCCACCGTGCCCGACACAAAGAAGACAGCCGGTGTAGGTAGCGACCAGAGTCGCTGGACTGGCGAAAAGGAAGGTGCAAAGATTTCCGAAGCAGATGCTGCTGGAGAGAAAGTCATCACTCAGGAATTGCGACAACTGGGTTATGACAATTGGGAAACAACAGATGACCACGGCATGCAAATCTACGGTATTGCAAAAGACCAAAACGGTAAGGAATACTTCATGATGAAGAACTCATGGGGTGAATATGGTCCATTCAAGGGCTTTTGGTATGTGAGCAAACCTTACGCAGCTTACAAGACGATGAATATCGTTATCAACAAAAACGCCATCCCTGCCGACATTCGCACAAAACTTGGTATCTGATTACAAAAATAAATAAAAAAAACAACAGGAAAGCGAAGGGGGAAATACCAAATCAAGGTATTTTCCCCTTCGCTTTCCTGTTGTCATCACAAGCATTCATTAGGCATTTCACGGTTCAGCTGAAATTTGGCAGAAACAGGCTAATAGAGGCTGCGTTTTTTATTTCTAATCGGTCATTAGACAGCTTTTATTCAATGAGTGAGTAATTCTTGAGAACACAGACATACTACAGGTATAGGTAGACATTATCTATTCCGCCAGTACCACTTAACTGGTACTGGACGCGGTACTGGCTGACCGATCTCTGAAATACGTTCTCGTCCTATCTGCTTACGCTTCTGATGAGCGATTGGGGATAAATGATTGGGGAAAAAGAGTTTCAACTTACAAAGCGAATACTTACTATTTCACTCATGGTTTTGAGTTTTGAATAATATACTTTTTAGGGTATATGTATGAAGACGACTTCATAACCCTACGAAGTCAACATACTTTGCTCACGAAGTCAACTTCATCGGGCGATGAAGTTGACTTCATATAAGCACTCCAAACTGGGCATGGGAGAATTCGAATAAGAAATAGGGCATGACTGCAAAAAGCCATGCCCTATAGGTTAAAATTTGCGTGCAATGCCGTTATAGCACACAACACACTGAGTTAACAGTTAAAATTCGCAGTTCTTGGGAGTACGAGGGAAAGGTATTACGTCACGGATATTCTGCATACCTGTCACAAAAAGTATCAAACGCTCGAAACCAAGACCGAAACCACCATGAGGGCAGCTTCCGTACTTACGCGTATCAAGATACCACCACATATCCTTCATAGGAATATTGCGCTCCTGAATCTCATTCATTAGCTTGTCATAGCTTTCCTCACGCACAGAGCCTCCGATAATTTCTCCAATCTGAGGGAAGAGTACATCCGTACCCTGAACAGTCTCTTCTTGTTCAACTCCATCAAGAACAGGCTTCTTTTCATCTATCTTCATATAGAATGCCTTTATCTTCTTGGGATAGTGAGTCATGATCACAGGGCACTTGAAATGTTCCTCTACCAAGTAACGTTCATGCTCACTTGCCAAATCGTCACCCCACTCACAGGGGAACTCAAACTTATGACCGCCCTTGATAGCCTCCTGCAGAATACGTATACCCTCTGTATAATCCAGTCGCACGAAACTCATAGAAAGAACACTCTCAAGACGCGCAATAAGTCCCTTGTCAACCATCTTATTCAAGAACTCAAGGTCCTCGCGACAATTATCCAATGCCCAACGTACACAGAACTTTATAAAGTCCTCCTCCAAATCCATCAACTCGGGCAAATCTATAAAAGCGACCTCAGGCTCCACCATCCAGAATTCAGCCAAATGGCGAGGAGTATTACTGTTCTCCGCACGGAAAGTCGGGCCAAAGGTATAAATAGATCCAAGCGCCGTTGCTGCCAGTTCACCTTCAAGTTGTCCGCTTACCGTGAGTGATGCCTGTTTTCCAAAGAAATCATCACTATAGATGATACTTCCATTCTCGTCTTTCTTCAAGTCATAGAGATTCTTTGTTGTCACTTGGAACATCTGTCCTGCGCCCTCACAGTCACTGGCTGTAATAAGCGGTGTATGGAAATAAAAGAATCCGTGCTGATGGAAATAGGTATGAATGGCCATAGCCATATTATGGCGAATACGGAACACTGCACCAAAAGTATTTGTGCGTGGACGCAAATGCGCCACCGTACGAAGATATTCCCAACTAGCCCCTTTCTTTTGCAGAGGATAGGTATTGTCACAATCGCCCAGCACTTCTATCTGACGAGCCTGAATCTCACTTGCCTGTCCTGCGGCAGGGCTCTCCACCAAAGTTCCAATCACGCTAAGACATGCTCCTGTAGTGATACGTCGTAAGGTCTCCTCGTCGAATTTACTGTCATCACCCACAATCTGAATATTCTTGATGGTGCTGCCATCGTTCATTGCCACGAAGAAAATTCCCTTACTGCCACGTTTGCTACGTACCCAGCCTTTAACATTTATCTCTGCGCCAAAGTCTGTACACTTCAACGCGTCTACAACTTTTGTCCTTTTCATCTTAAGGTTATAGAGTTTTTTAAAGGTCGTGAGGTTTTAAGGTTAGTTTGGTCCTACTTTACGTGACCTTATCAGCCTTAAAACCTCACAACGCGGTTTTTATCTAATACTACTATTATTCAAACGCACCCATACGCAGCATGTTCACTTCCTGCTCGGTCAAGAAACGCCAGTCACCCCGACGAACATTCTTCTTAGTGAGACCTGCAAAGAACACACGGTCAAGCTTGAGTACTTTGTAACCAAGACTTTCAAAGATACGACGCACGATACGGTTTCGACCAGAGTGAATTTCTATACCCACTTGCTTTCGGTCTGTCTCACTCGCATATTCTATCGCATCTGCTCGAATATCTCCATCATCCAACGTGATACCATCAGCGATAAGATGCATATCCGCTGCCGTCACATTCTTATCAAGCCATACGTGATAAATCTTCTTTTTCTTATACTGGGGATGTGTCAGCTTACTGGCCAGTTCACCATCATTAGTCAAAAGAAGAACACCTGTTGTATTACGGTCCAAACGACCTACAGGATAAATGCGCTCACGGCATGCATCCTTCACCAAGTCCATTACCGTCTTCCGATTTTGTGGATCATCGCTTGTGGTCACATAATCCTTAGGTTTGTTAAGCAACACGTAAACCTTCTTTTCAATACTTATCTGCTGATCGTGGAAGTGAACTGTATCTGAGCGTTTAACCTTAGTACCGAGCTCAGTCACAACCTCACCATTAACCTTAACCACACCAGCTGCAATGAACTCATCAGCTTCACGCCTGCTGCAAACACCTGCATTTGCCAAATACTTGTTCAAACGGATTGGTTCTTCGGGATCGATATGAGTTTCCTTATACTCTATCTGTTTCTTCATGCTGTATTTTGCATGAGGATTATAGTCAGAGGTACGCTGGCGATGGTTTCCTGCATTTGGGCGAGACTGATAACCGCCATTCTGACGAGGCTGATAACCTGTACGAGGACGCTGCTGATAACCACCTTCACCATTCTGACGAGGCTGGTAACCTGTACGAGGACGCTGCTGATAACCACCCTCTCCGTTCTGACGAGGCTGATAACCTGTACGAGGACGCTGCTGATAGCCACCCTCTCCGTTCTGACGAGGCTGATAACCACCTTCACGCTGATAGCGAGGACGAGGCTGATAACCACCTTCACCATTCTGACGAGGCTGGTAACCACCTTCACGCTGATAGCGAGGACGAGGCTGATAACCACCTTCACCATTCTGACGAGGCTGGTAACCCATTCCTTCCTCTGTACGAGGCTGATAACCGCCTTCACGCTGATAGCGAGGACGAGGCTGATAACCATCCTCACGCGGAGCCGCAGGACGATAGGGACGTGACTGTGCATCACGAGAAGTAGCATTACTACTATATGCAGGACGACTGATACGCGGACGCAAAACACGTCCGTTGGCACCTAATCTCTTTTCACCAGTGTTGTTTTCATCATTGGAAGGACGATAACCCTCGCGGTCCTTTCCTTCTGAGCCTTCAGAGAATTTCTCCTTCCAGCTTTCATCTTCATTACTCATTGTGCTTTCAGTGTTAGTGTTTTCTCTACTTAAATGATATTCTCTATTTCTTTAAATTTGCAATATATATTACTTTTTAGATTCCAGTATAAGTATGTGGCGTAATCGCACGCAGTTCGTTCTTCACAGCTTCGCTCACATTCAATTCTTCGATAAACTGCTGGATGGTCTCATGACTGATAGCCTTGCCCGTACGAGTCAAAGCCTTTAGTGCTTCATAGGGATGTGGATATGCTTCACGACGCAAAATAGTCTGTATAGCCTCTGCCACCACAGCCCAGCAATTATCCAAATCACGATTGATAGCAGCAGAATTCAGAAGCAACTTGCGTAATCCTTTCAGAGTACTCTGAATGCTAATAACCATATGCCCCATAGGAACTCCGATATTTCTCAGCACCGTACTATCTGTCAAATCACGTTGCAAACGACTGATAGGCAATTTTCCTGCAAGATGAACCAGCAATGCATTAGCAACCCCAAGATTACCTTCGCTATTTTCGAAGTCAATAGGGTTCACCTTATGAGGCATTGCGCTGGAGCCAACCTCACCAGCCTTTACTTGCTGACGGAAGTACTCCATGGATACATATTGCCAGAAGTCCCGATCGAGGTCGATAATGATGGTATTTATACGCTTCATTGCGTCGAACACAGCAGACATGCAATCATAGTTGCTTATCTGGGTTGTGTATTGTTCGCGCTCCAATCCTAACTTCTCAGATACAAAAGTATTGGCAAAGGCTCTCCAGTCATACTGAGGATATGCCACATGATGAGCATTGAAATTTCCCGTAGCACCACCAAACTTGGCTGTCAAAGGACACTGGTGCAACATATCGCGCTGACGCTTGAGACGATAGACAAACACCATTATTTCCTTACCCAAACGTGTAGGACTGGCAGGCTGCCCATGTGTCTTTGCCAACATAGGTACGTTTTCCCACTCCTTCGCGTATTGCTCCAACTGAGCAATCAACTCTTCCAGTAATGGATAATACACCTCTTCAAGTGCATCTTTTATGCTGAGGGGGACACTGGTATTGTTAATATCCTGAGAAGTCAGTCCAAAATGAATAAATTCCTTATAGGAGTCTAATCCTCCTATGGCATCAAACTGCTCCTTTATAAAATATTCTACAGCCTTAACGTCATGATTAGTAACCTGCTCTATGGATTTCACTCTAGCAGCATCCTGTTCGCTGAATTCTTGATAGATAGAGCGCAAACGTGGGAAAAGATCATGAGGAAACGTAGCCAACTGAGGCAAAGGCAACTGGCACAAGGCGATAAAATACTCCACCTCTACTCTCACACGATAACGAATCAAAGCATATTCAGAGAAATACGCAGCCAAAGACTCTGTTTTTCCACGATAACGACCATCAACGGGCGATATCGCTGTCAATAAATCCAAATCCATAAGACAGACTTACTTATATACATATATGTTTTTTCGCGCACAAAGTTACGGATTTTCCGTGGCATAAAGCATAAAAAGAAGTAGAAATAGAGTAACAAACAGAATATTTATCTCAATAAGAGAACATCAGAGAAAACAAAGAACTCAATTGGATATTAGCAATACCATATGACTACTGACATCCAACTGAGTTCTAACGTAAAAAAGCAACAAAGACGTTTAGTTATTTCCCACTAAAACGTTCTGTTTGAGCCTTAATAAGAGCTGCATCTTCAAAATAATTAAGTTTCATAGCACGGCGCACCTCATCCATAGTCTCAACTGCAGCCTCACGGGCTTTTTCGCATCCTTGCTTCAAGATGTCGTATACCGCAGGTATGTCACGCTCGTATTCAGCACGACGCTGACGGATGGGTTCTAATGTCTCTTGGAGTACATTCATCAACAACTTCTTACATTTCATATCGCCCAGTCCTCCATGCGTATAGTGATCTTTCATCTCCTGTAGGCTTTCATACTCCTTCATGCAACAATGAACTTGCTCGTCTGTAGCGAACGCATCCAAATAGGTAAATACAGTATTCCCTTCCAAGTGTCCTGGGTCGCTCACCTGCAAGTGGGTAGGATCGGTATACATCGTCTTCACCTTCTTGCAAACCTCGTCTGCAGAATCGCTCAAATAAATGCAGTTACCCAAACTCTTGCTCATCTTGGCCTTTCCATCAGTACCGGGCAGGCGCAGACAAGCGGCATTGTTTGGCAAAAGTATATTTGGTTCGACTAAAGTATCACCATAGATATTGTTAAAACGACGCACAATCTCGCGACATTGTTCTAGCATTGGTTCTTGGTCCTCACCTGCAGGAACAGTAGTGGCCTTAAACAGCGTGATATCAGCAGCTTGACTGATAGGATAGGTAAAGAAGCCAACAGGAATACTATCACCTGAGAACCCTCTCATCTTCACTTCCGTCTTGACAGTCGGATTACGCTGCAGACGACTCACACTCACCATATCCATAAAATAGAAAGACAATTCACACAATTCAGGTATCTGGCTCTGTATGAAAAGTGTACTACGTTTGGGGTCAAGTCCTGCCGCAAGATAGTCAAGAGCAACTTCTATTACATTTTGGCGAACCTTCTCTGGATTGTCAATGTTATCCGTGAGCGCCTGTGCATCAGCCTCGAATATAAATATCTTATCATATTCTCCACTATTCTGCAACTCAACACGACGACGTAACGATCCCACATAATGACCAATATGTAATTTACCCGTAGGTCTATCACCCGTCAAAATAACTTTTTCTTTTGCTTCCATATTTCGTTTATTTACTTTTCTAATTAAACAATTTATCAATCTGGGGTTGAGGAACTATAGACACAATTGTCTTTCCCGTAGGCGTCAGATTGGGATTCGAGCACATGAAAAGGTCATTTATCAAACTATCCATTTCCTGTTTGGAAAGGACCTGACCTGTAACTACAGCTGTACTACGTGCCATAACCAGTGCTAAACGATGACGCATCTCTTGATCCATTCCCGTATCCTTTTCCTTTGCTGTTTCTATCATCAACGTAATCATTGGTACGGGGTTCATTTCCCCTAAGTCAGAAGGAACTGCCTGTATGGAAAAAGACCCTCCACCAAGGTCGGTAATATCAAATCCCATCAGAGAAAGATCATCGGTAATATGGTGAAGGATAACAGCATCCGAGGGAGACACAGTTATCATTTCTGGAAAGAGTAGCCTCTGTCCTGTGGTATTTTGCTCCTCCATCTGTCGTATATATCTATCATATAAGATACGCACATGAGCACGATGCTGATCTACAATCATCAGTCCCGACTGAACCGCAGTTAAAATATATTGCCCCCGAAACTGAAAATGCTCTACGCTTCGCTCTTCCATTTCCGAATCATCCTCCTCGAAAAGTGCTGGATTAGTCTGGTCCTCCTGATGCTCAGGCAGTACGGACGAAGATGCGGCAGAAGTATTCTGACCTATCCCAGCATAAAGGGATTCCCAATCAACTGGCGCATGAGACTTCTGGTGACTATCAAAAGGATTATAATTAACGTCCACTTGCACCTGAGGCATTTCAACGCCCGAGAAGTCCGATGCATCAAAAGCAGGAATGTCAGGACGACCTTCCACATCAAAGTCTATTGTAGGAACGGCATTAAAGCGCCCTAAAGTATCGCGGACAGCAGCTACCAAGATTTGCCAAATGGCAGATTCATTTTCAAACTTAACCTCTGTTTTGGTTGGATGAATATTTACATCCACATTGGCTGGGTCTATGGTAAAATAAAGAAAATACGGAATCTGTTCGCCTTCAGGGATAAGGTGCAGAAAGGCTTCCATCACAGCCTTGTGGAAATAAGGATGTCGCATATAGCGACCATTGACAAAGAAATACTGAGGAGCATTCTTCTTGCGTGCGGACTCTGGTTTCCCCACGAATCCCTTAAGACTGACCAAACTGGTATCTACATGTACATCCAGCAACTGAGAATCCAATCGTTTCCCGAAGACACTGACTATTCTATTGCGCAAACTACCTATTTCAAGTTTAGAAAGAAGCGTATCTCCATGAGTCAAAGAGAAAGAAACATCAGGATTTACAAGAGCCACACGCTCATACTCCTGCACGATATTGTTCATTTCCGTTTGGTTTGACTTCAAGAACTTTCTTCGAGCAGGCACATTAAAAAATAGATTCCTTACTTCAAAATTTGATCCCACAGCACAGGAACACACTTCTTGAGAAACGACCTCCGAGCCATCTATGCACAAGGAGACTCCCAATTCATCCTCTGGCGTACGAGTCTTAAGTCTCACCTGCGCAACTGCAGCTATCGAGGGAAGAGCCTCACCTCGAAACCCCATTGTATGTAGAGTGAAGAGGTCTTCCACCTTACGTATCTTCGAAGTAGCATGCCGTTCAAAAGCCAAACGCGCATCAGTCTGACTCATACCCTTCCCATCGTCTATTACTTGTATAGAAGTACGCCCTGCATCCTGTACCACCACATCGACATGGCGAGCACCCGCATCAACCGCATTCTCCATCAGTTCTTTAATAACCGATGAAGGACGTTGAACGACTTCGCCTGCAGCTATCTGATTGGCCACAGAATCAGGAAGAAGATGTATTATATCCATCTAACCGTTGTTTGTCTTTAATTATATTACGTTATCGCTTCAAGTCATCAGAAGTGTGTCGTACCTGAAAGCAAGAAACGCCACACAAGCAGCAATGCCATTACAAGCACAACAACCAAGGGCCATCCCAAACGATGTTCTGACTCTTTATAATGCTGCGCACGCGGTGTGTACTGTCCAAACTTTCCTTTGAACTTCGTTGGATCGTATTTCTTTTCTTTAGGATCAAGAATTCCTTGTTCTATCTTGATGTCCTCAACCATACGTTCCAACTTTTCACGTTTCTCGTCTGTATAGATATGCACAGGACGAAAACGTCGTGGTTTTCTACTACTGAACATTCCCATAACAAAATCAATGTTTTATATCTTTCAATTTTTGACGTGGCGCTTGCCTACGCACAATCTTCTTCAGTTCTGTTCCCTCTATCTTAGGACGCCAATGGAAAATATCAAATCTATCAATCGGACGTATATAGTCAAACCAAGCAAAATTCTCCACATACAGCATATCCGAGGGTATCAATGGGATGGGATAAAAGCTACCTGTAGCCGCAGGCATCCATATACGATCAACCTTACGATTCTTCATAAACAGCTTCAGAAAGGTTGTTTCCGTATGATTCATATCAGCTAGAATGCTGTCCTCACCCATATGGTAATACTTCACATAGACATTTCCTATTGAAGTAGACAAATACACTTCACCGTCTCGAAAATAAGTATGCATCTCATTACCAGTCACTTGATTATAATGCACACTATCAATGCGCTCCACAGAAAGGGCCTGTCGAAGAACCTGTACACTATCAATAGTACTATCATTAAAGAATGCCTTTATCTCTTCTCCCAACAGTTGCTGTCCCTCCTGCCATAGTATAGGATCCTTATACATGGTCATCACTGAGTCCTTTCCGTTGTACACTAAAGAATCACAAACAGCCTGAACATCCCGGCGATATGCTCTCATATGATTATAGGCATGCAACACGCGATAGACACTATCTGTATTAAGATTATACGTAAAGACCTTAAAAGTATCAGCATGCGCATAAAGCGTATCCTTCTGTGAATAATCAATGGCTACCGCACTATCCGCAGCCTCAGAGTACCCCGTACTGTCGTTATACAGACAATAATTACCTGTAAACATATTCTTATTGGGAGTGTCCGTATAAACGATATTGCCATATGCTTTGCCTTGTCTGAGTTTGTCATCCCATATCACACTATCGCCCACCAAGCGTTTCCCCTCATTGGTGAGAATACTTCTGTTCAAGAGATACGACACATCTTTCTTAGAGTCATAGTAACCAAGTTCCGAATAGATATGGCTACTACCATGTTCTATATTGGATGGTCCCACGATATGAGCAATTCCTGTACCTGTATTGTAATGAAGAGTATCAGAAACCAAAGTAGTTTTGGCTTTTTTCGGAGGTGCAGGGTTAACAAGTTTCACGTTATAGTTAAACACAGCCTCTTTGGTTGCCGGAGTATACTCTCCCCAATCACTTGTTAATTCATTCCCTTGATCTATCAGTCGTCCTCCTTCAAAGAAATAACCCATACCGTAAAGCTTGTCATAGTCCAAGCTATCCGTATACAAAACGCTATTTCTATGTTTAAGAATCACATTATGACGCACTCGAGCGATCTGATCCAATCCGTTGTAGAATAGTACATCACCATGCAACGAAAGGGTATCACCCTGCAGCATCTTCACATGACCATAAGCGTCAAATGAATTGGAAGCCTCATAAAAGAGAGCGCTATCACAATACATAAGCACATCATCATGGCGAAAAGAAACATTTCCGACAAGGAATTGGGCTTCGCTATGAATCTGATCATCAAAATATAGTTTGTCCGCATGCAACAGATACACCCGACTGTCAGAAGGTTTTCTCCCCCGACGATCAGGACCAGCATGTTTGACAGGAGTCATAGCCCCAAGCAGACATACGCCAAACAATGCTATCAGACATACAACAGATATCCTACGGTTCATAGATTACTTTACCCATCCTGGATACTGGAACTCGCAATCTCGCCAGTCTGGATTGATACGAATATAGGTACTCTGCTGCTTTTCCTTTATCCAATCCAATATCTTCTGCTGACTTTGCTGATTTTCCACCACACTCTTCAACACCTGGAAATCCTCTGCCATATTCGCACGATGCGACTTGATGCGACTCTTCAAGCGAACCAGCGCACATACAGTGCTTCCTTTTGAGTTCACCATAGTGATTGGCTTTGATATCTCGCCAATTTCCATTCCCTCCACTGTTCGAGCCAACTCAGGTGATACAGCGGACAATTCACTCATCTCAAAACGAGTGGTACGAGAACCATCCTCCTTTGTATTCGTCATAATACCATGATTATTACGAGTATCTTTATCATCTGAAGCATACAGCACAGCATTATCAAAATTTATTTTCTCCGTGCGTATATCTTCTGCAATAGAATCCAAATGGGTCATGGCTGTATCAATGTCAGCCTGAGCCACAACTGGACGTTTCAGAATATGGCGGCATTTGAGTTTATCACCGCGCTTCTCTACCAGCTGTATGATGTGATAACCGAAATCACTCTTTACAATTTTACTCACCTTGGTAGGGTCTGTCAAGGAGAAAGCCACATTGGCAAAGGCTGGGTCAAGCTCAGCCTTACCCATAAAGGGTAATTCACCTCCCTGACGCGCACTTCCAGGATCCTCAGAGTAAAGACGTGCCAATGTAGAGAAAGAAGTAGAGCCAGAACTTATTCTCTCAGCATATCCACGTAGCACTTCCTTCACACGATCTATTTCCTCCTGAGGAATACGAGGTTGAAGGGTGAGTATCTGTACTTCCACTTGTGTAGGAATCAGAGGAAGACTATCTTCGGGCAGATCTTTAAAATAACGGCGTACTTCCGCTGGTGTCACTTTTATGTCAGAGGTAAGTTGCTCACGCATTTTATATGCAATAAGTTCATCCTTATACTGGTCAAAAAGCTCCTCACGAATCTGCTTCATAGGCATCTGCATATACTCTTCTAATTTTTCCTTTGACCCAGCCATAAGCACCTTTTTGTTTATGTCTGATTCCACATGAGTATTCACCTCCGCGTCTGTCACTTCAATACTATCTATAGCAGCTTGATGAAGGAAAAGTTTTTGTATGGCAAGTTGCTCTGGTATGATACAATACGGATTACCGCTCAAGGAACTACCGTATTCATTGCGACGTTTCTCCACATCTGAACGCAATATTGCCTCATCACCCACAACCCACACAATCTCATCAACAATATTGCTTTGGGCAATGGAAAGAAGCGATGTGCAAAACATCACCAAAGACAAAATGTATTTAACGCAATTTCTCATATATTATTATCAATGATTGTTCACTGTTTTGAGCACACTTTGGTCGATGTCAACCTCGTAACGCGCACGTAGTTTTTCCACAAACTGATTCTCACGATAGCGCTGATAATCACTTACTACCTGATTGCCTACATCCGTCCATACCTTTGGACCTTTCTTAAGCACCGTACCGATCACAGCCACATAGGGATAACCCTTCATTTCTTTCACTTCCGCCTTTTTGTCCTTCAGAGCCAGTCGGTCTACTTGACCATTGTCACCCTTCACAAACATGCGGCGTTCCATGCGAACTGTCACACTATCCTTATTGAAAGCATCACGCACCGTTGCCGTCCAGAGGTTCTCATCCACTTTCTTGAGTGCCTTTTTCACAGCTTTCACGTCCTTACTGTTCTGACAGTAATAGACCATTCCACGGAAGTGAGGCTCTTTCCATGCATATTTCTTTTTATTTGACTTAAAATACTTTTCTATGCCGACAGTATCACTTTTAGCTGGCTCCCATACTTCGCGCGAACACTCTTCAAAAAGCAGAAGCCCATCATAATACTCTTGAATCAGATACTTTAAGTTTTGGTCAGACGCACAGAGTCGCTCTGTCTCCTCGTCGAGTATCTGTTCCACACTCTTATGCGACTCTGACTTTTGCGCCATAGAATCAAGTACATTAGCCGAAAGCTGATCCTCAAGTCCTTGGCTCTCAAGATAACGTTGAATCTTAGGTTTCAGATATTCATAGCCTTCCAAAGGTTTCTTTGCAAGGAGTTTCACGATATGATACCCCACGGTAGAAAGAAAAGGCTCAGAATACTCACCTACCTCCAGTGAATATGCGACATCCTCAAATTCCTTCAAGGTCTGATTGGGACCTATCCATGGAAGCACACCTCCCTTTATTGCTGTTTGGGAGTCCTGAGAATACTTCTTTGCCAGTTCAGCAAAGTCACCACCTGCTTGCAACGCAGCATAGATAGAATCTATACGTTGTTTGATTACCTGCTGCTCTTGTTCCGATGCATTTTGCGCTACTCTCAAAAAGATATGCGCGGGCTGTAGAAGCTCCTTTCCCTGCAGACCTTCCAGCATACGGTCATAATAACTGCGACACTCGCTGTCTATGGCTCCCACAGGAATAAGCATGGGACGAATCTGCTGATCGCGATACAGCCGAAACTCCTTCTGAAAACTACCCAAGGTATCCAGACGGGCATCCTTAGCCGCCTGTACCTTTAGTTTATAGTTAACAAAAAGTTCCGCATATTCTTCCACGCTCTTTTTATCCACGACACCCTCAGAATTATTCTTATTGTAGTTATACTCAAATTCGCTTCGGGTAACGGGCTGTCCGTTTATACGCATTAACACAGGATCATCCTGTGCTTGCATACAAGCACAGGATGCCATAGTAATCAAAAAAAGCAGGGCTTTTCTCATTGGGTTGTTTTAAACGTTCTTACTGTGGGCGACTGTAGTTTGGTGCCTCACTTGTAATGGTCACATCATGTGGATGACTCTCCAGAACACCCGCATTCGTAATGCGGACGAATTTTGCATCATGCAGATTCTCTATGGTCTGTGCTCCACAATAACCCATACCACTTCTCAATCCGCCAATCAACTGGTAGATTACCTCCTGTACACTTCCCTTGTAAGGTACACGTCCAGCAATACCCTCTGGCACAAGTTTCTTCACATCCTTGACACCAGCTTGGAAATAGCGATCCTTGCTACCACACTCCATGGCTTCCAAAGAGCCCATTCCGCGATAACTCTTAAACTTACGTCCATTGTAAATAATAGTGTCACCAGGGCTTTCCTCTGTACCTGCCACAAGCGAGCCTATCATCACACAATATCCGCCAGCTGCCAAAGCCTTCACTACGTCACCACTATAGCGCAAACCACCATCTGCAATCAAAGGAACACCAGTTCCCTTCAAAGCACTGGCTGCATCATAAATAGCACTCAACTGGGGAACACCGACACCAGCCACCACACGGGTCGTACAAATACTGCCAGGCCCGATTCCCACCTTTATACCATCAGCGCCTGCATCAACCAGCATACGTGCAGCATCACCTGTAGCCACATTGCCGACAACGATGTCCACATTGGGGAAATTCTTCTTAGCTTCTTTCAGTTTCTCCACCACATATTTGCTATGACCATGAGCCGTGTCTATAACGATTGCGTCGACACCTGCATCCACAAGAGCCTGCATACGTTCGAGGGTATCTGTTGTTACCCCCACTCCCGCAGCCACACGCAAGCGACCAAGACTATCCTTACACGCCATAGGCTTATCCTTAGCCTTGGTAATATCTTTATAAGTAATAAGACCTATCAGCTTATTATCATCATCCACTACGGGAAGTTTCTCAATCTTATTCTCTTGCAAGATCTTGGCAGCGGCAGCCAAATCGGTCTTAGCATGAGTGGTTACCAAATTCTCACCGGTCATGACCTCCACAATAGGGCGATTCATATTCTGCTCAAAACGCAAATCGCGATTGGTCACAATACCCACAAGATGTCTTTCTCCATCCACCACAGGAATACCGCCAATATGATATTCTGCCATCAGAGCCAAGGCATCCTCTACCTTTCCGTCACGTCTGATTGTAACTGGGTCATAAATCATACCGTTTTCTGCTCTCTTCACGATAGCCACTTGACGAGCCTGCTCTTCGATGCTCATATTCTTATGAATCACACCTATTCCACCCTCACGAGCGATAGCGATAGCCATGGTGGATTCAGTCACAGTATCCATGGCAGCTGTCACAAAAGGTATCTTCAGTTCGATGTTACGCGAAAAGCGAGTTGTCAACTCCACCGTACGTGGCAATACTTCGGAATAAGCGGGAATTAGCAGGACGTCATCATACGTGAGACCGTCCATCACAATCTTGTCTGCAATAAATGAAGCCATAACCTAAAATTTATATTGCGTGCAAAGATATGAAAAATTATCGAGGGCAGGAGTCCTACAAGCCAGACTTGTTTCATGCACACGCTCTTTTTTTGTTTTTTTTATTATACCCCAAAAAGCAAGAACGGATTATGCCATCCGTATACACACGAACAACGCAATCCGTCCTTGCTCACCAACAGACCCAGCATCAGTTAGCGTAGTCTGAAAGAAATTGTATGCGTACCAACCGAACTTCCTCCTCCGTGTAGTCACCTCCCAGTTCGTCTAAAGCCTCATCCAAATCATCAGTTTCTGAATCCTCCAGGAAATAATCATAAATATCCTGCATGTGGTCCTCATCCATCACTTCTGACAGATAGTACTTGATGTTCAGTTTGGTTCCACTATATACGATAGCTTCTATTTCATCCAAAAGCTCGTCCATCGAAAGTCCTTGAGCGTGAGCCAAATCATCCAGCATCACTCGCCTGTCTATACCCTGTATGATATCAACTTTTTTCTTACTCTTGTTGACCAACGTACGCACACGAAGATCATCTACAGGCTCTATATCATTCTCCTCACAATAGTCTTTTATCAGTTTACAGAATTTCTTTCCGTATCGTGACGCTTTACCTTCGCCCACACCACGCACATTCTGCAACTCTTCTATTGTCACAGGACAGAAAGTTGCCATATCCTCAAGAGAGGCATCCTGGAATATCACATACGGTGGAACTCCTTTTTCGTTTGCTATCTGGTTTCGTAGACTCTTCAGCATGGTGAGCAGTCCTTCATTAAGAACAGACGTACCACCAGTTGGAGCTTCCTCACCCGCATCAAATTCATTATCCTCTGACATCATAAAGGGAACAGGAGCCTTGAGGTATGATTTACCAGCAGAAGAGACCTTCAGCAAGCCGTAGTTTTCCACTTCCTTATCCACATAGCCAGCTATCATCGCCTGACGTATGAGCGATTTCCAATAGTGTGCCTCATGCTGTTCGCCGCAACCAAAACATGCAAGTTCCTCATGCTTATGCGCCTGCACCTCATCGGTTTCCCTTCCTGTTAGGATATCCGTCACATAATCTGCCTTGAATTTCTCCTTCAAGTCACGCAACACCTGCAACAACTTACACAACTCATCCGTGGCCTCCACACGATTTTTAGGATGTAAGCAGTTGTCACAATTACCACAATTATCCCGTCCGTACTCCTCTCCAAAGTAATGCAAAAGGAACTTGCGCCTACACACAGACGATTCCGCATACGCTGCGGTCTCTTGAATCAATTGTCGACCAATCTCCTGTTCAGAAACAGGCTTACCCTCCATAAACTTTTCGAGCTTACGCACATCTTTGGGCGAATAGTAAGTCAAACAAATGCCCTCGCCTCCATCTCTGCCCGCACGTCCAGTCTCCTGATAATAGCCTTCAAGACTCTTTGGAATATCGTAATGAATAACGAAACGCACATCTGGTTTGTCTATTCCCATGCCGAAAGCAATTGTTGCCACGATAACATCCAGACGTTCCATGATGAAATCATCCTGCGTCTGACTCCTCACCTGCGACTCCATACCAGCATGATAGGCACGCGCATTGATATTGTTAGCTCTAAGCACCTCTGCCAGCTCTTCCACCTTCTTACGACTTAAGCAGTATATGATTCCACTCTTACCCTTATGTTGCAGAATAAAACGAATGATATCCTTTTCCACGTTTGCCGTTTTGGGGCGTACCTCATAATAGAGGTTAGGTCGATTAAACGAACTCTTAAATTCCACAGCATCCAGAATACCCAGACTCTTCTTAATATCTCCGCGTACCTTATCCGTAGCAGTTGCTGTCAGAGCGATAACAGGCGCAGGACCAATTTGATTGATTAGCGGACGAATACGTCTGTATTCTGGACGAAAGTCATGCCCCCACTCTGAGATACAATGTGCCTCATCAACTGCATAGAAAGAGATGTGCACTTTTGTCAAGAAAGAAACATTCTCTTCTTTCGTCAACGACTCTGGAGCCACATACAAGAGTTTTGTGCTACCAGAGAGAACGCCCTCCTTCACAGCATCCACTTGCGATTTGCTAAGCGACGAATTAAGGAAATGAGCCACATTATCATCCTCGCTCACCATACGCACAGCATCCACTTGATTCTTCATCAATGCAATAAGCGGAGAAATCACGATGGCTGTCCCATCCATAAGCAGAGCTGGTAACTGATAACACAAAGACTTGCCTCCACCCGTAGGCATCAGCACAAATGTATCCTTACCACGTAGCACATTCCGAATGATGGCTTCTTGGTCGCCCTTAAACTTATCAAACCCGAAATATCGTTTCAGTTCGGCTGTGAGATTGACTTCTTCCATTTTTATCACTGCAGAGTATTAGCTTTCTACAAAGATAGTACTTTTCTCTCGTATGCCAAACGAACAGATAATTTATTTGATACTCTTTTGCATAATTTCCAATCACAAAGTCACAGGCAAAACATTCTTTCACTTTCATTATGACACGAACCAGCCACCTGACCTCAATTCCATACAATCTTACAAGAAAAACAAGACGCGACTGGAACAGATTGAATGCAGATCTACCTCGTATATTCCAAACACATCCCGAACACACAAAAAGGGTTCACCAGACAAACCAGAGATAAGCTTCGAACACAAGTCACAGGCATAACCTATATGCGTATAATCCAACTTGCCTGTCCTCAGATTATACGTAACCCAACTGTTTAAAAATTCGGAATAGTCACTTCGGCATTCGAAATGACTATTCCGTAATTCTAATCATTGCGACAGTCAAGCATCGCTATTCGCATATTCGATGCGAGAAAAACCAGACGTCACGCAAAAGAAGCCTGCTCATTGGGTCAAGACGGCAATTGCTGCGACTTCTCTAATTGCTTACGAGCATAGTCAACAGTTATCACCAGTTTCTTTTCCCCCGTTGAAGGTGCATCAAACTGCGCATCCATCATTATGGTCTCCATAATACTACGCAATCCACGTGCACCCAACTTATATTCCACAGCTTTGTCCACAACATAATCAAGTGTTTCTGGTTCGAACGAAAGCTCTATACCATCCATCTTGAATAGTTTGACTTGCTGTTTCACAATAGAATTCTTTGGCTCTGTCAGAATATTACGCAATGCCTCTCTATCCAGAGGATTCAGATAAGTCAGCACAGGCAGACGACCGATAATCTCTGGAATCAAGCCAAAACTCTTCAAATCTTGAGGCTGGATATAACGCATCAGATTCTTTGTATCAATATGTTGTACATTCTGTACGCTATCAAATCCCACCACATGGGTGTTAAGTCTTTGAGCTATCTTGCGTTCTATACCATCAAATGCGCCTCCACAGATAAACAAGATATTACGCGTATCCACATGGATATAATCCTGATCGGGATGCTTTCTACCTCCCTTTGGAGGAACATTCACCATCGACCCTTCCAAGAGTTTCAGCAGCCCCTGCTGCACTCCCTCGCCACTCACGTCTCGAGTAATGCTTGGATTATCGCTTTTACGTGCAATCTTATCGATCTCATCGATGAAGACGATACCGCGCTCAGCTGCTTCCACGTCATAATCAGCAACCTGAAGCAAACGGCTCAGGATACTTTCCACATCCTCACCCACATAACCAGCTTCGGTAAACACCGTTGCATCCACAATGGTAAAAGGCACCTTCAACAACTTGGCAATGGTTCGAGCGAGTAAAGTCTTGCCTGTTCCTGTGGAACCCACCATAATGATATTACTTTTCTCTATCTCTACCCCATCGTCACCTTTATCCTGCATCAGACGCTTGTAATGATTATACACAGACACAGCCAGATAGCGCTTCGCATCATCCTGCCCTATGACATATTCGTCCAGATACTCTTTTATCTCCTTGGGCTTAGGCAGTTCCGACATATCAAAAGCAAACTCTGAGCCAGCATTCCGCACATTGGAGAAGTTTGCAGACAATACATTATGAGCCTGCTCTACACAGTCGTTACAGATATATCCATTCAATCCTGTCAGCAAGACACGAACCTCTGATTCGGGTCTACCGCAAAATGAGCAACAGCGCTCCTTACCCTTACCTTTCCCTGCCATTACTTCATCTCCTTTTTAGCATAGATGCGGTCAATCATTCCATAATCCAAAGCTTCCTGTGATGTCATCCAGTAGTCACGGTCGCTATCCGCCCACACCTTCTCGTAATCGGTATGGGAATGATCTGCAATAATTGTATAGAGTTCCTTCTTGAGCTTTTGTATCTCACGCGCTGTAATCTCTATGTCACTTGCCTGTCCCTGTGCTCCGCCCATAGGCTGATGAATCATCACCCTACTGTGCTGCAAAGCAGCGCGCTTACCTTCTTTTCCAGCAACCAACAATACTGCTGCCATGCTGGCAGCCATACCTGTACAAATTGTTGCAACATCACTGGAGATAAACTGCATGGTATCATAGATGCCCAGCCCAGCATAGACACTTCCGCCTGGACTGTTCACATAGATGCTGATATCCTTACCAGGATCTACACTATCCAAATAGAGCAACTGAGCCTGCAACGTATTGGCAGTATAGTCATCTATCTGAGTACCGAGAAATATCACACGATCCATCATCAGACGACTGAAGACATCCATCTGTGTAACATTAAGCTGGCGCTCCTCCAGAATATATGGATTCATATACTGATTCTGCATACTGATGACGTCATCCAATGCCTGACCGTTCATACCAAGATGACGAGTGGCAAATTTTCTGAAATCGTTATTCATATCGTGTTTGGTATTGTTTTTTTATTCTTAACATTAGGGACGGTTCCACTAAGCGGAATCGTCCCTAACATCTTATCTTCACATTATATATATATTACACACGCACGCGCATGTAATCACAAGAATGGACTTATGCCTGTGGTTGCTCGTTTACCATCTTGTTAAACTCATCCAAGGTTACCTCCTTCTGATTGAGCTTCACAATAGTCTTTGCCTTCTCTACGATCTTGTTCTCAACTGCACGTGTAACAAGTGCCTCTGCCTGTTGCTCGTTTTTAAGCATCTCATTGGCATAACGAGTCAGTGCATCCTCGGGCACGTTCATCATACCATACTGAGCGAATTGCAGACGAGTGGCAGTCTTAGCTGTTTCCAAAACATCCTCTTGCTGGATTTTCACCTCAAGCTGATCTGACAGCTGCTCCTTAATCAGATGCCATGTAAGCTCATCAAGACTTGGCTGGAAGTTACGGTTGATATACTCATCATCCTTGTCAGAGTTGTTAAGCTTCATGATGCGCTTCAACATCTCTTCGGGATACTGAAGTGTACCAATTCTCTTGGTGAGATATGTACGCAAATCACGAGCGAACTTATAGCTGCTGTCAGCCTCAAAGTCCTTCTTCATAGTCTCAGCAATCTGAGCACGGAACTCTTCTTCGCTCTTCACCACGCCTTCGCCAAGAATCTTGTCGAACAGGTCTTGATTAACAGCTGCAGGCTCGAAACGAGTAATCTCAGTCACCTGATAGCTAAAGTCAGACTTCATATCCTTAGCCTGCTCCTTGGTGATACCAAGCATGCTGGAAATCTCAACATCATTATTATCGTAAGCCTTAGCAGGATTGAAGGTAATGACATCATTAACCTTCAGACCATTGAACTTAGCCTTCTCCTCTTCGTCCTTCATATAGCCAGGAAGCATCACAGCACCTTCCTTCTGGATACCACCCTCCAAGGGCTGACCCTCTGCATTAAGCTCTGTCAGCAGACCCTTGACCATATCCTTGTCCTCATAAGAGTCCACCTTGGTATACTCACCAGCACGCTGTGCATACATCTGCACCTGCTGGTCAACCATAGCATCGTCTACCTTGATGGTATAGAAATCCACTTCATCCTTATCGCTAATCTTAGCATCAAACTCAGGTGCCAATGCCACGTCAAACACGAAAGTAAAGTCTTCCTGCTTTTCGAAATCCACAGCTGGGGTCTTCTCCGTATTGGGCAAAGGCTCACCAAGGATATTCAACTTCTGTTCGCGAATATATGAAGTCAGTTCCTTACCAAGGAGCTTGTTTACTTCCTCAGCGGTAATCTCTGTTCCGAAACGCTTCTTCAGCAGGGCTACAGGAGCCTGACCAGGACGGAATCCTGGCATAGACGCCTTTTTACGGAAATCCTTCAAGGCTTTGTTTACGTTCTCCTCGTAGTCTGCCTTCACCAGCGAAAGAGTCAGCAGAGCATTTACATTGTCTACTTTTTCGAATGAAATATTCATCGTTATTATCTGTTTGTTATTATCTTATATTCACACAAATCTATGCAAAATGCGTGCAAAGATACAAATTTAATCTCACACAGCCAATTTGCAACGCCACAATAATTTACTAAGAGTGTGCTCTGGCTCAAACTTGCATGGTACACGCCCTACCGACAAGATTCATCACTATCCCATTAATGTGAATCATTCGTTCATTGAATCATTTAAAATACAGTTTATTAAGTGGTATTACAAAATAAAAAGGTCTTAATTTCGTAACCATGCAATCTAACAGTCAAATAACAATTATATTCCAAGACAAAACGTTTTTTAGCCCAGCCCACCGTTTTTTTTAAAAACAGAACTTCCACCCCAAGCTCTGTATAAGCCGACAACCTCATAAAAAGCTCTCCATCAGGATACTTTTTATGAGGTTGTCATGTTGTACGACATCACATCCGCTTCACCAGACGGTCATGTTTTGATGAACGTGGTGTATACACATTTCTCACCTATACAATCTGTATCCCAAGCGGAGTTCCAAAATTGGATAAACGGGCAAATGCTTTGCCAGTGAGACATAACTACCGACAATTCCACGTATATTTTTCAGATCATGCACCAGACATACATCATTGTGATATATGTGTGGAGTCCCCCAATACATTGCGCCCGCATCCACGCCCAATCTCCATCTATGGTCGCCGCCCAGAGTCGTATCATAGCCAAAACCCAAATAGGGCTTCACCTTGTTCGTTTCACCCTCTGCCTTCAAGAGGCCATCCTCGTCTGGCTCGATTGTATAGGGGGTTCCGTCTTTCAACTCCCCCACCTGTACTGCCACACGACCATACTTTTTGAATCTATCCTTCAAGGCTTGTCCCGTCGCTGGGTCAAGTTCAAAACTAAGATTACCAACAGAAATAGAGGGATATTCATACTCACCGAGGTTGGCACTTTCGTCATACATCTTGTTATACAACAACATAGCCGTAGTGGTAGACCCTTCCTTTATGGTATTGCATACCTTAGCAAACTGGCTTCCACCTGCATATATACCAGCTGTGATGCGCCAATGTTTATTACGAAAAGGAGTACAGTCAAGCAAAATTTTGGCATTGACAAAAGAAGCCTCAAACTGCATATCCACAATTTCGTCCACATTAGGATTGCCGACCAAATCAGCAAGGCACTCTGCCAGATGTTTCATTTTTTCCTCACTCATATTAGTACTACCACCAACAGAAGTCATACTGAATCCTGACGTTTTGGCGATTCTTGGCATACAATTGAATCCCACTCGCAAGCTGAGAAATGGTGCAACACTGGTCTTAACATCCAGTCCTACGCCTGAGCTTCCTGCTGTTGCACCTATCTGCATATCCTTCCAGAGATTCGAAGCGTTGAACCTTTGTTCTGCTCTGTCATATGACTGCGCATACACAAAGGTTGGCAGTGCGATAAGTATGGCGAGTATTTTCTTCATCTGGCGCGTTTTGTTTCTTTAGCGTACAATATACTTACGTTTGTTTATGATATAAACACCTTTGCTCAATTGTTCCCGTCTTGCCTTTATCGTCATGCCAGACATGTCATGGATTATATCAGCACCCTTCGACTCGGTGATTCCACTCACAGGCAAAGACTCAATATACTTTGTATACTCTTGTTCTGTCATTACCTTCAAGGTCGCAGGACAATTGGCATCTACTATCAGGTAAGACTGGTTGTGGGGGATGCACTTGACATCTTTTACCCATTTCTTACCAATCTTTACATAATATCCAGGCAATGTTTCGCTACTGTTCACATATACCAGATTGCCCTCTGCATCTGTGGCGAGTATACGCATGGTTGTCGCATCAAATGGGATGATAGCAGGCTCACGTCTGTTTTGCGTCACCCCACTACGCATAGCATCATCAAAGAAAGTACCTATCAGCACATTGTTTTTTGCGGCATCACCACCATCCATACTAAGGTCTGCCCTGTTATCACTTGGAGATGCTGATGCACACTCCACAATGACAGCCTGACTGCGGGCAACCTTGCCATTCAGCTGCGAAATGACAGCAACACCATTCTCTTCATCTACTTTACTCACATACCATGTCTTGGAGTCTCCACAGGGCGTATAAGCAAAATCAGCATAGAAAGGCAAATAGTACTTGCCGTTGGCAGAGATCGTTGGTTTGAAACCGAAATAGCAATCAGTCTTACTGTCTACCTTATAAGGAATCCAAAGGCGATACTCCGACTTGCCAGGCATCTCCTTAGCAGTCTTTGCGCCAAGAAGCCCCATATTAGCATCCAAGTCACTCACACCAACCTCATACAGATACTGCCCACTACTATAAACGAGACACAACTTACCATCATAGTTGATATTCATGTATCGTCCGGTCATCTCATACACACCCGTTCCCTGTGACGTAAGATCAAAGGCAGAGCCCACTTTCTTAAGATAAATGACCGAACCTGGGTCACTAACAGCATTCTCCAACTCAGGCCAAAGTTCTATTGCACCCATATCAGCTCCAAGCGTACTCACCTCACCCGTGCAGTCGCGCACATAAAGATAACGCTGAGACCCCTTGTTTTGGATACGATAGAAGCCATCCGTTAATTGAGAAAAAGCTGTCATGCCCGAAAGCATGACAGCTGTTAACAATGATATTGCTTTCTTCATATTACTCTGCAACACAAATCGTCACACGGTTCTTATTATTCTGAGCGAAAGGCTGAACGGTATCACCCTTAGAGTCTACTATTACTCGACTTGCGCTGATACCCTTGTTCTTCAGAATCTCGGCAACCTTCTGAGCACGTTTGCGAGCGTAGTTCGCATTAACTCTCGCATTGCCTGTTTTCTTGTCAGCATAACCTGTCACAGTTACCTTTGCCTCAGGATATTTGTTGAGATAAGCCACAACGTCATCTACCTTCGACATCTCAGACTTAGTCACTTCGGACATTCTAATGGTATAGAACACCTCACGACGCAAAGCCTCACGCTTAGCTTCTTCCTTGATGTAAATGGTGTCATGCTTCAGCTTCTCCACAACACGCTCACGCTCAACAATAACAGGTGCAGCAGTCTCCACTTTCACCTTCTTGCTTGTCTTGCCCAAGGCAATCTTCACACCAGCCAGAGTATTGAAGTACCAGTCAGAGTTGTGAGCCTTCTTACTATTATAACGATCGCTGGTCACATTGGCATTTGCCTCCAGACCAATAGCGACACGACGGCTAACATTGAAATCAAGATTCAGACCAAACTGCCCTACCAGACGTGCCTTAGTACCCTTCCACAAGTATTGCATAAACTCTACGTCAGAAGGATTCAAGTCGGGATAGCTGGCAACCACAGCCTGACGCACATTGGCAGCCTCATCATTATTCCAACCTATATTTGCACCTAAACCTGCAAAAACACCCAGATTCACCACACGGGGTTTGTAGCCAGCAATGGCATTGATCAAATCGAAGGTAACGTTCAAAGTAGGAGCTACGTAGTTCCACTTGTAGTTATGGTCGATATTATTAACAGTCAGTCCACCTTTGCTCTGCCATGCGCCTACAGTGAGACGAGTGCCCCATACAGACGTAAACTTATAACCAGCAGCTATCTGCGCATTGCCACTGAACAGATCTCCTGTGCTTACCTCACCCAGTGTTTCCTGGAATCCGCCCTGCGCCTGCACGTACCAATGAGGATTGAATACCTCTTTGGTATCTTGTTGCGCGGATGCGGTAAAGCATCCGGCAGCAAGCAAAATCATTGATAATATTGTTTTTTTCATATCTATATATGCTATTTATATAAATAATGTATACACGCGAGGGATTACTTGCACTTCACGTAGAACTTACGAGTAAGCTGCTTGCCAGAGAAGTCAAGACCAGAGTAAGAGAACTCATAAGTCAAACCGCTCTGCAGACCAGCCACACTCACACTCTTTGTGGTGCCATCCAGCACCTTGTTGAGCTGAGCACTTGCATTGACAGCGTTGATAGCGGCAGCCTTGTCAGCAGCACCCCATACGTTGGTCACACACAGATGCTTCTTGTAAGCAGGAACGAGCATCTCTGCGTTTAGGTTAGTCAGATAAGCTGTGAAGCTACTGCCATTCACAGTTGATGCGCCATTAACGCCCTCGCTGGCAATGCTCCAGTTGTTACCGTTCTTGATAATCATAGCTAACTCGAAACGTGTCTCAGCAGCGCTGTATACGCGATCCATCACATTCCAAGCCTTCTCGATAATGCTTGTAACCTTATTCTGAACATTACCCGTCAGACTTGTGTCACGCAACTTATTGATCAGGTTCAAGCCCTGGTTAACAGCGTCGTTCACATTATCAATCATCTTATTGATTGGTTCCATTGCGCCATCTACCTGACTGTTAAGGCTACGATATACCTCAGCCAAGTCCTGCTCCGTAATCTTGATGCCTACATAAACCTTCTCGTTTACATTGTATACAAAGTTGTATGTACCATGGGCAGTTGTGTTGATATCTGTATAACCAATAACATTACCAGCATTGTCGTATACTGTTACATGCTCATTGAAAGGAACCTCAAAGTCAACCAACTTATTAAGCTCAAACTTGATTTCAACACTATCCTTCTCAAAGATGGTACCATCGCCAGGAGCAATAGAGATAGATACATGCTGGATATCCTTCAAGTTGTTCAGAGTATTCTGGAAGGCAACCAAATCTGAGTTGTTCTGCAGTTTATTAATAACCTTTTCAATAACCTTGTTGGTTGCGTTCACCACTCTACCATAACCAGGAACCGAAGTAGGAAGCTTGGCAGTCAAATCGTAGCCAACGGGCTTGATAAGAGCAGCCTGAATGGCATAAGGAGACATCACGGTGTGTTTGTTACCATCAGCTGTAGAAAGAGCATCGCTGGTTTCAATCTTCAGCGCATAAGCATCAGTTCTGAATGACTCTGCTGTTGTCTGCAATGCATTTATGAGAGAAGAAACACGATTTTCGCCATTCTTCACAGCCTTTACCAATGCTTCATAGTCATCAGTATTCAATTCAATCTTCTCTACTTGGTCGAAGTCCTCCACTGTAGCAGCAGCCTCATAGAAACCTGCTGTTGCACGAGTGGGTGTATAACCCATCTTGAGTGTTTCATTCGAACTCTTGACTGTGCTGAGAGCCAAACCGTGGTTGCTACCCTGAGTGTTAGCCAAATTTACATCCACACCTGTAAAGTCTATCTGAGCAGGGTTGATTGAGAAGTAAGCGGTACCCAACTTTTCTGTATACACATCACCAGGCATCACTGTCTCCTTACCAAGAGTCACATAGCTGTCGTCCAGAAGCACAGCGTTGTCAGCATAATTTGCTTCGTTTGTAGAGGGGAAGGAAACTGCATTTGCCACATTGCCATAGAATCCCATCAGCATATTGGTAGAAACACCAAGGCTGGTCTTCATCATACCAAACACAGAGTTGTTTATACCATCTACAGAGATGCTTGTCGCACGCTTCTTCAGAGCATCGATATACTTCAGCGCATTTTCGATGTCAAGAAGAGCTTGTCTGAGCTTGCTGCCCAGGTTGTTCAACTGAGTGTCGCTCAACACACCATCGCCCAAGCCAAATGCCTTAGTAATCTCCTTACATACATTAACAGCATTCTTGCAATTGTCCTCATCGCACTTCCATGAAGCGTCAACGGTAGCTTCCTTCTGTGAACCGTCGCTGAAGTAGAACACCAGCTTGTCGCCAACCAATGCAACAGATGTTACATAAGGAGCATCCGTACCCTTAGCCTTAACGCCTGTGTCAACGCCACCAATCCACCAGTTGCCGTTAGCACCAATCTCGGGAGTAGCACCGTCATGACCGTCACTGCCATTGTTACCAGAAGCCTTAACACCTGTGTCAACGCCACCAATCCACCAGTTCCCGTTAGCACCAATCTCGGGAGTAGCACCGTCCGCACCGTTGTTACCATTGTCACCCTTCTGACCTTTAAGAGTTGCAAGCCATTCAGCCTCTGTACCAGTAAAGCCATTTTTCACAGCCACCTCGTAAGCAGAGAATCCCTGAGCACCTGTTGCAGGAACGCCTGTATCGGTATTGCCAATCCACCAGTTGCCGTTATCGCCAATACGTGGAGTCTGGCCATCAACGCCATCATGACCATCGTTGCCGTCACGACCAGCGGCCTTAACGCCCGTATCAACGCCACCAATCCACCAGTTTCCGTTTGCACCAATCTCTGGAGTAGCACCATCAGCACCATCCTGGCCATCATGACCATCCTGACCAGCAGCTTTGACACCAGTATCAACGCCACCAATCCACCAGTTTCCGTTTGCACCAATCTCTGGAGTAGCACCATCAGCACCATCCTGGCCATCATGACCATCCTGACCAGCAGCTTTGACACCAGTATCAACACCACCAATCCACCAGTTACCGTTTGCACCAATCTCGGGGGTAGCACCGTCCTCACCCTTCTGCAACTTCAAACTGTCAAGCTTGTTTGCCAAGTCTGTGAGTTGGTTCTGCATTTCAGCCAACTTCTGCAGGTTGTCCACACGCATTTGATTATAAGCATCTTCATTGTAGTCTTTACAAGAAGAAATCGCAAGAGGTAACGCAAAAAGCATCAGCCCCACGAACTTAATTTTGCTTAAGTACTTCATGTTTTTATTTTTAAATAATTTCAATTTTTATTTTAAATTTCATAGATATTGTCTCATCCTTTTTAAGGAATACGCCTGCGCATTCAATGCAACAGATCTCATTAGAAACAATTTTACATCATAACAAGCGATGCAAAAATACGACATTTTTCTATACAAAAACATTATATCTAAAAAAAATATTCACATTCTCAGAGAATTTTGCAAGGCACACGTCATTTTTTCTTCAGTCGGAATTTCTTCGAAATGTTCGACACGTGATTCTGCTACACAAGCCAACCTTAGAGACTATTCCTCTTTCGTGCGTTCTTCTTCCATCTTTTGAAAGTCCTTCATACGCAATACAAAACTACGAGTCAGATACTTATCCAAGACCACAGGATTTACTGCCAACTGCTGTGGAGTTCCTTCAAAAAGGATTTGACCTTCGAACAGCAGATAAGCACGGTCGGTGATGCAAAGCGTCTCCTGAACATTGTGATCCGTAATGAGAACCCCAATATTACGTTGCTTTAATTTCCAAACTATCAACTGGATATCTTCTACCGCAGTGGGATCCACACCAGCAAAGGGTTCGTCAAGCATTATAAACTTGGGATCAATGGCCAGACATCGGGCTATCTCAGTACGTCTTCGCTCACCGCCCGACAGACGGTCGCCTAAGTTTTTTCTTACTTTTTGCAGGCGAAACTCCTCTATCAGACTCTCCAGTTTTTCTTTCTGATAAGCACGAGGCTTACCCGTCATCTCCAACACGCTGGCTATATTGTCCTCCACGGTCATTTTGCGAAACACGCTGGCTTCCTGTGCCAAATAGCCTATGCCCAGGCGTGCACGTTTGTAAACGGGCAGATTCGTTATTTCTTCACCTCCCAACCAGATATGCCCGGCATTAGGAATCACCAGTCCCGTAGTCATATAAAACGAGGTGGTCTTGCCTGCTCCGTTCGGTCCCAGTAGCCCCACGATTTCACCTTGGCGCACGTTAAAACTCACTTCATTAACCACAGTGCGCTTACCATAAATCTTCACCAGCCCCTCGCTACGCAATTCCAAACGGTCGTCTGTAATCACCCCTTGAGTAGAGACATCCGCAGAAACCTGAGGAATATTTGTTGTATCATTGTTCATATTTTCCGTGTTTAGTGTACAAAAGTACAAAAAAAGGCAAAAACGCATAGCAAGGTCCCTTCCTTTTAGGATTAAATGCGTAATTTTGTCGCACTTTAGGAAAAAGAAAACAACAAAAAGCACATGTTCATAACCAAAGGATTGGCCGGATTTGGTCGCTACCTAATGCTAATGAGTAAAGTATTCAGTATGCCCGAACGCTGGAGAATGTATGCCAAGCAATACATCAAGGAGATGTCTCAACTGGGCGTAGACTCCATCGGTATTGTTTTGCTCATATCTTTTTTCATAGGAGCAGTCATCTGCATACAGATTAAACTGAATATCCAAAGCCCCTGGATGCCGGCATTCACCACTGGCTACACCACCCGTGAGATTATGGTGCTGGAATTTTCCAGCAGTATCATGTGTCTGATTCTCTCAGGAAAGGTGGGCAGCAACATAGCCTCTGAGATGGGTACCATGCGCGTCACGCAACAGATTGACGCACTGGAAATCATGGGAGTCAACTCAGCATCATTCCTTATCCTACCCAAAATCATGGGCATGCTGACCATGATGCCCTTCTTGGTCATCTTCAGTATTGCTGCTGGATTCATTGGTGCCTACGCCACAGCTTTAGCTGGCATCATCACCGTAGATGATCTCACGCTGGGCTTACTCCATGAATTCAACCAATGGTTCATCTGGATGTCCATTGTCAAAAGTTTCGTGTTTGCCTTCATCATCTCAAGTGTGAGTTCATATTGCGGATACACCGTTGAAGGCGGCTCCATCGAAGTAGGCAAGGCCAGCACCAATGCTGTGGTACGCTCCAGCATGCTCATACTTTTCGCAGATATTTTCCTGACACCCCTGTTATCATGATAGAACTGAAGCATCTATACAAATCCTTCGAGGACAAGGATGTACTGAAGGACATCAATGCTACCTTTCACAACGGAAAAACAAATCTCATCATCGGTCAGAGCGGAAGTGGAAAAACCGTACTGATGAAGAATATCGTGGGACTTCTACGTCCAACCAGTGGACAGATTCTTTACGATGGGCGAGACTTCGTAGCCATGACCAAACGCGAGAAAGTACTGATAAGACGTGAAATGGGTATGATATTCCAAAGCGCAGCCCTATTCGACTCCATGTCGGTATTGGAAAACGTGATGTTCCCTCTGGATATGTTCTCTGACATGAATGCCACAGACCGCGTTCGCAGGGCAAAATTCTGTTTGGAGCGCGTTAACCTAAAAGGTGCCGAGGAAAAATTCCCTGGAGAAATAAGTGGAGGTATGCAGAAACGTGTGGCCATCGCAAGAGCTATCTCGCTAAACCCCAAGTATCTGTTCTGCGATGAGCCTAACAGCGGACTCGATCCTCAAACAAGTCTTGTGATTGACGAGCTAATACACGACATCACACAGGAATATCAGATGACAACAATCATCAACACACATGACATGAACTCTGTGATGGGTATAGGCGAGAATATCATATTCATCTACAAGGGACACGAAGAGTGGCAAGGCAACAAGGATCAGATTATGACAAGCACCAACGAACGGCTCAACTCATTCATCTTTGCCAGCGACCTCTTCAGAAAAGTAAAAGAAGCGAACCAATAACTATCACACACACACTCGTTTCTGTCCAACCGACACTGCTCTATAATGGCTGGTTGAGACAAACATACAAAAGCCTATTTACCCTCATTTGGTCATCAGACCGATTGAGGGTAAAATAATATTACACACACAAGCAAAAAGCTACTCAGACAATCCTACGCCTTCATAATCTATGAAGTCAAGAACCGTTTCTTTTAACTCAAATCATTTGATTTCGATTTCAATGAGTCTCTATTTGGTCCTGTAGTTAATTAGTGGGGACAGGCTGACAGAGGCAAACGTTCTTTCTCAAGTAAGGATGAATGCAATAAGTAATAAGTATTATTTAAGGTTCGCTCAGCTTGCCTTCCTTGTTGCAACAAGACATGAGACGTGGAAGCAAATACGCAGAAACAGGACTACAGAGACTGCTTGGTTAATATCGTATCCAGTACCACCCTATATGGTACTGCAGTTTCATATGCTTGGTACTGGAGTGTCAGCCTGCTAAAACTCCAGTACCACCTAACTGGTACTGACGAAACTAATAATATGCTTGCCTATACCAGTGGCATACCAAGGATTAGGCATCTATTATAAAAAAAAACAAATCAATCTTTAGATTTCGATTCCAATGAGGCTTTATTTTGAGTTTTAGCGGACAGCGATAATTTCGTATGGTGTACTTACGGATTGAGTTGAGAGCGTAAGCCTATAAAGGGCGATGAAAGATATATGCTCGCGAGAACAGAAAAAGGTGACTCTCCGTGTTTAGGGAGAGCCACCTTTATATTCAAAGTCGCGTCAAGACGCGCGAGATTACAACTGAGGACCAGCAGCAACCAAAGCCTTACCAGCCTCGTTGGTTGTATACTTGCCGAAGTTCTTGATGAAGCGAGCAGCCAAATCCTTAGCCTTCTCATCCCACTGTGCTGCGTCAGCATATGTGTCGCGAGGATCGAGAATGTTTGGATCTACACCAGGAAGCTCTGTGGGAACCTGGAAGTTGAACATAGGAATGGTCTTGGTGGGAGCCTCGTTGATAGCGCCACTCAAGATAGCATCGATGATACCACGTGTGTCGCGGATAGAGATACGCTTGCCAGTACCGTTCCAACCAGTGTTTACCAAGTAAGCCTTAGCACCGCTCATCTTCATCTTCTTAACCAACTCCTGAGCGTACTTTGTGGGATGCAACTCCAGGAATGCCTGGCCGAAGCAAGCAGAGAAGGTGGGAGTGGGCTCTGTGATACCACGCTCTGTACCTGCCAACTTAGCGGTGAAACCAGAAAGGAAGTAGTACTGAGTCTGCTCAGGTGTCAGGATAGACACGGGAGGCAACACACCGAATGCATCAGCAGAGAGGAAGATAACCTGCTTTGCAGCGGGTGCGCTTGAACCTGGCTGGATGTTCTTGATGTGGTTGATGGGGTAGCTCACACGAGTATTCTCAGTAGTGCTCTTGTCTGCGAAGTCAATCTTACCGTCCTTGTCCACAGTAACGTTCTCGAGCAGAGCGTTGCGCTTGATAGCGTTGTAGATATCAGGCTCAGACTCCTTGTCGAGGTTGATAACCTTAGCATAGCAACCACCTTCGAGGTTGAACACGCCTTCGTCATCCCATCCGTGCTCGTCATCACCGATCAGCTTACGCTTTGGATCTGTTGACAGAGTGGTCTTACCTGTACCAGACAAGCCGAAGAAGATAGCGGTGTTCTCACCGTTCATATCGCAGTTTGCAGAGCAGTGCATAGAAGCGATACCCTTCAGAGGCAGGTAGTAGTTCTGCATTGAGAACATACCCTTCTTCATCTCACCACCGTACCAGGTGTTGATGATAACCTGCTCACGAGTAGTAGTATTGAATGCCACACAGGTCTCTGAGTTCAAACCAAGCTCCTTGTAGTTCTCTACCTTTGCCTTAGAAGCGTTGTAGATAACGAAGTTAGGCTCAAAGTTCTCCAGTTCCTCTGCAGTTGGCTTAATGAACATGTTGGTTACGAAATGAGCCTGCCAAGCAACCTCTACGATGAAACGCACAGCCAGACGAGTTGCCTTGTTGGCACCGCAGAATGCATCTACAACGTACAGATTCTTGTTTGACAACTCCTTCTTGGCAATCTCCTTCACCTGAGCCCAAACGGCCTCGCTCATAGGATGGTTATCGTTCTTGTAAGACTCGCTTGTCCACCACACATTGTCATGGCTCTGAGCGTCGTCAACGATGTACTTGTCCTTAGGAGAACGACCGGTGAAGATACCAGTCATCACGTTCACAGCACCGAGTTCTGTAACCTGACCTACTTCATAACCCTCAAGTCCGGGTTTTGTCTCCTCCTCAAACAACTGCTCGTAAGAGGGATTGTGAGCAATCACAGTAGAGCCTGTGATGCCATACTTTGTCAAATCTAATGTTGCCATTTTTCGTGTATATTTTAATGGTTTAAAGTTTCTCTTTAAGAGTCTTCTTACTCATTTGCCCTAAAGCGCGACAAAGATACATCTTTCTTTCGATGTGATAAAATTCCAAATAGGGTTTTTAGACGTAGAAAATGCCGTTTTCAACAAATTTCACATTTTTGCGATGCGGACTTTGCATTTGTGCGGATTATATATAACTTTGCAGACAGTTTTTTACTTCAAAACAAAAACTCAAAGTATGAAAATCATAGATATGGGAAGCGGATGCAGTGTGGTGAACGCATTCGTTGCTGAACTGCGCGATGTAAACGTACAGACAGACCGCATGCGTTTCAGAAGGAATCTTGAGCGTATAGGAGAGGCGCAGGCATACGAACTGAGCCGTATGCTGAGTTATTCACAAAAGTTTGTTCAGACACCCTTGGGAACAGCCACTGTAAACACACACGACGATGACATCGTACTGGCAACGGTATTCCGTGCAGGACTTCCTCTGCATCAAGGATTCCTAAACGTATTCGACCAGGCAGAAAATGCTTTTGTCAGTGCTTACCGATACTACAAAGACAAGGAATGTCGCAAGGTAGACGTGCACATAGAATACATCGCTTCGCCTGACCTCACAGGCAAGACACTCATGCTGGTGGACCCCATGTTGGCAACAGGCGAAAGCATGGAACTGGCTCTGAAGGCATTTGAGACAAAAGGCACTCCATCGCGAATATTCATCGCTTGTGCTATTGCCAGCCAACAGGGCGTTGAACACATCGAACGTCTGTATGGAGACAGAGACGATGTGGTGCTCATCTGCGCTGCCATTGATAAAGAACTGAACGAGCACTCATATATCGTACCTGGACTGGGCGATGCGGGCGACTTAGCCTTTGGAGGTAAAATCTAACTCCAGCCACATTCTGGCAGAAATCCATAGGAAGATATCAAGCTATGGACAGCATCGCTGCTCTCTGCCACAAACTAACGCAAAAAAGTATCCTAAGATACTTGGCCAAGTATCCTAAGATAGATGGTCAAGTATCTTAGGATAGTTTACAAAGTATCTTAGGATACCTATTTTTTCTCTCTACTTACTATCTTACCAGACAACACTTTTTTATTTGTTGCCCACAATAGACTCACATGGGTTTCTCAGTCCTGTGGCTTTACTCAGATAGGCTTTTGCCACACCAAACTTCAGGAACATATCCAAACGCACAGGCATGTGATTGGCATCATCGGTAATATAGAAGGTGATAATCTCTTTTTCCTTCTTCCCCTTATATTCTACGAAAGAGAAAATCAGACAACGATAAGTGACATCCGTGTTTCGCATACGGAAATTCTTTTTCCCTCGATAAACAAGCGTGATGTTCTCCACCCGGCGTCCGTCTGCCATGGGATAGACAAGCTTATCGCCCTTCTTTAGGTGTGTACCATCCTGCGAACGCGCACACAGCATGATGCTCATCATGTCATATATGCACTTGCTGCTGCTGTAAGTGGTGTTTGAGGTTTCACCCTTACGACTCAGATACTCTTGTCTGAGAGATACCGTTCCGTCTTTGGCATAAGAGTATCTCACCTGATCCACATAGTATTTTCCGCCTTCGTTGGCAGCCTTCTTGTAATACAACGGTTGCATACTGGTGGAAAGTATGCAGTGAAGGGTGTCACGCATCTGGAAGTAATGGTCAAGCTTCTTATTCGTACGTGTTATCAGATCACTACTGTATGCCTCTTGACCAGCATAGTGAACATTCTGAGTGGACAATCGTGCCGTTCCGGCCTTCATCCATACAAATTTCCAGTTGAAATAGAGCGTATAATCAAGCACTTCTCCACCCTGGAAAGCTGTATTTTCCGCCATACACTGAGCACTTACCTTAATAGGAAAACAAATAGCACAAACAAGGGTTAGCGTACATACAAGACTATGTACAAACTCTGATTCACTGATTCTTCTCATAGCGTTCTCCTCCATTTAGAATAAAAATAAACAGACAGCGAATGACAAGGTCCGCACATTCGAACCTGTCAAGACAAAGTCTAATGTCTAAGAGGTGACGATTTGCGCCCAGACTGTTTCTCGCGTTCTCGCTCCTCATTCCGATTTCTGACCTTCTTCTGTTTGTCTGGTTTTTGCTTAGTGACAGCCATAGGCTTCTGACGATCAAGTCTCACGGCACGGATATCCCAGTCCTGTCGCAGATCCCACTGAGCTTTCAAAGGCAAAGGTTTCCCAAAGTAGAAGACCTCCTCTGGCTGTCGTCCCAAAGTATAGTCTCCCGTATCCCAATGTCCATTCCCATTGGCATCTACATAGCATCGCATGTAATATTCTCCAGGCTTCATGTAGAAGAAATCTGCATTGCCGTCTGAATCTGTCCTCTGCTGGGCTACGACCTTGTCTGATTTGTTGAGCATTTGCACCACAACCCCTGTGTCTGGTGCTACAATATGAATAAAGATGGAGCCATATTCATCCAACGAGCGTACTCGTAATTCTTGTTTCACAGGCTTGGACTCGCTACCCAAAACACCCACCACAGCCGCGGTATCCATCATAATACGATACTTTCTGCCAGGTTCCCATTCGGCATAGAGAACATAAGAGTTCTCCTTTCGCTCCTCTGGCAAAAAGAGGAATGGAGTCGGTATCCAGTTTGTGTCACGCTGGATATAGAAGTGGACTTTGGTGCTATCTACACTCAGTATCGGTTCCTTGGCAACAAATCGCACATTCTGATTCGGATCCAAGCTACCAGAGGGTTTGAAACCTGCCTCAAGCCATGTTCGCTCATAGGGGTTTTCCTCATAGGGTAAGGGAGTTTTGGACTTCTTCTGCCTACGCTCCCAATCCTTGTTCCACCCATCAATAAGCTTTTGCTTCTCCGCTGCCAGCTTGGCATACGTAACCTTGGGAGCCAAATCAAGGGTATCCGTACGTGGCACTAATACTCCCAAGGTATCCGTCTCCAGATATGTAAGCGATACAGACAACGTATCTTGATGCCGAACGAGAGCAGTATCCGTAACCCAATAAGTGATGGTGTCATGATGAAGCGAGCCGTCAACGACAAGACATGACTCGTCGAAATTCAGCCCCTTCAGTATGGGCAGGCTATCAGCAGGAGCTGTGAAATAGAAGGTAAAGCTGTAAGGATCTGGATGGAGCGTCTTGAGCAGATGCTGCTCCTGTCCCTCCTCAAGAAAAGCACGTAGCACAACATCATCTGGGGTGTAATGGGTATAAGGCACCACACGAATAGAATCGTACCAAACACTGTCACGCCATATAGTATCCATCTTGACATCTGGATAATGACCTGTGCTCCGAACTATTGTGTCAAAGGCTATGCGTTCGTTTTTCTGACTGAAGATAAAGTCACCATCTTTATCCTCGAGAGCAAAGACTCGATATTTACCATCCTTCACCCCCTTAATAACGAAACGTCCCTCGGCATTAGTACGAGAAACACGCAAGAAGGGCTTATGATAGAACAGGGTGTCTGCCCACGTAGTGTCTGCAGGATAAAGCCCTACCATGATACCCTTAATGGGTTCAAGGTCTTCCGCATTGAGCACACGACCTGCCACCTCCATCGTATCAATGGTCTCACCTGTGCTGAAAGAAAAGGTATATTGACCCATGGGATTGCCTTCGTTGTTATCCTGAATGGCATCGCTAAAGTCTATGGTGTAAGTGGTATTGGCAAGCAGAGAGTCGTAGAGATCTATCTTTACCTTCTTACCATCAGCCCGCACATTAGCAGGTTCTATTTGGGGAGGAGACACAATAACCTTTTCATTGGCCTTCTCCAACTTTATATATTCATCAAAGAGAATCTGTACCTTCTTCTTGCTCACATTGACAGCACCGTTTAATGGAGAACTACCGAGCACACGTGGAGGAGTCTCGTCATAGCGACCACCATCCGGACTACCTATGCTGGCACACGCTGCCATCATCAGCAATGCCAACAGACAGAGAAAAAGGCACTTCCTGTTCATCAGACATTCATCTTTAATATTTCTTCAATCGTATCACGCTGGTTACTCAGGCGAGGCACCTTATGCTGCCCACCCAGTTTACCTTTGGACTTGAGCCAATCATTGAACAAGCCCTTTCGCGCCTTGACAATCTGCAAGGGCTGCAAGGTGATATTCTTATAGCGTTTGGCTTCATAGTCTGAATTGATCTGCTGCAATGCCTCGTCAAGTTTTTGGGCAAACTCAGAAAGGTCTGCTGGCTCTACACTGAACTCTATCAGCCATTGATGACAGCATTTGCCCGCAGCATCCATATACACAGGAGCCGCCGTATAATCAAGCACTTGTGCGCCTGTAGCCTTACAAGCCACAGCCAGACCGTTCTCTGCATTATCAACAATCAATTCTTCACCAAAAGCATTGATAAAGAAACGCGTACGACCCGTAATAACAAATTTATGAGGATAGAGACTGGTAAAGCGCACCGTATCACCTATCACATAACGCCATAGACCACTACTGGTAGTGATAACCATAGCATAGTTCACACCCGTTTCAACCTTCCATATAGGCAACACGTCGGCATCCTCATTGCCAAATTGACTCATGGGGATAAACTCATAGAACACCCCATAATCAAGCATTAGAAGCATACTTGGATCAGAAGGGTCATTCTGTATTCCGAAAAAGCCTTCTGAAGCATTGTAGGTCTCCACATAGTTCATATCCGACTTAGTGATTAGCCGCTTGTATTGTTCCCTATAGGGCGTGAAGGCTACCCCACCATGGAAAAACACTTCAAGATTAGGCCATACTTCCTCCAGATGACTGGCTCCTGCCTCTTCCATGACACGGAGGAGCACAGAAAGCATCCAAGAGGGAACTCCACTCAGATTGGTCACATTGGCATGCAGGGCCTCGCGCGCAATTCGTTCGCGCTTTATCTCAAAATCAGAAAGCAAGGCTGTCTGCTTGCGAGGAACACGAATGAGATTGACCAAAGGATTGATATTTTCTATAAGAATCGCACTAAGATCTCCAACCAAGCTATGGGGCAGATTGTAGTTTGGCGCATGGCTTCCACCCAATATCAATGCCTTGCCATCGAACAGTCTGCTCTGAGGATGATGATGCAGATAGAATACCACCGCGTCACGCCCACCTGCATAGTGGGTATCATGCAAGCCTTCCCGACTCACGGGGATAAACTTACTCTTATCGCTGGTAGTACCACTTGACTTGGCATAAAACTTCACCCGACCTGGCCACAGAATGTCACTTTCTCCATGACGCATACGATCGATAAATCCTTTCAATTCCTCGTAGGTATTCAGAGGGGTCCTACGGCAGAAATCGTCGTAGGACATACCTTCAAAATAACCATGTGAAACAGCCCACTCCGTATTCATAGCTTTCTTGAGAAGCCTGTTAAGGGTCGTCGTTTGCACGGAACGTGGCAGAACGTACGACTGACTAACAGCCTTCCAACGTGGGTTGAAGAATGGACGTATGATACTTGTCAGACTCATTGCTATATATTTTCCTTTTTCTTTTGCATCAGTGTCGCATGGAGCTTCTTGTCCTTACGAATATGATTCAGCGCACTTCTACTGGCCACCTGATGACTTTCTTTCTTAGAGAAACCTGTACCCCTGCCACATTCGATACCATTTATCTTCACACAGGTACGAAACACAGGCGAGCCAGCCTCGTCGCGCCCTTCTGACAAGAGTTCAAAATTTACGGTCAACTTATGCTTCTGCGACCATTCGAGAAGTTTGCTTTTAAAATTGACCTCCTTGTATGCAACTTCATCAATATCGAGAAGATGCTGAAGGATACGTTTCTCCACGAAACGCTTGCAGCACTCGTATCCTCTATCCAGATAAACAGCACCAACAAGAGCCTCGAAAGCATTGCCTGCAATATAACTGTTGTGGGAAAGATTGCGCCCCTGACTTTGGATATGCCTGTCAAGACCAATCTGAACAGCCAGATTCCCCAACGTCTCACGCTTCACCACCTTGCTACGAGCATTGGTCAAAAATCCCTCTCTTTTTCCAGGAAAATGCCGGTAGACAATATCACCGACAACAGCATCCAGGATGGCGTCTCCCAAGAACTCCAACCGCTCGTTGTTCAGCATACTCGACCCAGACACATTCTGTGTCATGGATTTGTGCATCAATGCTTGATAATAGTATTTTATATGTCTGGGATAAAAACCCAGCATAGAATAAAAAGAGCGATAAGCCTCCCTATCCTTTCGGAAAGGGAGCCTTATCGCATCTAATAGGTCTCCTATATACACTTACACAAGTATATTATTCAGAATATTTCTTGAAGATGGCACAAGCGTTATGGCCACCAAAACCAAAGGTGTTGCTGAGTGCCGCACGTACGACACGCTTCTGAGCCTTATTGAATGTGAAATTCAGCTTATAATCAATCTCTGGATCCTCATCACCTGCTTCGTGATTGATGGTGGGGGGCACGATGTCATTCTTAACTGACAACACACTCACCATAGCCTCCAAAGCACCAGCAGCGCCAAGCAGATGTCCTGTCATTGACTTCGTACTGCTGATATTAAGCTCATAAGCATGCTCACCAAACACAGCCTGAATAGCTTTCACCTCAGATATATCACCAACGGGAGTAGACGTGCCGTGCACATTGATATAATCAATATCCTCTGGCTTCATCTCTGCGTCTTCCAACGCATTCTCCATTACCAACTTGGCTCCAAGACCCTCTGGATGTGAAGCGGTGATATGATAAGCGTCCGCACTCATACCAGCACCTGCCATCTCTGCATAGATTTTAGCACCACGAGCCTTTGCATGCTCCAATTCCTCAAGAATCAAGCAAGCAGCACCCTCACCCATGATGAATCCATCACGGCTTGCGCTGAATGGACGGCTTGCATGCTCGGGGTCATCATTACGAGTACTCAACGCATGCATAGCATTGAAACCGCCTACACCACAAGGGATAATGGCTGCTTCAGAACCGCCACTCACAATCACATTAGCCTTACCCAGACGAATCAGATTGAAAGCGTCTGCCAAAGCATTAGTGGAAGAGGCACATGCACTGGATGTAATGAAGTTAGGACCATGGAAACCATACTTTATGCTTATCTGACCTGCGCAGATATCGGCAATCATCTTTGGCACGAAGAATGGACTGAACTTAGGTCCGAGTGTATCCTTATGCAAAGCATAGTTAGATACCTCATCCTCGAAAGTCTTCATTCCACCAATGCCAACACCGAACACCACGCCTACACGATTCTTATCAATAGAATCCAAGTCAATCGCACTGTCTGTCATAGCCATAGTGGCAGCAGCCATTGCATAATGACAATAAGGATCCATCTTACGAGCTTCCTTGCGGTCGATATACTCTTCTGCCTTGAAATTCTTCAATTCACAGGCAAACTGAGTCTTAAAGTTGGTGGCATCAAAATGAGTGATAGGCGCAGCACCACTTACCCCATCAAGCAAATTCTTCCAAGTTTCCTCTGCAGAATTACCCAACGGACTAACGGCACCAATGCCTGTCACAACAACTCTCTTTAACTCCATGTATCAGGAATAAAGTGATTTTATGATACAGGATTACTTACCCTGGTTCTCCTCAATGTAGGCAATAGCGTCAGCTACTGTAGAGATCTTCTCTGCCTTGTCATCGGGAATGTTTATATCGAATGCCTTCTCGAACTCCATAATCAATTCTACTGTGTCCAGAGAATCTGCACCCAAATCGTTAGTGAATGATGCTTCGGGAGTTACATCTGCTGCGTCTACGCCCAACTTGTCTACAATAATCTCTTTTACTTTTGCTTCAATTTCAGACATGAATGTATTGTTTTAAATTGATAAATAAATTTTTCTTTTTCTTATTTCGGGTTGCAAAGTAAGCACAAATAACTCAATCGCGCAACTAATAGAGCGAAAAAGTTGCTGTTTTTTGCACAAATACCGCATTCTTGTGCATTTTAAAGGACGATTCTGAAGGCAAAACGCATCGTACGTATATTACATACGTAAAAATCAAAGCATCTTTACCTTATAATTCGTACAACATGCATAGTATCAGCCAACAACCTTCTTGCGCATGCCTCTAAGCACCAATATAAACGTGGGAACCAAGAAACAATCGGCAGAAAGCCATGCTGCTGGATCACCCCAGCATACGCCAGAAAAGCCAAAAGCAGGAACAAGAAAAACACTGACCAAACAACGGGCAAGAAGTTCGTTGACACCGCTCATCATGGCAACCTTGGTAAAGCCTATGCTCTGAAGGGAGTACCGGAAAATAACCAACACACCCAGAATAGGATAACACAACGACGTCACACGCATAAAATGCTGGCTATGGGATAATATGTCTGTCTCGCCATAACCAACAAAGCAAGCTGTAATATCCCAAGAAAAAGGCCACAATACTGCTACACAAAAAGCACTATAAACCAGCATCATACCCAAAGAGGAAACAATACCATGTCTGATGCGATCAAGATAATGTATAGCTAAAACCGAATCGGAGGCTGCACGCGATGCGCCACGATTTTGCCCGCAATAGGTGGCAAGGGCTACTCCAAGGTTTTCAAAGACACAGATAAAACATGCCTTAATACGCATGGCTGTTGTGAATGCCGCCACACAGACGGTTCCCAAACCATTATTGGCGCTCTGAAGCATAATGCTACCTATGGCTGTAATACTAAACTGCAAACCCATAGGTACACCACTTCCCAAAAGAGTATCGATATGACGTAGATTTATGGAGCACTGACGATAACCTTGCAGCTCTGTTACACGATTCAGACTACGCATAGCCAGCAAACAGCCTGCAAGCATAGAAAGAGCTGTGGCTATGGCTGCACCTGCCACTCCCCAACCCAACAACAGAATTGCGACAAGGTCACCTCCCACATTGAACACAGAAGTAGAAAGGAGTATATAGAAAGGAGTACGGCTATCTCCCAAAGCTCTCAAAATACTCAGAAGAACATTGAGAAACAACATGATGGGAATGCTCAAAAAAGTACACAACAGATAAGCATAAGCGTCTGGCATAATCTGAGACGGGGTTTGCATCCAACCGAGAATAGGATGGCATAGCAAACTGCTCCCGATAGTAAGGAAGAAAGAGACTGCAACAGACAACAGGAGAGCGTTCTGGACATAAGAACGCATACGTGCATAGTCATGGGCACCAAAAGATTGGGCTACCGGAATACCCATACCACCAGCCAATCCCGAACAGAACCCAAGGATAAGAAACAAGACAGAACTGCTGGCACCAACACCAGCCAAAGCATTAGTACCTAAGAAACGACCGACTATAGCAGCATCTACAAGCGAATAGAATTGCTGCAAAAGATTGCCAGCCAACAAGGGCAAAGCAAAAGCAAGTATAAGGGGGGCTGGACGCCCTGTAGTCATATCCTTCGTCATAACGGCTGCAAAATTACTGCATTTACAGAAAAACAAGAAGAAGCAAAGATTTATTAACACTTTTACTTCTCATCCGATCAAACAATATTACGAAAACCACTAACTTTGAGAGCACAAACATTTTACGTATAAAAAAGCTTTTTCTATTATGAACACAGAGAATATAGACACAAACATATTGTCAGTTGACAAAGACCCTATGGGAGCTGCCATACTTGATTTTCAACAAAATGCAAAAGCAGGAAAACTGCTTGTACGCTCCTCCATGTTTGAAGACGACGAAATGTCAATAGAATATCTGTTTCGTAATGAAAAGACTATGCCAATATTAGAGCAAGAAGCGCTAAAACGCGCCAAAGGGTATGTACTTGACGTGGGAGCAGGCGCTGGATGCCATGCTCTTGCACTTCAAGAGCGCAAACTCACTGTGAAAGCCATAGATATATCGCCTCTCAGTTGCAAAGCAATGATACAGAGAGGGGTAAAAGACGTGGAGTGTATAAACGTCTTTTCAACAAAATTGGAAGAAGAATGGTGCAGCCAAGAAAGACAGTCCGCAGCCACCTACATTACTGACCATCCACTATCTAACTTTAGAAACAAATTTGATACCATATTACTGCTGATGAACGGAACTGGCATCGCAGGAAAATTATACCGTCTCCCATTACTACTCACAAGACTGCATTCCCTACTTAATGAAGGAGGACAGATTCTGATAGACTCATCTGACTTACGATACATCTACGAGGATGAGGATGGTCGGCTTGATATCAATCCAGAAGCACCTTATTATGGAGAAGTCGATTACCAAATGGTTTATAAGAATCTTCAAGGGAAAACTATTACTGGAACATCATTCGACTGGCTATACGTTGACTTTTCACGCCTACATTCTATGGCTCAGACATGTGGACTCAACTGCGAACTTGTGACAGAAGGCAAACATTACGACTATCTTGCACGTCTCTGGCCCAGGATTTGATTCCTCTATCCTTAGGCAATCTCTAACAGGAAGATTCACTGAGCCATCCTCCGTAGGGCACCCATGGCTCAGTCCTTTCTCACATTACAGCGCATCATCCTTTTTTGTAACCATCCGAAATCTGCTGAGTCCTTGACTACGGATGAGATTATGGCTGTTCTGTTACAGAATTTCCGCTGAGCCGAAATTTAATATAAAAAGCTTCCGAAATCTCAAGTCTGTCAGAAGT
>CAKRRN010000005.1 GCA_934394435.1 uncultured Bacteroidaceae bacterium
CCGTCGATGGCTATCACAATTTTCTTCATATTGTTCTAAGTCGTTGATTTACAATTATTTTTATTTAGCTTCTATAAAATCCGACAATAATTCGGCTCGTGTTGGACACCCAAGATGTATCATCGATGCGAGTTGAGCAACATCATCAAGAGTGCGGTCTATGGTCGTTTCGTCGTAGTGAGGACACTCCAAAACCCCGACCTTGTCGGCATATTGATACACTTCAGCGAATAGCTTCGCTTTTTCCTTGTCTGTATGAGGAACCGTCTCGGGCATACAAATGAGTAGCTTGCATCCCCATCCCTCCAAAGCAGAGGAGAGGCGGCACTTGCCACCCTCCCATCTGCAACTGCATTTTCGTACTAATTCTGTCATAGATGTAACGACAACTTGTTAGCAACTATATTATATAAGGTATCGGTCAGTCTTTTTTGAAACCGAGGGCAGCTTCTTTCTGCTCCAGTACGATTTCTCTCTTGGCCAACTCGATTTCCTTATCCATTAGCTCACGCTCCTTAGCGAGAAGTTTCTGCATCTTCTCCTCGACAGCCTTGTCTTTGTCTGACACCTGCTTGGAGAGGTCAAGAACCTTGTTGAGCATTTTGGCAATCTCGTCTTGTGAGGCGATGTTCGCGCCTATGGTATTGTCAAGGTCCAACGGTTTGTTGGATGACATCACCGAACCTTCTCCAGTATAGAGATAGGTCTTGTTGATAGACGGGAACGCCTGACAAATCATGTTCACGACACCAGGGTTGAATTTCTTGGTGCGTCCACGTTGCAAGTCAAAAATTCGCTGATAGGCAATACCGGTGGCTGTCGCGAACGAAGGGGCGTTCATCCCCAGTTCCTTGAGAACGTTAGCGATAATCTCTCTCGCGTTCACGTTCTTCTCTACTTTTTCACTTTCTTTCATCTGTTCTTACCTTATTAATATGTGAATAACTAAGCCGTCGTGTTTATCACACAGCACGGAAAATTTTTCTTGCAAAAATGATTATTTTTCTTGCGTAATTGATAAGTTTTGATTATCTTTGCAATGGAAATAATAATAATAACAATACAAAAGTACGGGATTTATCCCGAAAATGCAAATAAGATATATACCTAAAAGTAACAATTATGGTAGTAATGACGATTTACCACAAGAATGACAGTGCGTTTCTCCGAGTTGCGGAGAGCGCCTGTCGCCCGAAAGGAGGCAAGTATGGAGAACTGTGATACAAGCGCACCTCTTACCAAGACCATCCGTGAGCTGGGTGTGGGCGATGCTGTGAAATTCCCCATTGAACGCCACGGCTCGGTAAAGGCTGTTGTCAGCCGATTGCGTTTGGAACAGATACGCATTGGCTGGAATGCGAGAGTTAATGTTGACTATGACAATTTTCAAGTAGAGGTACGGAGGACGAAGTGATGAAAGCTCTTAGTGATACGGAATTGGTTATAGCTGAATGGTATTGTCATGGATTGACCGACAAGGAAATTGCTGACGTACTTGAAAAACCAGTATGGACAATTCGTACCCACAAGAAGCACATCTACACGAAACTCGGTATCTCCACGACTCATGAGCTCGTGCTGTACATGGTATCAAGGCACTTTGAAAAGAATTGGGACTTGGGAGAAGTAAGGAGAAGAGGGCTTGCAGCCGTTCTTTGCATGCTGATGATAGTCCATATCCTTTTTACAGAGAACTCGGTTTTCTGCCGTGTGCCAAGACGAGCAAGAGCTGAGTATGTCGAGCGGAGGGCAGAGAAATGAAGAACGAACTGAATATAATGGTTATGGTGCAGAAGTACAACTCCATACTGAAAAGAATGGAAGGTTCGTGTTTCTCCTGGGCTATGGCAAAGAAGATTGTCGGTGGCGAGAAACGACTGATGCGACTAATGGAGGAAGAAAAGGTGCACGGCTTTAAGCCAGACGGAGCGCCAAACTCTCAGTGGAAGATAAATGCAGTGGAAGTCCTTGCCAATGTCAAGCCTATGACCGGAATTGTTAATCTTGCTTAAAAGCAGGAAACAAGACAGGTCTTTGGTCGAAAAACGGCTGCTGTCGCACCAAAAATCAGCGTACAAACGCATATTATCAATTTTACCGAAAACTTATCATTTTAACGATTTATAAACATAAATGTAATTATTCAAATTATGGGACTCATTAAGAAACCAAACGAATTGGACGTAAACGTCCGTATCAAGATGTTAGTTTATGGTCAGCCTGGTTCTGGCAAGACCACAATGGCGCTCAGTGCTCCAAAGCCGTTGCTTATCGACTTTGATGGAGGTATCAACCGTGTTGATTACGAGTTCATCAAGGACACCGTGCAGGTCCAGAACTACGCAGACATTCTCAACCTCCTCAACAACGAGGATTTGTCTGACTACGAGACACTGGTCATTGACACTGGTGGCAAGCTGCTCGACTCGATGGCAGAATATCTTATCGCGAGCAACCCACGACTTGGAAAGCGTAACGGTTCTTTGACGCTTGAGGGCTATGGTGTCCGTAAGGTGGAGTTCACTCAGTTGCTCAAGCTCATCAACTCTAAGAAAAAGCACGTTGTCTTTGTTGCTCACCGAACAACCGAGAAGAATGGCGAGGATGTTCGTTATGTTCCTCTATTCGGTGGTTCCAACTACGACTCGTTGGCTACAGAACTTGACCTCGTTGGTTACCTCGTTGCTGAAGGTAACCGTCGTATCATCACCTTTGACCCTTGTCAGCAGTCCGAGGGCAAGAACACCTGCAACTTGCCGGCGCAGATGGATGTTCCTTACTTGAAGAACGACAAGCGTGAGATTGTTGGCTGTAACGATTTCCTTGAGAAGCAGGTATTCAAGCGCTATATCGACCGCCTGAAGGAACGCTCTGTTGAGGGCGAGACATACAAGCATCTTATCGTAGAGATTGAGAAGGACATCGCAGCCATCGAGACTGCAGAAGATGCGACCGCCTATATTAAAAAGGTGGAGGAGTACAAGCATGTCGGCAACTCTAAGGCTATAGCCCGAAATAAGTTTGTGGCACGCACAAAGGAGCTTGGCTTGACATTTGACACCAAGACGAAGACATACTCTGCTCCTGTCGAGGATACCAAGGAAGAGTCTGCACCTACAGCAGAACCAACTAACGAGGAGGGCAAGAACAATGAACAATCAGCAAGCGACAACGCATAAGCACTATTCCGCTTATGCAACGCTTCTTGACAGCTTCCAGTCCTATCTCGATGCGGAGAAGACCTACTATAAATACTTCACTTCCGAAAATCCGAGCGTGACGGTTGATGAATGGTGCGATAAAATGTATATTGACCTAATCAACAAAATCAATCGAGTTCCGTTTACGAGTGAAGCAGCAGATAGAGGTACTGCCTTCAACGAGCTTGTGGATGCGCTGATCAAGAAGCCGCTTGCCGAACGAGTTAAGGAAGACGACATGGAGAGTGAGAACATCACATTCCGTGTTGTCCTCCTCCAAATCAAAGGCAGGCGAAAGACCGACCCGATAACCGAGCGATACGCTTATGAGGTTGTCTTTGACCCCGATATGGTTCAGAGAGAGCGATACGCTGGCTTAAAGGACGAGGAGAAGCCTCAACTACGAGAGCCACAGACCTTCAACTTCTTCAAGGATGTAACTGACGAGTTCGTGACATACTACGAGGGCGCTCTACCACAAGTGTTTGTCAAAGGTACGCTTGAGACACATTTCGGAACGATAGACCTTTATGGCTACGCAGACGAACTGCTTCCGTTCTCTTGTCACGACATCAAGACTACGAAGAACTACCATAGCGGTAACTTCAAGGAACATTGGCAGCACATCGTCTATCCGTTCTGTTTGAAACAAATGGGAATGGATATTAGCCACTTTGAGTACAATGTGACTAATTTCAAGGAGACATTCTCCGAGGTGTATGTGTTTGAGGAAGAACGTGACATTCCAAAATTGCGTGACATCTGCGAGCGATTTATCCAATTTGTGGAGACGAACCGTGATGTTATCACTGATACCAAGGTTTTTAAATCATTAAACGACAGATAAAAATGGCAGATAATGTAAATGTAAAATTGGTTGGAAGCATGAACCTCGCCAAGCTGTTGGAGGCAGGTATAATGACCATCCAAGGTGCTACTTGCGCCAAACGGTGCTTTGTAAGTCCTCTCGAAGAAAATGACTTCTATGTCAAGGTTGAGGAAAAGACAGCGAGGGACGGAACAAAATATGTGGATAGAAAGTATTGCATCGGTGTGGAGATTTACGAGCTCCGTGAGCCAGACCAATATGGCAATACCCACTACATGAAGCTATCCACGAGCAAGCAGTTCATCAACTCTCATACACAAGAGGAAGTTGATGCCAGAAACCATATATACCTCGGCAACCTCAAGCCGGTAGTAATCCCAAGCGGTAACCAGGCCTCTACGGTGGACGCTCCAGTTGCGCAAGCCGTGACACGAGAGGATGACGATCTTCCCTTCTAATGGAGAAATTGTCGCTTGTAAAGAATGGCTACGAGGGGACGCAACTAAGTCGTTCCCTCGTAGATACCATCGAGAAACTGCCCGATGGCAAGTATAACATATACATCGTGAAGAAAGAATACGTTGCCTCTGTCCCGCAGACGCGCCTCTTTTGGATGTGGATGACGTATCTTGAACATTGGAGCGGAGAGTCAAGGGTGAAATGGCACGACCATTACTGCCGTCTTTTCCTTGCTCCAGGACAACGGAGTACGAGAAGCATCAGCTCTGCTGCAATGACTCATTTCCTCAATCAGATACAAGCGGACGCTCTGACAGAATGGAATGTGATGCTTCCAGCTCCAGAAGACCAAGAGATTTATAACGATTTCGTATTAGAATACCAAAACAAGTAAAATTATGGATTTACAGTTATTTCAAGACCTCGCCCCTGCCGAAAGAGAAGAAATGCTTGACGCACAGGCTGATGACGTGACAGAAGAGAACTACTTACAGCCGTACACCAACGCTGAGAAAGCCCAGCGTCGCGAAGAGTACGTTGCCCTCTCACTCGAAATGAAACAGATTACCGAGGAAGAGGACGAAATGAAGTCGCAGTTTAAGGAGCGCAAGGCTCCAGTCAAGAAGTGTATGGACACCGTTCTTGCCAATCTCAAGCAAGGCGGAGAGTATGTGAAGGGTAAGCTCTACCGAATTATAGACCAAGAAGAAAGAGTTGTTGGCTTCTATAATTCAAAAGGTGAGCTTGTAAGCCAACGCAAGGCGTTACCAAGCGAGTTGAACTCTCCAACGCTCTTCGGACAGGCACGCACCGTATCACTCAAGACAGGAACCCACGACAACTAACAAATATTATTCACTCACAAAAATTTTAAAAAATGGAAGAGACAAAAGAAAAAGTAGTTTCAGTAAACATCGGGAACTACACAGGTGAAAAACCAATCGAAGTAATTGTTCGCAAGGGCGAGGCAGCTAAGGCTGTCGATCCGTTACCTGAAAAGGAGCCGTTGTCATGTAACCTCACCGGCACTATCGAAGCGCCTGCCAACTGGCTTGAGAAGCGTGCAGACAAGGTAGATGGTAAGGCAGTGTACGCTGTGGTGGACCGTGAGAAAATCTCCATCGGTCTCGTCGCGAATGAGACCGACGCACGCTACAAGCGTACAGTTGTCGGCCAGGCTGAGTTCTCTGATATCTACAATGCTTTCCGCATCAATGTAGCCGATGGCTGGGAGCCGGCTAAACTTGGCCAGTTCATCCGTCTGCATCGCGCCTTGTTTGATGACAAGCAGAAGGCAACAGAAATGGTTGCGAAGCTGAAGAACTTCAAGGCAAAGGTAAACTCCAAGTTGGAGAAGCAGCAGGACCGCGACGGAAGCCGTGGCGTTGTTTATCAGCAAGCTGTCCAGAGTGACCTACCGACCGATTTCAAGGTGAACATTCCTATCTTCAAGGGTAAGGAGAAGCAGCTTGTAGAAGTGGAGATTGACCACTACGTTCAAGGTGCTGATTGCTATCTGCAGCTGTTCTCACCCGAGGCGCTTGATGTCATCGAGGACAGCACCGACAACCTCCTCAATACGGAGATTGAGCGTTTGAAGACTGCGGTGCCCGATATTGTAATCATTGAGGGTGCTTTGAATGAGAACGGAATCAAGTAATCAATGGGGTACGTTCTTAGGGATTACCAAGTAAAAGCGAGTGATGCCGCTGTGAAATTCTTCAATGACAAGAAGAACGAGCGCAACGGTATCCTCGTGCTGCCTACAGGCTGCCACGCGAAAGGCACAAGGATTATATGTGCCGATGGTTCGCTGAAGCCAGTAGAAGACGTCGTTGTGGGTGATAGACTCCTCGGGGTAAAAGGGTATAGAAAAGTACTAAGATTACACCGAGGGGAGGATGATATGTATAAGATTGTGCCCAAGAAAGGCGACCCTTTCATTGTTAACAAAGGTCATATCTTGCATCTGTACAAGACTAATGAGGGGAAGAACTACCCAAGTTGTCAGCCTCGCTACGACGATATAACTGTTGGTGACTACCTTACAAAAAGTGCAAACTATAAGCATCTGCACAAATTGGTAAGTGTAGGTCTGTGCAATTTTTTGTCTAACTCAAAGCTTGAAGTGGAACCTTATATGTTAGGGCTTCTTCTCGGTGATGGTTATATAAAAAATGGGGGTGTAAACATAACAACCATGCGGCAAGAAGTTAGAAACTATATTTATGAGTACGCTGATAAGTATGGGTATTCAATCCGCGACGACTTTAAGGGAGGTGATAATAAAGCACATACTTATCACATAGTCTCCCGAAAAGGTAATGTCGGACTGATGAAAGAACGGCTTGTAAAGATTGGAGTATATGGTAAGACTGCTGAAAATAAATACATTCCTGTACAGTACCTTTCAGCTTCAGTAGAGCAGAGACTTGAACTTTTAGCTGGTTTGTTAGATACAGATTCGTATTATAGCGAAAGCAAAAACTATCATGAGTATTGTACTAAATCTACACAATTATCCAACGACGTTCTGTTCCTATGTCGTTCATTAGGATTCATGTGTATTAGGAAATCAAAGGTAGTCAATAAAGTAACTTATTATAGACTCTCGATATCTGGCGACCTTGACATTATACCTAACAAGGTAGAGATTAGAAAGGGTAAAAAGCGTAAGCAAAAGAAATCGGTACTCTTTACAGGCTTTGATGTCGAATATGTCGGCAAGGGCGAGTATTATGGTTTTACATTGGATGGTGACCACTTGTATTGTGACGAACAGTTCTTCATCCACCACAATAGTGGTAAATCCTTAATCATAGCTGACATAACAAGCAAGCTAAGGAGTAATGTTCTGGTGCTCCAGCCGAGCAAGGAAATATTAAAGCAGAACTATGCCAAATACAGAAGTTACGGCTTGGATAACTGCTCGATATACTCTGCCAGCTTCAACAGCAAGGAGATTAGCGAGGTGACATTTGCGACAATCGGCTCAATCATGGCACACATTGATGACTTTGACCATTTCAAAGCTATCATCATTGATGAGTGTCATGGTGTTAATCCAGTAGAAGGACAATATGCGACCTTCATCAGAAAGGTTAAGCGTAAAGTTCTTGGCTTGACAGCCACCCCTTATAGACTTGCAACAGCACAAGGCATAGAGACCAAAGACAAGGGCTTTATGCCCAATGGGTCATATAAGACATCGGACTATTTCATTGATGATTTTCATCCAATGCCTGGCGTTACTCTTAAAAATGCTTGTATCTTAAAGTTCATCACGCGAACCAGACCAAGAATATTCCATGATGTGCTTTATGAGGTAAGCATACAAACTTTGCTTCAAAGAGGCTATCTCGCCAATCTGCGCTATTTCGATATGACAACAATCGACACGAGCAGGGTGAAGCGCAACTCCACTGGTCGTGACTACGACGAGCAGTCGCTTTCTGAGGAGTTTTCTCGATGTGGACTTGGTAATCAGCTGTCCGACATAGTCAAGAGGCTCCTACACCCCAAGAATGGCGTTCCTCGCAAAGGAATACTTGTGTTCACCCAATTCATCACAGAGAGCGAACAGCTTGCAAGAGAAGTAGAGGGTGTGGCAGTGGTTACTGGAGCGACAAAGAGTAAAGAGCGAGACCGCATACTGGAAGATTTCAAGAGTGGCAAGATTAAAGTGCTGGCCAACGTAGGTGTTTTGACTACTGGCTTTGATTATCCTGAGCTTGACACTGTTGTAATGGCTCGACCAACTATGTCGCTTGCTATGTGGTATCAGATTGTTGGAAGAGCGATCCGTCCTTTTGAGGGCAAAGACGGTTGGATTGTTGACCTTGGCGAGAATATCAAACGCTTTGGCAAGGTTGGCGATTTGACCTTGAGAGAAGATAAGCCTGGACAATACTACATCAGTGGTGTTGTGAACGGTCAGTATAAACCTTTAACCAACGTATATTTTTATTAATGGCAAATAAGAGAGATACATTCAACAAGCGACTACTCGATGCTATCCGTAAGGGTGGTAACGTTAAGAGTATTCCTGCAAAGACGGTACGCAAGGCTGCTGAAGCCGCTCCATACGAAAGCGACATACAGCAGGCTTGCATTAGGTGGTTTCAGCGCAACTATCCTCAACTGGCGCAAGAGGGAATGTTGTTTCATATCGCCAATGAGGGCATACGCTTGGGCGGCATGGGTGCGAGAGTAAAGCGTGAAGGTGTTGTGAAGGGGGTCGCAGACTTATGTCTGTCAATACCGATGCACGGCTACGGAGCGTTGTACATTGAAATGAAACGCCCGAACTGCTATCAGCGTCCAGAGCAAAAGGCATGGCAAGCTAATGTCGAAAAATACGGCAGCAAGTATGTCGTATGCAAGTCTGTGGATGAATTCAGCGTAGAGATTAACCGGTATTTATCAAGATAACATGAGGGATTACGGACCTTTATACGGGGTCATAACTGACCAATGGTTTGAAGACGAGCCGACACGCATTGTGTGGTTCGTTAAGCTGCTCAATGCCGTTGATGACGGAGGGGTGGCAACAATGAGTCGTGCCAAGTTTGGTCGGTTGTTCAATTCCACACCAGATGCAGCCTATTACTTCCTTAAACAGCTTGAAAAGCGGAATCTCCTTACACTTGAAATGCACGCAAAATGTACGCAAGTAACCATCTGTAATATAGAGAGTTACGATTATAGCGCACGCAAACAGCACGCAAATAGTACGCAAGAGGACGAGGTAGCACGCAATCTGCACGCAAATTACACGCAAACAAATAACTGTAAATCAGAGTGTTACGATAATTTTACGCGCAATCTACACGCAAACAGCACGCAATATGACGAAAATCTAAGAAAAGAAAACAGAAAAGAAACCTCTCTTTCCCCCACACCCCCTATTACTAAAGAAAAGAATAAAGAAAAGAAAGCGCTAACGCTAAGTTCCGCCCCCGACTTTGTCGGAGACGGTTCCACCGAAAACACTAAGGAGTTGGAGAAGCAAAAAAGAGCGGAGCAGCGCAAAGCCAAGTCGAATGAAAGGAAGCAGAAAGAGCAGACCCTGGTCCACAAGGCAAGAGGCATCTTTGAAGCCTATTACAGCGAGCTTTACGATGACAGCTACTATTGGACTGCCAAGGACGCAGTTGCGATGAAGCGCCTCATCAAGAAGATAACCTTTGGCCGCACTAACAGAACGAGACCGCTGCCTTGCGACGACGACAGTCTGTTGGAGGCATTGAAGGTTTTTCTCAAGATGATTAACAAGTCATGGATTATGAACAATTTCTCAGTGACCAAGATAGATAGCCAGTACAACGACATTGTGTCGGAAATCAAGAACAAAAACAATTCAGCATATGGGAACAGAAATCAAGCGAACCAGACAGCCTCAACAGCTATCCTCGCTAATCAAGCAGAAAATCTCCTCAATGACATCGCAAAGGCGGATGCTTTGTATTACCGAGGTGAGCAGGGAGGCGATGGCACTCCGTAAAGCCATGAAGCCGTCAGAGATTATATCCGCTTATAGTATCGACCTTCAGACGAGCGCGACCGCAGCTTTTCCTACCATTGACAAGGCAAGAGAAATGAAGAGCCCGATGCTCGGTGTGATGTCCGAGGCTTTCCCCGAAACGATAGACCCAAGGAGCGGTGAGACCGTAAAGGATATGGCAGTTGCGTGGATGGAAAGCCAACTGCTTGCCGTGAGCATGTTTTGCGGAGCGAGGGAAAAGATGAATGAATGGCAGTCCAAATCGCTCTGTACACAAATTATCAATGAGCACCCGCAGCTTACGCTTATGGAGTTTATTCTCTTCTGCTCTCGATTGCGTTCTGCAAGGTACGGCAAGTTCTACGGCTCCATCGACCCTGCTGCCATCCTTGGCTCACTGGATATGTTTCTCAAAGACCGAAAGGAAGACATATGGAGACGCCAGGACGAAGAAGAAAAGCTACGGAAGGAGCGTGAATATGAAACACAGCGAAGAGAAGCGATTTCATACGAGGAATACCAAAGGCTCAAGGAGGCACGCTCTAAGTCGCTGAAAGTCAGCGGAAAATAATTTGCAAATAAGATAAACTTTTCTTATTGTTTACTTGCAAATATGATAATTTTTGATTATCTTTGCATTAGCAAATAAGATAAAAAGAGTATCACTTAAAATTCTAAACATTATGGCAAAACTTACATTTAACGAGTTGAAAAAGAAGTTCGGCTTTACAGCCAAAAGAACTAAGGTTTACCGAGTTCTTGACGAGTTCGGAGCAAATATAACAAGCCGTGTCAAGGTTATGACAATGGCAGGCGGTTTGTTCGCCATAGATGAATTTGGCATCGATATTACTAACCAAGTTAAATTCGAGCACATATAATGGCAAAGAAACCGCAGCTTAAACCCAAGGACACGACATCTGTATCTTGTACCGAATGTGACAATGCTACTCTGATGCAGTGGGGCGATGACCCGATAATAGCAGACTGCAGTGCTCATCATTGTCGTGAGGTGGCAAGCCATAGGCGCTCTTGCTCCCAATATGAGCCGGCAAAGCACTTGCCAAAACCGATAAAGCATCTGCAGAAATTTGCAGGTCTGCAAAACAAAAAGAATAAAGGTTAAACCAATAAACAATATAACAATGGAATTATTCACCAAGTTATCAGAAATTATGGGCGAGGGTTGCACATTGGCAATCACTATCGCCAAGACTAAGAACGGCATGACCGTTAGTGTTCTCCCAGGAAACTCTCTTGTAAAGGATGCAGCGAAAAACAAAATCGCTCCTTTGAATATAAGTGGCTCTGCAAGTGAGCTTGATGAGGGTTTTGTAAACGCCATCATTCAGCCAGTAGCCACAACAAGCAAGATGTTCGTTGACATGAAGTCGTTTGAGGACTCACAGGCTGCTGCAAAGGAGGCTTCCGAAATGGAAAAGAAAGCTAAAGAGAAAGCAGCAGTTAGCAAGGTTCAGTATGACAAGTGGATGGAGCTTGCTGAACAGAACCGCAAGGAAAGCAAGTACAAAGACGCTCTCACTTGTGCCAAGAAGGCGCTCGAAGTAGCAGAAAACGTCGCCAGCGGTCAAGCCAAGGCAGATGCTTTTATCAAGAAGGTCAACGACGAGTCGGCTGCAAATCTCTTTGGCGCAGAAGACAAGTCTGATGGCAAGAACATCAAGATTGACATCAAGAAGACACCCAAAGCCTCTGCTGAGGAAGACGCAGACGAGGAGAACGAATAATAAATAAAAGGAGGATATAATCATGGCATTACAAATCAACAACTACAAGAGAGTATTCAAGCATGGTTCAGCAACACTCGCAGATCCAAATCCGGAGATGTCACCTGAAGAGGTAATGAACTTCTATTCTAACCAATATCCGGAGCTTACAACGAGCAACGTGCACGGTCCGAAGATAGATGGCGACAATGCCGTCTATACTTTCAAAACAACGGTTGGAACAAAGGGATAATCAATGTGTGAACCTAAAATAAGCAAAGAACAATGGCAGCTTTATCAAAACATAGGACGAGTTCTATCACGGGAAGCAGAACAGCTTCACGCCGAAGGAAAGCGTATCACACCAGACGCAATGGGTGCAATCATTTTCTAAATGCCTCATTTGCTAATATCCATGGCTGTGATATATGTAATGATGAAGCTGTCTTTGTTGTCAAAGATATTAAGCAGAATATCTTTGACCTTCAAGCAGATATAACAAAGTTCTTCTCTAAATACGGCATTTCATGCAAGTTACCCACTGTTGCCGGGAACTTCAAAAACGATGTTCTTGCACTTTACAATCTACTCAAGTCAAACCTCCCCGATGAAAAATGGAAGGTGGAAGCGGTACAGCAACATGGCGAGGATGGTCCTATCAAGTTCATGGTTTACGATTACGCTGAATTTCCCGAATATACAGTATGGGCAGTACCAGTCAAAAAAATGGGCGAGGTTGATGACAAGACTCGCAAGTTGCTTGCTCTCACCTTTGCTGTTATGTACAGGAACGATATGTATGAGCTTCCCGAGGATAATTATGACTTCCAGTACAACCTCGCTCAAAGCGACAACTGTTATCAGCGTGACGAAGACGGAAAGATGAAGTACGATGAGGACTTGACTGATTTTTGGGGTGAGGATTATAGGGAAATGGCGGTAAGGTACGTCGAGGGTGACATATCTGAACTCTTCAATGAAATAAAGCAAACAGCAGATTTGCAATATAAGTCAGGCAAGCCACTTTGTGATATGCTTGAAGATATGATTTCACAGTATCGTGTCGAGAATTACCACAACCCACATCTGTTGGACCTCATAGAGAATGAACTTGAAATTTGTCGCGAAGATTGGCTATCTGAATACCATATCAGTATGCTGAAGAATGAATTTGGCTACGATTTTGATAATGATGATAGCGAAGAGGATTTTATGGACTTGGCGAGATTATTTTTCTTTTGCTACGATGATGACGATTGCATAACACAAGGAGCAATCGAAATGATAAATGCAGAAGCGTATAATCTTAGCGTCGGAAATATGTATCGCTACTCCTTTATTGACGATGACGATATTGAGGAGAGAATGGAAAGCTCTTTCCCTCAAAGATGGGCAGATGTTAATGACCAACTAATAGCAGAATTAAGAAAATGAGCAAGATAACTAATTTGCTTAACCAAGTATATGAGCCGTTCATGGCAATCATTGCTTATAGAACTACCGATAGTAGAGAGCAGTCGTTTTACTTGGAGCAGCACAAAATATCCAAAAAAGACGGTAGTCTTGGTGTTGGCTTTCCTTTACGCCAAAAGACCATAACGAACCTGTTTGATGCGCTGTCACGCACTAACAAGCAACTTGACAGCAGTCTTTATGGCGTTGTACCCGAGAATGTGTTGTATTGTGACACAAGAGTTGGAAACGAGAAACTTGTTTGGTACCGGAAGCCAGAGGTTCGTAAGCTGTTCTTTACAAAGAGTCTTGAAATACCAGATGGAGAAATGAAAGTCCCAGGTCTTGTGTATGTCGCAAGTGGCAAGCAGCTTCGAGTCTTGGCATTCAAAGGTAACAAACCTAAGAGCGTTCTGTATCTCGCTCCATTCATGAATACAGATGTTAGCCATGTCTGCCTCGGCAACTCAAAAGTCAAGGCTCCCGATGAAAGGACATTTACCAATGTTATCAATTATTGGGAAACAATGTTTTGGCAGTCAGAGTTTTCTCACATTCTTGGTGAGAACCCTTGTCTTGGCAACCTTGCTACGATAACAAAAGATTGCATACTTAACGGAAAGCCTTTCCCCGACAATATGCTCAAACAAGCTAAATGCAAATTACAGGATTTACTACGATGAAGAAGATACACTATACGGAAAATTATCTACTTGCTCCAGTTCATCCTATCGAGGTGAATTTGATAGGAGCAGGCGGAACCGGAAGCCAAGTTTTGACTTCGCTCGCGAGGATAAACTGCGCTCTAATACAGCTGGGACACCCTGGCCTTCATGTAACCGTCATTGACGATGATATTGTGACGCCGTCAAACCTTGGTCGTCAGTTATTCGCACCAACGGAAATTGGCTTGAATAAAGCATTTGTGCTTACGACACGAATCAACCGCTTCTTCGGTCTTGATTGGGATGCTGTTCGCGAGCAATATCCATACGAGAGTTGTGCTACTGCCAACATAACCATAACGTGTGTTGACAATGTGAAGGCTCGCATAGAGATTGGCAAATATCTCCGCAAGAACAAGAATGGCAGCGCAGGTGATAAAGACTATACTATGCCATACTACTGGCTTGATTTTGGAAACACTACAGATACCGGTCAGGTTGTTCTCGGTACAATAAACCCAGTCAAGCAGCCAAAGAAACGCAAAATAGAGTCTTCGGGTACACTTAAATGTGTTGACGAGCTTTTCGACCTCAGTGAAGTCAAGGACGAGGATAGTGGTCCGTCTTGCTCGCTTGCAGAAGCCTTGCGCAAGCAGGATTTGTTCATCAACTCAACCATTGCGCAGCTTGGCTGCAATATCTTGTGGAAGCTCTTCAGTGGCTCCATCGAGAACAATGGAGCGTTCCTTAACCTCAAAACATTACGAACTAACCCCATTAACATTCAGTAGCTATGAATACGAATAAACCTTGCTTTGCCTCAAGTAATGCCTTGATGTTGTGGCAGGAGGAGAACTGCTTGTGCTGCAAGAAAGCCGTGTGGTATAATCAACGGCTTAAGAAGATGCCGCAGTATCGTTGTGCCGTTCAGCGACAAATAGAGGAACAATCTGCCGGCGAGGAGTGTGTGACGGACAGAACCTACAATGCAACGAGAGAAAAACACTGCCCATTCTTCAAGCCAAAGGACGAGAATGTGGAACAGAAAGCAGAAGTGCTTGATTTCTCCAAGGGTGAGTCGTTGATTAGCGAAACCTCGGTACAAGATGATGAAAATTTTACGCAGCCTCAACAAAAGGCAGAAGAACGGCCAAGGGAATGCGTAAAATCTGATGCACACCCCGATGCTGCACTCTTGAAACTGTCCCGAGAAACAGGTGTGCAGTATGAGGCGTTGAAAGATGCAGAACGTAGAATGTTCGAGACAATCACGGCGAAAGCGGAGCTGCCTCCAATCTTCCATGAGGATAAGTTCAAGAAGCAAATCAAGGACGACACACACTTTATGCTCGAAACATTCACATGGAAAGAGAACATGATGATAGCTTTCGTTCCGCTTGTCATCAGCCACCTTGCGTGGATCTACGCGGAGAAAGTCCGAAGCTATTGTGCAGAGCAGCGCATTCCGGAGACGGTAAAGTTGTCGAGGGCGGTGAAGCACATCTGGAATGAGTACCAGGACTCTCTCAAAAAAGACCTTGATGCTCGCCACATTGAACGTATCAACAAGCAGACGGAGCAGTTTCATAATCTCTACGCTAACGACTTCACTATTCTGTGGTACTGCGTGGATAGTGAGTACAAAAAAGAATATCCCGATGATGATTTGCGGAATATGCACGTTGACGCTTTCGTGTCTATCCTCATGTGTCGTTTCCTCGTAGACCACAACAAACGCATGGATAAGATAATAGAGGCGAAGATGGGATTTGCGCAGAGCATCAAGAACCCGTATATAGACAAGCTGGAAACGTGTATGGATGCTTATTGTGGAAACTACACGATAAAGAACACGCCTAATATTGATGCGTGTTTGAGAATTTTACAGAAGAACATCAACGACATTGACTTTGAGGTCGATGGCAGTGAACCGAAGTAGATTATGGACAGAATAGAACCAAAGACATTACTTGAGGGAAGTTGGAAATTTGATGAGAGCGTAGCCGAGGTGTTCACGGATATGCTCTCACGCTCCATTCCTGGATATGATAATATGCGTGAACTGATGTTTAGGATGGCGAGGAATTTTCTGCGTCCGCACTCAAACGTACTTGATATTGGTTGCTCGACGGGATTGTCAAGCAAAGAACTTGTCGAATGTGAGGAAGCTGAAATGTGTGATTTTACCCTCATTGATGTCAGCGAGCCGATGCTTCAGCGTTGCCAAAAGCTCTATCAAAAAGACAGAAGGGTTGATGTTCGCAAATGGGACATTAGAGAGGGTTGTCCAGTGCAGCGTTGTTCTGTTGTCTTGTCATGTCTCACGCTGCAATTTGTGCCGATGGAGTATCGACAGAATGTCATCAGCAGTATCTATAACTCGCTACAGCGTGAAGGAGCTTTTTTCCTTGTGGAAAAGGTTATTGGCAATTCAAGCGTAATCGATGATGTAATGGTGAAAGAGTACTACAACATCAAAAAGGACAACGCCTATACCGAGGAGCAGATAAGCGATAAGCGAAAAGCCCTTGCCGGCACGCTCGTACCGCTCACTTCTGATTGGAATAAGTCCATGCTTCGTACAGCAGGCTTCACAAAGGTTGATACGTTTTGGCGATACCTCAATTTCTGTGGCTTAATAGCAGTGAAAAATTAATTGCAAATAAGATAAACTTTTCTTGTTAAATACTTGCATATATGATAACAAATCACTATCTTTGTAATGCAAATAAGATAAATAAGTAATCACTTAAAACTCTAAACATTATGAAGATTATAGAAGTAGTAATTGGTAACGACCTTAACGAAGAGAACGAGGCCATCTTCAATGAATTTATGGATGAATTCGCAGAGTATATCGTTATGCAGTCAGGTCCTCAGACCGTATTGCTTGGTGAAAACTTTTTCGCTAATGAAGAGGAAATCACAGAGAAAATGAGAGTATGGCTCGGTTCTAAAGGTATCGACGAAGACTCTTGGGGGTTACAGTAAATTATTCATTTGGTTGCTCAGTGTTTGCTGGGCAACCTCAAAAACACAATCAAGATGATAGAGCTTATTAACAAAATGAACAATAGAGCGAGAAAGACTTGGAACCAAGTTCGCATGTCGTTCAACATGGAAGATACTGACGTGGACTACAAGCAGTGGAAAGAGGAGACGGAGGGCATCCGTGAAGAAGAGGGTGATGAAGGACTTTACGAGATCTGCCGCATGGAGGGTATCGAGGTCTCCGATTTGGAAAATCTATTGTGGTACGCATTTGAATAAAAAGTAATGGCAATCAATTTCAAGAAACTCAATTCGCAGATAAAGCCTCTGAAGCCGGAGGCTCGCAAGACAGGTTACATCTTCCTCGCTACCCGTGAGCAGGAAAATAATTTTATAGACACTGTAGTTACCATTGGTAGCAAACGTAGACTCGTTTCCTTTCTTGTAAGCCTTATCAAAAAAGATGAGGATTGGTATAATGAATTCAAATTATAATTATATGACGATAGGAATAATAGTAGCAATGGACAAGGAGTATGAGGCAATCGTAAAAGCATGGTTGCCTAATGCTCCTTTGTCGCGTAATGAGAGAGTTGTCAAAGGGTGTCGTATGATACGACTTTACCCAAGTGAAGAAAATGAAGTTGTGTTAGTTCGGGGCGGTATCGGCAAGGTAAACGCTGCTATGGCAACTTTAGAACTTGTTTCCGAAAAGGTAGACTGTATTATCAGTAGCGGAGTTGCAGGAGGTATTTGTGCTTCCTTACAGCCGGGACAAACTGTCATTGGACTGCAGTACTGTTATCATGATGTGTATTGTGGCAAAGAGGTAGAGAAGGGTCAAGTGCAAGGAGAACCGAAATTCTTTCGTGCCGATGATGAGCTTGTTAAAATTGCGAGTTCGTTTAATGTCACCAACATTATTGCAGGAACAGTTGTAAGCGGTGACCAGTTTATTGACTCCAAGCAGGCCATGGGTAAAATCGTTGATGAACATCCTTACGCTATTGCTGTCGATATGGAGTCTTGTGCCATTGCACAAGTTTGTTCCACTATTAGTATGCCGTTCATTTCTTTCCGTATGCTCAGCGATGTCGTTCTTAATCCTGCAGCAAAGTGTTATGAAGATTTTTGGGACAAAGCACCGTTGCAGATGGCATCCAACACCATGCGGTTTGTGATGAAAGTGATTAACGAATATAAACCATTTTAGTTATGAACAAAATATTGTTTAACTACAATTACGGAATGGAAGCTGCTGCAATAGCTGGCACCAAGACACAGCTTCGGCGTGTAATCAAGTTTAAGGACTTCGGCAGCAGAGTAGTACGATACACTCCTCTTCCTGGCACAAAGGGCTCTGCACGCTACCATTTGGAAGACGGAAGGAAAGTTGTTGACTATGAAACTTTATCCACATACCGCTTAGGAGAAATTGTAGCCATTGGTCAATCGTATGCTGATGTGAAAGCATATTACGAGGGAAAAGGTTTACTTGACAGTGAAGAGTACATGGCGTTCATCAAGGAAGTCGAGGGTGCAAACAAAGAATATTTCAATGCTGGACGCAAAGATAAATTTCTCGTCAAGCCGCACCTCATGCCACATCATATCCGAATTCTGTCTGTGCGAACCCAACGCTTGCAGGATATAACGGAAGAGGAATGTCTTGCAGAGGGTATTCTAAAAGAAGAACTGCAAGGAGAAACAAAATATTACATCGAGGACAGCAATACCGGAGGACGTTGCTATTTTAAGACAGCTCGGGATGCTTTCGCCTTCTTCATGTCCCAGACGGAAAAGAATATGCGGAACGTATGGGTAAAGAATCCTCCTGTCTATGTTTACACCTTTGAGACCATTGATTGAAAATATGGCAAAAAAGTTTCAAATAATTCAACTGACAGAGAGCGACAAAGCTGACATTGTTCGCATGAGAAAAGAAGGCTCTCCGCTTAGAGAGATTGCAGAATATATCGGATGCGCAATTACCACCGTCGTTTACCATTTACGTAAAGCTGGAATTTCCTCACAGCAAAAATGGTCTGATGAAGAGACCTCTGTGATGATATCGATGTATAACGATGGCGTGACTTGCTTAGAAATTGGCAAGCGCCTTAATCGGACAAAGGATAATATTGCCCATCGTATCTCTTATCTTAGAAAATTAGGAAACAAGAACATTAAATACAGAAAGTAATATGGCAATATTAATGGAAGAAGGCTACTGGCGTAATTCCCATTTGTCCGTAGCAAAGTATTACGGTGGTGTCAACATCAACGTGGCTGGCAAAACGAGGGAGTATCTTGTCGTAAACAAAGAAGGCATAACCTTGCAAGAGCTGTCAGATCCAAGCAGTAAACATTATGTTGGAGACGAAAACATGGCAATTTCTCCTGGAGAACCTGCAGATTTGATAGATAAAGAATTTATCAAATACTACAAGATGTTGGGAAGAGACAAGTTTATCTCGATTTTGAAGGAACATAACCTATCTTCAATTCCAGAGTTGAAGAAAATCTTTGCTTCTGCCCAATAACACTAAAAAAAAGGCTACTGTCCTCACGGATGGTAGCCTTAAATGCAAATAAGATAAATACATCACTAAAAGCAACTAAACATTGATGCCCGATAGATATAAACCTAAAAAAACATAAATGTTAATTACCCCAAGTTTAGTAATTATCATACTGCAAAGATAGGCAAAAGAAACTGCATAGTCTGCGAATTTACAAAGAAGTTATCAAAATACTAAGCAAAACTAATCAAAAGTAGTAGAAATCATTATATTATACTTATCTTTGCAGTTGGTTCCATAATACATTAATAGCAATAAACAATGAGTGAAAAGTTTGATATTCGAAAACTGTCAGTGAACCCTGAAAATCCAAGAACTGCGAGTGAGTTTATGGAGGGTAAATTGATAGAAAGCATTTTGGTTTTTCCAAAAATGCTTGAGGTGCGCCCAATAGTGGTGAATAAAGAAAATACAGTTCTTGGTGGCAATATGCGATTAGCGATGCTTAAAAGAATTGTCGAAATGGATAATGATGAAATCGAGGACTTCCTTTTCAATCAAAAAAAGTTTCGCCTTATGCCTAATTCGGGAAAAGAAGACTTGAAAAAGTTTTGGGCTGATTTCAAGAAAAAGCCTATTGTCCCGATAAGAAGAGCTGAGAACTTTACGGACAATGAAGAGCATGAGTTCTTAATCAAGGACAACCTTCATTATGGTGAGGACGATGTTGATATTCTGAAGCATAATTTTGACAGAGAGTCTATCAGCGATTACACAGGAAGCGTTCCTTGGAATCTGTATGACTATGACGATAAAATGAACGATAAAGAACTCAATCTTACCAAAAAGTTCCCGGAACATTTTAAGTGTGGTTATGTAGATTGTCAAATGACAAATGCTGAGTATGAGGCTTTGTGCAAGTTCTTTGCTGAGTATCTCGAGCAGCACGACGGAAATGGTGACGGATTCTTGTCTTTTTTACTCTCATAAAAAACAAATAATATGAAAATCAAAATAGAAGAACTGGTTATTAATCCGATTAATCCACGGAAAATCAGAATAGAACAAAAGCGTCGTTTACAGCAGAGTATTATGCTGTTCCCGAAGATGCTGGGAATACGCGATATAATTGTAAACAAAGAGAATGTTGTCCTTGCGGGAAACCAAAGAACTTCTGTACTTAAGGAGATTATCAACACGACTCCGCTTGACTGGATGGTGGTACTCCAAGAGAATGAGAAGTGGACCACAATGACAGAGAAGGAGCGCGAGTGCGTTTTGGACTACTGGAAAAAGTGGACTGAAAATCCTGAAGTCGAGGTGTCTGTCGCTGAATTATCTGCAGAAGAAGAAAAAGAACTCATTATCAAAGACAACCAGGAGTATGGTGAGTTTGATTTCGACTCTCTCCGCCATATTTATGATGATGTGAACCTCATTAACTTCGGAATGGACGAGGGGCTTTTCTATAATCCTGACGAGGATGATACTGTTACTACCAAAATCAAAGGCTCGACACCTAAAAAGATAGATATGTTGTCATTTGGTAAAAACGGTTGTGCGGTCACAAAGGAAGAGTACGACATACTTGTAAAGTCATACAATGACTATATCGACATGATGGGTGTGAATTACGGGTATGTAAAGTCCTTGCTTGAGCGAAAAGGTGTTCATGTCATGAACGTAACGGTAGAGCAGGATCCAAGCGAAGAATTACCAATATAAATATAAACGATATGGAAACAGTAAAGTTTAAGGACATCAAGCCGGCGGCATATAACCCAAGGCGAATTACGGAAACAGCATTCAAGGAACTGCAAGGCAGTCTCAAGACATTGGGATTTATACTTCCAATCATTGTGAACAAAGACAACATGACCATTGTTGCTGGCCACCAAAGAACAAAGGCTGCAACAGCTATTGGTCTTGAAGAGGCTCCATGCTATTATGTATCTGGCATTGATATTGAGTCCGAGATTATGTTTAACCAAATTCATAATGGTGTAGAGCTGGAGCCATCAGAGCACAGTATCTGTTTAAAGCCGAGAGAGACGGGCAAATTCTATGATGATATCCCAGTAGAAGATTTTGAGATTAAAGATTGCGTTGCTTCGGTAGTAAAGGATATGTGCCAGCTTATGGTTCGCTATGGCGACGCTCTCTGCGTTATTGTAATAGGCAATGAAGTCGTTTTCGGCAACAACTATTTACAGGCTGCAAAGGCAACAGGCTTTAAGGTACACGCATATTTCCTGGATGAAAGCTACCGCGCTATGTTTGATTATTATTTCAAACAAGATTATGGCGTTTTTAACTACGAACATATCGAGCGTGAAGACTTCGTTCAAGGTTTGGCACAGCCTCCACGTCATGGCGGCATAGACTGGTCCGTTCTATATCGTGAGATAGTTCCTTACCTCACAAGCGATGAAGTTGACCGAAAGAAAGTGCAGATTCTTGATTTTGGCTGCGGTAAAGCAATGTTTATAACGAAGCTCCGTAAGACACTCAATTTCAAAAATGCTATAGGACTGGAGTTTTTTAATCACAACACCAAAGGTATTTCGATCGAGAAAGGTAACGAAATGATTGACAACTTCATTGCTACAATAAAGGCTAACGGCAAGTTTGACGTGACTATCTGTGATGCGGTTGTTAATTCGGTAAACACACAAGAGGCAGAAGATGCTGTATTTGCTTGTCTTAATCTCTTTACAAAAATGGGAGGTCGCATTTATGCTTCCGGTCGCTCCATGGAGTTTGCGAAGAAAGAGCTGAACCTAAAGCGCAACTCGTCAGACTACATCACGGTTAAATTCTTTGATGAGAACGGTCTCACGGCCATTATGCGTGAAGGTCAATGGTTCTTTCAAAAGTTCCTCACTCAAGAGAATGTAGATAAAATCCTCGAGCGATATGGTTTCAAGACCTTCATGCGCTACCACAAGAGCGGTTATTGGGGTTTCGGAGCTTTCAAAACAAAAGAGTTGACCAACGAGGAGTATGCGGCAGCAGTAGATTACGAATTCAACCTCAAGCTGCCTAACAACAAATCTTACAATCGCCACGAAGAAGTCAAGGAACTTTTCGGCTTAACAAACAAGTAATTATGGAGTATGTCAAGTTCACCGATATAAAGCCTGCCGATTACAATCCACGCCGGATAAGTGATAGCGCTTTTGCAGAACTGAAGGGAAGTCTTAAGACCCTTGGATTCATCCTTCCTATTATCGTGAATAGGGAGAATATGACCATTGTGGCAGGACATCAGCGGACAAAGGCGGCAATGGCTATTGGCTTGACAGAAGCGCCATGTTATTATGTGTCGGGTATCGACATTGAGTCAGAGGTAAGGTTTAACCAAGTACATAATGGAATAGAACTGGAGCCAGACATTCACAGCGAATGCTTAAATGTCAGGGCTCCAGGATTCTATGATGACATTGCTGCAGAAGACTTTATAATTAAGGATTCTAAAGCGACTATCGTGAAGGATATGTGTCAGCTCATGGTGAATTATGGTAATGCTTTGTGTGCTATCGTAATCGGGAGCGAATGTGTGTTTGGTAATAATTACATTAAGGCTGCAAAGATTACCGGTATGCCGATTCATTGCTGTTTCGTAGAGGAAAGCAAGAGGGCGATGTTTGAGTATTATTTCAAGCAGGACTATGGAGTATTCTCATACGACCACATTGAGCGAGGAGATTTCGTTCAAGGGCTTGCCCAACCGCCGAGACTAAAGGTTTTGCCTTGGTCTTGTCTTTACGAAATTGTAGTTCCCCATCTTCAAAACGAGGATAGAAAGAGCGTGAAGGTTTTCGACTTTGGTTGTGGGAAAGCTCAATACATAACCAAGCTACATAAACAACTTGGTTATAGAAAAGCCATAGGTCTTGAGTTCTTTAACCATAATACAGTTGGAATATCCGTAGAGCATGGTCAAGAAATGGTTGATGATTTCATCGCTTTTGTTAAAGCCAATGGCAAGTTTGATTATGTCATTTGTGATGCCGTAATCAATTCCGTAAATACTCAAGAGGCGGAGGACGCTGTATTAATGTGTCTTAACCTCTTCTGCAAAATGGGAGGAAAGATTTTCATAAGTGGAAGAAACCTTGAGTATATGAAACAGCAGACCGAGGCTAATCGAAACACAACGCCTATGATGAGCATCAACTTCTTTGACGAGAATGGATTGACTGCCATAATGAAGCAAGGGCAATGGTTCTTTCAAAAGTTCTTGACCGATGAAGATGTGGATAAAATAATCAAACGAATGGGCTTCGATGTTTTTGTCCGCAAAAAAAGTAGTGGTTATTTCTTCATAGGGGCGTACAAGACCAAGGATTTCTCCAAGGAGGAATACGCTAAGGCTGTCGATTATGAGTTCAATCTAAAGCTACCGAACAATAGGCGATACAACCGACATGGTGACGTGAAAGAGCTGTTTGGGCTTACATAGCGAAGGACTTGCAAATAAGATAAATAAAGCATTGCTAAAACTTGCATATTTGATAAGAATTTACTATCTTTGTAGTGGGCAAGATTAAAAAATCAATCCCACAAAGTAGTTTAATTAATCAAAGATAAAAATGGTAGAAATTAAGTATGCCGAAATGAAGGGAGTGTATAAAATCCTTTGGCTGCGTTATATCTACGGAGTCGATTTGACCAATCATTGTATGAAATCTCTGCTTGGTCATAATGACAAAAGAGTGCGCGGTTATATGAGATATTTGCATGACCTCAAGTTAGAGGAGGCGCGATGGTATTACCTCTGTGGCGTGGATCAGAATTTCATTTGGGAGAAGAACCTCCACCTTGCATTTGTGGAAAGCGCAGGGTCGGAAATTATTCTCGACAATGAATTCATCAGATGCCATATCGTAAATGCCCGTCAAGTCAAAATTGACAACACGAGTATCAACTGGAGCCTGCCTCAAGCAAGAAACAAATTGTTTAACACGTGTCGAAACTGGTGGTTCGCTAACTGGCTTGCCAAACGGGGAGCTTACCAAGCGGTCGAACAGAAGACACTATTTGATGATTACTGATTAGTATGAAACCATCACTTGATGAATTTCAGGAACTCTTACGGAAGAGTGGCGGTAACCTCACAAAGGCTGCACAGCTTTTGGGGGTTACTCGTCAAACCGTATGGGGTTGGACAAAACAAGACGCGTCATTTAAAGAGGCGCTTGAAAGCGAACGAAAGAGAGTGTTCGACAAATGTCTTGACGTAGCATATGCGGTAGCTATGGGTGTGCCGAGGATTGACCCCAAAACCCAAATGATGACGGGTTGGGAGGAAAAGCCGGACTCACAAATGCTACGCTATCTCCTTTCGACATTAGGTCGCGATGAGGGATTTGGCGAAAAGCATGATGTCAATATAGAAAACCCATTGCCTACAGCTATTAATATTGTTGTGTCACCAAAGAAAAAACCAGGAGACGCAGAATGACAAACAGCATATACATTAGCAAGACGGCAAAGTGTTACAAGATAATGTCAGACAATAGTCCTGCTGTACTCCTGTTCATACGCAAGATTCCATCTGCAGTATATAATGCGACGGACAAATGCTGGGATGTAAATCTAAATGATGCCATCTTTGTTCGCCATCTTGGGGAGTACCTAAAAGAAAGGGGAATTGTCAAGGATGTTATATTTCAAGAGAGCCTCGAAGACGTGAATGTATGGGCGGACAACATGCCCGACCTTGCATATCCGTACAAATTAAAATTTGAACCATACGATTATCAAAAGAAAGGCATCCAGTATATGGTTGAGCACAAACGAACGTTCAATGGCGATGACATGGGTCTTGGAAAGACCTTTCAAAGTATCGCAGCCGTGAGTATTGCAAAAGCATACCCATGCCTTGTCGTGTGTCCTGCAGCCATGAAGATGACCTGGAAGCGAGAATTCATGAAATTCATCGGCAAGAATGCCGTAATCCTCGACAACGATAATAAAGACAACTGGCAACAGATGTTTATTACGGGAACGTGCAATGTGTTCATCACAAATTACGAGTCCGTGAAAAAGTTTTTCATTCGCAGGATTAAAGGAAATCGCATCTCTGTCAAAAATCTCGTGGTAGACCAGAGAGCATCTATATTCAAGACCGTCATAATAGATGAAAGTCACAGAGTAAAGAACTCTTCGTGTCATTACGCAAAATATCTCGAAGCAATATGCAAAGGAAAAGAGTATATCTTTATGCTTACGGGCACACCTGTAGTAACGAGAGTACGAGACCTTGTGCAGCAGTTGAAGGTTATGGGACGAATTGATGACTTTGGTGGAGCAACGCGCTTCATTAGCAGGTTTTGCTCATCCTCTGTGACAAATGAAGAACTCGGATTGCTAAACTCTTTGTTATGGCGCACTTGTTACTTCCGGAGAGAAAAGACACTCGTGCTTAAAGAACTCCCCGAAAAAATACGGCAATATTATTCTTGTGAGCTTACGAACAGAAAGGAATATGACTCTGCCGAACAAGACCTTGCCCGATATTTGAAAAAATACAAAGATGCTTCAGATGATAAGCTAAAGACATTAATCGCCAATGAGGCGATAGTCAAGATTGGCGTACTGAGACAAATATCAGCAGAAGGGAAAATCAGCGAGGCTAAGAAAATCATAGCCGACTATATCTCAGCTCAAAAGAAAGTCATTGTCTTTACAGCACATAAGAGCATTGCATCCAAAATCAAGCAGTCTTTCCCTGATGCTGTAACAGTTACTGGCTCCGACAGTCCCGAGCAAAAACAAAAGAGTGTTGATAGCTTTCAGAATAACACGGAATGCAAAGTCATTATTGTGAACATCCAAAGCGGAGGAGTTGGGATTACCCTAACAGCTGCATCTGATGTGCTCTTCGTGGAAATGCCTTGGACCTCGGCTGATTGTGACCAATGCGAATGCAGAGCTCACAGAAACGGTCAAAAGAATGTGGTTACTTGTGTGTATCTCCTTGGAAAGAATACGTTTGACGAGCGAATGTATGATTTGATTCAAAAAGAGCGCTCAACATCATCCATTATCACTGGTGCTGTAAACGATACGAGAGAGCAGATAATCACACGGATGACAGAGTTGTTGAATGTAAGCTAATAAGCTGATAATCAGCAGACAATTATAAAAGTATGAACATCTATAAAATTAACAAATTTAACAGTCCCACAAAAGGAGTATGGAAGTCACCGTTGAAGTCTTTGACAAACAGGCTCAAGCTTTGGAGTACCTCTCAGAAAACAATGAAGAGGTTACGGAAGTCTTGTATGGCGGAGGTGCCCGTGGTGGAAAGTGCCTCGGCAAGGGTACGAAGGTCAGAATGTACGACCTGTCTGTGAAGTCCGTTGAGGATATTGCCGTTGGTGATGTCCTCATGGGGGACGACGGTACGCCGAGACACGTCCTGTCTGTAAGCACGGGTGTCGAGCAGATGTATTGGGTTCGCCAACGTAACGGAATGGATTATCGGGTGAACGAGAGTCATATCTTATCGTTGCGCCATGAGCGGAGAAAGGCCAAGACACATCGGGAGAACGGACGAAAGATAGTCGATCAATGCGAAAAGGTGTGGGAGACGGTTAACGTCTCGGTACGTGATTATCTTGTCAGGTCTGGAAAATTCAAGAAGGAAACCAAGGGTTACCGCTCATTCGGGATGAACTTTGACGAGCAGTGTGTACCACTTGATCCATATTTTCTCGGTGTATGGCTTGGCGACGGAACCTCATGCCGTACAGATATAACATTCAACAACCGTGATAGTGTAATCAAGGATTATTGTCACGGAGTGGCTAAGGAATATGGATGTAATCCGTACAAAAGAGCCAATCGGGCGAGCGGTTGCGAAACTTTCGCATACACGACAGGCAAGAAGAATATGAAGAACAGGCTGCTGGATAGTTTACGCGAGGTTGGTGTCTTGAACAACAAGCACATTCCAAACGTGTATATCAAGAATAGCCGTGCTGTCCGCCTACAGCTCCTTGCCGGTCTGATTGACACAGACGGGTATCTACATAACGGATGCTACGAAATCACGACGAAATATCCTCTGCTGAAAGAAGGACTTGTGAACCTTTGTGGCACGTTAGGGTTTGTCACGCGATGCAAGGACAAATATGTGAATGGAAAGAGATATGACAGAATTGTCATTATCGGCAACAGCTTGAACGAAATTCCCTGCAAGGTGGAGCGCAAGAAATGTGGACCACGAAAGCATTACCAAAATGCCAACCATACAGGGATTGTGGTAGAGAAAGACACAGTCGATGAGTATTACGGCTTCACGATAGACGGAAATCATTTGTTCTGTCTTGAGGATTACACCGTTACCCACAATACGTTCCTTGGTTGCTTGTGGCAGACTCTTCGAAGGATAAACATGCCGGGGTCTGTCGGTCTCGTCTGTCGTGAGGAGTCGGTAAAACTGAAAGATACGACCATCGTCACGTTCTTTGAAGTATTGTCCTTGCTGCATTACACATCAGCGGTAGATTACAACGCCACCCGACTGACGGCAACTTTTAGTAATGGAAGTGTTATATACTTTCGTGACTTGAAGTTCCTACCCAAAGACCCTGAGTTTGATAGACTGGGTTCACTCGGTATCACAGACCTCTTTGTTGACGAGGCGCAGCAGGTGTGTGAAAAAGCCATTTCCGTGTTGAAAGGTCGTTTTTCTGTCTTGAACGGAAAACGAATTGACGGTTCAACTTGGCATACGGTGCCAAAGGCTCTCTACACTTGTAACCCAAGGCGAAACTGGATATATAATGATTTCGTCAAGCCTGCCAAAACAGGGACTCTTAAGGGGTATAGGCGTTTCATAAAATCACTTCCAGTGGATAACCCACATATAGACCAGGCGTATATCGACAACCTATTAAGAGCAGATCCTATCACGGTTCAGCGTCTTTACTTTGGTAACTTCGAGTACGATGACGACCCTGCCACCTTGTGCGACTTTGATGCCATTAGTGATTTGTTTCATAACGAACACATATTGCCGACTGGCGGAAGAAGCTGTGCTGCGGATATAGCGGGTAAGGGACACGATAGATTTGTCTGCGTAACGTGGGTCGGAAACGTGGCTACAATAGCGGTTGATGAAGAGTATTCTCCAGGCAAGGAGGTAGAAACGACTCTTAAAGAGTTGATGATAAAGGAAAAGATACCTCGCTCGCTTACAATTGTGGATGCGGATGGCGTAGGTTCATTTTTGGAGTCATACCTAAATGGAATAAAGGAATTTCACGGAGGTAGTCATCCCTTAGACCGGGAGAGATATACAAATCTCCGAGCAGAGTGCTATTTCAAATTGGCCGAGTTGATAAACGCCCGAAAGATACGCATCATTTGCACGGCAGAACAAAGGGAACGCATACAAGACGAGCTCGGTGCCTTGAAACAGGCTGACATTGATAATGATACAGCCAAAAAAGGCATCATAAAAAAGGAAGTTATGAAGGCTATCCTCGGCCATTCTCCTGACTATATGGATGCCTTGATGATGTCGATGTTCTTCCGTCGAAGCAAGCCAACAACAGGAGCAAAAGTCAAAGTAAAAGTAAGAAAAGAATAATACAATACGATTATGGTTATAACAATAAGAGAAAAAATCTTCCTTCGCATGAAGGAACTTGGTGTTAAGAACAGAGCTGTTTGTGTCGACCTCAATTTCAAGGAGCAGAATTTCTCTGCGTTTCTGAATGGTCGCCGCACGCTTCCGTATGATGACCTTGAGAAACTGTGCATGTATCTCGGTCTCACTCTTGAAAGTAAAGAAAAGGAGGAATGATTATGATAGTCATTAAGAACAGCATTATACCAATTAAGGGCTTCAAGGCCCTGTTCTTCTTCGGCGTTCTGTTTGTACGGAACGACTTGAAGAAAGGCATCAGCTATGTGGACTTGAACCACGAGCGCATCCATTCAAAGCAATGCATCGAACTCCTTGGCGTGTTCTTCTACCTTTGGTACATCATTGAGTATCTGATACGTTTGCCTCTGTGTGATTTCGATACTCATACTGCCTACCGAAGCATCTGCTTTGAGCGAGAGGCGTATAAAAACCAGGAAGATTTGGAATATTCGAAAAAGCGCAAGCATTTTGCTTGGCTTAAATATGTAATTAACAAATAAACGAATAATATATGTTCAGAGAGAAAATTAAGATAGCGATTGGAGCCAAGAACCTCCGAGTCTGCCAAGTGGCTACAGAATGTGGAATTGTAAGCACAAGCCTGTCATCGTACCTCAACGGCTCACGAGGTCTGAAATATGACCAGCTGGAGAAACTTGTGGCATATTTGGGGCTTACACTTAACCCCAAGAAGGCTTTCCATTTCCATTCGAATTTCATAGAGCAGCAGGAGGCAGAGCGTGAAGCTAAGATTGCTGCACGGCAAAACGAATGAACGGCATCGTTCAGTAAAACCTAAATGCAAATAAGATAATTATCGCTAATAATAGCTAAGTTTGTCCGATATGAAGAAGAACAAATCACGATACAAAAAGCATAATGGTGACGAGTGCTCCTATAAGGACTTTCTCGTAATGCTTCCATGCTGTGCCGAAAAGGTGCAGAAGGATTTGCTTGAAAGACTAAATGCGCAACCTCGCCCTTCTTTCCTTTGTGGCGTTGAGGTCCCTAAAAACCTCAATGCTTTGTCGTATGGCACGCTTGACGACCTGCGTAGTGCTACTGCTGCAGAAGATCCGATAAGCGAATGTGTGCGCATCCTCCTTGACATCAGCTCAGTGGACCTTATGGACGCTGATGTAAACGATGTGTTTGGCTTCCTCTCGTTCGTCAAAGAAGAACTGGAGAGAATAAACAAGCTGTTCGGAGACATCAAGCAGACATATTCCAAAGAGGAAGAAGCTGCCGGCGTTCGTGATTTGGACTTTGGCAGCTTCGGTGTCCTTGACTGGTATGCAAGACGAATGGGCATCACCAATCAGAATGATGTGCGCGATGTTGCTTGGGTTCGTATCTACCAGTGTATGAAGAACGACAATATGCAATCCGAGTTTGAGAGAAGGCTTCACAAACAGTATATGAACAATAACAAAGTTAGGAAGCGTTGATATGGGAAATACAGAATTAAAAGGTACAGCCAGATACGGAACCGTTGAACAGAAGATACGCTCCATCGTTGAAAGCCTGGAAGGCGTCGCCTATATGTTCAAGAACTGGTCACAAGCCAACGATGAGATAGACCACATCGATGGGCCTACCATCATCTATGTTCTTCCTCCATCGGGAGACCTTGACTTTGATTACTCGCAGGTGCGCGACTATCCGCAGAGTCAGATAGCTTTTGTAGCCTCAACGGAGTTCGATTTTGAGGGAGAGGAGAATGACAACATCATCGAGCAGATGAAGCGCTTGTGCATCCGCTTCGTGAAGAGCCTTAATGAGAGTGGTCTGTTCGAGCAGATAGAAGGTAGGCTGTCTTACCGTGTGCTGTATGACTACTTCGACCAAAACGTGACCGGCATCGTTATCACGCCACCTCTCATTGAGGAGGAAGGCGTTATCATTTGTACTGACGAACATCGTTCCGAGGACGAGAGTGAAGGAGAATAACCTATGGCAGCAGCAAGTATTCAAGACATCATCAAGCAACACCTTGAAGCTGTTAAGACGGGTATTATACAGCATATGTCGCAACAGGGACGTATGGCAAGTGGAAAGTCTGTTGCTTCTTTGGAGGTCAATGTAAGCGCCGATGGTGGGTATCTTGAAGGTGCAAGCAGCTTTCTCACGATGGAAAGAGGTCGAGGACCGGGTAATGTTCCGAGAAACTTCACGAGCATCATTCGTGACTGGATTGTTGCCAAGGGTATATCGTACCAAAACCTCATACCAAAGAACGGCACACCCGAGCAGGGGTTGACTCGTCTAAGTGGTGCTATCGCCTACTCGATAATGAAGAATGGAACAAGGCTCTATCGTGATAAAGGTTATAACGATATCTTCGATACAGCCCTCAAGGAGGAGCTTGAAAAGATAGCAACAGAGTCCGCTGGCGTTTTCGATATGGAAATAGACAAGATACATCAAGACAACGAAAATACATAAAGCAATGCGAACAGAAAGAATATCATATACGGTAAATGGAGTAGAGAGGTCTGGTACAGTAAAATATCCAGACCTTTGGTGTTTTGCGTTTAATCCCAACTACATCGAAATAGACCTTAATGATGAATCGGCAAACAACGTTCTTGCTGTTTCGTTACAATCAGACAGTGGTAGTTACACTCTAAACGCCTCATTGTTCCATGGTAAAGCGTCGGTATATATATCCAAAACCCTGCAGTTGCTTATTGGTAGCCCTGAGAAAATAAGGTCTGCCACCGTCTATATATCACTGACGGACAGTGATGTAAAGATGCTTGCAAGTGACCTTACGCTAAACGCTGTTTGGGGAAGCGTGAAGATTGGCGAGCAATTTGGCAAGTACGGAGCGTTCAAATGGAACGGTAAAGACCTTAGTCATATCCGTAATGTCGTGTGGTTTAGGAACTTTCCTTTCTACGTTTCCATGTTTCGTGCCGAAAGTGGAGAATTAACCTCTGCCAAATTTGACGGCAACGAAGCGGACGCTAATGCCCAGATATTCCGATACAAAATAGACAAGGTCGTAACTGGTAAACTGCCGACATTTCCAGCCTATTCAAGAATACTAACAGACCCCTTTATCGTCCTCAACAAAGAGCACGGTGTAATTTATGCCTTAGAGGATAGTCTTAGCACAACAGCTTATGATTCATGGGCTTCAAATAGTGGTGGACGTTGGGATTATGTAAAAGTAGATGGCACCATACGAACAGATACCGAATTTGCCTATAATGAAGAAATTGTTCGCTGGAACAATGACACAAAAGAACTTGAAACATCGCTGATTGGTAACGCCAAAACAGATGGTATTTTTGACCTCAACCCTGCTATCTCTTTCCCTAATGCGATAAGGACTGCCCAATATAATATTTGCCTTGAGAAAGTAACAAGTGGAATATTCGATATAAATTTCAACTTTGCCTTTCCGGACATGGCGAAGATTGTGAATGAAACGGTGAATATGCGAATTTGCAATGACAAGGATGGTTTATACATACGCTGGATAGACCGTTTCGGTTTTCTGCAATTCTACTTGTTCCGTGAGGGAAAAGCTACGGTAAAGACCAAGCCTTCATCAGACACGTTGCAAGTTGAGCGCGAATTCGGAGGTATGTATTTCGGAGGTATGGAGCGAGCCGCAGAGATAACAAGCGAAGAGACCATCAAGTGCTGTGCAGTCAATCTTCCAAAGGACATCCTGGAATATGTCAAGACAATCGTCAGTGCCCCAATCGTTGATTTGTATCTCGGCAAGAATAAAGGCGGCACGGAATTGTGGCTCCCAATAAGCGTAAGCAGCGGAAGCTACTCTACGGATCCGAAGACGATGCTGTCCGATTATGAAATTACTATCGAGAAAACAGACAATTCAAGTCAAACACTATAGTTATGATAAAAGAAGAACTTTACATAATCAAAGATGGAGAGAAGTATAATCTCGACTTACCAACACCATCCGGTATTACATTGAAGTGGGTCAGCAATCTATTCTCAGACATATCCAAGCTGACGTGTTCCTATTCATATACGTTCAAGCTGCCTATGACTGCAAACAACCGCAGAGTGTTGAATATTGCTGACGACATTCGCCATTCTTCAGCATTTGCAAGAATATCCGTTGATGCGGAATTTTACATCAACGGTGTTTGTCTGTGTCCAAATGCCAATCTTCATGTATCAGAGATTGGTGCTTCTTCGTTTTCATGTGTAATGACTTGGCGAGTACTCAAAGCGTTTGAGAAGATGAAGACTGATTCTATAAATCTGAATGAACTACCATCAATAGGTACGTTCGTATGGAAAACAGGTGATGATAGTCTTGTGTATGGGTTTCCGACCCATGCCCACACCAACATGGAGAATGTGCTTTATCCTAATTATGATGCAGGCATTGCATACGAGGAAGGTACGCCACCGAAGCCAGTTGTACCAGTTTATCGTCTGGTGCAACTTATCAACGATTACTATGGAGTCAAGTTTATGCTTGGTCGAGAACTGGCAGAGGGAATGGGACTTCTGCCTAAAGCCAACTTCAACAACAAAAGGTACTATGGCAAGAATGTGTACGATGATTACTTGACTTATGGAGTATTGCCAATTACAGGCATAGGTGTGAGTAGTGGAACACAAAATAAGTTTACTATTGCGAACGTAGAAGGAAAGTCCATTTATGATAATACGATTGATGTTGGCAGCAAAGAATACAGGGCAAGTTGGCAAAGCTGGGTCGTTACCTCAACTAACCAAGGAACAAAGGACAGTATAAGAAGCGTTGTTTATGAGAAAGACAGTGATTTGAGTAATTGGCACAGATATGCAGACATAATGGGAATTTCTTTCAATGGGAATAAATATATTCAATCAACCGTCTGTGAAATATTCAGCGAAACGACATCTGTGAACGAAGAAACAAGTAAGCATCTATATGGTAAAGGAGGTGGACAAACATCTGGCGGAGTCCATTTGTGGACGCATTGGGAAATTTATGCTTGTACGGGAGTTTTGAAAGACAGCTTTACTTTGCAAAAGGTAGTCAAAGGCGGTAATTTTAAAAGTCGCTATTTCTTTCGCTGTCTTATCGACAGTGAACTGCGTGGAGAGGCAGAAGTGCGTGTTTCCAAAGAGGACATAAAAGCTAAGAAAGCAGAGGCAAAAGATTACTGGTGGATATATCTGCTGCAAGTCAAGCAAGGTGAGAACGATGAAGATGCCAGCGTAGACGTGTATTCGGAGGAATCCGAGGATTGGATGGGGCTGCGCTCTATCTCTCGTGAGGAAACCGACACAGAATATATTTACAAGTTCGACTTCGGCGTCAAGTATGATGTCCGTAAGCTCTCTATTGACGCTGCAGACGATGATGAGGTCGGTCTGTGTTTTTGGAGCGGAAGTTACGAAGAAGGTTGGGCAACGAAAGACGCTGACAGCAAAGTGACAGGTACTGGTACGAAATACACCAATACAGCAACATTCTCATATTTGAGAGTTGCAAGCATAACGCCGATAGTCCAGTTCGACGGACTACCTGCAGAAATGGGCATCATTGAAAACTTGCCCGACATATCTTGCTTTGATTTTCTTAAAAACTTGTTTTACTTAAATGGCGCTTTGCCGCGTGTAGAGAAAGACGGAGTAACTATCACCGCAATGTATTACAACCAGCTACGCGACAGGGTCGTCAATGGGGATAGTCTTGACTGGTCAAAGAAACTGCTTTCTGGAGTAAACAAAAATCCAACGTCGGCAAAAACATATAACTCAAACTTCGGTCGAGAGAATTATTTCCTTATGGCAACATCAGAAAAAGACAAGACCGACGAAGAAAAACTTGAAGAGGTTGAGCTGTATGGTAAAGGTTACGGCCAAATAGACATCGATGACAAACGGCTTGACGAGGAGAAAAATGCGTTCACATCATGCTTTTATCCTGGCTTGCGACAGGATTTGGCATACCCAAATTTGCTGACTGGCCGAACTGTCAAAGTGTGGAACGGCGAGAAACAGGTGCAGTCCGATGTAAACCCAATCTATGGGTTTGTGAATTACAGGGCCTTGAACTCAACATATGAGGATGTTTCAAACGCATTCTCACGTCCTATGTTGAAAACGTATGGTGTGGATTTCAAGCATATCCGCATGGATGCTTTCGAGCCGTTTGATAATATGGACGAGTTTTACGGCTATCTGAAGTCTATCCTCACTGATTATGTCATCATCAAGGAAAAGTTCAACCTCAACGAGTTTGACTTGATGAACTTCGACGAGTCCGTGCCGGTGTATTTACAGAAATATAACTGTTGCTTTGCCGTCAGTACGATACAACGAGACAAAAACGGCATCAGTACGGTGGAGCTTGTCAAACTTCCCTATGTAGTTTCCAACTACGCAGACCCAGAGGAAACAGACATGGACAAAGTAAGCTATCAATATGTACTGAAGTCATCCGTAATAGGTTTTGAGTTATCGCTTATCCGTGACTATACATCTAATAGATGCCCTATTTGCTATGAGTATTTTGTGAATAACCAGCATAAAGTATGGAGCACAACTTATAACATCCTCAACATCCCAGATGTGCAAGGGGATGGTAATGGTCCTGCTGCATATATTTCTCGCTACGTTTTCCCTTACGAGATAGACAGACTCAAAGGAGATAGTTATACGCTTGAGTTTACAGTTCCAAAAGTTGTAAGATATGCCATATCTAAGAATATCGGCATCGATACGGAGTACACAAAGGAATTAGCCGTTACCATTCGTGTGTATTATGACGATGTAAAGTGTGAAGTAGGTACGCATAAGCTGGTTTTTACACGCAATGATTTTGGAACGCATCATGTGTTCAAGTTTATCTATGACATCTACAATGTGGAAGGCGAACTTGTAGAGCAAGTACGGAAGAAGCTGTATTATTTTGTGTCAAAACTGAACGAGTCTGTCATTTCCGATGACTTCGGAGACACCCATGAGGAGGATGATAAGCCTTTTGTGCCTTATGTCGAGATAGAAAGTGGCTCGGTTTATGCCAACGGACTGTTCGACTTGAAGGTTGGAGGGAAAGACGTTCGCATAATGCAAGAGTCAAATGGAGAAACGAAGATAACCAGCTACTCCGGCACATTCACATTGTTCTGGTCGGAGAAAGTTGCTCCTTACTCCCATGATGCAAGTTTGTGGGACACGGATAGTTATCATCTGTTCGTGAACGTGATAAATAACGTAAAGCTGATAAAGCACGACACACCCATATCCACAGTAGATGAAGAATGCTCTTTTGAGTACCATTTCTATCTTGACGGGGAGGAGGTTGAAACTGCTTATAATGGTCCAAACGACAAAGTGTCGATAGCAACATTCTCAAAGGAAAACATAGCCGACACTCATACGCTAAGATTTGTGTATTCGATTAGAGACAGTAGCGGAAACGTGATTAAGTCAGAAGATTTGACACAGACATTCTGCGTCCTTGGCTTTGCAGAGAAGAAGGAATGCTTAACAACTGAACTTCTGTTTGGATTTGCCATAGACCTTAAAATGCCAGCGTACGGACTTGCTAACACGAGATATAAAAAGAATGGGGCTATGTATGTCAATGACAGCGTAAACCTTGGTGAAGGACGAAAGCTAATAATCGAAGATGGCGTTACAGATGTAGGTCCGAACCTTGTGAATGGCTCATGGGAAACTAATAGCTATGGAGTATTCTCTGTAGACCAAAGCGGAACGGGCGCCTTGCAGGTAAAAACAACAGGTAAAGTAACAAAGGGTGAACTCGTCTTGGAAACATGGGAGAAAACATCACTGGCACGAGTGTACTGGGATGGAAAACAGGTCGGCGTACTAAGCGAGGTGATGACAAAAAACGGTTACACGGACGAAACTCATTCGTTGAAAATAGAATACGATGTAGTAGACAAGAAGGGGACGGTAACAGAAACGAAAACATTGAATGTTACTTATCACTCCACCTGCTATTTCAGCTAAATTGCAAATAAGTAAATACACAAAATATGGCAACAAGTCAAGACACAAAGGTCAAGATTGTAGATATACAAGTCAAGTACCAGGAGGCTGTTGATGCAATGGCAAAGTATCGGGCTGCGATAGACGAAGCCAGAGCGCAAATGAAAGCCTTGAAAAAAGACCTCAAGGACGGCAAAATCACTCAGGCTGAATACGACAAGCAGTCTGAGGCAAGCCGTGTTTTCATGAAGCAGCAGGGCGATGCTATCAATACGCTTAGTCGCCAAGTACAGAACCAGATAAAGGTGCAGAAGGAGAACGAGGGTTCGCTGAAGCAGCTGCGAGCCGAACTCTCAAATGCTACCGCAGCCTATGATGCCATGTCAAGGGCTGAACGAGAAAGCGCCAAAGGTCAAGAATTGAAGAATCACATCGTTCAGATTACCAACGAACTGAAAGGTGCCGAGGAGGGAACGCTGCGGTTCTATAGAAATGTTGGTAACTATCCTGCCTCTGTTACAACTGCTCTTGGAAGCATCAAGAGCAAATTCATGGAAGTTGGTTCAACCATCGCCGGTATTGTTACTGGCGGTGGTATTATGGCATTTGGTCAAAAGATAATCCAAGTAGGTAGAGACTTTAACGACGGAATGGCTCGTGTTCATGCAGTTACACAGGCAGGCGCAGATGATATGAAAATGATGTCAGACGAGGCAAAACGCCTTGGAGCGACAACAGCATATACAGCAGCCGAAGCGGCAGGAGCTTTGGAGAACCTTACCCGAAACGGTCTAAATGCAGCCCAAGCTACAAATGCCCTATCTCCGACCTTGCAGTTTGCTCAGGCTAATACGATTGGTCTTGCAGAGTCAGCCGATATTATGACCAATGTAAGCAATGGATTTAATATGGGCGTAGAAGGTATGGCGCATGTGAGTGACTCGCTTTCCTATACAGCGTCACATTCTGCCACAAACGTAAGTCAGTTGGCGGAAGCATTGAAAAATGCGGCTCCGTTCGGTCATGCCCTTGGTCAGCCTATCGAGGAGGTAAACTCAGCCCTTGGTGTTCTTGCTGATGTCGGCATCAAGGGTTCTGATGCAGGCTCTGCTCTCCGTATGGTAATGCTTGGACTTGCCACATCAACAGCAAAGCAGCAAAAAGTATTCGAGAAGTACGGAATAACCATCGATCAGCAGTCTTTGAAAACGGACGGTCTTACAAAGACCCTTGAGAAACTCCGTGACTCCGGTATAATGAGTTCTGCATCGTCGGCTAACGACCTTGCAGATGTCTTCGGCCGTCGTGTATCTCCGCAAGCAATGGCTCTTCTCAACAACATCGATGCTCTCCAAACGAAGCTCGGAGGTCTGCAAGAGGCGCAAGGTACTACTGGAGATATGTTTGAAGTATCTATGAGTACGGTCACCCAAGAAATAAAAGGCTTGCAGTCCGCATGGGAGGCGTTCCTGCTTTCTATCTATGATAGTAATTCGGACGCACTTGTTGCTCCACTACAAGCACTCCGTGAGCTTGTCAATTTCGTGCGTGAGCATTTTGGTGACATAGCGCAAATAATAGCAAGTGTGATAGCTGGAATATCTTTCGCCAAACTTATCAATGGTGCAATGTCTGCGTTTACTCAGATGAAGAACTCTGCCGTAAGTAATGCACAAGCAGCTACACAACAAGTACAGGTTTGCCAGAACAACGAGATAGCATTACGCAGACAGACCGCTTCTCTTACGAAGCAATTAGAGAGCGCTTCTGCGGTAGAGCGCGAACGCATCGAAACGCAACTTGTAGCTAAGAAGCGTGAGCTTGCCAATGCGGAAAAAATGACGCAGAAGGCTAAAACAGCGGAGATTACGCTATGGGAGCGAGCTTCTGCGCTTGAAACGGGAAGTGCTTGGACTAAAGCGTTTACTATTGCAAAGGTCGGAGTAACCAGTTTTGTCGCCACGGCAAAGGCTGCGTTCAAGGGATTTATACTCACCGCAGTACTGAGCCTTGCTTTCGACTTGCTTATGAGGCTTTATAGCAAACTAAGTGAAGGCAAAGGAGTGTGGGCAAACCTGAAAAGCTATGCTACCGCTGCTTTTAGGGCTATAGCCAATGCCATCATCTGGGTAATGAATAAATGCATTGACCTATACAATAAGATAGCGTTGGTACGCTTGCCCATACAGCTGGTCGCCTTACAGTTCAAAAACCTTTGGGAGGGAGTTAAACTCGTCTTTAATCTTATCGTTGACGGAGTAAAATCCGTTGGCCGTTCTCTTAGCGGACTCGGTAAAATTATTAAAGGCGTTGTTACTCTCTCCTGGAGTGATATAAAGGCAGGAGTAAAAGATATAACGAGTAACTTTGGAAAGACCCTCCAAGAGGGCTTGGGGGACTTCAAAAATTTCGGTAAGAATGTAGCCAGCAATGTGCTTGATGCGTATAATAAGACCTTGACACAGGGCTCCGTTGCTCATATCAAGCCAATCGCTGATAGTGCGACACCCGTACAACCTAAGGAAAAAGGTGGTAAAAAAGCTAATGTCAGCACACCGACAGAAAACCCTAAGAGTGAAGGCACAACTCCTGACGCAAAAGGCGATGGAAATGGAAATGGTAAGGGCGACGGCAAGAAAGACACGAAAACCACAAAGGAGGACCGTGCCAGAGCCAAGGCGGCACAGGAAGAAGCCAAGCTCGTAGCAGAAGCCGAGAAGGCAATGCTTGACCTACTCGGTGAGTGTGTCGAGAAGAGAAAAGCCCTTCTCGAGAACCAGTACAATGGTGAGATTAACAAGCTGAAAGCTAAACTCGCCACCGACAAGACCCTTACAGAGAACTCCAAGGAAGCTATTAGGCAGATTATAGTTGCCAAAGAAAAGAAACTCCAAGAGGAACTTGATAAACTTGATGATGATAACATCAAGCGTAAGATTAGCGAACAGCAAAAGCAAATAGAGTCGCGTCTGTCTATCGTGAAGAAAGGCTCCGAAGAGGAATTAAACCTGAAGCTGGAGCAGAACCGGAAAAAAACAGACCTTGACATTCTCGCTCTTAAGCAAGAGGAGGATGCCGCCCAAAAAGGTGCTGCAACAGCTTTGATGTATCGCCAGCAAGTTCTTGCGGAGTTGGAGCAGTCCGGAACGGCTACGGAGGAGCAGCTTGCACAAGCCACAGCATCGGTTGAGTATGCACAATCAGAAATCACACGCATCAGCTCAGATTATGCAGAACGGCGTGCAAATAGACTGGAGCAGTCTTGGCAGCAAGAAGACCAGTTGCGCCAAGCTCACAATCAATTTATACTTGAACAGCGACAGCTTGCTCTGCAGAACGAAATGACGATGGTTGAGCAGTTCCAGGCAGAAGAGCTTACAAGCATAAACGACAACTGGAACAACAAGCAGACCTTGGAACAGTATATGCAAGAATACGACATTAATGCCGTTACAGACCTTGAAATGCGTAAACTGCAAATACAGCAGGAAATGGCAGAACAAAGACTGCAATTCATACAAGACCAAGGACAGCTTGAAACAGAAACCGAAGAACAGTACAACAAGCGTGTCATCGATGCAAAGAAAGCTGTGTCAGACGCGAAGATTGCGCTCAACAAGGCATCGCTGAAGAACGAGCAGGCCTATGCAAAGGCCATGGGGAACGTGGGTGACAGCATCATTTCTCTCATGGATGCCATAGGTGAGAGCGACAAGAATTTTGCGAAGCTAAGCAAGATTATTACGCTGTTCAAGATTACTGTTGACACGGGTAAGGCCATATCTGCAGGTGTCGCTAATGCCATGGAGCTCCCGTACCCAGCCAACCTTGCAGCCGTAGCGACAACCGTAGCCACAGTTCTTGCCAATATTGCTACCGCAGTATCAACGGTTAAGTCAGCCAATTTCGCAGAAGGTGGTAAGGTCAATGGTCCTGGAACTGGCACGAGCGACTCTATCCCGGCTAACCTCTCTAATGGTGAGTTTGTGATGACAGCAAAGGCTACGAAGATATTTGAGCCACTGCTTACGGTTATGAACTCCATCGGCGCCGGCGTGCCAATCAGCATGAATGGTGCTTATGAGAGAGTCGAGAGTGCAGAGTCGCTGACGGATTCATTTGCTGAAGCTGCTCGAGAGATAAAGCCTATTGTTTCCGTTGTGGAAATAACGGAAGCGCAGGATAGAATTAAGATGATAGAAAACTTAGACAACTTTTAGAAATGACAAGATACGAGATTATCAAAATGAACGAGCAGTTGTTTCGTCTGCTCAATGACAACGGTATAGATACGAAAGACCTCAACTACCTCCCCATGGTAGAAGAGTTTCGCAAGATGAAGTCAAAGAAACATAAGGTAAACTACATTGTTGCCTACTTGAGCAATAAGTATGATATTACCGAGCGTGGTATTTACAAGATTGTTAAACGTTTTGGAGAAAGAATAAAAGTATGAAGTACTACAACAAGATAACAGAGAGCAAACTTTACAATGAGAACAATGAAGATGTGCTGTGTAATCTCCCAGCATATAGCTTTTCGGTCATGATAACGGATCCTCCCTACAACTTTACAAAGTCCAACTGCCGCAAGATGTATAAGGAGACATCCAAGAAATTGGTTGCCAAATCGGGCTTGTACGACTATGATAGTGACCTTTGCCGTATCGGGGTGAAGTTTGGCGAGAAGGAGATAAATGCCTTTCTCGACCAGATACCTCGCCTGATGATAAAGATGAACGCTTTTATTTTCTGTGCAGAAGCACAGCTTGCAGCGTATATTGCGTGGGCAGAACGTCACGGATATAAGTTTGCCATCCTCCTTTGGGAGAAGCCGTTGAATATCATCAGCAAGAAACGTTTCTCACAGAACGTTGAGTTCATCATCCGCATATACGAGCAGGGAACGGCACTGAACAATCTTGACGAGAACGAACTTTATAACCGCGTGTTCCATAGTCGGGTTGTAACCAAGAAGGAGCATCCTACGCAGAAGCCGACCGAGATATTTGAACGTATCATCAGGCTCACAACCAAGGAAGGCGATGCAGTTCTCGATCCTTTCCTTGGCTCCGGCACCACAGCCGTTGCTGCTGAAAGGCTCAATCGAATATATGTAGGTATAGAAAAAGACAAACGGTTCTACAGCGTTGCCGAGAACCGTTTGAAACATATCGCCAAAGAACAATCCTTGTTCTAATTAAAAATGGCTGGAGCTCAAAACTAAGAGCCTCAGCCATTTTTGTTAGTTTGTGACAGAATATTTTTTGAAGTTGAATTCCCAGCCCAAACCGAGCCAGACAGCGTGTTTTGTCGCTCCAAGGCTGAAGGTGTATGCTCCGATTTTCTTGTCGGTATTTTGAAATACCAATGCCGCGCCATAATCAAAACCGCCCTTTTGTTCGGTAACGCGGAAGCTATTATGAATACCTCCCTGGTTTACATCCCAATCACCGCCATCGGTAATGCCTTCCTTTATACTTGCATAGCCTGCCATTGGTATAAGCCTTATGCTGCTGCCATTGTAGTAGTGAAATGGTATTTGATAGCCAATGTGTGCAGCCCACACCGAGTGGTCTTTCCACTTATCTACCCTTACATCATTCTCGTGCTTTCGTGGCCAGCCCATAAAATCAGCGTAAACACCAAATGCAGTTACATTAAAGCCGATTGCTCCGTAGTCGAAACTTTCCAAACGAGCACCTATTATGCCAAACGAAACACTCTTGTTGAGTCCAAAAAGTTTGGGAAAGAACGTAGGTTTATCTGTATTATTTGTTGCTTTGTTGGTTCTTTGTTGAGGGAATAGAGTTTTTTTAAGTAAACTCCATCGTTCAGCAATAGCTTTTCCTATTTTGTCTTTCTTGAATTCCTTGGAGTATGAGCTGGGAGTGGTGTTGCATAATATCTGCTCAACACCTTTCGTGGCAATAGCTTCGATTTGGCTTTCTGTTACAACAAACATTGGATATGCGCTATAATCGTGTGTGACAAATCCATTCACGCTATGAATATCGCGAACAAGCCCAGTGTCAGAGTTGCCAACGGCAGACAACTTAACCGTTTCACCTCCCTTTAACCACAAGGTCATTTCTGCACCTCTTTCCATAACAATTTTCTCGCCTGAAGTAATCTTTAGGTCGAGAAAATATGTGTATTTGTCACTTGTTTGCCCTTTGCCAGCAGACAAGCCTACAGCTAATACTTTAGTGTCGGTGAACGACCGGCAAATTTGCTTGTCTGTCACGACGATATGGTTTCCGTCAATATGTGTATTGCTGACGATTGACTGCGCAAACCCGAGATAAGGTAAGGCCAGCAGCGCGATTGTGAGTAATTTCTTCATAATAATAAAAATTTTATAGCCTGCAAAGTTAATCAATTTTAGCCAAAAAACTCCAAAAATCGCATTTAAGTTTCTCCCTATCAAAAACGAGAAATAGGCTTCTATTGGGTAAAGCATATTACATAAATGATTATATACACATCAGTGTAAGTAATCTAATATATTGATAATCAATGCAATAAAATTCGCATATACGATAAATTGCGTTTGTAAAAACTTGCATATATGATAAATTATGACTATCTTTGAAGTATAAAAATAAAGATAAAATTTTTATGAGCGTATGGCAAAATTGAACTATAAGACTGCCAACAGGGCAGCAATACACAACAGCCAACAAGGAGTGCTTGTAAACAGATTCGGCGACATTGCAAAGTGTTTGCCTACCCAAACGGAAAACTTACTTCGAAGCGGCTATACTCCTTATCACGGGCGAAAAAATATTCTAAAAGAACTTGGCATTCGCCAAATACTTGCTTCAAGTCCAGGGATGCGTGATTTGTACACGCTCAATTATGATGCAGAATACGGCACTGGCTATATCTGCAAACTAAGCGAAGAAGCTAATGGGTTAAGTGGGTTTGTAGACCTTCTTGAAGCCAAAAACAATTACAAGACGCATGTCTACTGTGATACATCTATTACGGGTAATTGCTTGTTCTTTGCCTTCTACAATAGACCACAGAATAAAGGTAGCCTTTAATGCAAATAAGATAATACAAAGTAATTAGTTGTCCGCAATGACATAGCGGACAAGATGTGCAAATAAGAAAAATACATTAGTTTTATCAAGTTGCTCACGACACGAACTTAGTGAATTATTACTTGCAAATAAGATAAACTTTTCTTGTTGAAAACTTGCATATATGATAATAAAACACTATCTTTGCATTAGCAAATAAGATAAAAGAGTAATCACTTAAAGTTCTAAACATTATGGCAATAATAACAAAGACATTCAAGTCAGCAACCGATCTGAAGAAGGATATGCTTGATACTGCAATGAAGGTTATGGAGGGTTTCTATTCTGATATTATCTATGACCTCGAAAAGGTGGACGACCTCGCAAAGAGAAAGCGTGACGGACATTTCTACTGGGCTGTGCGTAAGACAGGGACCCACACACGCAGCACCAATAAGGAACTTGAAGAGCTCAAGCAAAACTGGGGCGAAAGCATCGTCTTTACGGCACTTGTTGGCAGAAGCATCAAGGAGGACACTTTTGAAATCGTTTACCAAAACAATGAGGAGGAAAATAATGGCAACTAAGATTTATCATTACCCGATAGTTGATTGCGAGCATGAAGGGGATATCCGCTCTGCAGAGTATGAAGTTACAAAAGCCGGAGGTGAGGTTCTTGACACCTATTGGGATGGCGAGGATTGCGGAGACGCTTATGTCTCCTTTACCGCTCCTACTGATAAAATTGATGCTGTCTGTGATGAGCTTGGGTATGACACAGACGAGCTTTATAGATACACCAAGAAATAGTAAAACCTAAAAAACAAAGATATGGGACAATTTAGTTGGTTCACAATGGATACGCATCACCGCATAGTAAATGGCGAGGAGCATATTGTTTACCTTGTTGATGACAAGGGTAACAAGTGGAAGGAGGAACGCTACGAGGGCTACGGAGTGTTCGGTGGTAAGGACTTTTATGAGTTACTTGCCGAAATGAACGGGTACAGCCACAAAGACTACGAGGACGGTAGTGGTGTTATTTCTTGTCCCGATGGACGCAAGGTTGGGACGGACCATGTATCGGACGATATCAGACATATTGGCATAGAACTCGCCTTTGGAAGCGATGGTGAATATCCGCAAGGCGACAATCCTGACCTCAAATGGCCTTCACTTACAGAAAGTGGAGAATATGTAATTGGCATCCCAGAAGCAGACCCTGACCAAGGATTTGATGGTATATGGGATGAAAGCGAAGAGGATGAAGAAGATGACTGGTGTTTTGTCGATGAGGAGGATGATGATTATGAGTAATGATAACAGCTTTGCATACAACTGTCGTGAGTTCGCCCAGATGCGTAACGTTGAAGTTCTTCCGTGGGAAGAGCAAGGTGGTAGATTGTTCCGCCAGTTCATCAATCAGAATTGGATAGATGACTTCGGAATAATGAACCAAGTCATTAGCCTCAACAAGTGGCTGAAAGACCATGGCAAGATGCCGCTCTCTTTTAAGGTCGTCACGCAGGAGTGGTGGGATGTTAAAGACGGCAAACCGTTCGAGTTATGCAAGCGAAACCGGATTATCAGCATTGAAACCCCATATCTTGCAAGCCTTAACGGCGAGATAAACGAGCATACGCTTCTCATTCTTGTCAAAGGCTTGCTGCAAACACTAAAGGAGGTATGCGCATGAAAAGCAAAAGACAATCTGAGGTCTTTGTCGTATTCAAGACCGATGCACACATGTCCGTATGCAGCTATAAACTTATGGGAGTTTTTGGCACCCTTGACAAAGCTGTTCATGCAGTGATGACAAATGGAGAGTTTGATACAGACTGGATGGAAGAGCAAGACAGCGATGTCTATGAATATATCCGCGACTATTTGAAAGAACATATGCAGACACCACTCACTGGAGAAATCAACTATGTGGTCAAAGAAGGCAACTTCAACGAGTGGGAGGAATTGTCGTGAATAGTGCGAAAAACGCTTGCAAATAAGATAAATAATACTTGCAAAATACTTGCATATTTGATAAATTATCACTATCTTTGTAATGCAAATAAGATAAACAAGTAATCACTTAAAGCTCTAAACATTATGGAGAAATCAAAAGTAAATAACAAGGTTCAAGAACTGGTAAGAAAATTTCGCCAGTTGTATTCCTACATTTCGTGCGAGGCATCAGTCCTGGAAAAAGCAGCAGCTACAGTTACCGACTTTCCGGAGGATGTAGCGTTGGACTTAATGCAGGACCACATATTGTCACAAGGGCTGGCTGATGAAGTCGTTGAATAAGGAGGTCTGTGTATGAAAAAGGCAATATTGTACCTTGACGGAGGTTTCCGTGTCCCTGTGGACATTATAAATTACCCCCCCCGGAAGGAAAATGAGACTTGGGAAGAGTTTGAAAAGCGCATAGCAGATACATTCCGCAAAGCGCAGCCGAACATGGTGCACAAAATTATGGGTATTCACATTTTTAGGAATTAACGTTATGGATGAAGAATTATTAAAAGCTATAGAAGCAGAAGGCTGGTCTGTACATCCTTCAATCCAAGATGGGAAGCATATTGTGGACATTGCTGTATTCAGTCCTGCAGGCGAGGATTTCTGTCCCACCATTTGGTATGGCGATGGTTCTGCACAAGAGTTTGTTGAAGAACTCGGGGAATACATAGACGGCTATGATGTGGACGAGGAAACTTATTTGTGGCTCGGCTCAGATGGTCATGGCAAGAATGGCGCTCCATATCACATCAAAGACCTTCTGGCAGACAAAGAATGGTGTCTCAGCAAAATGAAAGCTCTTCATGAGAAGCTAAAGAATAGGTTTATAAACTAACATAAAAAACGTAATTATGAAAAAGAAAGTAGTGAACATCGCTCTTGACTTGGAGACATTGTCAAGACGTTCTACGGCTGCTATTATTGGTATTGCAGCCAAAGCGTTCAGCCTTGGTGAGAGTAAAGTAACGGGAGAGAAGACTGAGTTCTTCAGAGCTGTTGATGGTACATCGTGTGCGATGTACGGCTTTGACATCGACCAAGCGACAGTAGATTGGTGGAGTAAGAAGCCCGAAGAGGCGAAGGAACAATTCTCGTACACTTCAAACGTGAAATACGTACTCATGTATCTGACGGACTTCATCAAAGAAGTAAAAGCAGAGAACGGTGCGGACGAAGTGGTTATTTGGTGTCAAGGGACAGATTTTGATATTTCTATCCTTCGCAACGCTTTCGTCGTTGTCAATAAGGACAGAGAAGAGAAGAGTTTACCATGGAAGTATCTCAATGTCCGTGACAGCCGCACGTTCATCTATGAAGGTGTTCGCCTTATAGACCCAACTGTTGAGGATCCGTATTCTATCATCCCTCATTCTGATGATTGGGTGGAGCATGACGCAATGTCTGATTGTCGCCAGCTCATACACAACGTAACCTGGGTGAACGACAAAATCAGCGAGTTGCTGACTGCTAACAAGTCAAAAGAGAATGCCGATGAAACAGCCGAGCAAGTTTAAAGGCAAGGCGATATATGAGCCCAGTGGTGCAGCCTACGAGTACTGCCACTGGGCTTGTAACTTATACAATGGTTGCAGCAATACTTGCAGCTATTGCTATAATCGCCATGGGATTACGTCCGCAATTCTTGGTGTTGAAACGGTGTCATTGAAGAAGAGCCTCATCGATGAGAAGACAGCGTTTGCCATTTTCGAGAAAGAGCTTGCTCAAGTAAAGAAGCTGATGAAGCCTACCGACTCGCTCTTCTTTTCGTTTGTCAGTGACCCAATGTTGCCGGAGACGCGAGACCTTACCACGATGTGCGTGGAGCACGCCCTTGAAGAAGATGTGAAGGTTCAGGTGCTTACCAAATGCACGGACTGGGTATTTCTCCCTCGCTACACGAAAGAATTACAGTTTTTCGCCGACAGCATAGCAATAGGCTTTACCCTTACCGGAATGGAGTCAATGGAAAGCTATTGCCGAAACAACACAGCCCAACGCATCAAGGCTATGGAGAAGTTGAAAGAACTCGGTATCAAGACATTCGCAAGCATTGAACCGGTTGTCGATATAAACAAGGCTGTGAATGTTGTACGGAAAGCGAAGCCGTATTGTGATTTCTTCAAGGTCGGACTCGTTACCAAAATGGGAGTTAAATTCTCCAAGGAGCAGGTTGAGGAACTGGTGGCTAAAGTTCAATTCTATGTAGGAGGTGAAACGCCTATCTATTGGAAAAAGAGCATCCGTGATATTGTCGGTGACGAACTTGTTGACTCTTGGGAGAACTCCGTACCATCCGACTACGATTTGTTTAACCCTGTAATAACAAAGCGATGACACAGAAGCAAAAGAATATACTGGGAAATGCGTGGCGAATAGCGCTTATCGTTGTCATTTTAGCGATGGCTATATATGGAGCTGTCAATGGCAAGACTAAGATGTGTCACTCATGTTACCGCAACTTTCGTGAAACGTACTTGCCAGACACAACCAAGGTTTGCCCATATTGTGGGTACAAGTTTGTCAATGTCGAAAATGCCCACAAGTGACAGCCTAACTACTTGATATTCAGTGAAATAAATTTGCAAATAAGATAAACTTTTCTTGCTAAATACTTGCATATATGATAACTTTTGACTATCTTTGCATTAGCAAATAAGATAAAAAAGGTATCACTTAAAATTCTAAACATTATGGCAAGTTCAGCAAATAACAATTCAGTGAGAATTAACAAGAGTATGGTAATGAAGGCAGCTTGGGAGACGCTTCGCAGACACAAGGCCGTGAGTTTCTCTGAAGCCCTCCGCAAGGCGTGGCACGCATACAAGCTCAAGGCTCAGATGGCTCTTGGAGTTGTTCGCTTTGTGTTCAGAAAAACCAATGGCGAACTCAGAAATGCAGTCGGAACCCTTGCAAAGAACCTCTATCAGTACGAGGTGAAAGGCACTGGTCATGCAGCTCCTGCTTGTACCATCCGCTATTGGGATTTGGAGAAGAACGCTTTCCGTTCCTTCTGCGTAGATTCGTTACTCTAATGTCTAACCGAGAGCCCGAGCGTCCTTTGCTCGGCTCTCTTCTAAAAAACAAGAAATATGCAATCACCTTTCACGATTGAAGAAAAAGAGTTTGCGAGAAACATCAAGCGTCTTGCAAATGGCGTAGAGCGACTAATCCAACTGCTTGAAGAGTCTGACATCACAAAAAATCCAAGATAACTATGATGTACCGAGGTTATAAAATCGAGCGCATAGACCCTCATGCCAGTGGTAATTGGGGTAACAAGTGGGGCGTTTTTGTTGAAGTGCATGAGCACGATGGCAGAGTGTACTGGAAGCAGACCTATGGGGCGAAAACGGTTGAAGAGTGTAAACAAGGTATTCGCTGTCATTTCGGACGGCTATAAATCTAAAAAATCATGATAGAAAAAGACAAAGTAAAAGAGCTTGCCGAAGAGCTAAGACGTTTCATCGGCAATATGGAAGATGCAAGTTCATGCGAGGTAGTGGAAGAAGCTGGCGAAGTGCCCGCAATAAAAGTAGTTCCTGGACCAAAGAATACGACGGGAACGTTCTTCTTCGGAACAGAGGTTGTAGATTTCTGCCGAGGAAGAGGACTTACCTTTTGGATAGGTGCCGAAATGTCCGGTGGATATCCATACGCTTACGCATATATTTACTAATCACAATTTTAGAATATGGAAAAACTTTCATTCATGAACTGCCACAGAGTGGTTCAAGTATGCGAAGCAGGTGTTGCCGAGAATGTATATGACTTTCAGCCATACGCAAGAAAAGAGCGAGGTACTGGAATGTTTGACCAGCAATATCATCGCCTAACAAACGTGAATACAAAAGAGGATATTTATATCTCGGTAAATGCAACTGCAATAATGGGGAAATATGAGGTGACAAAGTTTAACGACAAACGACACCTTGGAGACCTATACCAGACAGCTATCTCGGCTCATAACTGGTCCTCGATGGATCCGGAACGTGCCGCAAAGGTTGAATGGTTTCATACGAAGAGGGACTTAATGCAGACCTTGCCAATATTCCTACGGAGAAGCAAGAGGAATATTATAACAAATATCACTCATGGGTGTCTACGATTCTTGCCAAGGAAAGCCGCATAGCAAGTTCTTTTGTTACAGGACCTGCAAAGTTCAACAACTCAAAGAATGAAAAAGCCAACGCCTCATATGCGAAAGCATGTGAAGACTTCTCTGCTTGGCGTGAAAAGACATTGAAGTCAATCCGCAGAGCCATGGAGGAAGCGAAACCTCTTGAGCAACGTGAGGATGAGCGTTGGGATAAAATTCGCAACGACCTTGACTTGACCGCAAGTTCTATACGCGACATTGACGAGAACAATGCTCCGTACCATCGCAGCCTATTCGTGAACTCTCTGTACGGCAAGGCTGAAACGCTTGCCAAGAACGGAGAAAAGACCTTGCTTGACAGATATGTTAAGCGAGTTGTAGAATGGAACGATAAATTGAAGAAGCCGCTTATTACACAGCGTCACAAGTTTTGGAAGCTCCAGGAATTATGTGAACGGTGCGTAGAGAAAGCAGAAGCTCGTTCGGGAAAAGAGAGCGTGACTATCGAGAAAGATGGTTGCAGCATCGTCAAAAACTACTCTATTGACCGCCTTCAGTTGGTTTTTGACGGAAAGCCAAAGGCTGAGGTCATAAGCAAACTCAAGAGTAACGGCTTTAGGTGGTCTCCGTCAAATACAGCGTGGCAGCGTCAGTTGACAAGTAACGCCCTATATGCAGCAGCAAGGGTTGTTGATGTTACCATGGAAGAGCTTAGAAGAGCGCAGTAATCAACGAAAAGGCATCCGTCCGTTCCTTGGATAGATGCCTTTTTCAATGCTCGTCGGATGGATGAAATAAACTTGCAAATAAGATAAACTTTTCTTGCTAAATACTTGCATATTTGATAAATTATCACTATCTTTGTAATGCAAATAAGATAAACAAGTAATCACAAATTAAAGCAAATAAGATATGATACTTACACAGCAAACATTGAATGCCATCAGCGCATCTATTGAGAACGCAGAGTTAGAAGACGGTTGGTCAAGCGAGATTGAGGACGAAATCGAGCAAGACAAAATTGCCATCTTCATAACCTACAAGGTTTGTGGAAACTACGTTGAGGAGTACAACTACCATTCAGAGGTGCCGTACAACTGCTACGAGAATGTGTCTCACACCGATTTTGAAGATGCCGAGATATTGAGCATCGAGGCGTTCGACGAGGATGGCGAAGAGGTTGCAATCGAGAATTTGAGCGAGGTGGAGTATTATAACTAAGACAAGACTATGGAAATCATAGTGAACATTCCACAAAACGACTACATCCAACCGACAGAAGTTCGGGAGGATGTAGTACAGAAAATCTGCGATGTATTCCTTGACAATCGCGGAGGGTATTATCACAACATCTTCCACCCAGTGAATGACGGAGGCTATCGTGTAAGAACGCTTGGTTTGCGTATTCACAAGAAAAGTGGCAGGGCTTATGAGTTTGACCACAAGGCTTTGTTTGACAGCGATGATTTTGTGAAAATCCATGGCTGCGAAATGAAAGCCGCTTTCCAAGCTCTCATAAAGGCTGGCTATCACATGTACAGAGTATATGAATATGGCTCATGGATGGGGTATGCCTGTGACAAGAAACCACATTACGAAGGAAATACCGAAGTGTTTGAATTCAACGATTTTATTGACTAAAAAACAAATACGCTATGACAAGTTTAGAAATGGTGCAGTATAAGCGCACCGACGATATGAATAGCTTGCATCTGATGCTTGCAAATGAAAGTTCTATCTATGAACTTTGGCACGATACAGCAACTCGCTTAGCAAGAAGAGTCCTTGCCGGCAAGGAAATGGATTATGACGAGTTAGCAGCTGAATACGGCAAGAAGATAGCTCCATCACTCGAAAGACTCAGCATCCGTCACCATAAAATTTGTGGAGAGTGGCTGCAAGTTACCGATGAGCAGAAGAGAATATTAGCGTGGCAGTGGTTCTATAATGACATCATGGAAACTGTCTTATTCCTCAGACAAGAACTTAAATAAGTCGAGAATATGTTGCCTGATAGTTCAGAAGCCGAGCATTTGGCTGAGATATGCGATTATGACTTCAATGATTACGAACCTTATTCTGCCTTGGAGAAGCAATTCTATCTGAAAGCAAGAAGCCATTGCTTCTCTAAGGCAGATATAGGTAAGTATGTTATAGTACAAAATTCAAGAAGGAATCGAAATGTCATGCCAACGATGTATCTTGTTGATAGAGCCAAGACCAAACGTATGTGGTGGTCTCCGGCATCTATTTATGCTATGGTGTTTGAGAGTAAGTCTGCTGCCGAATATCAAGCTAAGAGGTATAAGTATAATAAGGCAAGAGTGAAGCAAATAACGCCCAAAATGGCCGATATGGAGTACTACGAAAATAATTATGAATAAGAATAACTATGAAATACGAAGAGTGGAGAAAACAACATCAAGAGAGTTTTAGCAAATTGCCGTTGAAGGCAGCCTTTAGCCAGAAGCAGTTTGAAGAAATGATGTCGGAGTGGGGACTGACAACAAGCGAGGAAGATTTGCAGAAGTTACAGCCTCTTGGAGGTGGTGCTTATTGCCTGAAGACTGACTATCACCTCTTTATTGAATGGGGCGAGGAACAGGACAGGCAGCAAAAGGAGTTCTTGTCCAATGAGGAACAATTAAAGGACGCTCTGATATGCGAGTTTGGAAACCATGAGTGCGGTTATACTATGGATCCGAAAGAAGCAGTTCGCGAGCTCTTTGACGATAAGGAAGCAAAGAGTAATGAGCTGCTAAAGAAAGTCCTTCCTATCGCATGGAAGGAATATCTTGAAAAATGCGATGATTACTAATTATCATATTTGACTGTGGTGGCTGCTCGTCCGTGAGGATAGGCAGCTTTTTTAATACCGTAAGGCTTTGATACATAACGAAACAAACTTGCAAATAAGATAAACTTTTCTTGTTAAATACTTGCATATTTGATAAATTATCACTATCTTTGTAATGCAAATAAGATAAATAAGTAATCACTTAAAATTCTAAACATTATGGCAACTTATAAGAATATCCTTACCCAAAAGGGTCTTACCGAGAACGAAGTTAAGAACATTGAGCGTGAAATCAAGCTCGATACCTACGCAAGTATCTTCAACCAGTATATGAAGGAAGGAGCGAGCGGTTCAGTTAGCGATGCCATTCCGCAGCGTATGCTCTCCCTCATAAAGATTGAGTTCGATGATGAGCGTGAAATGGCAGAGTGGGAAAATGACAACCTTTTCTTAGGTGCTACAGACTTGGAGCTGGCTATTGCCTATGTAAGAAAGAATGTCGATATGGAGCGTGTAGAGAGAGTCCGTTCGGTCCTCGCTTCAAACAATATGGAACTTGATGATGTGGACGAGGATCTGTCAGATGAAATCTACGACCTCATGGAGGAGTATGGCGCAGACCACGACCTCGCAGAAGGTTGGTGGGAGTATGAGGGAACAACCGAAGATGTACTGAAGGAACTTTAATATTGGCAATTATGGAAACGATAAATGCATATCCAACATTGGAAGTGGAAAGATACAATCTTACGCAAGCAGACTTGCGCACCAAAGGATTGAACCTATATATCATCGTGGAGCGCGACCACAACTATTATGACGACTCAGACACAAACTTTCTGTATTTTGATGCTGAAGACAATCGACTGAAGACCGGCCAGTGGACAACAAGAGGGTATTGTGGTGACTTTTACTATGACTATCCTCGTATTACGGAAGCCGACAATAGTATCAAAAATAAAGCACTTGTTGCAATGCGAGACTATGCAAAAAGTGTATCGACACCATCGAGCCTGACCACAATGTGGTGGAGAGATTACGATATAGAGGAGTTTGGAATCCCTTGTGCTGTATCTGGAGGTCGCAAATACCAAGGAGAAGGAGTGTTAGTTAAACTATACAACCACAAGAGCTATTACGGTTCTTCGGAAAGTGTTTCTTTATGGACTGGCGAGAAGATGGAATTTGTCAATCCTTATTTCGTGAAAGTCGATGCGGATTTGGTTTTCTCCAAGATGTACGAGGTTCTTGATGATATGTCATTTGATGAACTGTATAAGTTCATAAATGAGTTCTACGACTCTCGTTATGATAATCCAACAACATTGATGTTAGAGAGGATATGTCCGATAGTTCCTACGAACCGACCTACCATTGAAGACAAACGCAGGAACCTGCGAGAATGGGTCGCAGACAAGTTCAGCGACAAAACTCCGGAAGAGCAAGAGAAAATAACACATTGTATCATGATGAAGAAATACGGAAAGGACACAATATGAAACTAATATTGACAGACACAAATAAGGGGTATTCCTGGAGTAACAGAAACAAATATTATCTCTGTGAAACACAGAAGGAGTACGACGAGCTTGTGGAGAAATACAAGAACCACGAAAACTACCGTAAGGTTTATATGTTTGGGTGTTATCGTGAGGTGGCAAACTCCACGCAAGTACAAATTGGTGTGGGTATACATTGCCGACCACATACAGAAGTGAGCGATGGCTATGCTGTTCATGGTGGTCACACTTTGGATGCGGAGGGAATAACTGTCAGTTATAGAAATGGTACGTCGTCTATGGACTACACATCATACGAGCACTATATTAAACCGGGGTCTATCAAGGTAGACGAAAAGGCAAAAACAGAAAGTTGGTGGGTATGAACAAAAGAATTTTGACTCCAGCACCTATTGACAACAAGAATATTCTCGAGGATTTTGCCGACACCATTGTTCGCGAGTTCGATGACGGAGTAGCGGAGCGCCAAACATTTTGGCGAGACAGGCGTATGTATCTTGTAGATTACGCCTTTGGCACCAACCGCGGAACTGTCAAGTGTGTATATGGTAATCCAACTGACCTTGACATCTTAAAGTTAAGGGATGAGTTGTCCAGATACCTTAACTGTGACGAAGAGAGAAATGCAAGCTGCTGCGAATTGGAGGTAGACGGAAAAGATATACGCATCGCTTTCTATTGGAGAGAAGAATAAAGATTTATAGTTTAGTTTTTTAAGTGCAGAGGGACGGGCTAATTTGCGGCTCGTTCCTCTTTTTTTGTGGCAAAACACAGTTGTTTACTGAACGATAGCGTTCACTACTATTTGATAACCTCTGACGAACACACAACTTATTATAACTTACCTTTGCTATTAACAAAACAAAAATGCTTCATTTCTGCTGTGGGGCATACGGAATAAACAAACGAATAAGAATGGCAAAATTAAGAATTTACAATCAGATTGTCAACGAGGAGGATAAGGTCTTTCTGCAGGACTGGTACGGCACGGACGGTGTTTGCTACAAAGACATTCCAGAGTTCCTTGACTCCATGGAAGAGGGCGACAACGAGATTGACATCAAGCTTCACTGCCCTGGCGGAGATTGCATTGAAGGTTGGGCAATCTATGACGCTCTGCGTAACTCCGGCAAGACAATTTCTGCTACCATCGAGGGCGAGTGTTCCTCTATGGCGACAATCATTCTCCTTGCCGCTCCAAAGGAACGGAGATTTGGCTTTGAGAACGCCCGAATGTGTATTCATAACCCTGCTGTTGCGTGGCTTGACCTTTGGAGTGACGAAAGGCTCACGGCAGACGAAATTAAGAACCTCAAAGCAAAGCTGACAGCGCAGGAAATCTCTCTCATTGAGGAGCAGAACAAAATTCTGAACCTTTACGTTGAGCGCACAGGAGCAGACCGCGAGGAATTGCAGTCGCTCATGAACGAGGACAAGTACGTTAACATGGCACGGGCAGCAAAACTTGGCTTCATAGCCTCAACACTCGCTCCTAATACGGACAACAAGAAAAAACATAAATCATCAAATTCAAACAAAATGGCAAAAGAACAGATTAAGATTGAGAACCGCATCGTAAAGAAGCTGCTCTCTATGGCTGGTATCGCCAAGATTGAGGACGTGCAGATCCTCGACCAAAAGATTACCGCCGCCGACGGCACCGAGTTCACCGTAGAGCGTGAGGACGGCGACCCGCAGGTTGGCGACAAGGCTTATCCCAACGGAACATACGTTCTTGAGGACGGCACTACTATCGTAGTTGCAGACGAGGTTATCGAGTCCATCACTCCTGCCGACAATGGCGAGGGCGAAGGTGGCGACGGCAACGGCGAGGGTGACGGAAGCAATGACCTCAAGGCACAGGTAGACAACCTCACGCAGCAGGTAGCCGACCTTACCGAGCAGGTGAACACACTCACCTCCGAGAAGGAAGCTCTCGCAACCGACAAGGCAAATCTCGAAAGCAAGGTTACAGACCTTGAGGCAAAGGTGGCAGCACTGGAGCCAGAGGCAAAGACCGACGAGGAGAAGGCTATCCTTGATGTCGTAAACAAAGCCGGTGGCAAGGCGTGGCTCGACGGACTGAAGGATATGTCATCCACATTCACCGCAAGCAACCGTAAGTTTGTGGCTCATGGCGACAACAACGGCGGACAGCAGGGCGAGACAAGAGCACAGCGTATGCTCCGTGAGCAGCGTGAACGTCAGGAGGCAAAGCGCAAGGCTCGCAAGTAGTAATCAACATGTATAACGAATAAAACAAGAAGCATTATATGAAAACAATAGACTTCAATAGTTTTACCGTTGACAATGGTGCGATTCGTGACCTTAACGAGTTGCTTTTCACATCAATCTTTAACGACCCCGACCTTGAGCGTACCTGTACCATGGTGACAGACCTCACCAATGGTCAGAAGTTCGGTATGCTCGACTCTATGGGTGATGTCGGCGAGAGCGGCGGTGGCTGTGACCCCACCTACAGCAAGATTAAGGTTACTGGTATCGAGAAGACTTGGGATTTGGGCAAGTGGCGCATCCCTAAGTCTGTCTGCTACGAGGACCTGACCAACACGCTCGCCAAGTATGGAATGCATCCTGGCACAGAAGCAGGCGACATCACCGATACGCCTTACTTCGACAAGGTTCTTGAACCTCTGCTCCAGAAGGCTATCACCGAGATGTTCTGGCGTCTTACATGGTTCGGTGACAAGGACGCAAAGAACGTATCCTCATCTGGCATTGACACCGCTGGAGGTGGTCATATCACCGATACCATTGACCCGAAGTTGCTCAAGCCGACCGATGGCTTCTGGAAGCGTCTGCAGGCTATCATCGCCGAAAATGCCGGACAGCAGACACAGATTGCAGCCAACAACTCTGCATCTAAGGCTCTTCAGAAAACAGACCTCCGCAAGTCGGGTGTGGCTATCGGTATCGTAGATGATATGCTCACCGACGCAGACTCTCGCATCTTCGACAAGCCAGACCACGCTATCATGATGACCAACTCGCTCTACAAGGCTCTGCGTAACGATGTCGTAGACAAGTACGGCAAGACGACAATGCCTTTCGAGTTCGTCAGTTCTGGTATCGGTCTGTCCGAGTATGACGGCCATACCGTGATTGTGCTTGACATTTGGGACCGCCTTATCCGCAAGTTCGAGGACAACGGCACGACCCTCAACTGCCCGCACCGCGCCGTTCTCTGCTCACCGAGCAACCTCTTCGTAGGAACCTCCGATAAAGACCGTATGTCATCACTTGATGTAGAGTTCGACAAGCGCAAGCGTGACAACTACATCTTCGCCGAGTCAGACCTTGGCACTGTCATTGGTGAGGACGACCTCGTACAGGTGGCTATCTAACAACAAGTCTAACAAGGAGGGGAGGCCGCAAACCTCCCCTTTATGAATTAAAAACATACAATTATGGCAGAAACATGTGATTACGCTCTTGCACAGGACATTTCCGTATCGTGCGAGAAACCACAGAAAGCCGGAATGATGAATAAGGGCTACCTTGTCAATTTTGATGATGTTGACTGGGCAACACTCGTACAGACAGGAAACATCGTTTCAAAGCTCGCCCTCTTGCAAGGTAAAGCTTATGAGGTAGTCGTTCCTGGCAAGACTCCATTCACGGGAACGCAGACCGCACTTGTAGTTGGTACATATCTCAACAAGTTCACTAAGACGGTTTCTATCGTGGTGCTCAACTCTGGTCCCGATGTTTCAAAGAACGTCATTGACCAGCTCGCCAATGGTCGTTTCATCTTCATTGGCGAGAACAAATACAAAGGTACAGACGACAAGAATACCTTTGAAATCTTCGGTCTGGAGCAGGGGCTTACCGCTTCTGAAATGACAAATGACAAGTACAGCGAGGACACTGAAGGCGGTTGGGCTGTAACGCTGACAGAGGAGAATGCTCCAAGTAGTGGCATCTTCTTCTTCTCCGAGTCGGTTGCAGCAACACGCGCTGCACTCGCTTCTCTCGTAAAAGGCTCATAAGAGATAGCGTATGGAAGAATACGAGATTATTATGAGCCGACTGACTGATATGAGGAGCCGTTTCGATAGCGGCTTCTCATCATCAGACAGGAGCTATATTGAGCAGCTTTACAGAAGTCTGCTCAACAAGACGGTAAGGCGTAGCGGATGCGCTGACTGCTACCGCGATGCCTTTCTTGAAATTTACACTTATCTCAAAAGAACAGGGAAAATGCCTACTAAACCCAATTACGTTCTGAAGGCGGGTGTCATTGTGCATCCCAATGGAACAAATCAGTTTTATGCAAATGCGAACATTCCAGACGAGGTTGCGGAAAAGCGCCTCGCAGAGTACCCCGAATCAATCTCCGACTTCCTCTCGTACCCGAGTGACTACATCGCTCGTGTCGAAGCACGCAAAAATGGTGAGGTGTCTGCTCCGACAGACCTCGAAGCCATGTCGGCAGCGTATAAGGAGGCTGTGGAGGAGCGTAATGCAGCAACAATCGAGATTGCTGCAAAAAAGCAGGAGATTGAAACCCTCAAGGCGAAACTGGCTCTTACCGAGGATGAACTTGCATCCGTGAAGAAACAGCTTGAGGATCAGCCCACCGCATCAGCAGATGATGACGGCGCACTCTCAATGGAGATTGAAACCCTCAAATCAGACCTCGAAGCGGCAAACGCAGAGAACGCCGCTCTGAAGAAAGAGCTTGAGGAAGTAAAAGCCGCAGCCGGCACTACCACCAAGAAACGTGGTGCCAAGTCTGCAGAGTAACCCTTTTAAGTAATCATCATGGCAGAATACAATGAAAAGAAACGTAACGCACTCGGCATCATCGGGTGGTTCGTAGTGTCACTCGTCATCAATCTTCTCGCTCTTGTGCCTATGGTACTCCGCGAGCGTTACCAGTGGAAGAAGTACAACCTCCCCGAAATCGAGTGGTACGACATTCTGCGCTACGGCGTGGCAATCGTCATCGGCAGTGGTCTGCAAGGACTGGCACTGCAGTATTTCTTTGAAATGTAACATCGGAAACAAACAAATAACCCATTGCACTCATGAATATCAATAACGTAAGAAAGCCCAAGAAAAGAATTGACGTGAGCTATTGCTCCACGTTGAACATCCAGCTCTACGGAAGGGATAATCTCTATCCGCAGAGGATGCGTGACCTTATCCAGAGTTCACACACAGGAGGGGCTTGCTGTGAGCGTTATCAGACATTTATCGAGGGCAATGGGTTAAACAACACCGAGTTCTCGGAGTATGTCTGCAACCGTGCCGGCGATACCGTGGATGACATTTTCCGACTGATAGCCCATGATATGGCAATGTACCACGGCTTTGCCCTGCATGTGAACTACAACATCTTCGGCGAGATTGTCGAGGTTTCCCATGTTCCTTTTGAAACGTGCCGACTGGAAGAGGAAACCGATGACGGAAAGGTGGTGTACATCAACTATCATCCCGACTGGACTGGCCACAAGACCCGAAAAGGTAAGTATATCCGTGTCACAAAGGATAACACAAAGAAAATCTACACATTCAACCCACGTAGAGAGGTTGTCATGGCGCAGATAAGGAAAAGTGGCGGCATTGAGAATTACAAAGGGCAGATATTGTGGTTCTCAATGGCTGGCAAGTGGGAATACCCATGCCCGATATATGACAAGGTGGTTACAAATATTTCCACGGATGAAGGTCTTGACAATGTGAAATACCGCAATGTGCGAAACAATTTCCTGCTTGCTGGTATGCTCACGCATAAGAAAGGTTCTTCACTCGGAATTGACGAGAATGGTAACGAAATCAAAGACGAGAACGACAACTCTGCAAGCATCAGCGAGAGTCTTGACATCTTCCAAGGCGATGAAAATGCTTGTGCCATCATGGATGTCACCATTGAGTCGGATGAAGACAAGCCGGAGTTTACATCGTTTGAAGCGCAGAACTTCGACTCCAAATTCAAGTGTACCGAAGAGAGTGTTACCAAGAGTATTTATATAGCCTTTGGTCAAGAGGTATTCTATAGAATTATCGAAGGTTCGCTTGGTTTCTCCACAGACATTATGTCTGAGGCTTTCCGATATTACAGCTCTTACACCAGTAGCCCCCGACGCGCCATCAGTCGTGCCCTAAAGCGCATCTTCGACAACTGGAAAGAGAATGTAAATCCATCGGATGATTATGAGATACAACCGCTTGTGTACCAAGGAAAATAAATTTATATGGAACATATATTACAACCTACTGACGTTCGCTCGCTCGGACGACCTATCGGAAAGGTTGCTGATGAAAAGCTAATGGCGTTTATCACTGAGGCAGAACAGTTGCATATCAAGCCTGTCCTCGGTGATGAGCTGTTCCTTAGAATTCTCGACAGCAACGAGAAAGACAACAATGAAATTGCAACACTTTTAAATGGCGGAACATATAAGGATAAGAGAGACGGACTTCGCAGCTTCATGGGGCTCAAAGTTGCACTCTCTTATTTCGTTTATGCTCAAAACCTAATGTCGGGTGATATTGAGTCCACTCGCTTTGGGTCTGTGATGAAGAACGGGGATTTTTCCACGCACATATCATCAAAGGAGCGTTCTGACGCATACAACAACGCTGTAGATGTGGCAAAAGCCTATCTGCGAGAGTGCGTTGAGTATTGCAAGGAAATCGGCCTTATAAAGGTGGTTGGAAGAGCGAAATACAATGTCGGTGGCGTTACAATTCGCAAAATCGGCAAGTAATAACCATTAGAAAGCAATAATCATGAATTTAACAGATATATCAGCACTAAAGGGCAAGGTTGCCAATGGTGGAGCCACTTCGCAAGGCATTTTGACGAGCGAGAACTGGAATACACTCGTGAGTGCCGTAGATGAGCTTCAAGGAGCCTCTATTGTGGCTGTTACGCCATCTGCAAACCCGACATCATCGTCAGTGAACGTGATTTTGCAGTTTCAGACGGGAAAAGGTAATCCAGTGCAGTGTCAGTTGGTAATTCCTGCGTCGAGCGAGGCTTCTGCTGGTGTTTTTACGCCAGCGCAGCTAAATTCGCTTAAATTACAGATACAGGCGGTTCAAAAAACGGCCAACGCCAACACTACGAGTATCGACTCACTAAAAGGCACATTGGATTCTACCACAAAGGCGACAAATGCATCTGCAAGGCTTGTAATTCCCGTGTTTTGCAACAATAGCATCACATTCGAGACCGAAGAGGCGTTCAGGGAACGTGGAATGGCTGAGGAGGGTTATCAAATCCTCAAAAATGTGGAGTATGCAGCCAAAAAATACATTGCTTGGCACCTCAAAACTGGCGAGACAATAAACATAGATACGCTTGCATTGCTAATAGTTAGTTCCGATGGAACACCATCTGTTGTTACAGAGGAATTAACAGAAGAATTTAGAGAACTGCCGCAGCTTTACGAACGCGTAACGACCGTGGAAAACAACAAGTATGTGTACAAGCTGTACGCGATTGTAGACTCGTCTAACACGGTTGTGGTTATGGATAAGACTGGGATGCTATATTACGATATAGCGACACAGGAGTTCTTCAAATATGTATACAGAAGACCGAAACCAGGGGCGGCTCTTGGATGGGTGAGAACAACGGTTGAAGATGTGAACCTCGACGCTGTTTTTGTGTGCAATGAGAAAATCTATGAATATAAGGACGGGGGAATGGTTGCCATAGGCTCTTCATTGGAGCTTGGAACGACCAATGGCACAGCTTATGAGGGCTCGAAAGGTGCTGCTCTTGAAAAGAGAGTAACGAAACTTGAGGGCAATCCAGTCAGCCCTATTTATAACGTAACGGTGGAGGTGCCTCTTTCTGATGGCGCTTTCTATTCTTTGTATAATGCCGAGTACACGAATCTGTCTGCCCTTCACGCTTCACTACCTAAAGCAACGAAAGGTATGATATTGTCGTTTGCCATTGCTAAAGGCAAATGGAAGACCTATCAGTACACATCTGAAAGCATTGAGAGAGAGGACTGGATAAACATCGACAACTGGCAGGACTTTGGTTCGCTTGCAGCAGGATCAGAAACGTATATAATCATTGATAGTCTTTGTGGTCCTCGTCAGACAACTGGCTCAGGCGGCAATCCGCTTCCGTATGACCTTGCAAGCGCCGTGCAAGCGTTGGCAGACTACGAGAAAGCAAGTCAGATAACATATCGTAAGCGTGGCCTTGTAATTTCTTATGTGATTGACGCAGACGGAACAAAGATGGAGACCAAGCAGTTCCAAGGTGCCGTCACGGACTTTATGAACCTTGAGTTTTGGAATGACTTTGGTGGCGGTGGCTCAAAAGTCGTTACATCTGACAACCTGGAAGTGAATGGCACCGATGCGTTCTCTACTGGTGGCGCAGCACGCTACATCCCTGTTTCGGGAAAATTTGAAAAGAACGAGGACGCTAACACTTTGAACATCCAGTTCTATGGAGCTGATGATGAAGAGCAGACAGACGACCCTCTTTTTGCCATTGAGAACATTCCCATGGGAGGCTCGGGCGGTGGAGGTCCTGTCGCCACTATCAACTTCACCATCGTAAACCAAAACAAGGTTATTGCAGTAAACAGCGAGTTTATCCTTCAGCTCGACATCGACACGGAGGATGAGGTGGATCAGATTGTCATTGCTGACAAGACTACTGGCACTGCGTTGAAAACTGTGAACGAGCCCAAGCCTTCTGGTGGTCTGTATAATGTAGACCTTTCGGAGTACTTCAAGAACGCTTCAAACCAGAAGTTCAGTATCACGGTAAAGTCCGGCTCTCTCTCGCTTACCAAATCCCTTACTATCCGTGCCGTGGATGTGTCGGTGGCAAGTGTGCAGACGCTCGGCTATACTGCCGATACCGTTCTGCGTGTTGGTGGTGGTCAGACATCTATCAATGTTTACAAGTTCCCAAACAACGTTTCGTCTATCAATGCGACCGTTGAGGTGTATTACAATGGCGAATGGAAGGTGTTCCAGGAAAAGACTATTACATCTACAGCCACACAATCTGTAGTCATAAATCCTCGTGACCTCTTCGGAAACGGAGAAGTTGCTTTGACGCATAGTGTTCTTCCTATTCGCGTCCATGGCGTGGAAGCTGACTCGGGTGTTGTGGGCAACTACCTATACACTGGACTATTCGTAATTGACGACAATGCCATACTGCCGTTGATTCTGATGAACTGGACTTGCGATGGAGAGGAAGCCACCGTAAAGCTCTTGCAGTCTGTTAGTGTGAATATTGCCATTTACGACCCGACAAAAGCTATGGGTTCGGCAAACTTCTTCGTCACGAACAGCAAGACTGGTACCAAGACCTTGCTTCGCTCGATCGAAACAAACCGCTCTATTGCCCAGACTCTAACCTATCGTGTGGAGAATGTGGAATATGACGGCTCGGTATCATTGTCAATAAGCGGAGAGAACGACAACGCTTCAACTCTGCTGCCGATGAAGTTTACCGTGAACGGAACGTTGCTCGCTATCAGTAGCATGGGCAACGCGGCTCTTGACATCAACCTCCGCAGACGCAGCAATTCGGATGTTGATAAGTCTATCAAGTCGTCATTTGTCAATGCGAGTGGTCAGACAGAGACTTTTGAATTGAAGGTGTTTGGTTCAAACTATTCATCTAACGGCTTTGTGAAAGACTCATACGGCACATCACAGTACGGACAGGACAACGACCCCGGCATCATGGCGCTCCGTGTAGCGGAGGATGTGACAGCTTCGCTTGATTATCCTCTTTTCGCAAATCAAAACGTGGAGACAAACGGTTCTGCTTTCCAAATGACATTCCAAGTAAAGAACGTCATGAACGATGATGCGGTTCTGCTGAAGTGCTTTGACGGAACGGTTGGATTGTATATCAACGGAGGAAGTATCATCTTCACCACCGTAGGTGCAAATCCAACCGAGGCAGCAAGCACCGACTCTACATCTATTCGCGCCAACTACACACAGGGAGAAGTTATCACGCTCGCTCTTGTGTTCGAGAAAGCCGGTGCATCGCCAAAAGCTGGTGTTGCCCTTGTCAAGATGTACATTAATGGCGAGGATGTTGGAGCTTGCTATTACAATACAGGACGCAGTGCGGCTTACTCTGAGGCGACATTTGAGTTTGACGGAAAGTTTGCTGACCTTTACATCTACGACATCATGGCATGGCGCACATTCTCTGACGACTACAGAAAAGTGTGGGAGGAGTACTTGCTTACACTGTCAGATACTTCGACCATGATTAGCGAGTACGAGGAGAACAACAGCATTATGGCCACGCAGCAGATTACCGAGGAACCCACGCAGCTAATTGCAGCCAGCGGCAATCGTGTTCATGTGGAGACTGGCAACTACGAGCGCCCACAAGCCAACGCCCTCTTCAATATCGGTATGCCGTATTTTGTCATCACTGCCAACCAAGAGGTCATCGATGCAGAAGGCTACACTTATGCAGACGAGAAAAATGGAGGTAATTTCCCTTCATGGTTGGAGTCAAGAACATCGGATAAGAAATCCACAATCTATGTGGACGTTTATGCGTATTTCCCCGACAGACCTTGGCAAAACTTCGTAGCTTACAAGGTTCCGATTACCAACCAAGGAACAACCTCGTCAAAGCGTCCTATAAAGAACGTAAAGATGAAGTTCAAGAAAGCAAAGTCGATGGAGTTGCTGCATAAGCGCTCTGACTTTACCGACCCGAAGCAGTTGGCACTCTACGACATCTGTGCTGCAAACATCGCCAAGAGAAAGGTGCAGATTTATGACGAGAGTATTCCGACCAACATCATCACTGTAAAAGTGGACTATTCAGAGTCAGGTGGTGCGCATAACGGAGCCTCAACAGAGCTCTTCAACCTCGTTCAGCGTGCTCTCGGCAAGGACTATATGACTCCGGCGCAGATAGCATACGACTCGACGAACCCAAAGTACACGATGAACTCGTCTATCGACTCCATCCCGTGTGCTTTCTTCCGTACCGATACCACAGACCCGAAGAACGCTTATTTCCATTCTAAGGGAAACTGGAACCAAGACAAGGGTGATGCCGCTATCTATGGCTTTGAGAAATGTGCAGCATACAACGACAAATGCCTTAACTATGGCGACTTCAAGGAGGTTGTCGTTACTACCGTTGATGACGGAGTAAACAAGGCAGATTTGGTTGCACAGAGGGCTGCAGCTTACGTTCTCGAGAACTTCTCGAAGATGAACGCATCCGTACCATATATCTTTACGGAGTTCTGCGGCCCGAACTTTAGGGTGTATCGTGATAATGGCGAGGGTGCGTTTGAGGAGGTGGACCCGGTAGCTTCGTTTGTTGAAACAACAGAGTCGGCAGAGCAGATGAAGACACACCTCTCCGATTTTGACCTCAGCGCAACTTATCGCTATGACACTACGCCAGAGGCAGAGGGAGAGCATACTTATAAGTATTATCATTATGTGTCTAAGGGCTTCAAGGACACGACGGGTAGAATGTACTTCAATCAGACAACCCAACAATGGACGGTCACTGGCGATGTGCTTAACCCGGTCGAAAACTATGAAATCCTTACATACGATGATATGGCGTGGTTCCGAGGTGTCAGCAAGCCTGCTGATATGATAAAGAAGGACAACCACTGGACGAACTACTTCGAGTCTCGTTATCCTGATGATGACGACCTTAATGACCTCTATGCGAATGGCGGTAGTTTTGTGCAGTGTGACTCTGCATCCGGAGCGACAACAACGGAATACTATTGGGATGCTGTGGACGAGAACAGCAAGCTCATAAACTCTGACGAGGGTATATCAAACCATAAGGAAGGCATTGTGTACAAGACAAAGGACGGCATCTATTGCAAGTATAAGAGTAGTTGCAAAAAGGTTCCGTATCAGCTTTTCCGTTGGCTTGAGTTCTGCCATCGCGCCGACTATGAGACTGGTAATCTCTCGTTGTGGAAGACCGACCTTTACAAGTACGCTAACCCATATTCGGTATTCTGTTACCACTGCTTTACAGACGTGCTGCTTGCAGTGGACCAGCGTTCCAAGAACATGATGTTGGGCTTTTACTTGGAGAAGGACGGAAGTGTGAGATTGTACCTCAATCACTTGTATGACGGTGATACGATTTTGACTTCCGATAACAACTGCGGTCTTACCGTACCGGTAGACCTCGACCCCGACTCCGAGGAGGCACGCAACTATTATGCAGGCTTTGGTTCTGTATTGTTCCGCAACAACTATCTTGGTGGTGGTCGTGTGCAGATAGATGCAGACGGTAATACTATCTCCTTGTCTCAAGTCTATAACGCTATGCGTTCCGTGCAGGTTAATGGTAACGCTCCATTCTCTGAGGCAGGATGCACATCGTTGTGGATAACCAAGCGTTTGTCAAAATGGGCAAAGCTCGTCAGCTCATTTGACCAGGAGAGAAAGTATGTGAACACAATGGCTTACGATGACACCTATCTGTACGCTATGCACGGCAGAGGAGTTCACATGCTTCCGCAGGTGTTCAAAAGACGCTTCCAACTCCGTGACGCATACTATGGCGGTCCGTCATTTGTGGCAGACCAGTATGGCTTCCGTGGAACGCCTAACTCATCAGCTGGTATGAAGTTCACGTTCAAGGCTGCAGAGGCAGGCTATTTCACTCTTGGCATTGACGGTACTGATGAGTCGCGTCGTATGACAGCTGTTCATCTTGAAGCTGGAGAGAGCTACACTTTCTTCACAACACAGAAGACGGTCGGTAACTCATACCAGACATACTTTATCGGATGCTCCAACGTATCAGAGCTTGATGTTAGCGGCAACACCTTTGAGACAATGAACTTCACCGCTTTTACGAAGCTGAAAAAACTGACCATCGGTGGTGCTAACTACAATGCAGCGAGCGGAGTAATACCACAGACAAGGCTTGACCTCGGCAACATGCCGTACTTGGAGGAGATTGACATCCGCAACCACCCGATAACGGCTGTTGATACATCCTACTGCCCTCGTTTGACCAAAGTTCTCGCAGAGGGAAGCGGCTTGCAGACGATAACATTGGCTCAGACCTCCCGAGTAAACGTGCTGACTGCCCCGTCCTCTCTTACTGCATTGGAGTTCGTGAGCATCCCGAACTTGGAATACACCGGGCTTAATGCAAAATCTGGCTTCCAAGTTCCGTCTTTCAAGGACGTTACGAGGGTACGTATCGAGAATACGCCTAAGTTCAATCTTGCAAAACTCATTGCTGACGTTCTTGCAACAAGGACATCGATGTGGTACCTGCGAGTAGCGAACCAAAAGTTGGAAGGCGACGGTAAGGAGCTTGTGGGAGTTGTCAATGCGGATGTTCGTGGACTTGACATCAGCGGTAATGTGCAGACGAAGCCGATAATCAGCGGCAAATACACCCTTACCGAGATACTTGAGGAAGCGGAGATAAAGGCTATAGAGAAAGGTATCGACGAGCTCACTTTGTTCACAGGTATTCTTGCTTACATTCACAATATTTCGTGGTATCTCGGAGGAGAATACGCAGAAGTTGGTGGTGATGTTCCTACAGAAGACAATATCAACGAGTGGTATTCTTACTACAATGGGGAAACCTATGATGAGTATGCGGCACGAGAACTTGGAACGAGTGGTTCTGACGGCTATAACGATGCTGATATTTCAATCTTCATCACTATGTCAGCGGAAGACATCGCAAACAAGTACGGACAATGGAGCCTTGTGTTCCTTCCTAAGAGCATATAATAAACAACGCCACTCTTGAGATTTATATCTTGGGAGTGGCAAATTACCAACTTTTAAAATCACTAATCAGTATGGCATCAAATGCACAAGTAGTACAAAAATTGCGTGATGTAAAGGACGCGCAAGTACAGGCTCTTATTGACACGGGATTTAAGGACCTCTCGACGTCGATGAGGGCGACGCTGTTTCCCGAGTACATTCAATGGGCTAACGGACTGCTGAGTATAGACTTGGCGGTGAACAGAAAGACGGACAACCAGGAGTTCTATTTTAAGATACTGGATGAGTCCACAATAAACACATCGTCGGCAAATATATCCTCTGTCGTGACCAACGAATGGGCGCAGCTCTCTGCCGAAGAGCAGGGAAAGTTCCTTATCAGAGGCATCCGCATCCGTTCACATCATCAGTCTTTCGTGATGGCAGCAAACCGCTTTGCCAACAGTTCATGGGGAAGCGCGTCACTGACTGTAACGAAAACGCAACATACGGATGCACCAAAGGTGTATGCCGACTATGATGCCGAGGAATTGACGAGCGCAATCCTCACAGCTCATCAGACAGCCGGATATGAAGCTCCTGCTGCAAGAGCCGTGAGAGAATACAAGGCTTTCTTGAAAGAGGGTGGTGATGAGCAGGACGATAACAGCGTATGGAACCTGCCGACCATCAACCAGGCGTGGGAGATTTACCGTTACCACATTGCTCTGCAGAACATTCTGACCGCAATGTGGGGTATTACCTTCAACTGGGGCGAGATACACACCTGTCAGTCGTACTCTGCAAGCAATTTTTGGCGAGTTAATACGCAGTGTGGTTACGCTTGGTATGACTCAAGCAAATCCAACAATTATATCGTTGTGGCAATATCTAACAAATAAAAATAAAAAATATGACAGAAGCAGAGAAATCAGCTATCTTACTGAGAGTGAACAAAGAAAAGCAGATTGCAGCGTTGAAGAACGCAGGCATCGAGCTTGACATCGAGACCGCAACTGGAACGGACATTGCCAACGCAATGAAATGGGCTGGAGGATTGTTCGACCTTTGTGTGGCGGCATACCACAAAGCGACAAAGCAGCTTACGTTCTTTACTAAACAGGAATGGAACGACCTTTCATCAAATAGTCGCTACGCTTACATCACGCTTGGTGTCCGCATCCGCGCCTACTCCCATCAGTGGATTATCGGCAAGGAAAATATGCTGAATGACACAGGCGGAAATACGCACCAGTGGGCAGTACAGAACGGATGGAACATAGACGAGCTGAAAGACTACGGTAACCCCAACGACGGAACAGTATGGGACGATTTCGATGGTGAGGGCAATACCGACAAGATTGTAGCCTACGCCAAAACTAACAACCGCTCGCATCCAGCCGCAGAGCGTGTTCGTGCCTACTCGCTATCTTCGGACGATCCTGCAGCCGGTAAATACTATCTGCCGTCTATTGCGCAAATGCGAACAATGACGAAGTACCGTGACGAGATTGACGATATGATGACCCTTATCAGTGGTTCAACACTTATTAAGGATTGGTACTGGTCAAGTACCGAGTGCTCGTCGAGCTTCGCATGGTACGTGGGCGTTAGTGGCGGTTGCATCTACGGCTTCGGCAAGGCTAACGCGGGCAGGGTTCGTCCTTGTCTGAGTTGTGAAGCAATTTAATCTCTTTGTCTCTTTGTCCCTTTGGCTCTTTGAAAACTCCCTCTCTTTCAGTGAGTTACCCGTTAGGGTGGCTCACTGTCTTTGAAGACGGAAGAAAAAGAATCAAAGAGGATGAAGAGAAAGAATGTTAATATAATTAGCAGTCGTTAAGAAAGCAACGCTATTGAATGATATAAATTATGTAAAATTTAATTCCAAATTACGAAATGTTAAGTAAAGACTTGAAAATTTACAAAGATGTTCGTGCGCAGCTACTATGGCAGCAGAAGCGGAAAGTTAAATTCCCGAAAGACTATAAGTATGAGTTTGCGAACCAGATGTTTCTCACGCTTGTACATTGTCTCACTCTCATAAGACGCGCCAACTCAAATAAGCAGAGAAGGGTTCAGTATCTTGCCGAGTTGTTGGAGGAATTGGATGTGTATATGATGTATATCGGGTTGTGCGATGACCTGCACTTGTTGTCCAGAGAAAAGGAAATGCCAAAGGTGATTTTGGATTTGACGACTATAGCGCGTCAAGCGCAAGGTTGGTATAATGCATCACTAAAGGCGACAAATACTTATGGAGGATAGAAGCAAAGAGCAGAATACCCAGAGTTGTGAAGCGCATGTTCACTTCACGAGTGAGGAATTATTAGATTTAATTGGCTCTCCCACCATTCCGGAACAGCGAACAGTCGTTGATTTCAGTGTGGTAAAGAATAAGGCAGCGGAGAGTGTTGCCGAGTACTCGTCGAACAACGCATGGAACGTGAACGTTAGTAACGGTAACATCAACAACAACAACAACAAGACTAACACGAACAGGGTTCGTCCTTGTCTGAGTTGTGAAGCAAATAATTCGATAATCTTCGACATACCCTTTAGTTCGATAGTGCTTGCTTTCTACGATTGCGAAATTAAGAAGAAAAGTACGAACAGCTACCAAAGGTTCCATATGCACAAAGAAGAAAGCCTTGTGGTCCTATGGCAGTCCATCGTGTATGGGCAATATGAAACCTCGATGGCTACTGTGTTCATTATTGACTACCCGGTGCTTCGAGAGGTCTTTGCTGCAGCCTTCGTCGACAGAGTTGTTCATCATTATATATGTATGCGAATAAACCCGTTGTTTGAATCCATGTTTGAGCAAATGGGAAATGTGTCTATGAATTGCCGAAAAGGCTACGGACAATTTGTAGCGCAAGAACGTGTCAAGAAGATGATGTACAACGTGTCCGAAGGCTACACAAAGGATTGTTGGATATACAAAGGTGACATCAAGTCTTTCTTCATGAGCATTGACCGAGATATTCTGTGGTCTTTGCTTGAGCCGTTTATCAGAGCTAATTATAAAGGCGATGATTTGGAGTGCCTCATCTACTTAATGAGGATTACGTTATATGACAATCCTATCAACAACTGCCGTAAGTTGTCAGCACCAGAGTTGTGGGAGGCGTTGCCGAAGAACAAGAGTTCTTTCTTTGCACCGAAAGGAAAGAGTTTGCAAATCGGGCGCTTTCCTTCGCAGCTTGAAGCCAACTTTTATGCTGCTGTTATGGACTGGTTTATAATGTACATCCTCGGCTTTAAGGACTATGTGAGGTTTGTTGATGACTTTATCATTATGTCGCAAAATCGTGAATTGCTGATGTCGGCAGACAAGAAGATAGATGCTTTCTTACGACAGAAGCTGCTGATACAGCTTCACCCGATGAAGAAGTACTTCCAGCATTACACGAAAGGCGTGCTGTTTGTCGGTGCTATGATACTTCCTGGAAGAACATACATCAGCAACAGAACGCGAGCGCATCTGATTGACACGATATACAAGTATAACAAGCTGCTGAAGGAAGGAAAGGCCGAGAAGAACGCAGAACATTTCGTTCAATCGCTTAACTCATTCTTCGGCATGATGCGCCATCACAACTCCTACGGTGTGCGCCGGAAAGCTGTGAATAAGATAGATAGAGGTTGGTTTCAGTACTTTTACATACAAGGACACTTCGAGGTTTTCAAACTAAAGAAACAATACAAACCAGTCGAGCAGGTACGGCAAACAATGCGCAAGTGTGGCTCTGCGGTATTCCTCGACCAACTAATGTTAAATATAGCATGAACATAAATTTCGTACCACTACAACAACTCCCCAACGGTCAGTGGCTTGCAACCTTTTGTCTTAATCACAGAAATGTGTTTACTGGCGAGGTTAGCCCACGCTACCATCAAGTGCAGTTTACTAATAAGCCGACGGTAGAAATGCTGAAGCGCAGGCTTCGCACATTTATATTGGCTTATCCGGATGAACTTGAATTCGATGTAGAAAAGTTTGATTTCTCACCATATCTAATTTATTGAGCTATGAAGAAGTTTTATAAGGAAATATCGGCATTACTGGAGTCCGTGCCGTCCGACAAGTACATGCACTACAATGTGTGTCTGCTTATCGCGTATGCTTTGATGCGCACACTACCGCTCCCTACATGGCTGCGATATGTGGTTGCTATGATTGTAACAGTCCTCGTCGGAGTAGGAAAAGAGGTCTATGACTACTTCGACTATGGTCTGTTTGACAAGAAGGATCTTCTTGCAGATTGCGTTGGAGCTGTAACTGGCGCAGCGCTCGGAATTTAGAAATACCTTTAGGAATGTGAATAACTATGGAGGTTTGCGGTTCGGGAGAATAGCACACCTTAAAAATTATTGCAAATATGATAAATAAATAATATCTAAAACTTGCATAAATGATAAATTATCACTATCTTTGCAATAGCAAATAAGATAAAAACAACAACTAAAAAGTAACTTTCGTATGAAGAAGATAATGAAAACCTATTTTAGCGCAGATACTGTAAGTGCAGTATTCGCACTACTCGTGTTCGCATGTACAGTATTAGCACTCATATCGCACTTGCTAATCGGAGCAGGAGCCTTCGCATTTTTCGTGGAGCTTGTGTTGTGCGTTATGGGCTGGAACCTTGTTGCAGCCGTCTATGACGAAAACCGTAAAGAATTAATGAAATTCCGAGATAAATGAATGTAATGGCAAACTTTTTATTGTACTTCCTGATGCTCTACCTTGTCGGTGGAGCATTGGCTTTATTGATTATGGTGTACCGATGTCGCAAGGCGTGGTCCGAACTGGACAAGCCTGTTGCTTTCCGTAAGATGATGTTTGTGTCATTTTGGGTTAGCTGGTTCTACGTTATTGATGTCGTGTGCTATGTTGTGGGTAATTTTATAAATAAACAAAACGAGAAACTTAAGAAATGATAAACAGAATTAAATTGGCAGTGGCGGTTCTCTTTGCGAGACGCTCTGTAGTTATTATTGATGAAGGTGAAACCGCTGTTCAGTACACACAGGGTCTTGAAGACAACGAGGTGGCAGAACTTAAAGGTCTTGACTTTGTAGAGTAGTCGGCTTGGCTCACTGAACTTTAAAAAAGTGTTTTTATATGGTAAAGATTGACAGCGATTTATTCAGCAGAGACATCGACCTTGTAAAAGACGAGCTTAACAAAAGAAGTTGGCTTCCGTTTATTACCAAGTCGATGGTTTTGCGTTTGTTCACAAACCTAACCAACAGATGGTTAGACACATACCGCAAACAGCGGCATGAGGATAGTGAAAAGGTGCTTCATCGCATGAAAGAGCTTGAGAAACTTTATGAAGAGAGAGAGCAGCAGCGCGAAGAAGAGCTGCGCAATACACTCTATACTCTGAAAAAAGTTTTTGTGTCAAGTTCAAGCAAGGCTTTCTGTAAGGGAGTATGCAAGGAGCGTTCAAATTGGGACAATGGCTATGTTTGCTCATGCAACAGACATAGTCGTTATGTGAAATCCATCGAAGTACAATTTGACTCCTATATGGAGAAAAACGTGGAACGAATTATTCAAGAATATAAAGACAGTCCGAAATGGAAAAATCAAAGCAAATAATAAGTCCGCGAAATCAATTTAACTGGATGCCGGAGATTGAGTTAAAAGAACTGGGTGTCTGCAAGCATCCTAAGCCTGCCGACAAGACTTCTATCGGTTACGACCTATATGTACCGAGGGGCATATTCATTGAGCCCCATTCGAGAACTATCGTACCGACAAATGTTTCACTGAACTTGCCTCTTTGCGTAGAAGCGAAAGTTGAGCCAAGAAGCGGCTTCTCTGCTAAAGGTATGGAAGGCTATGGTACTCGAAAGGTGTGGAAGCGTATTTTCGGCATCATACCTTGGCGTTTCACGGAGACTGGCGTTATGCGCTTCAATGCCGACGTTATTAACGGCAAGATAGACCCTGGGTATAAAGGAAATATCGGTGTTATCATAAAGAATGACGATGACCGAGGGTTTATCCTTAAAGAAGGCACACGAGTTGCACAGCTGACTTTCTATCGCACTCTTCACCCTCGTTTCAAGGTTGTGGAAGAGCTTTCGTGTAATGACAGAGGTGGTGGCTTCGGACATTCGGGCAGCTCAGATTCTAAGTAGCAAAGAGCTTTCTCATCTGACAAAGGAGTAGTATGACTGAACCGTGCTGTTCACCATATTGCTCCTTATATTTTTTAATAAAAGGTGTATTTGTAGCTACCTTTGAAGAAAAATCAAGCAGTATGAACGTTATCCTCCAATACATCACGAGATTCCTGCGTAGTTACGACTATGCGAGCATTAAGGAGTTTGCGCTCTCCTTGTGTCCCTCATTCAAATATAACCTCCAAATGCCCACGTCTGTCATAAGCCTCATCCTCGCTTTCTCAAGCAAGTATCTCGGTATCGGTCCTATCATTGTTCTTGCAATGTTTGTAGCTGTCATTACCGAGACGATTACTGGTATAAAGGCAAGCAAAACACTTGGAAAGAAGTTCGAGAGCTTCCGATTCAGCAGATGTGTTATCAAAGTAGCGATTTGGATGATATTGGTGTTTATTGCCAACTCGTTCGCTTTGGAGTGCGAGTCCAGGAGTGCTTGGATAGATGCCCTTGGAGCTGTGTTCTTCGATATAGTTAGGCTGTTTGTGCTTATCTATTTCGTAATAGAGTATTTTATCTCCATATTAGAAAATCTTGCTGTTATAGATGGCAGGCCCAAGACGGAGTTTACAGATGCCCTACAGGCTTTGTGGGAAACTGTTGTTGAACTTTGCAAATCTAAAATTTCAAAATAGTTATGAACGATAATTACATTTATTTTACATCAGAGTCGGTGTCTGAAGGTCATCCAGACAAAGTGGCTGACCAAATTTCAGATGCCGTTCTCGATGCGTATCTTGCCAAAGACCCTAACGCCAAAGTTGCTTGCGAAACGCTTGTAACTACCGGTCAGGTTATAGTGGCTGGTGAGGTGCGCTCTTTTGCTTCGGTTGATATTCAAGAAGTTGTCCGCAGAACAATCAAGCGCATCGGTTACGATGATCCGGATTATATGTTTGACGGAAACTGCTGCGGTATCATCAATCTCTTGCATGAACAGAGTGCCGACATCAACCGTGGCGTGAGTCGTGCTGACGAGCAGATGCAGGGTGCCGGAGACCAAGGCATGATGTTTGGCTACGCTACCAACGAGACAGAGAGCTACATGCCCCTGCCCCTTTATCTCGCTAACCTCATTCTTGTTGAGTTGAAACGAGAGCGTCAGACGGGCTCGACAATGTACTATTTACGACCCGATGCCAAGAGTCAAGTAACGGTAACGTTCGACGAAAACGGCAAAGCAGTACACATTGACAAGATTGTGGTAAGCACACAGCATGACGAATTTGTTGTTCCTGGATTAGGAGTCTCGCAGGAAGAGGCAGACGAGGCGATGCACGAACGCATCCAGTACGATGTGGAGTATCATTTGCTACAGCGTGTGAAGGAAGCTATTGCAGATGACGCTATCGTCTCTCTCTTTGATGACAATACAAAAGTACTTGTCAATCCAACTGGCAAGTTCGTTATCGGTGGTCCGCACGGTGACACAGGTCTTACTGGCCGTAAGATTATTGTTGATACCTACGGTGGTTATGGCGCTCATGGCGGTGGAGCCTTCTCGGGTAAAGACCCATCTAAGGTAGACCGCTCCGCAGCATATATGGCTCGCTACATTGCCAAGAATATGGTTGCTGCAGGTGTTGCTGACAAAATGCTCATCCAGCTTTCTTATGCCATTGGCATTGCAGAGCCTATGAGCGTGAACGTACAGACCTACGGAACTTGCCACGTTGGACTGACAGATGCAGAACTTGCCGGCTACATCGCAGAGAATTTTGATATGCGCCCTTACGCAATTATCATGAACTTGCATCTGAAGGAGGTCAAATACGAGCCGACAGCTGCTTATGGTCATTTCGGTAGGGAAGCGGACGAGACTCATTTTACTTGGGAACGCCTCGATGCCGTGGATAGTATCAAAAGCGATTTCTTGGTATAATCATTAAAATTACATCACTATGACTGGAGAGCAATTAAAAAGGATAATGCCCAAAGCCTTATCATCGAACATCAACAAGTATCTGCCGTACTTGAACGAGCTCATGCCTGAGTTTGGTATAAACACTCAGCTGAGGTGCGCCCATTTCCTTGCGCAAGTAGCGCATGAGAGTGGCGAACTTCGATATAACACGGAGATTGCAAGCGGCAAGGCTTACGATACGGGACGACTTGCGATTGCGCTTGGCAACACTCCGGAAGCGGACGGTGATGGGCAGAAATACAAAGGTCGTGGTCTTATTCAGCTCACTGGCACGAACAACTACCGCAAGTTCAATACATATATCCATGATGTCCTCAAAGAGGATGTTGATGTTCTTAAATATCCCGAAAAGGTTGCTGAACCCCGTTTCGCCGTGATGACCGCTTGCTGGTTCTTCAAGACGAGCGGCTGCCTTGCACTTGCCGACAAGGATGATGTGCGTGCAGTAACCAAGAGGGTGAATGGTGGATATAATGGATTGAAAAGCCGACAAGCGTATCTTGCAAGAGCTAAAAGGGAAAAGATTGTATGAACAGAATAACTTACATGTTTTGTTTGTTGAGCGCTGCCTTGCTCTTTGTTGCGTGTGGCTCATCGCGACGCGCAACGGAAAATGTTTCCGTTGATTCTGCATCAGTATCGTCACAAGCGACCATTGATGCAGTTTCTTCGGAACTGAGCCGTACAGAGGAGCATGACAGCAGCGATGTGTACGTTTGGACTATCACAACCGAGTACGACACATCCAAGGCTGACAGCACAGGCAAATCACCCATTCTCCGACAGACCGAGTCGTTGGCTGTCAAGCATAGCGGTAGAAAGAAAAGGAACGACACAAAAAGAAACGAAAATATCTCTGCCACCAAGGAAGAGTCTGCTAAAGAATTTCACGGAAATACTAACAAGCGAGAGAACACCAGGGCTGAGTCCAAGAAGCCTTTATACTATTCATACATCATTTATGGTGTGGCTCTCGTAATCCTAATGGCGGTTCTCGCTTATTGGGTATTCACAAAGTATCGAGCGGCACGCCCGCAGCATAACAATAAAGCATAATCTTCCGAGGTTTCCTATCCCCACGCTCGCAGCAGACGGACGTGGGGATTATTGTGTCTAACTACTTGGTTTTCAGTGAAATAAATTTGCAAATTAGATAAACTTTTCTTGCTAAATACTTGCATATATGATAACTTTTGACTATCTTTGCATTAGCAAATAAGATAAAAAAGGTATCACTTAAAACTCTAAACATTATGAAAAGTTTAGCATCATTCAAGAGCTTGGCAACCCGACTGAAGAAGCAGGTTGCAGCAGCAACTGAACTCGTAAACGAGTGTGAGTTTCAGTTCAACGGAAACCCTTGCAAGCTGACCATTTCAGCGCTCAATAAGGCTGGCCGCAAGTTGGAGGAGCTGGAAGTAAAGTTGGAGAACACCAACGAAATGATTAATCACTACGACTTCTATGTCCGTTGCTATGAGGAAGAGCAGGAAGAAGCTGCAGCTCGTGAACTTTATATGTGCAGATAGTTATTCACTAATACAAGTATAATAAATGGAAAAGAAAATCATCCAAGCCTTGTTCGCAAATATTTGCGCCAAGGACGAACTCCGACCGATTATGAATGGAGTTCATTTCGAGAGTGAAAGATGTTACGCTTCAGATGGCCATGTCCTCGTTATTTATGAAGAAGGAAAGCCGGAGCTTGACGGAAGAACAATGTCGCCTGCAGGTGAGATAATTGACGGCAGCTATCCAAATGTGGATAGCGTGTTCCCCAAGGCTGACAACTATGGAACTAAGCTGAACATTGACATTCTTCAGCTTCGAAACGCTTGCCAGTGGCAGACACGTCAGGAAGGCGCTAACGAAAATGATACAGTCGTTATCAATGGTGTCGGCTATAACATCAGAACGCTGATACGCATTTGCAATGTAATGCTTGCAAGCGGAAAGCCACAGCACATCAAATTCTTCAACACAGACCCACAACGTGCTACGGTTATCATCGGCACAAAGATGAAAGGCTTGATAATGCCGATGGTGTATGAGGAAGCGAACATAGACTCAGAGCGTGAAGACGAGGGCTTTGTCGCTGTGTTCTCTTATGAGAACCTCATCAACGACTATGTTTTCAATAGTTGGAAGAAGCCGGAGAAGAAAGACGCTCTTTCATGGCTTGACTAACATCCACTGATTATTCACATTTTAAAATATAAGATTATGCAAAGCAAGAACATCCAAGTTAAGAACATCCAAGTTTCGGACATCTGTCCGAGTGAGTTGAACCCTCGCAAGACCTTTGATCAGGAGTCATTGGCGGAGTTGGCACAGAACATCAAGAGTAACGGATTGGTACAGCCAATCACCATCCGTAAACGCCCAAAAGGCAGCGAGACAAAATACGAGATTGTCTGCGGTGAACGTCGTTATCGTGCCGTATGCCTCAATGGTGATGCAGAGATACAGTGTATCATCAAGGAGCTCGACGACAAGCAGGCCTTTGCTGCAATGATTATTGAGAACTTGCAGCGCAAGGATGTCGATCCGATAGAGGAAGCTGCTGCCATCGCCAAGTTATGGGACAACGGAGCAACAATGAAAGTTGCAGAAATAGCTAAACTGCTTGGAAAATCGTCAAGCTATGTGCTTGGCCGCATCCAGCTAAACAACATCATCCCAGAGTTCATTCAGCTGATGCGTGACGGAACGCTGTATCTCGTCCACCTCCTCGACATCTGCAAGTTGACCGCAGAGCAGCAGAAGGTTTTGTTTGACGAGTGCTTCTCTCCTGCTTGCATCGCTCGATGGACGCAGAAAATCCTCAAATTGGAGATACTGCACGCTATGATTGACGAACACGTTATGAAGTTCCTCGATACAGCAAAGTTCGACATAAAGGACTGCTCATTCAGTTGTGGTCATGACTGTGAGGGTTGTCCTCTCAACACGAAAAACAAGCCAGAGTCGTTCAAGGATGCCAATCGTCCACGTTGTATGAGCTCGAAGTGCTTCACCACGAAGACTATGGAGTTCATTCTTCGCACCGCTAAGGAGTCGGGACTGACACTTGTGTACCAAGGCGAGGGTAACGAAGAATGGATAGAAGCAGCCAAGGCAGCAGGACTCACTCTCATCAATGCCGATGACAGGCAGTATGTAATGATGCCGGTGGAGCCCGACAAGTCCAAGTTCTCCGATGTGGAGTGTTATGAGAAGCGAATGAGAGCCTATCATCACGCAAAGGCAATCTTTGACAGCAATGTCGAGGACGGACTTGTAGAGCAAGTGTATGAGGTGTGCTTTGACGGAAAGCTCAGTGGTGAATACAAGTGGACTTTCTCTGCCCCCGAGGATAACGAAACTCCCAAGGAGTCGCTTAGCAAGAAGGAGCAGATAGTCAAGCTCAAGGACTCCATCTTGAAATGTGACGAACAGGAGCATGACGAGTTGATTGACGAAAAGCGCAAGATGCTTGCAGCCTCATCGTACTCAACCATGAATACGACACTTAGTGCGGAGGAGCAGAAGGTGTTCCACGCTATCATGATGAAACGCCTCCCATACGAGTTCAAGAAGAGCCTCGGCATCGAATGGGCGAATACGGAGGATGCGTTCAAGAAGAACGCCAAGCTCATCGAAGATAACCGCAATGCCATCAAGCGTGAGTTCATCCGTGCCACTCTCTCAGAAAAATCGGTGTGCTACTCACACGACCTCGCAGGAATGCTTATCGCACTGCTTGCAGACGGTTTCAGTGGTGTCGAGGAGTTGGAAGACAAGGTGTCATCCAAGTATGACAAGATGCGCCAGAACTACAAGGAGAAAATCGAGGAGCTGAAAACTCCTAAAAAAGTCGAAACCCCAAGTGCTGACGAGTCGGCAGACGAAAAGTAAAATATAACCAAGTGGAGAGGTAGGGATATGCTGCCTCTTCCACTTTTTTCAATATGCCGTATGAAACCAAAAGGAAATGGACTGGTAGAGCTTATTGACGACAAAACCAAAGACAACGGTTTCTTCTGTATGCGACTTGTGGCATTTCTGAACGAAGAAGCAAAGCCAGGGACAGAAGAATATAGAGTTCTTTGGGAGCAGCGTTTTACTGAAGCCAAACAAGGCGGTTGTGCCTACAAAACGAAATGTGGAATATACAAGCGGACGATGAGAAGTAAGAAATGCGTCCAGCTTGAATTGTTTTAATAGTAACGCAATGGAAATATTCAAAGGGAATTTGGGGACATTCAATCCCCTTGCGCCAAACACGCACACAGATTTTACAAGACGCATACCATCACTGCCTCAAAAGCAGCTTGCTCGTGATGCGAAAATTACAAAGGCTATAGTAATGGCATACGATTTGCATAAAGACAATGAGAAGGTAAAGGAGATTTTCTTTAAGAAAGCCAAATTCTTGTCAAATCCTCGTTATTGGGAGGTGATGCGTACCGTGTGGATTGCTGTCGGCAGCACGGAAACGGCTCGTGAATTCGTGGCTTATATGAAATCGAACAGACCTTGCAAAGGCTGGTTTATGACACCCGAGGACGCTAAGACTCTCGATGGAATGAACTTCCCGATAATGGTGTATAGAGCCTTTGATAACGAGCCGGACCCTGGCATATCGTGGAGTATTGATAAGTCGTGGGTTGAAGCATATGCAAAGGCAAAGGGACGCAAGGTTAAGTCCCGACTGGTTGAGAGAAACGACATCTTCGCTTATGTCTCGAGACGACAGGAAAGCGAAATCATCATACTTCCTCTTGACGAGGAAGAACCCCAAGGCTCCGATGTTTAGAGGAGTTCTTATTTGCTAATCTTAGGAGGTGGTTCAGCGGAGCTGCCTCCTTTATTTTTTTTCTTGCAAATAAGATAAACTTTTCTTGTTAAATACTTGCATATATGATAACAAATCACTATCTTTGTAATGCAAATAAGATAAATAAGTAATCACTTAAAATTCTAAACATTATGGCAAATAACAAGAACTATATAGTATTCTACAACGAATCAAAGGAAATTGTAGGTTACCGCGAACACCACTTCGACTGGGAAGAGGGAGATACAATTACCACCAATGGGGTCAAAACAACCATTTTTGCCATTTTCCGCGGTACGGAAAAGAACTTACGCGCAGCTTCGGATATGATAAAAACTATCAATCAATATATGCCGAAGTATAAGCAGGTATCTATATTGAATGAAGGGGTCAGGCTTACTGGCGATGTGTTTGACGACATGATTAATGTAATGATGAACAGTCATTTAGAGACCATTCAGACAAGAAAGCGCGTTTGGAAGAATTTTGATGCCATGCTTGACTTTGTAGAGCATGTGGTTAATGAGGTTATGGACTAAAAAAATATCGAAAATATGACAAGTACAAGTATTCTTAAAGAAATGGTGCAGAATGTTCGTAAGGAACTGCTTACCGACCTTTACATGGCTGTTCAGAACTCAAAGAACATGAAGATTAAATTCGCCGAAACACAAGCTCCTCGCTTCTATTATGATGGAGCCTGGAGAGAAATTGTCCAGTTGAGCATTGAGTTTATGAGCAACAAGTCGGTGTCTTTCGGTTGGCATGATGAACGTTGTGCTGACAAGGGAGTAAATGCCTATGTTTACTCTGCTCAGATTAGTACTGAAATGCTGCTCCAGTTCCATGAACTGGTATTCGGAGATTAACAACAATAATGCAAATAAGATATGACAGAATATGAGTTAGATAAGACTTGCGAGCGCAATCCGGATTGTGGTTGCGACTGCGCCCACTGCACTTTGTTCGCAGCTTGGGTAAAAAGCGAATTAAATCACTAAGTAATTATCATAGTTATGACAGAAAAACAAAAATTAAGAATGGTTCTGCTGTTGCAGAATGAGTGTAATCTCGCTAAAGCTAAAGAGGCTTACGAGTTTGTAATCGGTAATGACGTTGAGGACGTTCCTGTGGCTACTGGTGCTGTTGGTGAACACAAATGCAATGTTCCCGATCCTCGAAAGGATGGCGTTTATCTTCGTTATGCAGACGGACGCGAAGAATGGTTTGACGGCAAGAACAAGAAAGAAGATGTGGTAGGCATCGCAGTACATCTTGGAGAGCGTCATACCTGCATTGCAAAGTTCGATGTGGAAGATAATGACGAGGGCGACAACGAGTTTCCTCTGCTGAAAAGTAGCGAAAATGACACGGAGGAAGATAAAAAGGCTTTTATTACGAGCTATTTTGATGCTTACAATGACCTCGACGGAAAGAAGCATACGGAAAGTTTAATGCGCCGTGGCTGTAAAATTCCTCTTGCCGAAAACCAGTACATCCCCTCTCAAGGAGAATGGCTACTCGTATTGATGTTCTTCAAGAAGGTGCAAGAAGCTCTTGACTATGCGTGTGGAGAAATGTTAAAAGATGATTGGTACTGGTCAAGTACCGAGTACTCGTCGAACTACGCATGGAGCGTGAGCGTTAGTTACGGTTACATCTGCGGCAACGGCAACAAGACTAGCGCGTACAGGGTTCGTCCTTGTCTGAGTTGTGAAGCAATTTAATCTCTTTGTCCCTTTGTCCCTTTGACTCTTTCTTCTGAAGGATGGGTCAAAGGGGCGTCATCCATAAGTATGTAGACACTTTCGAACAGCAATCTATACGACTTAACAGGCAGGGAAAAACTTGCATATTTGATAAAAATAACTGCTTAATAATTTGCATATATGATAACTTATCACTATCTTTGTAATAGCAAATAAGATAAGTAATCACTTAAAACTCCAAGCATATGTTACAGCAAGAATTTGAAGCACGCGTAAAGGTGCAGGTTTCCTATAAGGAGTACGAATCAATCAACGAGGTTTACAACAATTCAGACCTTGACAAGGACGAGTTTTGCAAGATGTGGGTCAGAATGAATGGTGAGCGTGTAAACCGAGCTATTGCGGAAGAGAAAGAACGTCAGCGTTTGGCTGCTCTGAAGGACAAGGCTTGGGACATCATCATCCTTCACCGCTATAACTACAAAGCTCTACAGAAGCCTGCTTCAGAAGTTCTCACTCTTCGCCAGAAGAACTTTTGCGAGAGCGTAGGTGTTAAAGTTAAGGATGTTGAAGACTACCCATACCTTTCAACCACACTTTCAGCAGTAGTGTTCAAGTTACAGAAATTTGTAGGTATAGCATAAATTGAAGAATTATGAAGGAAATTCAAGAAATGTCAGAATTTGAATTGCGAGAGGTTATTAAGAATTTGAAAGCAAACCTTGCAAAGCTAAGATGGTTACGTCAATTAGGATATGCCGGGGATGGCGAGCCTATAAGTGTGACAATTAAGAATAGAGTTGCCTACCGAAAGAAGTGCGAAGCACGACTGAAAGAGATTAGACAGGTAAATAACCACAAAGATATATAGTTTAGTTTTTTAAGTGAAAAGGTGTTTTAGGGTAACACCAGGATGATGCGTCCTTAGAGGCTGCGGTTGAACCGACATCATCCACACTGCAGGTCGGTACTGATTTTTGGTTAGAAGTTCCTTTTGAGCCACCCGACGTTAATAAAAGCGACTGAAAACGGAAATCGGCGAGATAACGCCATAAAATCGGGATGTCGGAAACCCACACCGATAGGCAAGAAGGTTAAGCCTAAATCCTTTGGGACGTCGGACATCCCTTATCACCGAATAGACAGAGCTGGAATGTCGAAAAATACAGCCGTAAGTGTCAAGGCGTGAGCGACACAGGACAGAGGGCGATGCGGCAGCCAGATGGTACCGAGTGCTGCATGGATTCGTGAGAGGTTCGACTCCTTTCCCCTCTACAATATCTTTTTAAAATCAACAATTTAGGTTTGATGAAAAGTTGGGCTGGAGTACCGACTATCTGTCTGTACTTAACGATGCTCCTGGCGTAACATTCGAAGTCAAGAAGTGGGCATACATTGCCGACCTGCTGCCACATGGCGATGAATACACTAAGGACTACCCCAAAACTCAAAAGATATGACGAATTACGAAATTCCGCCTGTTCCTCGAATAAAAATTGAGGATAAAGAAATATTCATGTCTGAACACCCCGATATAAAGTACTTTGAAACAATACATCCTGGTGGAAACATTACAATATGGCGTAAAGTACATGAAGCCGGTACTGTTCCAGATAATGTCCGAGCTCCTTTTGGGCAGTATGATAGTGAAGGTAAATTCCATTTTATAGATAATGATGGGTGGGAACACATTTGTTACAACCCAAAAACATTAGCCGAAAGGCGTAGGTTTCTCTACAATTTAAGAAATAAAAGGAAATGGTAAATATAAAAAAGAATATTCGGAAAATGAAGAAACAGCTGAAGCGCGATTATCTTACGCTTCCTGTTATCAGATGCTATGACTCCGTTTCTGTACGAATCGGATATGACAAGGCGACAAACACTTCAAAGATAGATGTCACCATCCTTTCGGACGGGCGACGCAGTAAAGTGTATTTCTGTAAATCGTACCTGAAAAGAATAATTGACATACGAAATTCGAAATAAGGATGGATAAAGAAGATTATAAGCTAATAATGCGCTGCGTCGAAATTACAGACCATCGTTCAAAAATCGCAGATATCAAAAACCTTAAAGTGTCACTAAATAAGTGTAAACGTATCAAGATTCCAAAAGGTCTAACACTCGAAGAACTTAGGGATGGGTTGAAGTCTATTGGTAGGATAACAACATTTAAGGTAGATTATTCTGACAGAAAGGAGGGTGAATGAAAAAAGTTTTAAGTCTTGCCGTTAGCAAAAAATGGTTTGACCTTATAGCATCGGGAATAAAACGTGAAGAGTATCGGGAGATTAAGCCATATTGGGAAAAGAGGCTGCTTAATTATAAAGCATTGCAAGAGTACGCTAAAAAGAACTTGGAGAATCTTTACATCAAGAAGTTTTTGTTCCCTGGCAAACCACCGATAGAGAATGTATGTGAGGTATTTCCTGCCGGCTACACTCATGTTCGGTTTACGAATGGCTATGGTATCTGCCGCCCGAGTTTGGAATTTGAGGTTGTGTCGATAACGTTTGGCAAGCCTCAACGTGGCTTGTGTCCGGACGAATTCCTTGACAAAGATTATTTTGTCATTAAGTTTAAGTAATATAATAAGGTGGATAAAGCAGCCAAAGCACCTCCACCTTATTATTATTCCATTCCTACATCTTTGTCGTGAGCTGTTGATAAAGCCTCAACTTGCAATTCGTCAAGTGTTTTATCGCTCGCTACGGCATCAAAGACTTTACGAACAGCAAGGTCTGCCATCTGCTGTGTTATATGAATGTAATAACCGATAACTCTCCGTGATTGTGTTACGGTGTCACCGATGCAATATTCAATAATGCTGTCCTTGATGAACAGTTGGTTGGCGAGCTGTGCAAAAGTCTTTCTTGCAGAGTAGTAAATGAAGTCCGACTCAATGCCACATAACTTTGCTACCCTTGGAAGACAAGAGTAAAGTATACGTTGTAATGCCCCACAAGAGCGTTTGTGCCCAATGAACAGTTTTCCGTCTTTCGTCAGCCGGTCAAGGATAGCCCTTGCTTCGGGCTGAATGGCAAACTCCGTGTATGTGACACGTTTCTTCCTTGTCTCAGTCTTGATACGCTGAAATTTGACTTTGTTGTTACGAAAGTCCTGTGCCATTATATCCTGGAGGTTCATGCCGCATAGGTAGAAAGAAAGCATGAATATGTCGCGAGCAGTCCCTATCTGTGTTCCTCGCTCTTTCGACAAGTCTATGTCGCGAACCTTTCTTAATTGCTCTAATGTGATGACGCAGTTGCGCCTTGTCGGCTGCGGATCCTCATAGTCGGCATAAGGACTAACATCAAACTCCACAAATTTCTGACGTATGGCGTAGTTGATGACCGTGTGAATGTTCCGCATCTTTATAGAAATGGTGGTTTGTGACAAGCCTCTGTTCTCTTTCAAAAACAGTTCGAACCGATGCAGGTCGGCAGATGTGAGCAGCTGCAGGGGGTAATCAGAGCCGAAAAACATTTCAAAGTAGGTTATTGCATCACGGTATAGCCTGAATGTTCCTTCCTTGTAGGCGTTCTTCTTCATGATGAGAAACTTTTCACAAATATCGTGTATGCTTTTCGGTCCGGCATTGCCTTCTGCATCCTCGATGTACTGAACGAGCTGTGAGCAGGTGTAGTATTCCATATCCTCCGCCTTGTCGCAGATGGAGTATATCCTGGTCATCCGTATGCGCAGCTGTTGGTTAATATATGATGCGTTGTTTACGCCGACCACCTGTCCGTTCACAATGTTGTCAGGAGAAGGTACAACGAAGCGTGTCACAAAGTAACGTGTCTGTCCCTTGTGAGAAATCGCGATGCGTATCTTATGTGTTCCGTCCGCCAGAACTTTAGCTGGCAGTATTACAACTCGTAGGTTCATATCTTCGACAATAGTTCCGACAACAATTCGGTCCGTGTTTTAATGCCCGACAATAGTCCGACAATAGTTTTCGATGTACTGATAAATTCGATTGATAGTCATAAGTGGCTGATATTCAGAAAGTACCGCTTAAAATAGAGCTTCCTAAAACAACCCGTCGATGGCTAT
>CAKRRN010000006.1 GCA_934394435.1 uncultured Bacteroidaceae bacterium
ATGCGATAGTGGCTCAGTTGGTAGAGCATTGGCTTCCCAAGCCGAGGGTCGCGGGTTCGAGTCCCGTCTATCGCTCATTGTTTAAGTAATAGGAATGCCGATATGGCTCAGTTGGTAGAGCAACGCATTCGTAATGCGTGGGTCGGGGGTTCGAGTCCCCCTATCGGCTCAAATAGGAGGAACGCTTTTGTCCTCCTATTTTGTTTTATAATAGTTTTGGCTCATATGCATTTTATCTTCAAGAGGGTAGGAAGTTATGAAAATGAAGTATATTATATTCGATTTTGATGGGACTATTGGTGATTCGAAAGGATTGATTGTAAGAACTTTTCAAGATACAATGCACAAGATAGGCAGGGAGGTGAAGTCTGAGCAGGAGTGTGCAGGCACGATAGGAATGCGACTAAGTGAGGCTTTCTCTTTGCTCTACCATTCTTCAAAAGAGGATGGCGAGGCTTGTGCCGAGGTATACCGTGGCATCTTCGAGGAGAATAAAAGCAAGATGGGGATGAAGATGTTTCCTCATGTAGAGGAAACCATCCGTGAGTTGTATAGTAGGGGATTCCTAATGGCTGTTGCGAGCAGTCGTGGTCGTGAATCTTTGTGTGAGTTACTTGCTCAGATGAGGCTTTCTGAGTATATGTCTTCGATTGTAGCACAAGAAGATGTGAAGCATGTGAAACCAGCTCCAGATATGGTGTATCGGGCACTGGGCGAGATGGCAGGAAGACGCATGGTGGAGAGTGAGATCCATACCTTGAATGATGAATTGCGAGATATGGCCGCTGACACTCTGGTGATTGGTGATATGGCTTTCGATGTAGAAATGGCACACAATGCTGGAGCGAAAGCTTGCGCTGTGACATATGGTAACGGAACCCGTGCACAACTATCCGATGCAGAATGGCTTATTGATGATTTTGGAGAAATTTTGGAAAAGCTGAAGTAAAAGAATTTTATCCTTAATAGAATACAATTCAACGTTTTCTTGCCATGGTAAAGTCAAAGCAAGCTTTCCACTTTACTCATTTGGCTTAACGAAAACGTTTTCGGCTCAGCAGGAATTTTGTGGGGATAACCTTTTCCGAAACAATGGGCATAGTTTCCAAAGATAGTTGGCAAAGTATCTTAGAATGACGCTAAAGTAAGTTGAGGGCATATGTATGAAGTTACTTCATGTAAGCATTCATGAGTTTTAGCGGACAGCAATAAAAAAAAGATGGGGGGGAAAGAGACTTTTCTCGGATTGGTAACAACCACGTAAACAGTCAACTCTTCGAAGATAGAAGGCATGGGCGTCTTGTTATTCTATACCAGTTGGAAACGTGCGAAGCGCAGAAGGAGTTGCTTGCGTCCAGCTGTATCGAAAAGTACGGTGGCACGTGCGTCCATACCTTTACCTTCCACCTTTTCCACAATTCCCATACCGAAGCGTTCGTGGACAATCTTCTGACCAGGTTGGATGGAAGATAAAGAGCCTCTTGTTCCTTCGAGGGAGGTGGATGATGAAACATGGATCTTTCCCATCGATGGTGAGTGGAACCCCTTCCTGTCTTTTGTGGGCGTAGGTTGGGAAGACGTGAATGAGAAGTTGCGCGTAGGGGTAAGCCTACGTGGTGTGGTGTTGCCTGTAGCGGTGTTGTCAGTAGCTGTCTTCTTGCATGAGGATGAGGTGTCCTGCCAAGGGCGAGGTCTCAAGCCTTGGCTATGGTAAGAAGCGCCTTTCCCTATCTGTGGGGATGAGTTTGGAGTTCTTCTTCCGCTGACGTGCAGAAAGGATGGATTTATCTCGCTAAGGAAACGACTGGGGTCAGAAAACTCCATGTGACCATAGCGCATGCGGCTTCGGGCACAGGAGAGAGCCAGATGCTCTCCTGCACGTGTCATGGCTACATAGAAGAGGCGTCGTTCCTCCTCCAGTCCGTGTGGATTATCTAAGTCCATTTGGCTTGGGAAGAGATTTTCTTCCAATCCAGCTACACACACAGCTTTGAATTCCAACCCTTTCGAGGCATGTACGGTCATTAGTGTCACTTGGTTGCTGTCCTCATCCTTTCTGTTGTCGTTTTGATCGGTCAGCAGACTGACTTCCTGCAGATAGTCTGCCACTCCTGTGGGCAAATCCTGTTCCTGCCGCTCCTGCACGAATGTGTTGATAGAGTCTGTGAGCTCTTGAAGGTTCTGTTGACGTGTGAGGTCATCGGGGTCTGAGCCATGGAACACATCGGCTTGCATACCGCTTTCTGAGAGTATTTTGAGTGTGAGCGTGTACACATCCATTCTTTCTGTCATAGCTTGCTGAAATTGCTGTATGAGTGTGGCAAAAGCAGTGAGTTTCTTGGCTGGGGCAGCTGTGAGTTCGTATACGGAAGGTTGGCTCACCACTTTCCAAGGGCTAATGCCAGCCTGGGATGCGGTTTTCCATACACGTTCCAGAGTGGTGTCTCCTATACCACGTGCTGGGTAATTGATGATGCGGCGCAATGCCGTTTCATCTTGAGGATTAACGCAGACGCGCAGATAGGCGATGATATCCTTTATTTCTTTGCGTTGGTAGAAAGAGAGCCCTCCATAGATATGATAGGGGATGCCTTTTCGCCGTAGTTCCTCCTCCAGACTTCGGCTTTGCGGATTTGTACGGTAGAGGATGGCCATCTCGTTGAAAGGCAGCTGTTCTTGTTGGTTGAGTTGCGTAAGATAGCGTACGATGGTGCTTGCCTCATCCAGGTCGCTGTAGGTATAGAACACTTCAATGGGCTTCCCCTGTTGGTTACGGCTAAACACCTGCTTGGGTATCTGCCCATTGTTGTGTTTTATGAGACTACTGGCGGCATCCACAATGGTCTGGGTGGACCGGTAGTTTTGCTCCAGTTTAAAAAGACGTGCTCCAGGATATGCGTCTTGGAAGTGGAGAATATTGCCAATCTCTGCTCCGCGAAAACTATAGATGCTCTGTGCGTCATCACCCACCACACAGATGCGTTTCCGTTTTTGGGTGAGTTGCTGTACAATCTGGTGTTGGGCGTAGTTGGTATCCTGATACTCGTCAACCAGAATGTATTGATAGCAATCCTGGTATTTCTCAGCCACCTTCTGATTGTCGCGCAGAAGCAGCCACATCTGTAGCAGAAGATCATCAAAGTCCATGGCGTTGGCCTGCTTGAGTCGCGCCTGGTATTCCATATATAAATGCTTTACCTCAGGCATGTTGCATGCTTGGTCAGAGTGAACGAATGAGGTAGAGTATTGGTCTGGCAATATCAACTGGTTTTTGGCTTTGCTGATTCGTGAGAATACAGCAGAAGGCTTGTACTGCTTTTTCTCGTCCAGTTGTTTATCCTTGATGATTTGTTTGAGAAGGTTTGTGCTGTCCGTAGTGTCGTAGATGGTGAAGTTGGCAGAGTAGCCAATGGCGTCATGCTCTTTGCGCAGAATACGAGCAAATACGCTGTGAAAAGTACCCATCGTAATGCGTGTGGCAGATTGATAGCCCACCAAAGTGGCTATACGTTGTTTCATTTCATTGGCAGCCTTGTTGGTAAAGGTCAACGCCATGATGTTCTGTGGTTCCATACCTTCTTTGTCCAGCAGATAGGCAATCTTGGCTGTTAGCACACGGGTCTTCCCACTGCCTGCTCCAGCAATGACGAGCGATGGGGCATCGGTGCAACATACAGCTTCGCGTTGCTGTGGGTTCAGTTGGTCTATGTATGATGGTTCCATTAAGAAAAAGCTACTTGTATGTGGTTGGTATGATGGTGGTATGTGGTACTTATGCTACAGGATGTATTGGAGCGTTCCGTGAATAAAGGAGAGCAGCATGGCCACCACTATCCATATGGCGTGTCTACGTATGCCCCATGTGATCATTATACAGAATTTTCTGGCTGAGGTAAGGTAGAGGTTGAGGTAAGAATAGAGTATGGCGACGGCTAGTATGATTAGTGCTATGATTACAGGCATACCGCTTATGAGTGGCGAGGGCCATATACCGCCAGAAATGCCACGTAGTGGACTATCGGGTATGACAAAGGTCAGTATAGGGATAGAGCAAAGAGCCAATGCCACTAAGATAGTGACCCACGTGGATGCTTGATTGGCACTCTTCTGATATATTCTGACACACATTTCCAATGCCCCAGCAGCCATCGCATATAATAGTGCGTATATGGTGATGGGAGTGGCTACCAGGCTGCTTAGGTGAAGACACAGCCAGCGTAAGCCTTCGTCGGATATGAGCGAGCGGCACGAATATCCAAAAGCCGACAGCATCCATGATACAGGCGGAATGCATACTGCCACGCAGGTCAGTATGGGGATAATCCAATGTTCTGTCAGACGTTTAATCCTCATCAGCTACCAGATGATCGACATCAAGGATGTGTAGCTGGATGGCTCGTACAGCCAGTCGTACAGCATTTACTCCATTACGCTCTTGGGGCGGGAAGAGACGGCTGATAAGGTCTGCCTGACGTTTCTCCAGACTTTTTGTCCCAAATGGCATTTGTCTGAGAGAGGCTATCATCTCTTTGGTATAGCCCAATGCCAGATGGCGCAGAAAGCGTTCGTCATACTCATCAATGTCGTATTGAAGCATGGCATCAGCCTGTGCTGATTCGGTGCATACCACTTTACGGAAGCGTGCAATCACTTTTTCGAGGAAGGGCTCGTTGAATACATATCGTCTGCCATGCATAACCAACATTACGTCGTCACGCTCAAGTAGATTACCAGTCTTGAGTATGATGCCATCCGCTCCAGCTGACAATACGTCTACCCAAAGACGCTCGTTGAGCACTTCTCCTGTGAAAACGAGTACTTTGAGGTTGGGATAGCGGCTTTTGAGTTGTCGGCAGATATCCACGCCCACAGTGGTAGAACCACCCAGACCAAGGTCAAGTAAGACCAGTTGGGGAACTTCAGAACGCATGAGTTTCCAAAATTCAGCTTCGGTGGCGGCAGTCCCGATTATCTCGGCTTCAGGTATTTCTGAGTGGAAGATTTGTTCTGTACCCTTGAGTTCAAGCTTTACGTCTTCCACGATGATGACTTTGAATGACTCCATAATATATATGTATATGTCGGTTTTCTAATGAATTTATTTCTTATCAGCGTTTCTCTATCTGCAAAGTTAAGAATTTCTTCCCATCAGCGTGCATCGTATGCAAAAACCTTCTTCTGCATGTTCGGCAAAAAGCCTTAGTCCTGGGTGGCCGAAGGATGCATCGTATTCGCGCACCGCTTGTCGTGCTACCAGATACGGGAAGCATCGTGAGGCAGGTGTGAAGAGTTCTTCTAAAGGAACAGTTGTGGGCGGTGTTCCCTCGCAGATAAGAGAGACTTCGATATATCCACTCTGCCGTGTGGCCTGTATCCTTACAGACTTGCAAGAGTTTGCCAGTGGGGTGACCAGCGAGAGAAGCAAAGTGCGTAGGAGCACCTCGTCACCTAAAGCCACAAGGTTTGTCTCGCAGACTGTAAGCTGAAAGTCTTTGGCTTTAGAGATGCAAATGCGTGTCATGCGTTGTTGTAAGTACGCAAATATAGATTGCAGGGAAATCTGCCGGCGTTGGGGTGGTCGCTGTTCTGTCTGATGCGAGGCTTGTTCGTAGAGGAGCATATAGACCTGACGGTACGACTCCAGTAGGTCTGATAGTTCAGACAGTTCAGACAACTCCTCGTTTGGCTCTTGTCCCTCACTCATGGATAGTACCATCTGGCGTGTGCGAGCGGGGTAGTACATAGTCTCATGTTTGATGGTGCTGAGTGAGTTGTCTAATATTTGGTTCATCACATACAGTCTGTTCTCTTCAAACTGATATCTCTCAAGTTGCTCTTCCAGCTCTCGCACTTGAGTTTCTGCCATTTTTGTTTGCTTAATCCATTCTGTTGATTCATGGAAAAGGTCATCAAGAACAGAGATGAGTGAACTTTCTTGCGGAAGAACGGACAGAATGGTGTTTCTCATACTTTCCAATTTCTGCTGTTCTTGCTCTGGAGTTAAGGCTTCCGCAGGTCTGTTTGTACTGGTGCAGGAGGTTGTATTGTAGAATTTCTCAGACAAAGAGTTTTCCTCTTGTGGGCAGAATGTCTTAAAGTAGTTTATAAGGGATTGGTGTCCTGCATGTAGAAACATGTTCACTTGTTCGAAATGTTTCCGACTGCGTAAGCGATCACGTAAAAACAGATGATAAAAGAGCAATAGTGCCAGCAGTGAGAATACAGACATCAGCACATAGAGTACGTTGGTATCGAAACTGATTTTCTCCATCTGACGGCAATATGTGGCCAAAGAGGAATCTTGGCTATAGAGTCTGTGCAGACGAACACATTCGCTGTTCTGCCAACGGTAGTTATCCCATTGTTTGAGAGCCAGTGCAGAGATTGCCATCTCATTTCTTATGGAGATTAGCAAAGCCGTGTCAATAGGGGCAGTCATCTGCCTTACGGCTTCTTCTCCAAGTCTGTAGGCGTGTTGGTAATGGCCTTCCACGTTGGCTGCATATATTGAGTCGAAGATCTGTGATACCTTTTCTTCATGTGCGTTAATACTAAGAGCCGATGTTATCATGAGGCACAGACACAGCACGCGTGGTAACCTAAACCAGAAACGACTGCCCTTTCCTTGCTCGCTTTCAACACCAAATGCACAGACCTGGAAGAAAGAGGATGTTTTTCGGTACTTTTCAATAATGCCTCGACAGTTCATGATACCAAATCCGAACCCTTTTCCCTCTCGAATCCCACCGATTTTCTTGGGATCATAGACTTTATCGTGATTAAGTGTGAACACGTCATCGGCTGAAAGTCCATTGCCTGTATCTTTAATACTCACTTCCACATACTGGTTCGTGGCAGTGGCTTCCAATGATACTTTACCTCCGCTGAGAGTGAACTTCAGAGCGTTGTCTGTCAGTGTGTTGACCATGAACATAGTGAGGGCCTTGTCAGCCTTCACTCGTACATCTGTGGGTTTTACTTCCAGTGAGATTCCTTTTTGAGTGAATGTGTGGCTACCTAAAGATATGATATGGAATATATCAGCCAGAGGAAATGTGTTTATGTGTAAGGTCAACTGCCCACGTTGTACTTGAATCCATTCGGTGAGTAGTTCGTTGATGTGCATGATTTCCTCTGCCAGTTCGCTTACGTAGCGTAGCCTTTCCTCCTCAATATGCCCCTCTTGCTTCATGTGTTGCACTTCAGCACGCATGCGGTCAAGATAGGGCACTATGGCATATACAAGTGATACCTTGGCGCGTCGTTCCAGATTGCCTTGCACTAGTTCTTGGGTGTGTGACAAGGCAGCCTCGCATTCTTGCTTCAGCTGGTCCTCTTGCTCTTGCCATTGTTCAATGCATTCTTGCTCAGCTTGTTCAAGTTCATGGTATATAGGGGATGTTCGTATGTTATGCAGACTTTGGAATCGTAAACGGGTGTTTCGTTGCAACTTGCGTGTATAGATAGCGAAAAGACTGGCAACTAATACTATAAGTATGGTGAGCATCAGTAGTTTGCTGTGTATGGTATGTACTTCGTCAGACAGAATATCGCGTCTGGAGTCTAATTCTCGGTTCTGTCGTGACTGGTCAAGAAGGTCAAGGTAAGCGTTACGGTGCCAGTCAGACAAACGCTTGTTTCCCAGTGCGCTATATGCCATACTAAGTTTTTCATGTATGCTGGCAAGCCATGGCTCCACAATGGTTGAGTCACGCATCTTTTGTTCTTCCACAATGGAAAGTGCGGTTTGAAAGTAGGAGAGTGCCTCTTGGGGTTCTCCCTGAAGGAAGTATATTTCTCCCAGGGTACGATAGGCACATGCTGTCTGGTATTGATCTTTGTATTGCTGGAAGAGAGTGCATGCCTTCTGGGCCACCTGTAGTGATAGCTCAGGAGCACTTAGGGATGTTTCTGATGGCGAGAAATGAGTGACAAGGTAACTGTAACTGTCTGGTTCGCGAGTGCGTAGTGTATGTGCTTGCAGTGTGTCGGCAAGCATGGATGCAATTGATTGCAGACAGTTTGCTTGGAAGTAGATAAGATTGGTGGCTCGTGCAGTAGTGTACGCTCCAAGCAGATGGTGGAATTCTTCTATTGTAACGTCTGCTGCTTGCCCCTTTATCAGTCCGCCGCTTCCTAACATGTAATGGTAATACACCCATTGAACTGTATCACGCTCAAGAGAGACCTCCTCGTCAATACTGTGTATCTCAGCTCGAGCAGCAGAATCCTGACCAAGGTAGAAATAGTAGGTTGAGGAAACAATATGAAGTTCGGTGACGGCATAGTGAAAATGTCTCTGTTGTGTATCAGTAAGTGATTCTTTTTCTTCTTCAATGCGTGCGATACGACGTAGGGCATGGTTGCGATGGCTGAAGAATTCATATCCGTCGCCCGTCTTCTGTGCCACCTTCATGGATAAGACGTCAGCACAGAGAAGTTCAATCTGGTCGGCTGTACAATGGTAAGCATCATTGAGTAAATGATTTGCCTTTTTGTATGCCATTTGCTGATATGCCACATAGGCAAGGTTACAGTATGCTTCAGCCTGTTCGGAGGATCCTTGTCGGGAGTCTTTTAGCGCCTTGTTGGCATTGACCAAGCAACTGTCAATATTTCTGTATCTCCATCGGAAAGCTTGTTCGTTGTACAGAGTGGCATGGGTTTTCGCATGCTGATGAGTGCAGGACAAACATCCGCATGTCATGAGCATACAGATAAGTAGTTTGATGACTCTTCCCTGCATATGTGTTGATTGGGTTATCTTAAAGACATCCTGCGACTATGACGCTGCGTAAGAGTGCATATGTCATTGATACGGAGGCCATTAAGAAAATAATTGAAAAGTTGGATTTGACATATCCTGAGGTGGTACGTATGGATGAGCTGTACTCACAGTGTGGAGCTTTCTGACGACATAGTCTCATACAGACAATTCCAAAGAGTGTACCTGAGAAGAGTCCGAAGAGTGCACCGCAAATGATGTCAAGCGGAAAGTGAACGCCTAAATAAATACGGGTATAACTGGAAAGCATTGCCCAGCAGAAAAGCAGAAGGGCAGTGGGGGAATGGCGAAATATAATTGTGAAGAAAGCAGCTGCACCAAATGTGTTGGCTGCATGACTGGAAAAAAAGCCATAGAGCCCTCCTCTATAGCCATTTACCACATCCACAAGCATGGCAAGTTCGGGTGTGTGTGTAGGGCGCAAGCGATGAAAGTATGGCTTGCATAGACTGCTTGAGAACTGGTCGGTGAAAAGTACGAGCAGGATGGCTGTAATGATGATACCGACACATATGTCAGGTCGTTGGTTCTTGAACAATATATAGATGATACCTGCCAGCAGAGGAACCCAGGTTGACGTTTGGGTGAGTGTCCACATTAAACTGTCCATGAAGAGAGAGTCACTCCCGTTCAAGGTGAGTAATAATTCTTGATCAAGAGTTATCAGTTGATCGAGCATGGCTATAGATATTTTATGTGTCAGATGACTTCAAAATGCTTCTTCTGTATCCATCCAACTTTTCCATCGGAAATCTCTATCTCAGCCCAATCTTTAAGGCTGTTGTCTTTTATCTCTACGCGAGTGCCTTCGTGTAGGAGAAACAGGTCATTTCCCCCTTCTGATGGGGTGCTTTTTACGGTAACTACAGATGAGACTATAACACCTGCATCATGGCGGCTGGCTTCATGTTTCTGATACCACGCACAGCCGTTGCCTGCTATGCATAGCAATAAGAAAAATGCAGAAGCGAAAAATCCGTATTTACGTATTTTGATATTCGGAGAAACAAGAAACAGAATCGCTGCGACTAACGCAAGAATGAAAAGCGAGAGGCATGTCCATGTCCATTGGGTAAGACTGAGCATGGCGGCGATATGATGGAAAATGTCAAGCACTACGAAACTATGCTTTGCGTTAATTCTGTCTATGGTTTTTTCACGTGCCAACTGTAGGTTTGCTTCAATGTCTTCGTCTGCAGGGTTGAGTTTGAGTGCACGTTCAAACCACAATACGCTTTTGGCCATATCGTCCAGACGGTAGTATGTGCATCCTAAGTTGTAGTATACATCTACGGATGCTACGCTATCAGCCACACGCTTGTATATGCTTGCCGCTTCTTCATATTTCTCTTCGCCGAAAGCCTTGTCCGCTTTTGCTTTCAAACTGTCAAGTTCATTGCTTTCTGTGGCTATGCATAATGTCGGTAGCATCAGCACTCCCAGTAAGAATAAAGTTATCTTTTTCATTCCTTTTTCAACTTCTTTTTATAGTGACATCCAGTTTGTTTATGCAGTCAGATGCCTCTTGGTACAATTTTTCCATTTTTTCTGCAGGTTCGCCTGGCGCAAAGCGTGCAAACTCGCATTCTGTCATTGCTTCAACGTACTCCTTTATAAGTTCTTCGGGAACTTTGTGTGTTGCCATTGCTTCTGACACATTATCCTTAGTCAAATCGCTCATTGACAGACTGAGTTTATCTGCCACGTAGCCCAGGAGGGCACGCATGACTTCCTCGTAGAATTGCTCACATTGTCCTTGGTGCATGAGTTTTTCTGCATTGCGCAAGCGTTTGGATGCCACCTTGCTGGCTTTCTTGTGTCCTTCGCTCCCTTGCATAATTTTTCGCCCGAAATAAAGTCCGCATATGGCCATGATTAACAAAATCGGGTATGCAAGCCAGTAGAGCGGGCTTCCATATATGATTTTTCCTGTTGTATCAACATTTACATTTCCTCTTTTGATGAATCGAATGTCGTTACCCAATACCTTTAAATCTTCTTGCTCGTTGGTCATGGTGGTCATACGTCCATTACCTTTGGCTACGGTAATAGACATTGAGTCTGTATTCAAGGTCTTGTAAGATTTACTTTCCAAATCAAAGTAACTGAATTCTACAGCTGGGATATGAAAGGTTCCGCTGTGACGGGGCACTGCCACATAGTCATATACCTTGTTGCCCTTTGCTCCACTGGCTGTATAGGTGGTCTTGTCTGTTTCTTTTGGATCGTAGAGTTCGAAATCCTTTGGGAAGTTGACCTTGGGTGCGGTCATCAGTTTCATATTTCCATATCCGCTGACCACCAATCGAAGAGTGGCTGCGTCGTTGGCTTTGATATTCTGTGGCGTAAGGCTTCCGGAAATAGCAAAATGTCCTACTGCACCTGTGAAGTTATCAGGTTTGGGAGAGGGCAAGGGCATAACTTCCAACTCGCATGACGGTGCCACAATGGATTTTCTCACCACTTGCGTGAGGCTTCCTCCACCAAAAAATACATCGAACGGATCCATACTTGTATTCTGCACCTCAATTTGCGTGTCAAAGGTTACGCTTGGAATTTTTAGTTTTCCAGATTTCTGAGGGAAAAGCACATATTGTCGCCAGATGGCTGTGCCATAATTGCGTCCGTTTACACGCTCATATTTGAGCGACATTTGTTGTTTGGAGTCAAGTTCCTGTACGTGGAAACCGTCCAGTTGTGGTATTTCACCTGCAATCTGTTGTATATTGACCAACGTATAGAGCTTGTATGTGAGTAGTACTGCTTCCTGCTCATACACCTTTGTCTTGTTGGCTGTAACAGTCATATAAAGGTCTTTCGCGCTAATATTGGTCGAACCAGCCCCTTGTCCTTTTCCTTGGTGCGGATTTTGTGTTGACTGGTTTCCTTGATTGGCGTTTCCTTGATTTCCACCATGTCCTTTCCCTGATGAAGGAAGTACTTCCACCGTGACAGTATTGCTTTTGATATTTTTTCCGTTAACTCTGATTGTACCAGCAGGAAGTTTGTATGTACCTTCCTTGGTGGCAACCAATGTATAGGTATATGTCGTTGTGCTACTCTGCGTGGTTTTACCATTTATCATGGTGAAACTGTTGCTTCGGCTTGTGCTGGGTCCGTATACAACTTCAAATCCAGTGAAGTCGCCCACTTGAATGTCTTCTACATCTGTGGTGTTTGTCACAAACCTTACACGTATTTGTTCGCCGACCTCTGTCTGGCGAGGTGCTTCCATTTTGAGTGTCACCTGTGCGACTGCCATCATCGTGCTTATTGCAGCCCAAGCGAGTGAAAGTAATAATCTCTTCATGTCCTGTATTACCATTGTTTCTGAAGATGCTTTTGGTTAGGCTTTTGCTGTGCCTTCTGGAGGCGTTCCTGAGTTTCCTTCTCGTCTTGCATGGCAGCCTTGAGCATCTGCTCAGCATTCTCTTTACTCATTTGCTGAGGATCAGGTTGTTGCTTTTTCTCTTCTTTCTTATCGTTTTTCTTATCTTGTTTCTCTTTTTGTTGCTGTTGCTTGTCCTGCTGCTTCTTCTCATCTTGACCGTTTTGGTCTTGTTGCTGGTTTTGATTATCCTGACCTCCACCGTTCTTTTTCAGTTGGAAAAGGCATAGGGCATAGTTGTATCGCGTTTCCTCGGAATTCGGATTGTTGCGCAATGATTGTTTGTAGCACGCAAGGGCTTTGTCAGGCTGTTTTGCAGACTGTAGCAGAACGCCCATATTGTGGTACATTTGTGCTAACCGCAACTTGTTTTTCTCCAGTTTTACGGCAGTCTCGTATTCCTTCATCGCGTCTTTGGCTTTAGATTGCATCAGCATGGCATTGCCTATGTTGAAGTGTGCACGTGCATTAGCGTTATCTGCCTCAATGGCTTTCTGATATTGGACCTGTGCCTTGGCATAGGCTGTGTCACGCATCAGTCTGTTTCCTCTGCGAATATAGTCTCTGCTGTTTTGTGCCACAGACGGAATGGCTGTTGCTGCTATGAAAAGTATGATTGTTGATATATATTTCATGATCTCATCCCCCTGTTAAAAATCTTAGAGAAGTGGAGACGTGGGTTTTCTCTTTCCAAAAGCATGATGTCCAGTAAAAGGAATATCAAGCCCAGAAAAACAAAGCCCTGATACTGCTCGTCGTAGTCATTATACATTTGGCTTTCCATTCGTGTCTTGGCCAGACGGTTGATCTGCTCGTTGAGTTTTACTTGTGCTGAACTGCTATTGTCTACGTATATATATGAGCCATTACCAGCTTTGGCAATCTCGCGACACATGTCTTCGTTGAGTTTAGACACGACAACGTTGCCTTCTTCATCTTGAATATAATTTGAACTTCCTTGTTGGGGAATGGGAGCTCCATTGGGATCACCTATGCCGAGCATGTATACACGCATTCCCTTCTTAGCTGCTTCTTTGGCAGCCTCCACCGCACCTCCTTCATTGTCTTCACCATCGGTTATCACAAAAATAGCGCGGCTTACGCCTTCTTGATTAGTGAAACTTCGTGTGGCAAGGTCTATAGCCGCAGCGATGTCTGTACCTTGTACTGTGACCATAGCTGGTGAAATGGTCTCCAAAAACATCTTTGCGCTTACGTAATCGCTTGTGATGGGTAATTGGGTAAATGCTTGACCTGCATAGACAATCAGACCTACTTTGTCATCCTTCATGTTGTCTACCATGTTGCTGATCATCATCTTGGCTTTCTCCAAACGATTGGGCTTTACATCCTCTGCCATCATGGAGTTACTTACATCGAGCAGGATGAGAGCCTCTATACCTTGACGCTCCTGCTTCTCCATGCGTGTTCCAAACTGAGGACGTGCAAGGGCGATGATAAAAGATGCTAATGCAAGTTGGCACAACCAAAATTTTAGTTCTGGGCGCCAATGGGAAACTCCCACAAAGAGTTGCTTTAACAAGTCCATGTCTCCATATTTCCGCAGTTGTCTTTTCTTGACATAAATGGAGTAATAGTGTATCATGGCAAGTATGGCTATGCTTGCCATGAAATATAGGTATTGCGGATTTTCAAATCTGAACATGTTTGAATCTCTTTTTTTTGTGTTTATGGAATACGTCTTAGTAGCGTATCACGCAATAATAATTCTATGCCGAGGAATATCAGTGAGAAAAGCATGAATGGGAAGAATGCCTCATAACGCTTGGAGTATTTCCTTACGTTCATTTTCGTTTTCTCCAATTGGTCTATCTGGTGGTATACCTCACGTAATTTGCTTGTGTTACCTGCTCGATAAAATTCGCCATCGGTTTTGGCAGCAATGGCTGTCAAGGTCTTTGTGTCAATTTCTACAGGTATATTCTGATAGATGGTCTGTCCTGCCACACGGAAAGGATAGGGAGCACTGCCATTACTGCCTACCCCAATGGTGTAGACTCTGATTCCGAAACTTCGGGCAATATCAGCAGCTGTGTTTGGGCTGATTTGTCCGCAGTTGTTTGTTCCGTCAGTTAGCAATATGATGACCTTACTCTTAGCTTTGCTGTCTTTCAGACGTGTGACGGCATTGGCAATGCCCATGCCAATGGCTGTACCATCAGAGATAAGACCTCGTTCAGCCATATCCACTCTCATACCGTTGAGCAAATTGAGTAATACAGCGTGGTCAACAGTCATTGGACATTGCGTATAGGCTTCACCTGCAAAGAGCGTAAGTCCGATATTGTCGTTTGGACGTCCGTTGATAAATTCTACTGCCACCTGTTTCGCTGCCTCTATACGATTAGGTTTCAAATCCTCAGCCAGCATACTGGTACTTACGTCCATGCAGAGCATGATGTCTATTCCCTCAATGTTTTTGGTGCTCCAGTTGTTTGTCGTTTGAGGGCGTGCAAGGGCTATGATGACCAAGGCTATGCAAGCGATTCGGCATAGGAATGGCAGGTGTATGAGCCTTTGCCTCAACGATTTGTGTGATTGTATAAATGGAGCTACTGTGCTGACGGACATGCTTGGTGCCTGCTTGAGGTAGCAGAGCAGATACCATGCGATGTAGGGAATCAGCAACAGCAGTAAGAAGAGATATTCTGAATTGGCAAATGTCATAATTGTATTCCTCAACTACTTTTTTTGTTTTACATCAGCAAATCAGCCACACGCCATACCGCATATGCTATCAATGCCAATGAAATAACTGTCAGTACAACGGCTGTTATCTGCATTCCGCGTACTTGGCTCATGCGTTTCTGGTCCGTTTCCTTGATGATTTCGGGCTCAGGTTTCTTGTTTGGATCTTCTTCTTGCTTTGTCTGATTGATATATTCTACAGCTGCTACCAGATTCGCGTCATTTTCATTGATGAGGGTGGTGTACTTGGCAAACTTCACCAAATCAGCGGTATTGAAAATGTCTTTCAGTTCGCGTAGTGATTGCTCGTCATTCTCTTGCATCAGACGGTCAATGATTTCGTCAGAAGTCATTTCCATAGCACTGAATCCATAGCGACTTTGAATGTAGTTACGTAGTGTGTTTGTCAGCTGCGTATAGTATTCCTTGCTGTTCTCATCTGTCAAGGTACGGTCATTCTTGATTCGTTCAATTTCGCTGATGGCAACTTGATGGGGCGGAAGGTATTTCTTCCGACGTATGATACGTACGATGGGTTTTCCTTTTCGTGCACGGCTATACAGTATATAAGCAATGCATATCAACAGAGCAAAAAGGAAGGAGCACCATACTGCTCCTTGCCAGTCTTCCCAGCTGAACTCTGGATCCATATAGGGATAGGGTGGATAGAATTTATCCAGATGTACGGTGTCCAGAGGTTCTACGGTGAATACTTTCAAGGCATGGCTTTTTGTCTTGTATACTTTTCCATCCACAGTCGCTTCAAAGGGAGGTAGGTAATACAGCGAGGAATCCCAAGCGGTCACCGTGAGCCTTTGGGTCACTTCGATGCGTTTGCCTTCGTTGAGCAGGGATGTGTCAGGATGCTCCACAGAAACGACTTCAATGTTGGGCATCAACTCGTCTCCAGCTTTTATTTGTGGTAATACGAGTTTTTGCCCCTTGTTACAGGTTACATTTAGCGTTATTGTGGTCTGTTCGCCTATTGTCAGATTCAGAGAGTCAATCTTGGCATCAAATTGTACCTGTGCGCTTGCTGCTATAAAACCAGTACACAGGAACAGGAGTGTCAGGACTGTTCTATTCCAAAGAGATAAATGTCTATCCATCATCAGTTTCGTTTTGCGAAGAGAGACATAAGTGCTGCCACGTAGTCTCCGTCTGTTCTTACACTTACTGCATCGACATTGCTTCTGTTGAATATGTCTGTAAGTCTCTCTTTCTGTTTCTTCCACCAAATGGCATGTTCTTTGCGAACTTGTTTGCTACTCGTGTCTACAATGATTTCTTGCCCGGTCTCGTTGTCTTTCATCTTCATCAATCCCACATCTGGCAGTTCTGCCAGTCTGCGGTCATAGACTTGTATTGCCACCATGTCATGTTTGCGGTTGGCGATAGTCAATGCCTGACGGAAGTCTCCCTTGTCCAAGAAGTCGCTCAGCAGAAATGCTGTGCATCTGCGTTTGATGGCACGTGTCAAGTATTCTACAGCGCCCCGGATATCTGTCCGTTTGCTTTCTGGCTTGAAGTCAAGTAGTTCGCGAATGATGTAGAGAATATGCTTTCTGCCTTTCTTGGGTGGAATGAATTTCTCAATTTTGTCTGAGAAGAAAATAACTCCTATCTTGTCATTGTTCTGGATGGCAGAGAAGGCTAATGTGGCTCCTATTTCTGTCAGCATGTCGCGTTTCATCTGCTTTTGTGTACCGAAGTTGAGACTTCCGCTAACGTCTACTAACAGCATGACAGTGAGCTCTCTTTCCTCTTCAAAGACCTTTACGTATGGTTTGTTGAAGCGCGCGGTCACGTTCCATTCTATGTCGCGTATGTCATCCCCGTACTGATACTCCCTCACTTCAGAGAATGCCATTCCGCGTCCCTTGAATGCGGAATGGTATTCTCCAGCAAAGATATTGTTGCTCAAGCCCCGGGTCTTGATTTCAATCTGCCTGACACGCTTTAGGATTTCTGATGTCTCCATCGCACTTTGTTTCTTATTCCTTACTTGGATAAGGTATATGCCTTAGGGCACTTCCACCTTGTTTACAATCTTACTCACCAGTTCCTCGCAGGTTACGTTGTTGGCCTCGGCTTCGTAGGTCAGTCCGATACGGTGGCGCAGGACATCATGAGCCACAGCACGTACGTCTTCTGGAATCACGTATCCGCGATGTTTTAGGAATGCGTATGCACGAGCAGCCAATGCCAGATTGATGCTGGCACGAGGGGAACCACCAAACTCAATGTAGTCCTGTATCTCTTTCAATCCATATTTTTCGGGATAGCGAGTGCAGAATACGATATCAGAGATGTATTGCTCTATTTTTTCGTCCACGTAAACGCTACGTACAACCTCACGTGCGTTCTCTACGTCTTGTGTCGTAACAACGGGTTTCACTTCCGTCTTTTCACCACTGATGTTTTGACGTATGATGAGTTTTTCCTCTTCTTGTTTAGGATAGTCTATAATTACTTTGAGCATAAAGCGGTCTACCTGTGCTTCGGGTAGAGGATAGGTACCTTCCTGTTCTATTGGGTTTTGAGTGGCAAGTACGAGGAAAGGTTTGGGCAGGGCAAAGGTCTCTTTACCAATGGTCACTTGACGTTCCTGCATGGCCTCCAGAAGTGCGCTCTGCACCTTTGCTGGGGCACGGTTAATCTCATCTGCGAGTACGAAGTTGGCAAATACAGGACCTCGCTCTACCATGAATCGTTCGTCCTTTTGACTATAAATCATAGTTCCGATAACGTCTGCAGGGAGCAGGTCAGGAGTGAACTGTATGCGGCTGAACTTAGCTTCTACCAATTGTGAGAGTGTTTTGATGGCTTTTGTCTTGGCGAGTCCAGGTACACCTTCCAGTAAGATGTGTCCATCGCTGAGTAGTCCTATCAGAAGTGATTCTACCAGGTGTTTCTGTCCCACAATCACCCGATTCATACCTGTCACCAGGTTGGTCACGAAAGGACTTTGCCTTTCTATCAGTTCGTTCAATGCACGAATATCTACAGATTCTGCCATAATGCTATGTTTTTTCTATATTCCATTTTTATTTGCTTACAAAAATACAGCTTTTAACACGTATAAACCACATATGAAGTGCAAAAAATGGTTACTCCACATGTGGCTCATTGTTAAATGTGTTTAATTGAGTCTTAATTTCATTCTTCTTTTAGGACCAGGCGAGGTAGTTTTATCTCGTAGCCTACGGGAATGGTGTCTGGATTAGACAATTTATTTAATACCTTGATGTATTCTACTGCAGACTTACGACCATATTCTTGATGGGCGATGCGATAGAGATTCTCACCGTGTTTCATGACTCTCGTCTTGAGTACTCCTGTTATAAGGTATTTGCCTCCTTCTACTTGGGGGTAGTTTTTGGCTGCTTGCAGCTGCTTGTTTCTGTTGTCTGTTTGGGTTTCTTTCTGAGTCGTGCTTTCGTGAGTGGCTTCTTTAGCAGACGTGTTGGTTGGGTCTGCCTGTTTGACCGTATTTTCCTTGCCTGGCGTTTCTTGTGATTTGGCGTAGCTGGTGTCTGTGACCTGTTTGGTGACAGACGTGTCTATGTCGCTTGTTCCCGTGGTGGTTTGCTCTATAGGCAGAGGCATGACAGGCTGTTCGCTGAGCTCTTCTGCCGGTGGCATGCATAACCAACTCATGTTTATTAGTCTCAGATAGCCTATCATGTAGCACGCAATCATTATCAGTATGCTTACGAGTGCCAGGAATAATGTGCGCCAGATATTATGCTGTGGGATACGGCTGTTCTCTGGTTCTTTAGGCGCATAGACGACCTTTTCCGATTGCATTGCCTGACACGAAGGGGTATCTTGTGCCGTGCTTTGTGGCTTCTGAGAGTGTATGGAGGTGGAGTCCGCTTCTTCAGAAGGAGTTTCGGGTTCCTTTTGGGTGCAAGGTTCTTTCACCTCTTCTTCTTTCGCTACGACAACAATTTCTTCTTCTTCTTCCTCTTCTTTTTCCTCTTCTTTTGGCAATTGGCAAGAATTATCTTCCGTTGGGAGCTGTGATGGGTTTTCACCGATTGCTGTTGGAAGACTGTCAGATGTCGGTTTATTATCTTCCTTCTCCTCCTCTTGTTGGATGGTAGGTTCACTGGCTACCTCCTTCGCAGTTTCTGCCTCATAAGAAGAAGTGGCTTCGTCGCTTTTCTCTTCCTCTTCTTCTTCTTCGGATTCTGAGACATATGCTTCGTATTTCTTGTCTATTTTTTCCATGTCCTCTGCGGTGGTCTTTTCGTTGAGCACCACAGTCTGAAAGTCAGCAAAGGGCTTGTTGACAAGTTCTTTTAGTGCGTTGTCTGGAAGGAATCCTATTTTTACGTGTCCTGATATGGTAAACCGCTCTCCTGTGTTCACGTTCACACTCTCCCTCTCCTGCACTTCCACCATCTTGAATGTGCCAAGTGTCTTTATCTTGACAGATTTCTCATCGATGATAGCTTGACCCAGGGTATCGAAGAATGAGCGCACGAATGTTTCTGCATCTCGGCGTTGCATTCCTGTTCGTGTGGCCAGTTCTGCGGCCAAGTCTTGCCAGTTAATCTTGTTTCCTGTCATTCCTTTATGTTTTTCTGGTTGGCACGTTCTTTGAGGGCTTGGGCAGGTTTGAAACCTACTGTGATTTTAGGAGGTACCAGCATACGCTGTTTGGTTGTCGGATTGACAATCACACGTTCCATCTTACGCTTGACCTCAAACTGACCGAATCCTATGATAGACACGGGATTCTCTTCTGCCAGATGGGCAGAAAGAGTTGCTGACAGGGCATTTGTGTATGAGGCCACTTCTTTGGCAGAAAGCCCAGTCTTTAAGCTTAGCTCGTTTATGAATTCCTTGTTGTTCATCTGATTCTGTTATCTCTTTCGGAGTGGAACGTCTTTATATATATAATAGGTAAATGGGGGGTGTGGTTGGCAATTCTCGTCTGATGCGCGTCCACCCCATTCCCCCAAAAGGTGAATTCAGACAATAGCCTTATACACTTTCCTTATGCTTCTTCCGTGCAATGTCCATACAGGTCAAAATCATCGGCTCTGTCAATCTTTACCCATTGAAATGAGCCGATGGGTAGTGACAGCCCCTCGTCTGCATGGATGAGCACTTCGGGGTCTACCTCGGGAGAGTCAAATTCTGTACGCCCCACATAATAATCACCTTCCTGGCGGTCAATAATTACGCGTAGCGTTTGCCCAACTTTTTCTTCTTGAACTTCTGCACTAATGGTCTGTTGTATGCGCATCAGCTTGCTTAATCGGGCTTCTTTGGTCTCCTGCGGAATGTCGTCCTTGTAGTGTTTGGCACTATAGGTGCCATCCTCTTCACTGTAGGCAAAAGCTCCCATACGCTCAAAACGAGCCCACTTGACAAACTTTATCAGTTCTTGAAAACCTTCTTCCGTCTCACCAGGGTGACCTACCATTAGTGTGGTGCGCAGATGGATGCCAGGCACTTCGGAGCGTATCTTCTCTATCAGTTCGTAAGTCTGTTTGCCTGTCACATGTCTGTGCATGGCGGCAAGCACGTCGTCAGAGATGTGCTGCAAAGCAATGTCTAAATAACGACATACGTTGTCATGCTCGCGCATTACACGCAGTAGCTCCATAGGGAAATCTGTGGGGTAGGCATAATGCAGACGAATCCATTGCACTCCTGGTATTTCCGCAATGGCTTCCACCAGTTGGGCAATGCGTCGTTCGTGGTACAGGTCTACACCATAGTAGGTCAGTTCTTGTGCGATAACTTGGAATTCCTTTACCCCTTGCTCCACCAGTGTGCGTACTTCCTGCAGAATATCCTCCATAGGTCGACTCCTGTGGCGTCCTGTAATAATAGGTATGGCACAGTATGAGCAGTGTCGGTCACAGCCTTCTGATATTTTCAGGTATGCATAGTGTTGCGGAGTGGTGATGCGTCGCTCGTTGCTACATTCCGGATGGTAATGTTTGCCTAAATCTTCCAATAGGTTGGTCCAGTCAAACTTGCCGTAAAAGTGGTCTACTTCTGGTAATTCACTCTCAAGGTCTGCTAGATATCGTTCTGAGAGGCATCCCATTACGTACAGTTTCTTGAGCTTTCCCTGACGCTTGCGTTCGCCCATTTCCAGAATCATATTGATGCTTTCTTCCTTGGCGTCACCAATGAATCCACATGTATTTACAACAGCGATTTCGCCTTTGGGATTTTCTGTGTCGTGTGTCACTTGGTAGCCATTCAGTTCCAGCTGGCGGATAAGTCTTTCGCTGTCTACCAGATTTTTGCTGCACCCAAGTGTTATGATGTCTATTGTGTCTTTTTTCATTCTATGAAATTCCATTTTTCTTTCCTCTCCTTATGGGGGGAGAGGAGAGAGGGGAGTGAGTCAGTCCTTGAATAGAGAGTCAACAAATTCTTTTCGGTTGAAGGGCTGAAGGTCTTCCATGCCCTCGCCCAGTCCAATGTAACGTACGGGAATCTGGAATTGGTGACTCACACCGATTACAACTCCTCCTTTGGCTGATCCGTCTAATTTGGTGATGGCCATGCTTGTCACTTCGGTGGCAGCCGTGAATTGTTTGGCTTGCTCAAACGCGTTCTGACCTGTGCTACCGTCTAAGACGAGGAGAACTTCGTGTGGCGCGTTGGGAATCTGTTTTTGCATCACACGTTTTATCTTAGAAAGTTCGTCCATCAGTCCTTTCTTGTTGTGTAGGCGTCCTGCCGTATCTATCAGCACCACGTCGGCATCGTTGGCAATTGCGCTTGCCAGTGTGTCGAAGGCTACGCTGGCAGGGTCGCTCCCCATGTTTTGCTTTACTACAGGCACGCCCACTCGCTCGCCCCAGATGCAAAGCTGTTCTACGGCTGCTGCGCGGAAGGTGTCGGCTGCGCCCAGATAGACTTTTAGTCCTGCTTTCTTAAACTGGTAAGCCAGTTTGCCAATGGTGGTGGTCTTGCCAACGCCATTCACTCCCACCACCATAATCACGTATGGTTTCTTGTCTTTAGGCACATTGAATCCCTCTTCGTCTTGCGCTCCGCTCTCAGTCAGCAATTGAGCTATTTCGTCGCGCAACACGTTGTTCAGTTCTGCTGTGGTCACATATTTGTCTCTTGCCACACGTTCCTCTATACGATGGATAATGTCCAGGGTGGTGTCTACACCAACATCACTTGTTACCAGTATTTCTTCCAGGTTATCAAGTACCTCATCGTCTACACGTGATTTTCCCATGACGGCACGTGACAATTTGCCGAAGAAACTCTGTTTGGTTTTTTCCAGCCCTTGGTTCAGTACCTCCTTTTTCTCTTTGGAGAAAAAATTGAAGAATCCCATACTTTGTCTGATTGAAATGATTACAGAGTGCAAAGATAAAAAGAATTCTTGAAAATCAAGAAATAACTAGTTGCTTAAAAATAGCAGGAGAGGCTCTGTTCTTTGTTCGGGATGCGTTCGGGCTTTGTTCGGGATGCGGATACGAAGAGAGGTATGGTCAACGAAAATTCGGCCTGGGGAAAAGAAGAGTATTTTCTGGGATGGAGTGGATTATGGCTCACTCGATAAACCTGGGGCGGGAGTTTCAGACACAGTTCACAGGCATAACCTGTACTTATAAGCCTGCTTGCTTGTCTGTACAAAGGTTATAATAAAATCCATACGAAACGGCTCGATTTATTTTCATAGTTAGAGAAAAATATTTTCCCAGTTAGGAAAAGAAAAAAGAACTATTATAATCGTCTACCATTACCGTTTTACAACGGTGCGTCTACCTTTTTACTGATTATAGGGTGAGAAACCGTATCTACGGAAGTCAATAAAAAGTCTTTCTAAAAAGTAATACTATAATACTTGCCCATTTAATACTATATTCAATGGGCATTTAACACGTATTACTTGGTCATTGAATACTATATTACTCCATCCATCCTTACTCTTGTGTGAAAAGGATTTCCTCTCTATTATCCTATCTTTACTAAATTTCTGCCGAACCAAGATTATATGCCTAATCCTTTGGATTATCGGGGAGCCGTAAGTTGCCTCTCATTTTTTTGCAAAAATATCCCCCTCTGGAGTGGAGTCTTCAGAGGGGGGATGGCATGTATCTTTTTTTCTTGATGAATTTTAGTCCTTGCAGGGAATTTTCTCAATACGTCGGATGTGACGTCCACCCTCAAAGGGGGTGGCAAGAAATTCGTTCATGATGCTGTCTGCTTCGCTCTCTGAGAGGAAACGACCTGGCATGACCAGTACGTTGGCATCGTTGTGCTGGCGTGCCAAATGTGCTATCTGGGGTCTCCAGCACAAGGCTGCGCGCACCTGTTGGTGCTTGTTGAGTGTCATGCTGATGCCCTCACCGCTTCCGCATACAGCAAATCCTATGCTGACTTCACCTGTATCAATAGCTTTGCCAAGTGCGTGACCGAAGTCGGGATAGTCACAGCTCTCCTCGCTATGGGTACCATAGTCAACATATTCTATCTGGCGTGATGTGAGATAGACCTTGATGTGCTCCTTGAGGGCAAAGCCCGCATGGTCGCTGGCCAATCCGATTTTCTTTGTCATGCTAAAATCTCTTTAACTTGATTGTATACATTTTCAGCGGTGAAGCCCAGCTTCTGGTCAAGCACTTTGTATGGGGCAGAGAAGCCGAAACTCTCCAGTCCCCATATGCGGCTTGCTGGGTCGGCACCAATGAGGAAACCGCTCAAGTTGACTGGCAGACCAGCTGTGAGACCAAAAATCTTGCAACCTGCAGGGATGATGCTCTGCTGGTATTCCGTGCTCTGCTCGCGGAAGAGTCCTTCAGAGGGCACACTAACCACGCGTACCTTGATGCCGTCTTGACGCAGCAGTCGTGCTCCTGCCACCAGAGTGGATACCTCAGAACCATTACCTAACAGTATAATGTCAAACTTGTCATCGCTTTCTGACACCACGTATGCACCATATCGGATGCTTGGGTAGGGGTTGTCCTGAGGGAGGTCTTCGATGGTCTGACGGCTGAGGATGAGGGCACTGGGTGTGTGTGTGTTCTCCATAGCCAGTCGCCAGCATTCTACTGTTGCCCGACTATCACCTGGGCGCATTACCAACATGGAGTTACGTCCACTGTGATTCTTTAGCTTCTCCATCAGACGAATCTGCGCTTCTTGCTCGACAGGCTCATGTGTGGGGCCGTCTTCACCCACGCGGAAGGCATCGTGTGACCAAATGAATTTTACTGGGAGTTCCATCAGAGCAGCCATGCGAATGGCTGGTTTCATGTAGTCGCTAAACACGAAGAATGTGCCGCAAGCTGAGATTACTCCTCCGTGCAGGGTCATGCCTATGCAGCAACATGCCATGGTGAGCTCTGCCACACCAGCTTGAAGAAAAGCACCTGAGAAGTCGCCAAACTGAAGTTCATGGGTTTGTTTGAGGAACCCATCCGTTTTATCGGAGTTGCACAAGTCTGCTGAGGCGCATATCATGTTGGGCACCTGCTGGGCCAGAATACTCAGGCATGCACTTGATGCATTTCGGGTGGCATCGCCAGCCTTGAGTTGTACACGGTCCCAGTCTATCTGTGGCAAACGACCTGCAAACCAGTCGTCTAACTGAGATGCTTTCTCGGGATGCTTCTCTGCCCAGTTGGCTTCCTCGTCATGACGTATCTCTGCCATAGCTTGCAGTTCTTTAAGACGAACGTCATACAGGTTCTGCACTTCGGGAAATACGTGGAATGGGTCATCGGGATTGCCTCCCAAGTTGGTGATAGTATTGCGGTAAGCATCTCCACCAAGAGGTGCCCCATGTGTCTTACATGTGTGTTCGTAACTGGTGCCGTCAGCTTTCAAGGCTCCCTTGCCCATTACGCATTTGCCGATGATGAGTGTGGGCTTGTTCTTTACAGATTTTGCAGTCTCTATAGCCTGACGTATCTGTGCCACGTCATTTCCGTCAATTTCTATTACCTCCCATTGCAGGGCGCGGTATTTGGCGGCTGTGTCCTCGTTCATCACCACACGTGTCTCGGTGGAGAGCTGGATATCATTGGCATCATAGAACATGATGAGGTTGTCAAGCCCTAATGTACCAGCAATTCGTGCTGCACCCATGCTGATTTCCTCTTGAATACCTCCATCGCTTATGTAGGCATAGATGGTCTCATGAGCGAATGTGGGGTTACCAGTGTGTGCGGCAAGAAATTTGGCAGCAATGGCTGCACCTACAGCATAGGCGTGTCCTTGGCCCAGCGGGCCAGAGCTATTCTCGATGCCACGTTCTGGACATACTTCGGGATGCCCAGGGGTTGGGGATCCCCATTGGCGTAGTTGCTGCAGTTCGTCCATACTGAACTTTCCGATAAGGGCAAGCTGAGCGTAAAGCATTGGAGCCATATGACCTGGATCAAGGAAGAATCGGTCACGTCCCATCCATGTGGGATTCTTTGGGTCAAACTGCAGGTACTCGCTATAGAGCACGTTAATGAAGTCCGCACCGCCCATAGCACCTCCTGGGTGTCCGCTCTTGGCTTTCTCAACCATAGAGGCAGCAAGGATACGGATGTTGTCGGCTGCGCGGTTCATTGTCTGAATGCTGTTCATAGTGCAAATGATGCTTGTTTTCTTTAAAATGGCAAATATTATGCCGTAATTGTTTTTTACGCTACAAAGTTACTATATTAAGTGAAAAGTGAAAAGTGAAAAGTGAAAAGTTTGTTGCAGTAGTGCTTTTTTGCTACTATTTCCTTGGGTCATCGCTCTGAGACAAACGATGAAATTTCAGCTCAGACGCATGCTCACGCCTTATTGGCTATTCTCATTTTAGAGCTTTGGGAAGAGAACGGAATTTATATCCCCTATGTTGTAGTTCATCTATCAGCATGTTGAGATAGGTGGTGTAAAACTTATCTTCTCTCTCTGGGGAGGTACCTGCATGAAACAGCATCAGATGTCCGTTCAGCCCCTCCTGTTCTTCCTTTGCCAAAATGGTTTGGTAGATATTTTCTGAAGATCGGTAATTTTTCATAGATGGGATGGTATAGTCGGCATTGCTGGCAGTACCGCTTGTGAAGTTGACCAGAATGAGTCCCATATCTTTTGCCCATTGAGAGATGGTGTCGTTGTAATGTTCGTAGGGAGGCATGAAGTAGGGTGCATTACTAATGCTGATACCATAGGGCGAAAGCTTCTCATAGCTGAGGCGTATGTCAGCTTCAAAATCCTCACGACTTACAATGGTGCTATCGGGGTTGTCCCAGGTGCTGTACAAGGGATGGCTATAGCTGTGACTTCCTACATAATGACCTTCTTCTTTGATGCGTGCAACATCCTCGGGAAAGCGTTTCAGAAAGGACCCTGTGAGGAAGAAAGCTCCTTTGATGTGGTGAGCCTTGAGTGTCCGAAGTATGGGTTCTACACCATCGTTTCGGTCTGCAGCGGTGAAGACCAGAGTGAGTTCACGCCGTGAGGTGTCGCCTCTCACTATTCCACCTTTATAAATGATGGGGGCACGCTTGCGTGCCTGACCACCATAGGGTAGCAGAATTGCAAGCAGACACAGGATGATAATATTTCTTGTAGACTTGTGTTTGATGTCAAATAGCATAGTTCTGTCAGATAATAATTTTGTTATGGTAAAAAAAGTATCCTAAGATACATGGCAAAGTATCCTAAGATAGTTGGGCAAGTATCCTAAGATACTTTGCAAAGTATCCTAGGATGCTTTAAAATGGGGTTCTGCTGACTCTGTGGCAGGAGTGCCCTGGCGACTTTCTTAAATGAGAGAAGGCTCCCATGGCAGATGTGTCCTGCCGTGGAAGCCTTCTTCGATGCCTCTTCAGGCATGACTTGCATTTAGCAGAGCTTACGTGCACCGTCACCAATCACCACATCGATGATGATGGGTTCCTTGCCGTACTTCTCTGCGAATTTTTCCTTGGCAACCTTCTTGAAATTGTCTACCAGTTCCTCGGCTACCAGATTGATGGTGCAACCACCAAAGCCACCGCCCATGATGCGTGAGCCTGTCACACCAGCCTCCTTTGCAATATCGTTGAGATAGTCAAGTTCCTCGCAACTTACCTCATATTCTTTACTCAGTCCGTAGTGGGTCTCGTACATCATCTTGCCTACCATCTCATAGTCATCGTTCTGCAGGGCATCGCATACAGCCAATACACGCTCAACTTCGCCGATGACATAGCGCGCACGCTTGTACTCGTCACCTGTAACCTCGCCTTTTACCTCTTCCAGCATCTCGATGGTGGCATCGCGCAAGGACTTAACCTCTGGGTGTTTCTGTCCGATAATCTCTGCCACGTGTTCGCATTGCAGACGACGCTCGTTGTAAGGACTTCCTGCCAGGGTGTGCTTCACGCAACTGTTTACCAATACGAGTTGGTAGCCTTTTGGGTTCCATGGGAAATACTCATACTCGCCATTGCGACAGTCGAGGCGTAGTAACGAGCCTTTTTTGCCCAAACAAGAGATAGCCTGGTCCATGATGCCACACATCACTCCGATATACTTGTGCTCGGTGCGCTGTCCTACACGAGCCAGTTCCATACGGTCAATCTTGTTCTCGCCCCACAGGTCGTTGATGGCAAAGGCGAAGGTGCTCTCCAAAGCTGCGCTTGAGCTCATGCCTGCTCCCAGGGGGACGTCACCAGCAAAGGCTGTGTTGAAGCCCTCTACGGGAACACCCAGAGCCATCATCTCACGGCAAACACCGAAGATATAGCGTGCCCATGATGCCTTGGGACCCTGCTCTTCATCGAGCGAGAACTCCGTGTAGTCTTTCAAGTCAATAGAGTAGGCACGTACCTTGCGCGAGCCGTTGGGCTTAATCTCTGCAATAATGCCTTGCTCTACAGCACCAGGGAAAACATATCCGTTGTTATAATCAGTGTGCTCACCTATCAGATTGATTCTGCCAGGAGCGGCATAAACCGAACCTGTTGTGCCGTCGAAATGCTTTACAAAACGGCTTCTTACATCTTCTATTGTCAGTCTCATGGTTGTGTTGTTTTGTTAAAGGAGTCTTGCGTCGCTGCATGAGCAGGACGCAAGACTGAGATTATACGATATATGGATTATTCTTCTCTCTTGGAAACTCTGGATCCGATGAGCGCATAGAACAAGATGTAAGCTGCGCAAACCAGAGGAATCATGTAGCTGATGAGGTAATTTCCACCAGTAGCGTCCACAACCACAGCCTGCAGTGCTACCATTACAGCGCAACCAAACACCATAGTCATGAAGATACCTGAAGCGGCGGCAGTGTACTTGCCCAGTCCCTCAACAGCCATGTTGAAGATGCCTCCCCACATTACGGATGTGCAAAGACCTACGCAGATGAAGGCTGCTACGCCCACGGGTACTTCAACCCAAATGAGAGAAAGGTTTGCCCAGTCTACACCAGGTACCTGTACCTGCCAACTGGTGGGAGCGAACATGCCAAATGCAAGCAGGACAATGGCTGCTGTAGCCACAGGGCTTACCATAGCACGGCTGGATACCTTTCCGCCGATGCTACCACCTACAGTACGTCCGATAAACATGGCAAACCAGTAAACGGCGGCAATCAGAGATGCCACACCAGCAGAGCTACCAACGTCGCTAGTCAAGTACTTAATCATGTAGGTAGGAGTACCAACCTCAACGCTCATATAGAGGAAAATAGCCAGAGCACCCAGTGCGAAGTGACGGTGAGAGAGTGCACCTTTCACGAGGTCCATGCTCACGGGTTCCTGCTTGGGCTCTTCAATCTTGGTTGCTGCCAGCACCAGGAAGGCTACCACGAAGATTGCTACTGCTATGTACATGGCAGGAGCGGCATCCACGATAGCTGTCTCCTTGGTAACCTCGCCAATCAAGGCTCCCAATATAATATAAACTGCCACTGCGGCTGCACTATTGAATGCACCACCAATCTGAATCAGCTGATTGCCGGTGTTACCACCACCGCCAAGTACATTGAGCAAGGGGTTCACTACGGTGTTGAGCATGCACATGGTGAAACCGCAAATAAATGCGCCTGCCAGATAAATCCACATGCTTTCCATGGTGCCAGACAACAACTCCAGACCCATGCCTATGATACCAACGATGAGAGCCAGCAAAGCAGTCTTCTTGTAACCAAACTTGACAATGAGCATACCGCTGGGGATACCCATTACCAGATAGGCTATGAAATTGGCATAGTTGCCAATCTGTGACTGAAGCTCACTTGCTCCAAACTGGTTTTGTACGATGACTGCCATGGGTGAACACAGATTGGTCACGAAGGCAATCATAGCGAAGAGCGCGATCATCATTATAATCGCAGCCCACTGTTTTGATTTTTGTGCCATTAGTTTTGCTAAAATTATAGATTTTATGAATGATTATTTTCAGGAGAAGTAGCTTCTAGGATTATTCCTCAGTGCTGAACTTATATACTGTCTTCTGCGTGTAAATCTCTCCAGGCTTTAAGATGACACTGGGGAAATAGGGATGGTTGGGGCTGTCGGGGAAGTGTTGTGCCTCGAAGCAGAGTGCACTGTACTTGCCAAAGGTTGCTCCATGTGTGCCCTTGAAACCATTGAGCCAGTTGCTGCTGTAGAATTGCACGCCTGGTTCTGTCGTGTACATTTCCATCACACGCCCACTTACAGGTTCTGTGCAACGAACCGCGAAACTGAGTTCACCTGGTTCGCGTTTGTTGAGTACATAGCAGTGGTCGTAGCCAGTGCCATTTACTATTTGCTGGTTTGAAGTATCATGGATGCGTTCGCCCACGGTGTGAGGGGTACGAAAATCAAATGGCGTACCTTCCACTTTTAGAATTTCGCCCGTGGGGATGCTTGTCTCATCAATCGGTAGGAAGAAATCTGCGTTGATTAGCAGTTGGCAATTCAATGCTTCTGGAGTAGGGTCGGCTATGCCTGCAAGCGAGAAGAACCCGTGGCTTGTCATGTTGACCACTGTCTTCTTGTTGGTTGTTCCACGATAGTCAATGATAAGTTCATTGTCTTCGCTCAGACTGTATTTTACTATCATTTGAAGCTCGCCAGGGAAACCTTCCTCATAATAGGCGGATACGTATCTCAAAACCAACTCATGTTCATTGATTTGTTCTGCATCCCATACTCTGGCATGAAATCCTGTAGGTCCTCCGTGTAAATGATTGGGACCGTTGTTCACTGCCAGGCTATATTCTTTACCGTTCATGGTAAATTTTCCCTTGGCAATGCGATTCCCATATCTGCCCACCAATGTACTCAAAAATGGTTCTGGGCTTTCTATTACTCCTTTTATACTGTCATGACCTTGGATGACATTGGCCATTTTGCCTTCTTTGTCGGGAACCATGATGGCCACCAATGCACCACCGTAGTTGGTGACACTTACCTCCATACCGTTACTGTTGGTAAGAGTGTAGAGGTCGGTCTGTTTACCCTGTACCACAGCCTGAAAGTCTTCTCTCTTCAGTCCGGAAATCAGTTCTTTGTCCATCGGAATATTGTTTAAGTTTGACGTCTTTTATGGCTTTTTCGCCAAATTCCTAATGCAAACTTAATAATAAATACTGGACTTTCCAAATAGGAAGACCAAAAAAATGTGGGGCAAAGGTAATTTCACTATTTGTTGTGGTTTGTAAACTCTATGATACTTGTGGTAACGTATTACCGGTTTTCTTTTTCTTGAAGTTTGAGTAAATCGGCAACGATGAAGGTGCTTCCTCCAACAAAAATCATATCTTCAATCTCTGCTGCGGATCGTGCCGCATGATATGCAAGTTCGACAGTGGGGTAGCATTGCCCATGAAGTCCATGCAAGGATGCTTTTTCCATGAATTCCTCGCAGGGCATAGCTCGTTTTACAGAAGCTTGTGTAAAATAGTATATGGCATTTTTGGGTAGCATGGAAAGTACTGTGTCTACATCCTTATCGCTTACCATACCTATTATTATATGCAGATTTTTATGTGGAGTGTTGGTCAACTGACGGGTGATGTATTGTATTCCGCCTACGTTGTGACCGGTGTCGCATATGGTGAGAGGGCGTTCTTGAATCTTTTGCCAGCGTCCTCTTAATCCTGTGAGTTTACATACATGAGCAAACCCTTCGCTTACGGAAGTCGTGCTAATCGTAATCCCTAGCTGGCTGAGTTTTTTTATGGCTTCCAATATGGTGGCTGTGTTTTTCTCTTGACAGAAGCCTCCCAGTTCACCATGTATGGTTCCAAAGGTGACCGTATGGTAGGTGTAGTCTTGATTGGGAGTTCGTGTGAAGTCCGTAATCTCACCTTGTCGGTCGGCAAAGGTAAGTGTAGTGCCTACTTCCGCTGCCTTCTGTCTGAATACATCAGTCACACTCTCGTTGTCTGATTCGCCCACGATAGCAGGTATGTTGTGTTTTATGATACCTGCTTTTTCGCTGGCAATTTTGGGTAGTGTGTTGCCCAGAAATTGCGTATGATCAAAGCTTATGTTTGTAATGATACTAAGTAGTGGATGTATGATATTGGTGCAGTCGAGTCTACCGCCCAAACCTACCTCAATTACAGCAATATCCACTTGTTCTTCGGCAAAGTACTTAAAGGCGAGTGCAGTTGTCAATTCGAAGAACGAAGGGTGGAGTGGCTCAAAAAAGCCGCGCTCTTGTTCTACGAAGTCCACCACACGCTTTTGGGGTATCATTTTTCCGTTTACGCGTATGCGTTCTCGAAAGTCGGTCAGATGAGGACTTGTGTATAGACCTACTTTATAGCCTTGACTTTGTAATACCGCTGCCAGTGTATGGCTTACAGAACCTTTCCCGTTGGTGCCAGCCACGTGTATTGTGGCATATTGTCTGTGTGGATGTTGGAAGTGCTCATCGAGAGTTTCTGTGTTATTCAGTCCTTCCTTATATGCGCCCGCCCCGATATTTTGGAATAACGGGGCGGATTCATATAGATATGTGGTTGCTTGTTCGTACGTCATGTTATGTTTAAACTGCTTTCTGGTCTTACACTTTTTTTAGTTAACTTGCCAAGACCTAATAACTTACAATTTTATTCAAATTGTCTTTTAAACTTGCTGAAGAAGCTTTCTTTCGTGTCAGAACTAGGTTTTACATTCTCACGGTCTCTGAGTTTCTCGAAGATTTCTTTTTCTTCCTTTGACAGATTCTGTGGAATGTATACGTTAATAGTCACGATAATATCTCCAACGCCATAGCCGTATCCTTGCAGTGCAGGCAACCCCTTTCCACGTATGCGCATAACTTTTCCGGGTTGTGTGCCAGGCTCAATTTTGATTTTGACTTTCCCATCCAGTGTTGGAATTTCTACGGAACCGCCTAATACCGCTGTTGGAATGTCCAGCTGCAATTGGTAGTGTAGGTCTTTACCTTCGCGTATGAAGGTCTTGCTTTCTTCCACACTAATGATTACTTGAATGTCACCAGGTGTTCCGTTTTGCTTGCCTGCATGTCCCTTTCCCGGAACGTTTAGCACCATTCCGTCTTCGATTCCTGCAGGTATCTTCACTTCAATGACTTCTTCGCCACTTACAACACCTTCTCCACCACAACGTGGGCATTTGTTCTTGATGATAGATCCTGTGCCTCCACATCCAGGACAGGTAGTTTGAGTTTGCATCGTTCCCAGCATAGTGCGCATGGTACGATAAACGGCACCAGAACCTTTACATTGGCTACATGTCTCCGTTTTCCCATCTTTGCTTCCTGTACCTTGACAATCGGGGCATACTACGTCTTTCTTTACTTTGAACTTTTTGGTCACCCCAGTGCGTACTTCATCCAGAGTAAGTCTGACCTTCATTCTTAAGTCAGCTCCTCTAAAGTTTGGTCGAGCGCTTCTGCCTCCTCCGTGTCCTCCGAAAAAGCTTTCGAATCCACCTCCTGCTCCTCCGAAATGACCTCTACCACCGAATATGTCACCGAACATGTTGAATATGTCATCCATGTTCATGCTTTCGCTGCTGAATCCTCCGAAGCCATTTCCTTGTGGTCCGTTGAATCCGAACTGATCATACTGTTGGCGCTTTTGTGGGTCACGCAACACATCGTATGCTTCTGCTGCCTCTTTAAACTTTTCTTCCGCAGCCTTCTTCTCCTCCTCTGATTTGCCAGCCTGACGGTCAGGGTGGTATTTGATGGCCATTTTCTTGTAAGCGCTTTTTATCTCTGCGTCACTTGCAGTTTTATTTACGCCCAATACTTCATAGTAGTCTCTTTTGTTTGCCATTGTCTTGCTCCTTTCTGGTTAGCGTGTGGCTTGTTAGAGTCCCACCACCACTTGTGCGTGGCGAATCACCTTGTCGTTTAGTTTATATCCAGTGAGTGTGCAGTCCATTACCTTACCTTTTAGTTCGTCACTTGGTGCGGGTAACTGTGCAATGGCCTCATGAAGGTCAACATCGAATGTGGCATCTTTCGTGTCGATGGGTTTTACTCCTTGTTTACTTAGGATGTCGATGAATTTCTTGTGTATCAACTTCACACCTTCCACCACAGCTTTCACATCGTCTGCCTTTTCCATATTGGTCAATGCACGTTCCATGTCGTCCAATACAGGCAGAATGGATACCACAGTTTTCTCTCCTCCGTTGAGAATCAACTCTGTCTTTTCCTTGATGGTTCGCTTGCGGTAATTATCAAACTCTGCTATTTTTCGTAGCAGTTGGTCTTTTAGATTTGCTATCTCTTCTTCTGCATCATGCAACTTTTCTTCGACTGTCTTTTCCTTGTTTTCTGTCTTTTCAGCCTCCTCGTTTTCGTCAGTCTTGCTCTCGGTGTTAGCCTGCTGCTCCTTCTCTGTCATTTTGTCGGTTTTATCTGTAGCTTTTTCTTCAGGCTGCTGAGTGCTATTGCATTGCTGCTTCAAGTCTTCTTCCTTTTTCTCTTTCATATTTATATATATACTGTGTGTACCTTAGGGTACAATGGTTTCACTGGCTTTTGTATTACAATATCTATGCCAAGTGCCATTTTGTCAGTCTGCTATGGTGTACATCTTCTCTTTAAGTTCCTTGATATGCTCATCGCTGATGTAGTCATCGTAGTCCATCATCTTGTCTATGATACCGTTCGGTGTCAGTTCGATAATACGATTGGCCACAGTCTGGATAAATTCATGGTCATGGCTTGAGAAGAGAATATTGCCTTTGTAGAGCTTCAAATTATTGTTGAATGCTTGGATACTTTCCAAGTCTAGGTGGTTAGTGGGTGTATCCAAAATGAGGCAGTTCGCATTTTTCAGTTGCATGCGTGCTATCATACAGCGCATCTTCTCACCTCCAGAGAGTACGTTTACCTTTTTGAGTACCTCCTCTCCACTAAAGAGCATTCTGCCAAGGAATGATTTAAAATATACTTCGTTGCCTTCTCCAAACTGGCTCAACCAATCAACCAGATTCAAATCGCTCTGAAAGAATTCTGTGTTGTCAACAGGCAGATAGGCTGTTGTGATGGTGATTCCCCAGTTGTAGGTGCCTGTGACAGCTTGTTGGTTACCATTGATAATTTCAAAGAGGGCGGTCATTGCACGTGGATCATGGCTTAGGAATACCACCTTGTCACCCTTCTCAATGGTGAAGTTTACCTTGTCGAAGAGTAAGGTGCCATCTTCTGCCACTGCCTTTAGGTTTTCCACTTCCAGTATCTGGTTGCCTGGTTCGCGCTCCATCTGGAAAATGATGCCAGGATATTTGCGGGTGGAGGGACGTATCTCCTCAACGTTCAATTTCTCCAGCATCTTCTTTCTACTTGTGGTCTGTTTGCTCTTTGCTACGTTGGCAGAGAAACGACGGATAAATTCCTCCAGTTCCTTACGTTTCTCCTCTGCCTTAGCTTTCTGGTTCTGTGCCTGACGCAGAGCCAACTGGCTGCTCTGATACCAGAAGCTGTAGTTTCCAGCAAACATGGTCACACGCCCAAAGTCAATATCAATGGTGTGTGTGCAGACGCTGTCCAAGAAGTGGCGGTCGTGACTTACCACCAGTACCGTGTGTTCAAATTCGCTCAGATATTGTTCCAGCCATTGTACGGTATCCAAGTCCAAGTCGTTGGTGGGCTCATCAAGAAGCAGATTGTCTGGATTACCGAAGAGGGCCTTTGCCAGCATCACACGCACTTTCTCCTTACCTGAGAGTTGTCCCATAAGCAGGTTGTGTTTTTGCTCACGTATGCCCAGTCCGCTCAACAATGTGGCTGCGTCACTTTCTGCCGTATAGCCTCCCATTTCTGCAAACTTATCTTCCAGTTCTGCCACTCGAATGCCATCTTCGTCAGAGAAATCTGGCTTGCTGTAGAGTGCCTCACGCTCCTGCATCACCTGCCACATGGTGGTATGCCCCATGAGCACTGTGTTCAACACTGTTTCCTGATCATATTGGAAATGGTCCTGGCTAAGAACGCTCAGTCGCTCCCCTGGGCCCAACTCTACAGTACCTTTACTTGGTTCCAGTTCGCCGCTGATAGCTTTCAGAAGAGTGGATTTTCCTGCACCGTTAGCACCTATCACTCCGTAGATGTTACCGTTAGTGAACTTCATGTTTACGTCCTTGTACAGGACACGTTTGCCGAACTGTACGGCAATGTTGCTTAATGTTATCATATTTTGCGGTTATGCTTTTTGGCTTGTTCGTAAAAAAAACTATTTTGCAGCTTCTTCTTATCTGATACGAAGAATCTCTCCAGGTGTCAGAGTGTGGTCAGGCTGCATTTTATTTAACTTGTACAGATTCTTGAGCCTGATGCCATAGAGCTGGCTGATGTCATGCATACTTTGGTTGGGTTCCACAATATGGATGGGGTTGTGCTTGAATTCTTTTGAGGCACATTTTCGCTTCTGTTGCAGATAGATAATGTCACCGGCTGTTGCAGCATAGTCCTTAGGTAAATCGTTATACCGATAAAGATCCTTCAGCCTCACTCCTGTCTTCTCACTGATTGTAGCCATGTTGTCGCCAGCCTCCACTACGATGAAGTAGTTCTTATTGTTACGGTACACAATGTGATTGATGTAAAATGGATCTTGATCCACCGTACCCTTCTTTTGGCTTAGCAATATGTATTTTCCTGAGTCAAACTGACTTAGGTTGTACATTTCTATGATTCTTATCAGAGATTCTGCATATGTGGGGCTGGTCGCATATCCTGCAGCTTTCAGTCCCCGTGCCCATCCTTTGTAATCAGTAATCGAGAGCTGGAAGAGCCCCTGGTAACGTCTGCCCTGCAGAAAACGTGAATGGTCTACGAAACTCTCATGAGCATTTCTGTATTTTCTGAATTTCTCGTTGGGGGCATCATCGTTGCGCAAAACATACGGACCTGTCCACGAACCACCGCATTTAATACCAAAATGGTTGTTTGCTTCTGTTGCTAAAGTGCTACGTCCAGCAGAACTCTCCAACAATCCCTGTGCAAGAGTGATGCTGGCTGGTATTCTGTACTGATGCATTTGTTCAATAGCCCAATCCTTATAGGTGTCAATGTATGTCCAGTATGCTTGGTTTGTTCTTTGCGCGAACAATGTCAGGCCACTGCATACAAATAAGAGCAGAGCCACTATGTTTTTTTTCATATTTAGCATGGTTTTCCCTTTGAACGCACAAAATTATCCAAAAATAGCCGAATTAAGAAAAAAAAACTTAAATTTGTGTCAAACAAACCATTAGTCTATGAAGGAAATAGAAATAAAGAGTGTGTTTCGCATCTATGGAATGGACGAGCTTCAACGTGAGGATCGCCAGCTGGTGGAGGCGGCAATGGAGGCCACCAAGGGCAGTTATGCTCCTTATTCCAAGTTTCGTGTAGGGGCGGCTGCAAGACTTTCCAATGGCATCATTTTCACAGGTGCCAATCAGGAGAATGCTGCCTATCCCTCAGGGTTATGTGCCGAACGCACCGCACTTTTTGCAGCAAACGCCCAATATCCGAATCAACCCGTACTTGCCTTGGCTATCGCTGCACGCAAGGGCAATCGCTTCCTGCAGACTCCCATCTCACCCTGTGGTGCTTGCCGTCAGGTGATTTCTGGCGTGGAAGACCGTTTTGGGCATCCTGTGCGCATCTTGCTCTATGGCACCGAGGGTGTGTATGAGTGCAGTGGAGTAGATGCCTTGCTTCCCCTGCGCTTTGTGGATGCCGATATGCATTTGTAGGATACGTGGAAAAATATACTGTGGTGTACAGGTTGATTCACCACAGTGTATAACCAGATGCTGCGTATTGCTCTTATTTTATCAGCTCAGTATATAGGCTTTCAGAAAAAAGACCTATCCCAAAGTTTTTTGCCCTTTTTATTTGTGTATAACACGAACGCATCCCGAACGGCATTCCGAAGCCTACATAAAATGGTAGTTTTTTTTAAAAACTTTATGTTACATTTTGAAAAAGAAAAATAAATGCTATATTTGCGAGCGATAATCTCTTATTGCTTATAACCTTTTAAAACAATTTATAAAAATGGAAAACAAAAACAAGACTGTGCTTCTTTTTGTCACCTTATTGAGTGTACTGGTTTATGCCCTTGGCAGCTATAAGTAAACTCGATGGAATTATGTATTATAATGGTAAGGAAAAATGAAAGTAGTTAGATGTCTTTTAGCCGTATGCTTACTCTTTCTGTCTGTTACAGTGCTGGGTGAGAAGGGTGATACCATTTGCTATGTCGTTGACCATTTGAAGTATAGGGTGCTTGAGTGGGACACATCTGTTGTTGTGTCTGATGTGGATTTTGGTGAGAGATTGCCTGTCTCTGCGGATGGGACTCTTGTCTTGCCTTCAGAAGTAACGATTGGGGGGCGCACCCTTCCTGTAAGCATGATTGAGGATGATGCTTTCTCTGGGCATCCAGAGCTGAGGCATCTGGTCATAGGGGAAGGAATATGGGGTCTTGGTTATAATGCGTTTCAGCAGTGTATCAACTTGGAGAGCATACATATACCTTCAACACTCATCTCGCTTGATGATTATAGTTTTTGGGGCTGTTCGCGCCTCAAAAAAATTACTGTGGCAGACGGAAATCCAAAGTATGATTCTAAAGATAACTGCAATGCCATAATTAGTACTCAAGACGGTATTCTAAAAAAAGGTTGCCAAACAACGAGAATTCCTGAGAGAGTGACTCAGATAGGACGAGCTGCTTTCGCTGGCCAGCAAAGCATATATGACATGAAGATTCCTAAGGGGATAGAGATAATATGGGCATGCGCTTTTGAGGGATGCGTAAACCTGTCAAGCGTATCCTTACCCAAATCCCTGAAGAGGATAGGCGATGCTGCTTTCCAAGGTTGCATCAGCTTGCATGAGCTGTTTATTCCAGAGAATGTATCGGAAATAGGGGAGAATATCGTGGGGTATAGCCAAAACCTAAAGAGCATAAAAGTATCTCCAGACAACAAGACTTATGATTCTAGAGACGGGTGTAATGCCATTGTGCAAAAGGACAATGATAGGATGATTGCCGCCTGTGGAGACTCTAAAATTCCAGAGGGGATAAGGAGCATCGCGCCTTGGGCCTTTGTGGGCATTCCCATTACGGAGATTTCTATCCCCAGTAGCGTGACGGATATCGGTGAACGTGCTTTTTGGGGATGTGCAGACTGTAGCCACATCAAGGTGGCATCAGGCAATGCTGTGTATGATTCCCAAGGAGACTGCAATGCCATTATCGAGACAGCCACAGGGAAACTTGTGGTCGGCTGTGTCCGAACGGTCATTACAGACAGAATAAGGGAAATAGGTAGCTATGCATTCGCAAGAATTCCTTTGGCAAAATACATAAAAATCCCCGAGGGGGTGGAGACAATCTCAGAGGAAGCCTTTTATTTGTGCTCAGGTATGGAGATGCTTATCCTGCCCAAATCTTTAAGGACGATAAGGCGTGATGCATTCATGTGTTGTACAGGGCTGCAGACGGTCATTGCCAACAGTCCAGAGTTGTATATCGGTGATAATGCTTTCTCCTATAATCCTAATCTCTATGTGGTAGATTTGCCCAAAAAGGTAACCTTCGAGAGCAATATGGTGTTTTGGAAAAGTCCATTTCAAAAAATATATGACAAGATGTATGGAAAACCGTGAGTCTATCTGGTGGTTTCAATTGAAGAAATGAAAAAAGATTTGGTGGTAATGTGTATTTGTATTCACATCGAACTACAAAGTTTATGGAAATGAAAAATAAATATTATATTTGTAAGCAATAATCTTGTTGCCTTATTACCTCTCAAAAACAATTTATGAAAACGGAAAACAAAAACAAGGTGTTGTTTCTATTCCTCAGCCTACTGTGTGGGCTGGTTTATGCCCTTGGCAGTTGCACAGGGGATAATGATTTTACAGGTAGTGATGATCTTTCTCTCAGTATGCAGATCCCTATGACCCGAAGTACAAACCCAGAGTAGCCAGGTGGTGACTGGCAGACTAGTGATGAAGTAAGAAGGCGTACTCCTGTCTATGAGAATGAGTGTGGGCTGTATGCCTAGACAGAGGTGGCGAAACGCGACAGATATGCAATTACAGAGAATCGGCACGGCAGAGAAATATTATAACAGAATGAAGGCATATGCAAAGAGCAATTATGCCTACGAAGGTGGTGCGATACCGGCAAGTACAATGCTTACGTTAGGTCGGCGCAATGGAATCCTTACCGACATGTTTTTTTTGATGGAACAACTAATTCTGGGGATTATTTTAAGCAAAAGCAGAACGCAGACAATGCAAGAATAGCATGCTTTCAGAAAGAAGGGAAAGACCATTATGCAAAAATCGACAGGGTGGATGTGAAAAAGGGGGAAATTATTTATACCGACAGCGATACAGAACGCACTGGAAAGAAAGGCAAGGTCAGCATAAACCAGTTGGAGGGGGTAATGTACTATGAAGGTAAGTAGGCTACTTGTATATATATATAGTATATGTGTAAGTATCTTGTCTTTTTCCTCTTTTGCGGAAGACAGGATTTACATAGTCAAGGATTGTTTGAGATACAGACTTTTTGAAGAAGACTCGTGTGCCGTCATCGCATCGGTAGCCGACGGAGCATGCCTTTCTCTTTTGCAGGACAGCATGTTAATTCTTCCTGACTCTGTAACTTTCGAGGGGCGGACGTATGTGGTTGATGGCGTGGGTAGGTATGCCTTTCGTAATAGGCTGGAAATAAAACGCCTGGTAATATCGGAAAGGACAACGTATATAGACGAAGGCGCTTTCCTCGGGTGCGCAAATTTGGAAAGCATACACGTTTCCTCATCTTTGGAATGGTTGGACGCATACGCATTCTGCTATTGTCCCCGACTTAAAGAAATCTGGGTTGATGGGAATAACGAGAGGTATGATACTTTGGACAGTTGTAATGCCATTGTCAATAAAGAATTTGATACCCTTGTGCTTGGCTGTCAGACCACGCGCATCCCACAGGGGATTACCTCAATAGGGGATTATGCATTTGCTGGACAGACGAACCTATCCACTTGTAAGATTCCAGAGGGGGTAGAGAACCTAGGTATCGGAGCATTTGAGGGATGCACAGGGTTGGTCCATATTTCTCTACCACACTCTTTGAGGTCTATTGGGCGTAGCACTTTTTTTGACTGCATGTCTTTGCAGGAGATGCACATTCCCGATGGCGTGAAGTATATCGGGAGTCAGGCACTTGCAGGATGCCAAAGGCTGAGTCGCATTACGGTCTCCAAGGAGAATGAGACTTTTGACTCCAGGTCTGAGTGCAATGCCATTGTGAGAACCCGCGACAGTGAACTTGTACAAGGGTGCGGAGCCACCAGAATCGTAGAGGGAATAAAGAGTATCGGTGAGAATGCTTTTTGGGGGAGTTCTCTTACCGAAATACATATCCCCAGTACCGTAACAAGCATTGCCCCGAATGCTTTTGGGCGTTGTCGTTTTTGCACATCGATAGATGTCGATCCAGGCAATGCTGTGTATGATTCTCATGGGGATTGTAATGCCATCATAGAGACGGTGACAGGGAAACTGGTAAAGGGGTGTGGCCTGACAGTCATACCGAAAGAGGTGCGGGAAATTGGCGAGTATGCTTTTTCAGGTATGTGTATGCCTGCCAATTTCGCGGTTCCCGAGGGAGTCCAGGCAATAGGGGATTGCGCGTTTTCTGGTTGTGATTTTACTAGCGTGATGCTGCCCAACTCGCTTCGGATAATCGGAAGCAACGCTTTTGCTGACTGCAAACTGTTAAACATGGTGGACGCTGACAGCCCGGAACTGTTCCTTGGAAGAGATGCCTTCCGCTTCTGCTATTCTCTCGAGAGTGTGCGCCTTCCTCAGAATGTGACCTTCGGGAGCAATACCGTGTTTGAGTACAGTCCGTTCCAAAAGATATACGAGAAAATGCGTTAAATTCGCACTTGGTAATCATGTTGTTAATAACTAAAACATTAATACTAATGAAAACAAAAAACAAAAGCAAGGCTGTGCTTCTTTTCCTCGGATTGCTGTGCTGGCTGGTATGTCTACTTGGCAGTTGTTCTGGGGACAGCGATTTGACAGGTAGCGATGACCTTTCTGTTGGCATGCAGATTCCCATGACCAGGAGTACAGACCCTGAGTCACCACAAGAGATTCTGACGGAGGAACAAAGAAAGAAAAAGCAACGAGAAACGCCTGTTTACGATGATGAGTGCGGCCTTTTTGCACTTACCGAGGTAAAGAAACGTAATGGAAATGTGTTTACAGATGGCGATCCCAATAATACTGCTGCAAAATATTACGAGCGTATGAGAGAGTATGGGCGTGAGGCTTGCAACTATGATAAAGGGGCTATGACTGCGAGTACAATGCTTACAATCGGGCAAAAATATAATTTGTTGACAGGGATGGTTGATTTTCGTGACGGCATCTCTCCCATAGATTATTTTGCGAATAAGGAAAATAGGAAGAATGCTCGAATCGTCTGCTTCCAAAAGGATGGCCAGGGGCATTATGCAAAGGTTGACCGTACAAATATGAAGACTGGTAAGGTCTTTTATACTGATAGCACAGGGACTCATGAAGTGGAGATGGATCAAATAGAAGGTGTGTTATATTATGATAAATAAATCCGTGGCTTTGTTTATCCTATCTTTCCTGTTTTGTTTACAGATTATGGGAGAGAACAGGATATATTTCATTAGAGATTCCTTGAAGTATGGCATGTGGGAAGGGGACTCAAGTGTAGTCGTCATGGATGTGTCCCCTACGGAGCCTCTGCCGGTAAACGGTGATGGTACACTGGTTATACCTGCGACTGTGACATTTGAGGGACATGATTACCCTGTGGAGGGAGTGGAGAAGTATGCCTTCTATAATCGCATGGAAATTCGGCATTTGGTTGTGAGTGATGGTGTGTGGGGTATAAGGGAATATGCCTTTCGGCGGTGTGCTAACTTGGAGAGTGTCTGCTTGCCCGCATCGTTGGAATACATAGAGCCAACATCGTTGGCATACAGTCCGAGGCTGCAGAAGATTGTCGTGGACGCAGGAAACAGCACATATGACTCGCGTGACGATTGTAATGCGGTGATAGAAACGGACAATCATACTTTGCTGCTGGGGTGCAAGGACACACGCATACCGATGGGTGTGGCCTGTATTGGGCAATGTGCCTTTGAGGGGCAGTTGAACTGTGACGAGTTTTTTGTCCCTGAAGGCATTGTCTCAATAGAGGATGGCGCATTTCTCGATTGTATGGGGCTTAAACATATCTCTCTGCCAAGTTCGTTGGAAAGTATTGGCGATATGGCGTTTTGGGGATGTGTAAGTTTGGACAGCGTGTGTATCCCACATGCTGTTGCTCAAATAGGGAAAAGTTCGTTTTATGGTTGCCATGCCTTGAAGCATATTGAGGTTTCAGCGCACAATCCTTTCTTTGATTCCAGAGAAAACTGTAATGCCATAATCAGAACTAGGGAAGACAGTCTTGTACAAGGGTGCGGAGCCACCAGAATCGTAGAGGGAATAAAGAGTATCGGCGAGAATGCTTTTTGGGGGAGTTCTCTTACCGAAATACATATCCCCAGTACCGTAACAAGCATTGCCCCGAATGCTTTTGGGCGTTGTCGTTTTTGCACATCGATAGATGTCGATCCAGGCAATGCTGTGTATGATTCTCATGGGGATTGTAATGCCATCATAGAGACGGTGACAGGGAAACTGGTAAAGGGGTGTGGCCTGACAGTCATACCGAAAGAGGTGCGGGAAATTGGCGAGTATGCTTTTTCAGGTATGTGTATGCCTGCAAATTTTGTGGTTCCGGAGGGAGTCCAAACAATAGGTGGTAGTGCATTCTCTGGCTGCAATTTCTATAACGTGAGGTTGCCTAAATCGCTTCGTTCAATCGGAAGTTGCGCCTTTGCTGACTGTAAATTGTTGAACACAGTGGACGCGGACAGTCCAGAGCTTTATGTCGGAAGTGATGCGTTCCGTTTCTGTTATTCCCTCGAAAGCGTACGTCTTCCATCGAGGGTTATATTCGAGAATAATACAGTGTTTGAGTACTGTCCTTTTCAAAAGATTTACGAGGAGATATATGCAAAACCATGAGCCAATCTGGAGTTTCCTCTTTCGTGACTTGACAAAGGGGTGTAACGAACGTATATTCACATACAAGAAAGGTAAACAGACTTGGTGGTAAAGTAATTTGAATTTTATTGCTGTCCGCTATAACTTAAAATAGCATAGAACACCTATCCGCAATGCCCATAAACAGGCGTTGCGGACTTTTCTTTTTGAAAAAGTAAGCCTCTTTAGTCAAATAAGGTTGGTTCAGGAGCAGTTCTATCTCCCATCTTTGGTGGTATATGGCAATGATTACCTCGGAAGACATCTCCATATCGTTAGTCAGTAGCGACATCCGTTTGGGCATTTTTCTTCTTGAGATCAACATATGCAAATCTAATGAACTATTTTAAGGTGTTCGCTCAGCTTCCCTTCCTTGTTGCAACAGGGCATGAGACGCGGAAGCAAATACGCAGAAGCAGGACTACAGAAACTGCTTGCCTAATATCGTATCCAGTACCACCTAGCTGGTACTGCAGTTTCATATGCTTGGTACTGGAGTGTCAGCCTGCTAAAACTCCAGTACCACCTAACTGGTACTGACGGAACTGGATGGTAAGATAGTATAGCAAGTAATATAGTATTAAATGACCAAGTATTATAGTATTATTTTTTATAGCGACTTTTGTTGACCCCTATAAATATAGGGTAAAAAAAAGAGGCACGCCTTTTGACAAAGCGTGCTTCTCTTTTCATGTCTCTGTGTTGGGCAATTCTGTTGCCTTGATAGGTGCTTATTTCTTGAAGTAGCGGTTGAATAGTCCCTGGAAGCCAGCACCATGGCGAGCCTCGTCCTTAGCCATCTCGTGTACAGTGTCGTGTATAGCATCCAAATTCAGAGCCTTAGCCTTCTTGGCAATCTCCATTTTGCCTGCGCAGGCACCTTCTTCTGCCATCATGCGCTTCTCCACGTTGGTCTTGGTGTCCCATACCACTTCGCCCAGCAACTCGGCAAACTTGGCAGCATGCTCAGCCTCTTCCAGAGCATAACGCTTGAATGCCTCTGCTATTTCAGGATAGCCCTCACGGTCAGCCTGACGGCTCATAGCCAGATACATGCCTACCTCGGTGCATTCGCCCACAAAGTGGTCATGCAGTCCCTGCAGGACAAACTTGCCGTCTTCTGTATCGGGGATATTCTTGGCCACACCCAGCTCATGCTCGGTAACAAACTGCAGGCCCTTGCTCTCGTCCATCAGTTTGAACTTGGAGCCGGGAACGTGACACTGAGGACACTCGGCGGGAGGATTCTCGCCCTCATAAACATACCCACATACGGGGCAAACCCATTTCTTTGTAGCCATAATAATGAAGTTTTGAAGTTTAACATTTATGTCTCCGATTAGTATGTCTCTTCTGAGGCATGACCGAAGAACTTTTCTATGAACAAAGGTAGGGTCTTTTGTGGAAAGGCGTGCTGTAAGATTGCGTTTTTTTTTCTGAATGTGCAGAAAATGCCAATTCTTGTGCAGAAATTGGCCAGCATGTCTCTTTTCCTTATTCGTAAAGTTCTATCTCTGCAAGTTGTATACGTGTGCCTTCTGTCATTCGCGTAAATTCAAAGCGGTAGTATCTCCACTGTTTTTGGGGCTGAATCTTAAAGAAGTAAGTCTGTTCGTTTTCATCGCTCAGCTTTCGGCTGTATTTTATTTGTTCCACCGTTTTCCATTCCTTACAATCATTGCTTCCATATATATTCCATGCTATGGGGTTTCTCATGGGATATGAATGTGTGTCTTCTGCTGTTGTCAGAGCATAAGCTTTTAGGGCGATGCTTTTCCCTGCATCCAGAGTTATTTTGTAGGGCATTTCCTTGGGAGCATCCAGACACCATTTGGTCCATTTATGTCCATCAGCAACCATAGCAGCCCCTTCTTCACCCTCTGCATGTGTGCCTTCTACGAAGATGGTTTTTACGGGTGTCAGTTTTTCTGCATTTTCTTTCTCTTGTCCCACAGCACTTATTCCCATGGCTGATGCAGCCATTAACGCAACAGCTGTGAATGTAAGTCTACAGTTGATTTTCATTTTATGTATATAATTATATTAGGATATGGTTTTTTCTTTCTTGGGTTCTATGTGTAGCATGATGTGTGTGCCGTTCCCAAATTTTTGGCGTAGTCTCTTTTCTATTTTACTTGCATGTTCGTGAGCTTTTGCAAGAGGCATGTCGCCAGGCAGTCTTAGGTGCATCTCTACAGCTATATTGTTTCCGATGCGTCGGGTGTAAAGGTTGTGTATGTCACTTGCGTCACAGTCTTGATACACAATCTGCATGATTTTCTCCTCTGTCTCCTTGGGAAGGCTTTCTTCAAGTAGTTCCCCTGAAGCTTGACGCAATAACCGTAGGGCGGTAATCAGAATCATCACGCTAACCACGACTGCAGCGATGGGGTCGAGTATAGTCCATTTGCTCCCCAGCATCACCGCACCGCCTATACCGATGGCTGTACCTATGGATGAGAGTGCATCGCTTCTGTGATGCCATGCATTCGCTTCCAAGGCTGGAGAGTTTTCTTCATGTGCCACTTTTCTGGTGATACGAAACATCCATTCCTTCAGTATAATGCTTGATAAGGCTGCGATAAATGCTATTATGCCAGGAGATTCCAACGTGTTTCCTTGACATACGAATACAATCTTGTTTATACCATTCCAGCCCAGCATTACGGCTACAATCACGAGAGCTATGCCTATGAGTGAAGTTGCCATCGTTTCGTATTTCCCGTGCCCATAGTCATGGTCTGTATCAGCAGGTTTGCAACTTAGTTTCACAAAGGCGATAACTACGATGTCTGTTAGGAAATCGCTTAGCGAATGTACAGCATCTGCTACCATGGCAGCAGAGTTTCCCATTATTCCTGCTACGAATTTTATGAAGAGTAGCAACATATTAACGGTGCTACCCATCAGCGTCACTTTGTATATTCGTTTGTTCCTTTTGTTGTCTTCAAGCAGAGTTTCTTGCATGTCTGTTTTTTTGCTTTTATTTCCACAGAACTAATATTTTTGCTCCTGTAGCCACATTCGATACAATTCAAAGAATTCGGGCGCACTCAGCAGGGTAATGTCTGGGTCTTTGCGTCTTGCCTCATTCACCACCTGTTCATACCAGAGTGGGGACTTGAGGATGCACCTAAACCAATGGAAGGGCGTGCTCCCCTGACTTACATGCTCCACCAGCACTTGTGCGGCTCGTCTGTAGTCTTCATCCACCAGGTCAGGACCAGATGGCAAGATGGGCATATTCTTATGCAGCAGACAGGAGGGAACCTTTTGCGGCACGATACCATTGGGGCTGAAGGAAGCATACGCGTCGAGTGCCCTGTCTTGCATTCGAGGACCCGTAGCATCAATGATGAAGCCAGTCACACTGATGCCCCATTTCTTGTAGTAGCGTCTGCAATGCCTGGCCCATGCGTTGATGTGGTTATGTGTGTCCTGCAGACTGTCGGTCAGTTCGGCAATGTCAGGAATCATGTATCCGGCTCCGTTGTCGGCTGCCGCAAAGTAATCTTGGGGAGAGGCAGTCTGGCGTATGTAGTGCAACGCGTGTGGAATACGTTCTGAGAGCACTGGGCTTATGCACCACATGATGGGTAGGTGTCCACGTTGTGGTGCATCCCATATGTCGGGCGTGCGCTGACTTACCCACGATGAGGCATCATAGTCACCCATATATATAATAATGTATTTACGGTCGGTGCGCACCTTGCCTTGCTGGTCAATGAGTCCTTTGGCTTTAAGTTGCTCTTTTGTGATCCATTGCTGTGGGTAGTGTCTTCTTGTGGGAAAATGCTGCCAGAAAGAGGCATTGGCCAATGCTCCATAGCCAATCGCGTCAGCATCCTTGAAGGCATTGTGATGACTGATAAGTTCGGAGAAGTGCCACTCCGTCTCCACGTCCTCATGCCTTCCTCCTGCATGTCTCGTATATTTGTAAGCCCATGCGGGGAAACCGCCTATGTAACACATCTTGTGTCCTTTGCCCAGCCTGTAGGCTTGTTCGAGCATTTCGTTCAGCACGGCTTGGTCGGTGCCAGGAGCTTGTCGGGGATCATCGGTGGCAGGCTCGTCCTCCCATGGAGACAAATCGAAGAAGAATCCCCCATGCGATACGAAGAAATCGTGGTTGCAGAGCTGGTGGTGGTTCAAGGGTGCGCAATGTACCTTGTCGCGCCATACTTGATCGAGATAATATCCTGCATATCTGCCGTCACAACGCCCAGTCTTCATGTATTTCTCAATGAACCATAGATAAGGGTCACACTTGACCGAGCCTGAGGAAGGGCGTGTGCACCTTGGCAATGTACCGCGCCCCGTGAACATGGATGTCCCGTCTTGATTTACAAGCCAAACTTTCACGGGCAACTTAGGTCCTTGTAGCACAAGGCGTGTGTAGAGTGATGTGGGACGTGTATCATAGCGTATGGCCACCAGACTTTCTATACCAGCTATGGACGATGCCACGTTGCTGGTGGATGCCACTTGGGAGTCATACACAACGGCTCCCTTAATCTTGTTCCTAAATAATGCGACAGCCTCTTCCACAGATTGACATTCCAGGGAGTCTCTCTTAGCCAGCCATTCTCCTGCCCGACGATACTTGTTCCACCAGTAGCTGTCCACCTGTATATCACCGTTCACGACATAGTTGATGTAGAGCAAGGGCTGTTTCCTGTTTACGATGCCTTGTAGGGTGCTTGCAGCATGCAACTCATCCCATACGTCGAGCACAGCTGTGCTATCCTTGTAGTCAGCATGTAGCAGACTCCTCATGTCCATATACACGATACGGTCATGTGCGGACGATGTCAAGATAGTGGCTACTATCCAGCCATACATGCTCGCTGGTATTCTTCTACACAGACTGATTGCACGTCTCACTTTTTCTTCGCTTTTTTCTCGAATGGTACAAAGATAAGCTTTTTTGCTGAGAGAGTAAACAGGTGCGGTTAAGTTACGTCATTGGGCAAAGAAAATGATGTTGATTTATTCCACGCAGATGGGAAGGATATGTGGCAATGAGGTGGACCAAAGGGGCTGATTCTCGTTTTTTATGTGTATCTTTGCTGTCGTGTGTCATTCGGTCTTACGAAAATGACGATTTAATGCGCCCAATAGGGAAAAAAGAAATACCAGACTGATAATGTTCTATCAACAGATACAAAAGAAAAGAGATTTGTGGCTTCAATCACCTGATTGCACGATACTCCCCCTTGTAGGCTATATCCAGCAACGCGGCATGATGCGTGATGCGCAGATAGAAGCCATCAAGACTTATTTATACTTGAAGATAGCTTGTCAGGGTAAACCGCTTTGGCAACTTTTTGCCGAGGGTGTCTTCAATGAGACGGATGTGGATGCCGAGGAAATCAATGCCGAGGCAAGGGAGGTGATGATGCAGAACCCTGCCGCCTTGGCTCTCTATCAGTATAGCCGTCAGAAAGACCGTAATGGCAAGCAGATTGCCCCCGAACTGGAACGGTTCATCCGCTGTCATGCTCGGGAGATAGACTATGAGCAAGTGCTGAGGGACATCTTCTATAAGGTAACTTATTCCGACTATCTCTTCAGCCTTCCGATGGGTGCTGGCAAGACCTATCTGATGGCTGCCTTCATCTACATCGACTTGTATTTCGCCCAGATAGAACCGTTTAATCCTATTTGGGCACATAATTTTTTGATTCTAGCTCCTTCGGGCTTGAAGTCGAGCATCGTGCCTAGTCTTCGAAGCATCCAAAACTTTGATGCTTCTTGGCTCTTTCCGCCTGCCACAGCCGTAAGCTTGAAACGACTGATGAAGTTTGAGGTGCTAGATGAGCAGAAGAGTGCCAAGAAAAGCAATGTCATCAAGAATCCAAATGCCTTCAAGATTAATCAGCATTTCGAGGGTGGAACGATGATGGGACTGGTGGCTGTCACCAATGCCGAGAAGGTTATCTTGGACAGTTGGGACAAGAGAGACGAGAACCCAGGTATGTTGTCTGATGACGAGTATCGCCAGCTGGTTGTTGCCAACGAGTTGCGTGATGTGATAGGCAAGATGCCTTATCTCTCCGTATTCATCGATGAGGTGCATCATGCATCTGATGGTGAGATCAAGCTTCGACAGGTTGTTACAGGGTGGGCTACAGAGACTAAGTCTTTTTGTAATGTGTTGGGTTTTTCGGGCACACCTTATTTGGAGAAAGCAGAGAAGGTGACATTGGGCGGAAGTTTCGACATTAAGAATACCAATATCACCAATGTAGTGTATTATTATCCGCTGATAGAAGGAATTGATAATTTCTTGAAACGACCAGAGGTGAAGTTTACCGATAACGACATGCTCACCATTGTCAATCAGGGAGTGCGAGAGTTCCTTGACCAGTACAAAGATACGACTTATGCTGATGGAACCCAAGCCAAGCTTGCCATCTATTGCGGTCAGATTCCTACGTTGGAAGAGGAAGTCTATCCGCTTGTCTCCGAAATTGTTTCGGAATATGGGATGAACCCATCCGAAGTGGTGCTCAAGCGCCATAAGGGCAATAGTTCTTCCAAGGTTGGAGCCAAGAAATACACCGAGCCAGAAGGTTCGGAGGCTGCTTTTGCCACCTTGGATTCTCCTGCCTCCAAGGTTCGCATCGTGTTGCTGGTGCAGATAGGCAAGGAAGGATGGGATTGCAAGAGTCTTACGGGGGTCGTGCTTCCTCACGAGGGAGCGTGCCCTAAGAATATGGTGTTGCAAACCTCGTGCCGCTGTCTTCGCCAGGTGACTCGTGGTGAGCGAGAGAATGCGCTGATATGGATGAACAAGTGGAATGCCGACAAACTCAACAAGGAGTTGAAGCAGCAACAGAACATCACCTTGCAGGAGTTCAGCAACAAGCCTGAACCCGAACTGAAGCATATAGAGCGGTTCTCTCGTATGGAGAAGCAAAAGGTACCGCCTATTGACTTCTTCCAGCTCAAGGTGGAATATGAGACTCAGGTGGTGGAAGAACAGCCCGACACCGCTGCCCGCCTTGCCGATAAAGCCTTGTTGCAGAAGGCGGATGCCCACTTGGTGTATGTGCAAGATTTCGATGGTCATCTGCTCGATTGCGATGAGTTGCAGAAGTTGCAGAAGGAAGAGGGCGAGAGTCTTACTTTCCAATGGTGGTTGCAAAAAATAGCCAAGTAGAGCATGGGCACGCTCAGCGTGAGCCAGTTGAGGGAGCATGAGGCCCAGCTCCGTCGCATCTTTGAGGAGATAACGCTTGCCGATGGCGACGACAAGGAGTGTCGTCTTGAAAACTTTGCTTACGATCAATACCAGATACGTGCCAATATACGAAAGGCATTCGTGCCGAAGCGTGATTACCGTATCACCGAGGAGGTTGTGCCCGATACGGCGAGCATCTTGTCTGTGGAGCATCCTGCGCCAATAGAGGTGGAGGACGACAGCAGAATCTATCCTAGCCAAAGTGTGGTGAGGGAAATCTTGGAATGGGACAACGACCCTAGCAAGATGGAACTCTCGCCCGAGGTGAAGGCTATTGTGGAGAGGATGAGAGCCGTTGGATTACCTGACGAAGATATTAGGATGGTTGAGCAGAGTAAGCTACCTAAGGATGAATTTCCTGAGCGTAACCAGACTTATCACTATCTGCCTTACCGATTCGACAGTAACTTAGAGAAGGAATATTTCGTAGACGGATTGCGACCTCTGCTGAAGGGCAAGCAACTGGAGTTTTACTTCAATGGTGATGAAACGCTTACGGAGTTCAAGATACGTTGTTACAAGAAAGTAGGCAAGCACTGGCAGTATGACGGACTTTATTATCCCGACTTCTTGGTGCTGAGCAGAGATAGAGCGGGAAAGATTGACCGTATTTGCATCATAGAGACCAAGGGTGAGGTGTATGCGCCTAAGTTCAAGGAACGCTTGCAGTTTATGCGTGATGTATTTGTGCCCAAAAATAACGAGGCGTTCCATCGTGAGCGTTTCCAATTCCTCTATTTGGAGGACTCCGAATCTGTGGAGACGAGAATGGCAAAGACAGTTCGCATGCTCAAGGGGTTCTTCTCTACGGCGGAATAGCGTTTATCATGTGCAATTCATTTTAGAATAAAAAAAGACAATGGCAACAAAATATATTCCATATTATCCTGACACCTTGGAGGGGCAAGCTCTCCTCGACAACTTCGTGCGCACCCGTCGCATCCTTCGCTATCGTGACAACGACCGCATAGAGGCGCACATCAAGCGTGGAATGCCTCTTTATGAGGTGGAGTCGCTCGAAAAGAAGGGCGACAATCCTCAGCACAATCTCATTATGCACGGTGAGTGCCTCGCCACCTGTGCCTATCTCAAGGAGCAGGGCATAGAGGTGGACTTGGTGTATATCGACCCTCCCTTTGCCAGCGGAGCCGACTATGCCAAGAAAATCAACATCCGTCGCAATCCGCTCGTGCGGAAAGCCATCAAGGATGCAGAGCAGAACCTCGACAACTCCGAGATGAAGGAGTTTGAGGAGAAAATGTATGGAGACATCTGGGACAAGGAACGTTACCTCAACTGGATGTACGAGAACCTCATGGCTATCAAGAGTGTGATGAGCGAGACGGCGAGCATCTATGTGCATCTCGATTATCACATCGGGCATTATGTCAAGATTCTCATGGATGAGATATTTGGGGAAGAGAACTTTCAAGCAGACATTGTTTGGAAGAGAATGACTCCTTCTGGTTTTAAAGGAAAATTTAGTATAGGGCATAGCCACGATTATATATTTTGGTACACCAAAGGAGATAGTTTCGTTTATAATCCGATCAAAATACCTTATACGGAAGAATATATAAAAGAGCGATTTTCAAAACAAGATGAAAACGGTCACTTTTTTAAAGACGAAAAAATTGGAACAGCAACAACCAATGAAACTATCGAGCGTTTGAAGCGAGAAGGAAGGGTTTATTTTACGTCTTCTGGTACGATGAGAATTAAACACTATTTGGATGAGGCAGATGGAATAGCTATGGATGATACGTGGACAGATTTAAATCCTGTCAATTCCCAAGCCGACGAACGTGTCGATTACGCCACTCAAAAGCCCGAAGCCCTCTTGGAGCGAATCATCAAGGCAAGCAGCAACGAAGGAATGCTTGTGGCTGATTTCTTTGGAGGCAGCGGTGTGACGGCTGCGGTGGCTCATAAGCTCAACCGCCGTTTTATCCATGGCGACGTAAACATCAATAGCCTTCAGACGGCTCGTGACCGACTGGTAAACATCGGAGCGGAGTTTGAGATAAAGGAAGTGAAGGATGGTGTGCGCCTCTTCCGCAATCCTGTTCAGACGATGGACAAGTTGAAGAATTGCTTGATTCCTGGGTTGAATGCCAATGCAAGCCTTGACAGCCAGTATTGGGCAGGAAGCATCATGAGCAGTAAGTATGGCATGATGCCTGTCTGTCTGCCCAATCTCCTTGATGGAAGCAAGCGAGTGCTTGACAAGAGCGAGATGATGAACATCATCCACAAGGCACTACCTGATTTGCCTGACGAGGTGAAGCGTGTCATCGTCTATTATGTGGATGTGGAAGACATTGGCGAGCTCCGTCAGTTCATCCACGATGAAAACCAGCAGACACTTATCGAATTTGAGTTGAGAGACCTTAAGCAAGTGCTTGATGAGGTGGTGCTGGAAGACGAGGTGGAATGGAACTTAGAGCAGGCACAGGACGGCTTGCTCATGGGCTGGAGGGTGACCATCAAGTCATTCCACAGCGACAATGTGCGCCGCAAGGTGGAGGACTTCAATCAGAAGGGGTTACAGCAGTACCTCAAGAAGTCGGCCATCGGCAAGAAGTCGGCCTATCAGAGAATCGAACTCAGCGATGAGGGTCTGGAATGCGTGGAGTGGCTCTCGCTGGATTGCACCCAGGTAGGGAAGGATGCCCCTTGGCACAGCGATGTGGAGATAAAGATAGAGAAGGCTGGCACCGTGACGCAGGATTGGCACAAGACTGATGCCCTGTGGGATGCCACCATATTCTCGGAACAGAGACCTCTGCGCATGAAGGTGCGCAGCATATGTGGCGACGAGACCGTGGTCTGCCTGTCTTGATACATATTCTTATCTTTGTGACAATCAACTACTGGAAAAATGAATATAAGTATGATGTTGCGCCTGCTGGCTGTCTTTCTTGGTTCTGGGCTTGGAGGCGTGTGCCGATGGCTGATAAGTCAGTCGTGTGTGGCAACTTGGCCCGTGGGCACATTCCTCGTAAACGTGTTGGGCTGCTTTCTCTTTGGACTCTTGAGTCGTCTGATGCCTGGTGGCGAGGTAGGAAAAGTACTTCTTGTTACGGGGTTCTGTGGAGGTTTCACCACATTCTCTACGTTTGTAAACGAAAACCTTATGATGCTTCGTTCTGGCCAACTGCTTACGCTGGTGCTTTATGCTGGTGCAAGTCTCGTGCTTGGACTCTTGGCAGCAGCGTTGGGGTATAGGTGTTTGTAAAAAAAGAAATGTCGGACAAAGATACAGATAATGGGAAATATAGCAATGAGACGCGAGCGTCAGCAGCTGGACGCAAACGTATGTGAGAGTATTCTGAAGCAAGGCACATCTGGCGTGTTGGCTCTATGCGGAGCAGACGGCTATCCCTATGCCGTGCCCTTGAGCTATGTCTATGCGGATAGTTACATTTATTTCCATTGTGCGCCTGTGGGACATAAAATGGATGCTTTGAATCATTGTACCAAGGCCTCGTTTTGTGTAATAGACAAGGATTGCATCCTACCAGAGAGGTACACATCAGCTTACCGTAGTGTGATATGCTTTGGAGAGATACATCCATTACGCGACAAAGATGCTCAGGTAAGGGCTTTGCGCCTATTGGGACAAAAGTATGCTCCAAAGGAGACGGAGCAACATCTGAAAAGCGAAATAGATGGTGCTTTGGACCGTGTGTGTGTGCTTGCAATGCAAGTGGAGCGTATGACTGGTAAGCAGGCGCGCGAGTTGATGCAGATAACGGAGCGTTGCAGTAGTAAGTCACAGTCTGCCCATGAAGCGGTAGATATGAGTCGCGTCAAGGCTGTGGTATTTGATTTCGGTGGTGTGCTGATAGACTGGAATCCGCGTTACTTCTTCCGCTCTTACTTCCACGATGATGAGCGCATGGAGTACTTCCTCGCTCATGTGTGTAACCAGGAATGGAACGAAAAGCAGGATGGTGGACGCAGCATCGCTGAGGCTGTGGCTGAGGCAAAGAGTTTACATCCAGAGTTCTCCGATGCCATAGACTGCTATTACGGTCATTTCCCAGAGTGTCTGGGTGGCGCGATAGAGAAGGGGGTCACTCGCTTGCGTCTCTATAAGGAGCTTGGATACAGAGTGTATGGCTTGACGAACTGGGCTGCGGAGACCTTTCATTACGCTTTGGAGCGTTTTGAATTCTTGCAACTCTTTGATGGCATTGTTGTCTCAGGCAAGGAACATGTGAGGAAACCCGACCCACGTATCTTCCAGATTCTCCTTACCCGTTATGGGTTGCAGGCTGAAGAATGCCTTTTCCTGGATGACCATGAGGAGAACCTTATCCCAGCCCAACAGCTGGGAATGCAGGTTGAGTTGGTGGGTTAGACGATTGTAGGGCAGAACGTTTTTCATCGAACAGAAAATCATACGTAGGAATAAGAGACATGAGAAAAGTATTATTCCAAATGACAAGCTTGGCTGCTCTGATGTTGAGCATGGGGCTTGGACTGAGGGCACAGGGTACCCTGGAGGACTATAAGAGAGCTTATGGGTTGAGGCAGAAGTTCAGCCAAAACCGTATGTTCTATGATCGTATGAATCCCCATTGGATAGGGCAGAATGGGGACTTCTGGTATGTACGCAATACGCCCGAAGGAGAGACTTATGAGAAGGTGGAAGCACTCACTTGCCACAGGACATCCCTACTGGATGCTGGCCGGCTGGCTGCTGCTCTGAGAAAACATGGGCAAGGGAACGTGAATGAGCGTTGGCTCGGACTGGGCAGATGTGAGGTGACAGCCTCGGCAGACACCTTGCTGTTTGTACGTGGAGGTCACCATTGGCTGTACGATATTCCTCGCGACCAGCTGGAGATGACAGGCAGCGAACGGCCAGCAGGCAAGCATCCCCACTGGATGGAGGTGAGCGACGAGAAGGACTGGGGAGCCGTGACATCACCCGATGGTAACATGGAGGCGTTTATCAGAAACAGCAACATCTACGTGCGGAATAGGCAGACAGGGCAGGAGCTCCAGCTCAGCCTTGACGGCACCGAGGGTAACTATTACTCCACACACATCTTCTGGTCACCAGACTCACGCTATGTGGCTTCCACACGCATACGTCCAGCGCAGAAGCACTATGTATATTATGTAGAATCATCACCAGCCGACCAGCTGCAGCCAAAGTTGCACAAACAGGAATATGCCAAGCCTGGCGATGAACTTAACTTTCGTGTACCCTGCATCTATAGTGCCGACGGCAAGCAGAGACTGATACCCAGCACGGAACTCTTTGCCCACCAGTATAGCGTGACCGAACCACAATGGTGGGATGACAGTCGTGGCCTCACCTTTGAGTTCAACGAGCGTGGACATAAGACATACCGATTGCTGGAGATGTCGGTAAAGGATGGATCCGTGCGCTCTCTCGTAGAGGAGCATGAAGAGAAGTACGTCAACTATCCGCTCATCTTCCGTCAGTTCTTGACCGATGGCAAACGGCTGCTATGGAGCAGTGAGCGCGATGGGCATAATCATCTGTATCTCTATGACTGTGTCAAGGGAAAACTCATCCGTCAGGTGACGCGTGGAGCATGGTATGTGCGCGATGTGATTCGCGTGGATGAACAGAATGAAGTGATATATTTCTCTGCCAATGGTATGAACGAGGGCGAGGACCCTTACTTAATATATTATTATAAGGTAGGGTTCGATGGCACGGGACTTACTTGTCTGACTCCCGAGAACGGGAACCATCAAGCATGGCTCTCGCCTGACGGACGCTATCTGGTGGACACTTATTCCCTGGTCACTCAGGCTCCGCGCTCGGTACTCCGAAGTACTGATGATGGGCGTGTGCTGATGCCTCTTGAGCAGGCTGACATCAGCCAGCTGCAGGGTGATGGATGGAAGGCACCCGAGGTATTCCATGCTCCAGGGCGTGATGGTAAGACAGAAATGTGGGGTGTGATTTATCGCCCTACAAACTTCGATGCGCAGAAGAAGTACCCTGTGGTAGAGTATATCTATTCTGGTCCTGGTAGCCAGTATGTGCCCAAGTCTTTTGAGGCGTACAACTGGTGGATGACCTCCTTGGCCGAACTCGGATTCGTTGTTGTGCAGGTGGACGGAATGACCACATCGTTCCGCTCCAAAGCCTTTGAGGAGGTGTGCTATAAGAATCTCAAGGACGCAGGACTGTCCGACCACATAGCCTGGATAAAGGCTGCTGCCGAGCGGTATCCCAGTATCGACACCACACGTGTGGGCATCTTCGGATGTTCGGCTGGCGGACAGAATGCCCTGTCGGCTGTGCTCTTTCATCCTGAATTTTACAAGGCGGCTTACTCAGCCTGCGGATGCCATGACAACCGTATGGACAAGATATGGTGGAATGAACTATGGATGGGTTATCCTGTGGACTCTTCGTATAGCGAATGTTCCAACGTGGACAATGCCTGGAGACTCACCCGTCCGTTGATGCTGGTGGGCGGTGAATTGGATGACAATGTGGATCCCGCATCCACCATGCAAGTTGCCAATGCGCTGGTGCGTGCAGGTAAGGACTTCGAACTGGTTATCATTCCTGGTGCTCATCATACGATGGGGGAAGACTATGGGGAGCACAAGCGTTATGACTTCTTTGTTCGTCACCTTATGGGGCAGACACCTCCCACGTGGGAGCAGTTGAAATGAGACGATGGGTCATAATAATTGAGGAAAACGAATTGGTAGCGTAATTATAAGTTAAAACTCCAATCGCCCTTTATCCCAAATCGGTCTGATGACCGATTTGGGTTTATTCTTTATCAACTTACTTTAGCGTCATTCAAAGATACCTTGCCAACTATCTTAGAAAACTTCGCCCATAGTTTTTTGAAACTATGGGCATAGTTTTGGAAAACTACGCCCGTAGTTTATAAAAAAGGAAAGCAATGTGTCAAATGCGAAAGCCTATACCTCGTAAGATATTTCGAGGTATAGGCTTTCTCTATTTCTTTTTGTGAGCAGATGCCTAATTGTTATGCTCTGGCATCATCGACTCAAAAAGCGGTCGCCCGTCTCCTTGATAATCTGGTGACGATAGGTGTCAGGATAACCAGGACGCAATACCGGACGTTGGTTTCCGCCTGGGGTCTTCTCGTACTGTCCCTGCTCGTTGGTACGCTTTACTGCCATGTCATTGTACTTCACGATGAGCGTTTGTGCCAACTGGTTCCACACGTCCATCATGGCTTGGGCTGTACGATGACTATAGGCCGACAGATATTTCACAGCCTCGTCATGTGGCATGGATGCAGCCTTGGTCTCCACCTCAGTCTGCAGCGAGGCGTAATCCTTTTCCAGTTGCTCACGTGTGGATTTCACTTCGGGGAACAAGGCTGAGTAGCGTGGGTACACCATATTGCTCACCCAGTTCTGTACCCAATAAGCTGATCGGGTGGAGAAATGGAAACAGTCGGCTGTGCCTTGCGCATAACATTCTGGTACGGAAAGTACCGAGCAATAGACAGGCGTGAGCGGAACCATATTGGTATCGTCATTGCCAAACCACACGACACCACCTATGTGGTCGGGCAGCCATGAGCGCATCTGCGACACATATACGTTGGCTGTCTGCTGGGTGCTGATGGGACGCTCGTTGAAATACTTCTTTCCGTCCACCTCATAAGTCAGTGGAGTGGGGCGATAAGGCATTTCCCAGGGACCCATGCCAGGATCAGAGTTGAGTGCCAGTGGGGTGCCTTCGTAATGATCACGCATCATGTCCTTTACGTCCTGCAGACTCAAGGGCTGCTTGGGTTTCACGTAGAGAGGCATGGGAGTGGCCTTTGCATCTCCCTCGGCATATTGGAGGTAAGGAGTCATGTCCTCGGCAGCCCAGCGGTTGAAGAAGCTCCACACGCGAGCCTCGCAAAAACGGAGAGCGCTGAAGTCTGCTGGCGCATAGGCGTCAGCAAAGGAGAAGTCCTGATCCTTGCCCTTGAAGTAACCCTTCTCGCGTGCAAAGGAGATGACATCCTTGCTGTAGAGACAGTTCTCCTTGTCCTTCAAAGGGAATTTGTGTATGCGGCTTTGGTTGGCATGTCCCGAGATACAGTCATCGGGAATGCGTACTGCCACCCATACAACCCCCTTGCGTCCGGGACCTTTTCCAATAAGGTCCATTACCCATACCTCGTTGGGGTCAGCGATGGTGAAGGACTCTCCCTCGCTCTCGTAACCATAGGTGCATGCCAGGTCGGTAAGTACCTTGATGGCTTGTCGTGCGGTACGTGCGCGCTGTAGGGTCACAAACATCAGACTGCCATAGTCCATCATTCCCGTGATGGTGTCGGTCAGTTCCTCGCGTCCGCCAAAGGTAGTCTCGTGGATAGTGAGCTGGTGCTCATTCATCAGCCCCACCACCGTGTAGGTCTCTTCTGCCTCGGGTATCTCCCCCAGGTAATTATTGCTCTCATAGTGGTAGAGTGGACGCATGGTGCCCTTGGCATGTTTGCCACCGGGCAGGAAGTTCATGAAGCCATAGGCTCCATAGTCATCGCAACTGTAGGTTACGATGACACTGCCGTCCTTGCTGGCCTTCTTACCCACAATAAGATTGGTGCAGGCCAGAGCCTGCAGACCTATCACGGGAGCGGTCAGCGTCAGTAGCAGCAATGTACGTAGTGTCTTATTTTGCATTTCTTTCCTTTTTTCTTCTCTCACAACCTCACTTAATCACCAGTTTGTCACTTCCTGCAGCCTTGAAACTCATGTCAAGTCCCTTTACGCTGTGGGTGAGTGCACCGAATGAGATGAAGTCCACTCCAGCTTTGGCATAAGGAATCATCGTGTCATAAGTAATGCCGCCACTGGATTCCGTCTCGCAGCGTCCGTTAACCAGCTTCACTGCTTTCTGTGTGTCCTCGGGCGTGAAGTTGTCAAACATGATGCGGTCACATCCCTCGGCCAGAGCCTCCTCCAATTCCTTCCAGTCGCGTACCTCACATTCGATTTTCAAGTCTTTGCCCTTGGCTCGGCAATACTCCTTAGCTCGTGAGATGGCATTGTGCACGCCACCGCAGAAGTCAATGTGATTGTCTTTGAGCAGAATCATGTCAAAGAGTCCGATGCGATGATTCATTCCTCCGCCTATCTTCACAGCCTCCTTCTCCAGCATACGCATGCCAGGAGTGGTCTTGCGCGTGTCCAGCACACGTGTCTTAGTGCCTGCGTCTATTAGAGCCTGTTGGTAGCGGTGGGTCATGGTGGCTATTCCACTCATGCGCTGCAGGATGTTCAGCATCAGACGCTCGGTCTGCAACAGGCTCTGTACCTTGCCCTTCACACTCATCACGATATCACCAGGCATCACATGAGTGCCGTCGGGGATGTGTACCTCCACCTCCATGGTGGGGTCGAAGCGGTGGAATACCTGTTTTGCCACTTCCACACCAGCAATGATGCCCTCCTGCTTGATGAGCAACTTACTCTCGCCCATCTCCGTCTCTGGTATGCAACACAGGGTGGTGTGATCTCCGTCGCCGATGTCCTCGGCAAATGCCAGGTCGATGAGCCTGTCGTTTAGTTCTTCTACACTTAACATGGTTATTCTTTATCTTTCTTGTTACACATTATATATATTATAATACAAGGGCGCACGTCTTTCGTCCTATTTTTTTGCATGTTGTCATCCGAGGCACGTCTTGTAGTCTTCCCCATGCCTGCGTCTCGGGTGTCAGTTTCACTCATGATGGTAAGGCTCTCCCCTCAGGATGGTCATCGCACGGTAAATCTGCTCACAGAAGAGCAGGCGTATCATCTGGTGTGAGAGTGTCATCTGGCTCAGACTTATCTCCTCGTTGGCCATCTGATGGATGGCAGGGGCAAAGCCGTAAGGCCCTCCCACGATGAATATCAGGCGACGCGGACTGGCTGCCATCTTCTTTTGCATCCATTGGGCAAACTCGATGCTTCGTCTCTCCCGTCCATGCTCGTCCAGCAGTACGATGTAGTCACCAGGCATGAGCACCTTGCGCAGAAGTTCAGCCTCACGCTCCTTCTGTTCGTTCTCGGTGAGGTGAGCTGTGGCGCGCAGTTCTGGCACTACGGTAATCTCAAAGGGCATGTAGTGGCAGATGCGTTTCACATAGGTCTGTATGCCCGCCTCGAAATGCTTGTCGGTGGTTTTGCCCACCACTATCAGTACTGTTTTCATTCCTTGCTGTATTCGAGACAGCCTGCATCGGGTGCCCCGTCCTCCATGCGTGAGTGTCCCCTCAAGTCAGTGGGATAGTGTAGCGAGCATATGGAGTCGGCCAGTGAGCGGATAATGCTCAAGCTGTCGGGTGTGAAGTCATACTGGAAGTTCTTGGTGTCGAAGAGCTTGAAGTTCTTCTCATGATAGAGTTCCAGATGGTCATTATCATAGATGATGTGCACGAAGCGCGTGGTGTCTTCTGACTCCACGGTGTTGAGGAGGCAGTGGCTGAAGAGGTAAGGACAGGTGTAGTCTTGCCCCTCGGTGATGGAGCCCATGATGACATCATCGCCATAGCCCGTGATTACGCTGTTGATGAAATGGGCTTGCTTGAGTTCTCTGTATGCTTCTCCGAGGCTGTTGGCCAGATAGAGGGCATAGCCCCGATTGGCAGTGAAAGGGTAGAACTGGGCGATGGTGCAATGCACGAACTCATAGTCTCCACCGTAGATATACACGCAGTCACCTTTGGTGTTGCTCACCTGCGTGTTGGCCACCCTCGCCTTGCAGTTGTCCAGCCGTAGTCCATCACCTCCCACATTGTGGATGACGGTACTCTCCAGGGTGAGTGTGGTGGTGTCCAGCGAGGTACTGTCACAGATGATGCCGTAGGAACCGCTATGAATGTCACAGTGTACGAATCGGTTGTCAGCACTGCCCATGTGGATGTTGATGCCTTGCCAGCGGTTGGGCGTATTATCGTAGAGCAGATAGTCGAACATGTGGTCCATCCTGTCCCCTCTGAATATCACGGGTCGCCCGGCTGTTCCTTCTGCATCCACAGAGCCATATACGTGCATGGCTGCATCATCGTGGAACATCAGTCGTGTGCCAGGCTGCAGGCTAAGGCGAGCTCCCTCTGCCACATAGAGTGAGTCGTAGATGAGGTAAGGCTTGTCGGTAAGCAGGGTAGAGTCGTGGTCGATGACCATTCCGTGTACCATGTAGGCATCAATGGCTCCTGCTGTGAGCACCACCTCCTGCATTCTGCCACTCTCCAGACGGAAGCGCAGGATATCGGATATGGTACCTATTTCACTGCTTCCCACTTGTGGCACTGTTACCTCTACCCACACGGTAATGCTGTCATTGCCAGCAATTTGGAAGTTCTCACCTTCTCCGCCACTCAGCCATTGTCCATCCACATTTACACGAAAATGGCTGGATTCTCCCGATTCCAGTTGTACAGACGCTATTCGTACCCCTTTCTTGTTTCTATTGAACACCCTAAGGGTGCGTGTTGCGCTGGGCACGGTGGACACGATGGTGTCGAAAGCCACAGTATCCTCAGAGAATACTAATCCTGCCGAAGGATTCGTAGTGAAGGACTCGAAGTCCGTACATGCTCCTGCCAGCAATGCCAGCAGGAGTATGAGTGAATTCTGTATTACACGTGCGAAACTCTTCTTCTTTGGCATCTTCTTTAGGCTACGGGTATGTTCTGAATGATGGCCAGCAGGTGGTCCCACACCATCTTGACGGTGGGGATGAGCAAGCGCTCATCTGGCGAGTGTACTCCACGTAGCGTGGGACCCATGGATATCATGTCCATGCCAGGATACTTCTCGCTGAAGAGACCACACTCCAGTCCAGCATGTATGCCACGTACCACAGGCTTCTTACCAAAGAGTCGCTCGTACTGTTCCACGGCAATGTGTAGAATCTCGCTCTTGGGATTCATCTTCCAGCCGGGATAACCCTCGCCAATCTCCACCTTGGCTCCAGCCAATTCGAAGGTGGCGGCAAAGGTGTTCGCCATGTTGATACGTGCGCTCATGATGCTACTTCGCTGACTGCTATTGATGTCGATGGTCTTTGTCTCGCTGTTCATGCGTATAGAAGCCAGGTTGCTACTGGTCTCTACCATGTCGATGTCTTGGCACATGGCCATTACACCGTTGTCCACAGCCTGCAGGGCAGTAATCAGTCGTGTGCTTGTATTCTTGTCCATCACTGTGGAGGCTGCGTCTTGACTCTCCAACAGAAACTCCATGTTCTTCTCCGTTACGCTGTACTCCTCCTCCACGTCAGCCGCAAAGAGGTTCCAGTCGATGCGTATCTGCTCCTTGTCTTTATTGGGGATGGCGCATAGGCAAGCTGCCTCGCGTGGAATGGCATTATGCAGTCCGCCAGCCTGTATATCTGCCAGACGCAAATCGTATTTCTTTTGTGCGAGGTAAAGGAATCGTGCAAGCAGCTTGTTGGCGTTGGCCCTTTTCTTATTAATGTCGTCACCGCTGTGCCCTCCAGTAAGTCCCTTGATGTGGAGCGAGAAGGTGAAGTAACCCTGAGGAAGGGCCTCCTCGGTGTAAGGCAGTTGAGCGAAGGTGCGGCAACCACCAGCGCATGATACGAATATCTCACCCTCGTCTTCGCTGTCCAGATTGATGAGCATGTCGCCCGTCATGAATCCCGACTTCATCCCGAAGGCTCCCGTCAGTCCTGTCTCTTCGTCTCTGGTGAAGACGCACTCCAGTGGTCCGTGGGGGATGTCTGTGCTTTGCAGCAGTGCCATCTCCATGGCAATACCGATTCCATCGTCTGCTCCCAGAGTAGTGCCCTTGGCGTGCATCCACTCGCCCTCCACATAAGTCTGTATGGCATCCTTCTGAAAGTCGAAGTTCGTCTGTTTGTTCTTCTCACACACCATGTCCATATGGCTCTGCAGGATGAGCTTCTTGCGGTTCTCCATTCCCGCAGTGGCAGGCTTGCGTATGATTACGTTTCCTGTCTCATCGCACACAGACTCCAGTCCGAGACTTTTTCCAAAGTTGAGCAGAAACTCTATCATCTTTTCTTCCTTCTTGGAAGGTCGTGGTACTTGGTTCACCTTGGCAAAGCATTCAAATACACTTGCAGGTTTCAGTTCAATTTCACTCATAATATTTTGTAGGTTTATTGCTTTTGATTACCTTTGCAAATGCAAATATAGGACATTATGTTGAAACTTGCATTTATAACTCTTGGTTTTGTTGCCGTAGCCATGCTTCTGCTTTGTGTCAAAGTGATTCTTTTGCCAGGCGGAAAGTTTGGTAGTTTCCATATAGGAGACAGCAAAGAGATGCGCAAACGTGGCATCCATTGCGTGCAAAGCATGGACCGCATGGAGCGTAAGGCAAATCCTTATGCTGTGAAGGAGCGTGAGACACACGTCTAAGAGACTTGTCTCAAATAATGATGGTTCCTATTATATTATTAATGTATAAATAAAAAGTTGTACACGATATGGAAATGAAAAAGATTACCCTTGGGCTTGCATGCCTGTCATTTGCCGCTGCATTGGGCAGTTGCTCTAAAAACGCTGAGAATGCTACAGAGGAGAAGTCTAATGCAGAGCAGACTACAGGACTCAAGATAGCATACGTGGAACTGGATACTCTGATGAGCCAGTATCAGCTCTATAAGGACTATAGCGAACTGCTCACTCGCAAGGGCAACAACATACAGAATACGCTGGCGCAGAAGCAGCGTACCCTGGAGGCTCATGCAGCAGCTATGCAGAAGAAGTATGAGAGCAATGGTTTTACCACACGCGACGAACTGGAGCGTGCGCAGGCTGGCATTCAGCGTGAGCAGGAAGACCTGCAGGAACTGGCTGCACGACTCAATGGTGAGTTTAACGAGGAGCAGGCACGCATCAACGATGAGGCGCGTGACAGCATTCAGGCGTTTCTGAAAGTGTTCAACCGTACTCGCAAGTACGACTATGTGATGGTAAAGGCTGGCGAAAACTTACTCATCGCCAATCCTAAGTACGATATCACCAAGGATGTGGTGAAGGGACTCAATAAACGTTACAAGATTCGCCCTGAGGTGGCAGAAAAGATTAAAAAGGTAGAAGCTGAGGAGGAGAAGAAAGCCAAGAAGTAAAGCTTGACTTATGCGGAATTTTCAGCTTACGCGTGAAAAAGGAAAATAAATATAAAGTAGAGAGAAAAAAGCACATCCTTACGTGATAGACATATCCCGACATATTGAATACCTCCTGTTGGAGCACGACTCAGTGTGCGTGCCCCAATTGGGTACGTTTTATGTCCAGCAAAGCGAAAGCATCTGGGTGGCGGACGAGGAGTTGTTCTTGCCTCCGTTGCGCAAGGTGTCTTTTTCGCCTAACTGTGCGCAGGGGGCAGACGCGTTTGTCTCGTCACTGGCTTCATCACTTAGAGTGACAGAAGAGCAAGCACAGGCTATGTGTGCTGAGTTTGTGTATGATATACGCCAAGAACTTTCTGATAATAGCGTAGCAGAGGTAGGAAGCATTGGTATGTTCGTACGAGACTCATCTATAGGTGAGGATTGCTTTGTACCATGTCAAGCTGGTGTAGCTTCTCCCGAACTGTATGGCTTGGATTCTGTATATATGCCTCGTCTGTCTGAAAACGTTCGCCAGACAGCAGAGCGAGTTGCAGAGAAGGGCGTAGCTCAGAGGACGGCCACAGGAAGCGATGACAAACATCTCACTATACGTATTCGCAGAAGTCTTCTGTATTATGCGTCGGCGGTAGCTGCAGCTATTATCATATTCCTGTCCTTCTCATCGCCAGCGTCATACACCTCACCCATTGATGGTGCTCCCATGACGGCCAATCTTTTTCTTCCTGCCAATCTCGTTCCCTCTGCTGAAGTTGAAGAGGAGGTAGCCACGCAGCATCAGCCATCTCCTTCTGACGAGACTGCATCTCCATGTAGACAGGAGAAAGCGAAGAGGAGTGAAGAAGAAAGTCAGCCTGTACAACCATCTGCCAGACAACAGATTTTGCATGCTTCTGAAGGTTCGGAAGGGCAGTCGGTAAAACCATCTGCAACGGTAGAAGATACAAAACATCAGGACAAGACAGTTCTGAAGAAAGAATGTGCAGAGTCTCCTAAGGAAAATGTTCTGCATAACGTGTCTATCGAAAAAGACCAGCCCAAAGAAACACCTGAGTTGACCCACGACGAGTTTGCAGTTGTACTTGCAAGTGCCGTGAATAGCAAAAATGCTCAAGCATACGTGGAGAACCTAAAGCAAAGAGGCTATAAGGCAGAAATGCGAGTTAAGGGAACCATGAACAGGGTGCTCATACCAGGTTTCCATACACAAGAAGAAGCTTCGGAATATGCCCAGCAATTACGCATAAGTAATCAAGAGTTCGAGGGTGTTTGGGTGTTGAAAATCTGAGTGATACTGAGAATACATGAAGTTCTGCTGTAACCAGAGAAGATTTAAACTGACAAAAGGAAAAACAGTTACACTTACGCAAAACCATAAAACAGCATGAAGAGAGTTCGTTGCCCTAAATGCGACAACTATATTGTTTTCGATGAGACCCGTTACGAAGCTGGCCAGCAGTTGGTGTTCGTATGCCCAGAGTGTAACAAACAATTTGGGATTCGCATGGGTACAAGCCAAGTTAAGACTACACGTAAGGAGGCTGATGCAGCTCCTGAAGAGCCAACGGGTGACTTGGGTAGTATCATCGTTGTAGAGAATGTATTCCATTATCGGCAGGTTATTCCTTTGGAGATGGGTGATAATATATTCGGGCGTTATGTGCGTGGAACGAATATCAACAAACCTATTGAGACCGTAGACCCCAGCGTAGACACCAAGCATTGCATCATACGTGTGCAACGTAACAAACGCGGCGATCTGCAATATATCCTGCGCGATGCACCAAGCAATACAGGTACGTTTTACATGAATGACATCCTTAAAGACCAAGATCGCATACGTCTGTCAGATTCGGATATTATCACGATAGGAGCTACGACTCTCATCTTCCGTGCCGCAGGAGTCAAGGATGAGTGATTAACGAGTCTTCTTTTTCGAGACGTTTCTACTATTCTATTGCCATACTATATAGGCTCCGTGGTTTTTTCTCCGATTGGAGAATGATGGCGAATCAAAAATAAAGTGAAACTCACTTTATCTATGCTTTGCTATTTTTCCCTCTTTTGCCTCTATTCAGTATCTTAGGATACATCGCCAAGTATCTTAGGATACATCGCCAAGTATCTTAGGATACATTGCCAAGTATCTTAGAATACCCAACAAAGGCTCTGTAGAAGTTCGTTGGGGGCAGAGCAATAGAGGGGACAGTTTTTCAACAAGTAAGGGCGGATGGTAAAGTAATATGGGATTCAAAGCCCAAGTAAGACGTCTTCGTTAGCCATTGAAGACGTCTTACTTTTTAGAGTGACTTTTTATTGATTTCCGTAGATACGTTTTCTTACTCTATAAACAGTAAAAAGGTAGGCATACTGCCATTTTTTTGTAAAATAGAAATAGTAGACGATGTTCATTTCCTGTCTCGTGCTTTTGTAAACACGATTAAACCCAAATCGGAATCTAATGACTGATTTGGGTTTAAACTATTTGTGGGTTTATGGACGCTCGGCTATCTCCTTTGCCTTTTCCAGAGCGACATTGATGTTGGGGCAGATGTGATCTTTGCCCAACATGTGGCAAAATCCGTTGTGCTCAAGTACGCTGTACACGTTTGGTTGTACACCTGAAAGTACAATGTGCGTGCCTTCTCTGTGACTCATCTGACATAGATTCTGCAGGTTGTGAATGCCTGTGGAGTCAATGAAGGGTACGCGGCGCATACGGATGATACGTACCTTGGGACGTTTTTCCATCGTAGCCATTATGTCTTCAAACTTATTGGCAATACCGAAAAAGTAGGGACCGTTAATTTCATACACCTCCACACCCTGTGGAATGACAAGGTGCTCTTCGTGAACCTCTGCGTCTGTCTCCTCGTTAGGGTCTATTTCGTCTGCGATGACTTTGATTTGTGTGGTTTCAGCCATACGCTTCATGAAAAGAAGACAGGCAATTAAGAGTCCTACCTCAATGGCAATGGTGAGATCGAAGATGACCGTGAGGAAGAAGGTGATGAGTAAGACGGCAATGTCACTCTTAGGATTCTTCATTAGTTGTACGAATGTACGCCATCCGCTCATGCCGTAGCTGACAATTACCAGCACGCCTGCCAGGCATGCCATGGGGATGTAAGCGGCAAGAGGCATCAGGGCCAGAAAGATAATCAGCAGGACTATTGCGTGCACGATACCTGCAATAGGTGTTCGTCCACCGTTGTTGATATTGGTCATAGTGCGTGCAATGGCACCCGTACAGGGAATGCCTCCAAAGAGAGGCGTGCACAGGTTTGCGACTCCCTGTCCTATAAGTTCCTGGTTAGAATTGTGATGATCGCCACATACACCATCGGCCACAGTGGCAGAGAGTAGAGACTCAATGGCTCCTAATACAGCTATGACCATGGCTGTGGGGAAGAGACCCTTGAGACCCTCCCAGGTGATGTTGGGTACGCTGAGCGCAGGAATACTTGCTTTTATTTCTCCAAATTGATCACCGATAGTGGTTACGTGCAAGTCGCTGTTAGCATTGAGGAAGTATACACCTACTGTCATGGCTATGATGGCTACCAGCGAACCAGGAATCTTCTTAGATATTTTCGGTGTAAGGATGATAATGAGTATGCTGAGCAGTCCGACAGCAGTTGTTGTCCAATCTATGCTCCCGAAATTCTGAAAGTAGACAATCCATTTCGATAGGAAATCTCCTGGCAACTTGCCTTCTATGCTCAGGCCAAAGAGATCCTTAATCTGGGTGGTGAAAATTGTTACCGCAATACCGCTTGTGAACCCTACCACGATGGGATAAGGAATAAATTTGATAATGGTTCCCAAACGGCAAACACCTAATAAGATAAGGAATGCACCTGCAAGCATGGTGGCAATCATCAGACCAGACAAACCCAATTGTGGGTCGTTGACAATACCGTATATGATTACGATAAACGCACCTGTGGGACCCCCTATTTGCACTTTACTTCCTCCCAAGGCACTCACAATAAATCCACCTATGATGGCTGTCAGAATGCCCTGTGAAGGCGAAACACCCGAAGCAATGCCGAAGGCAATGGCTAATGGAAGGGCCACAATGCCCACAATAAGGCCAGCCATGAGGTCAGCCATAAGTTTTTCTCTGTTGTAATGCCGTAGCTCACTAATGATGCGCGGCGCAAAGCTGAGTTTGTTCATCAAGAACTATTGGATTTTTTTGATTAGAAATTTCGGTGTGCAAAGGTACGACAATTTCTTAAAATATGTAAAGATTTGCAGCGACTCTTCTGACCTTTATCTCAAGTGTCTTTATTTGAATGGTTCTCCTGCATTTTTGATAACTAAGTGGTCTTGCCGAATGACTAAAATGAGTATATTTGCAGGGAATAAATAGAATACATTATATATAATGCGATTATTGGGAAATCTTATTTGGTGGGTGTTTGGTGGACTTGAGGCAGCTTTTGGCTATTTCACAGGTACGTTGGCTCTGGCTCTCACTATTGTCGGTATTCCAATGGCTATGCAGACATTCAAGTTGGGTTTGCTTTGCTTATGGCCTTTCGGAGCGCGCGTTGAATCAGGAGACTATCCTCCTGGCTGTCTGAGCCTCCCACTTAATTTGCTTTGGATGATATGTGGAGGGTTTTTAGCCTGGCTCATGCATGTGTTCTTTGGAATCCTGCTTGCTATCACCCTTATAGGTTTGCCCTTTGCTCGGCAGCATTTCAAAATGGCAAGACTGGTACTTGCTCCTTTCGGTAAAAACGTAATACTTGATTTCTGAGGGTGGCTTCCACGAGGATTGAAGAAGAAAAGAGGGTAGTGGAGATTATGATTCGTCTCTACTGCAAGCATCATCATAAGGGAAGGGTGTTGTGTACAGATTGTATGCAGTTGTTGGCTTATGCCCACAAGCGGCTTGAACATTGTCGCTATGGAGAACAAAAAGGTACATGCCGACTATGTCCTGTGCATTGCTATCATCCGGATAAAGCTAAACAAATGCGGATGGTAATGCGGTGGTCGGGACCAAGAATGATGTTGTTTTACCCTGTGATTTCAATTAAACATATGCTTTATGAGTTTTTATACAAGTAGTAGATAATGAGTATGGAACAAAAATATAATAGTAGGGAAGAACGCGACCGAACGAAGCAGGAACCCCGAAAACCTACAGGCAAAGTAAGCCGAGGCGAATATGCTCGGCAAAACAGCCTTTGGCTGGAGCAAAAATCACAGGAGGAAGGTGTAATGCCACTCTCGAAGGGAGTTTATTATAAAGTGCTGACTGAGGGCAATCGTGATGGAGACATGCCTACCCAGCGCAGTATTATCACGGTGCATTATACAGGAAGGCTTATCAATGGGCGTGTGTTTGATGGAAGCAGAGGAGGCACACCGCTTGCCATACGCCTTTGTGATCTCATCCAAGGATGGATAGTAGCACTTATGCGCATGCATGTAGGCGACCGGTGGGAAGTGTATATTCCTGCTGAAATGGGGTATGGAAAACGTCCTTTGCCAGGAATCCCTGGGGCTTCTACTCTTATCTTTGATATAGAATTGCTTGCTATAGGATGATGAACATACTGCAGTCGTCTTTTACGATTATGGAATTGAGCTTAGGAAAGGTCGTGTTGCTGGCTTTGCTTGCCCTTAATATTTTTACGTTCCTGCTTTATGGCATTGATAAGTACAAGTCGCGCCATGAAATGTGGCGCGTGTCAGAGCGCACACTTCTGCTGTTTGCACTGGCAGGAGGAAGTCTGGGGGCATGGGTTGGAATGCGTGTGTGGCACCATAAGACATTACATTGGAAGTTTCGCTATGGTGTGCCTTTAATCATTGTATTGCAAGTTATAGTGATACTTGCAGTGAAATTGTATAAATAGATTATGTACCAGAAGTTTATAATAAACCAAGATGGTGTGCTCAGATTTGGTCAGGTATTTCTGCATCGTGATTTGCTGAGGTCTGGCGAGCAATGTACTTATGGAGGAGGATTATGGCGATTGGATGAGGAACGCAGAATAGTGCTTCTCTTTGGTCGGTCATTTGACTTTGGTGAGCCAGACTTTGAATATGTGCGTCGTATCGACTGGACAGGGCTGGGTGGAACTCCCATTCCTCTTTATTACATGAGAAACTGGCCCAGCGAGGAGACACTCATACCCATCTATGCGAAGCGATGAACGTAGAAGACATCAGACAGTATTGTTTGGCCTTGCCACAGACCAGCGAAGACTTCCCATTCGATGAGGATTGCCTGGCATTTAGAGTTATGGGGAAAATATTTGCCATGATAAACTTGGAGAATACCAAGTGGTTTGTTCTGAAATGTGATTCAGACTATGCTATAGAATTGCGTGAGCAACACTGTGAGATAGAATCAGCTTGGCATATGAACAAGAAATACTGGAACCAAGTGGATATTTTCGGTGAGTTGCCAGACGAGTTTATTTATTCGCTCATCCGCCACAGCTATGCCCAGGTGGTGAAAAAGTTTCCGAAGCGTGTGTTCAGAGACTTCCCACAGTTACTCGGTGTAGAATAAGGCTGTTTCTATAAGCGACAGCTTGTGATTCAATACCAAAATTTAGTTACCAACACGGTCTTTTTGTGTACAGAACTACACAATGTAGATTAGAGGGCGAATATTTCTGCCTGTTTTGTATGGTCACATCAAAGAATGCACTTACCTTTGCACCCTCAAAGAGAAGGGGCGACCATATCCCCCCAGTTATAATTCAAAAGATTTAAGCATGAAATTGACCCACCAACTGAACCAGTATGAGGGATTCATCTGGAAGAGAGAGATCAACGTTCGCGACTTTATTCAGCACAATTACACACCGTATGAGGGTGATGCCTCATTTTTGGCTCCTGCCACCGAACGCACTTTGCGTTTGTGGAACCAACTGAGCGAGATGTTTAAGGTAGAGCGTGAGAAGGGCGTGTATGATGCGGAGACGCGTCTCCCACAGACACTCACAACTTATGGTGCAGGATATATAAACAAAGAGGATGAGGTGATTGTAGGTCTGCAGACCGATGCTCCTCTCAAGCGTGGTATCTTCCCTAAGGGTGGCATACGCATGGTAGAGTCGGCTCTTGAGGCTTATGGTTACAAGCTTGATAGCGAGACAAAAGAGATATATACCAAGTATCGCAAGACACACAATCAGGGTGTGTTCTCAGCTTATACAAAGGATATCCGCGATGCACGCCATAGTCACATTATTACTGGACTGCCCGACGCTTATGGTCGTGGACGTATCATCGGTGATTATCGTCGTATTGCACTTTATGGTGTAGATAACCTCATCGAGGAAAAGAGGCGTTATATGGACCGCTTGGACATCTCTGAGATGAGCGATGAGGTGATTCGTTGCCGTGAGGAGATTACCGAACAGATTCAAGCTCTGAAGGACTTCGTGAAGATGTGTGAGGCTTATGGCTTCGATGTGACCAAGCCTGCGCAAAACGCACGTGAGGCAGTGCAATTTGTGTATTTCGGATATCTGGGCGCAGTAAAAGACCAAGATGGTGCAGCAATGTCTATTGGCCGTATTTCTACATTCCTTGATATCTTCATCGAAAATGATCTGCGCGAAGGAAAACTTACTGAACAGGAGGCTCAGGAACTTATTGACCAGTTGATTATCAAATTGCGTATCGTACGTTTCCTTCGCACTCCTGAGTATAACGATCTCTTCTCTGGTGATCCTGTGTGGGTGACTGCAGCAGAGGGTGGTATGGGTATTGACGGTCGTACACTGGTGACTAAGACTTGCTTCCGTATGTTGCACACATTGGAGAATCTGGGTCCGGCTCCAGAACCAAACTTGACTGTACTGTGGAGCGAGCGTCTGCCAGAGGCATGGAAGCGCTACTGTGCAGAGATGAGCATCAAGACTTCAGCCATCCAGTATGAAAATGATGACCTTATGCGTCCTGACTATGGCGATGACTATGGTATTGCCTGCTGTGTGAGTCCCATGAAGATTGGCAAGCAGATGCAGTTCTTCGGTGCGCGTGCAAATCTTGCGAAGTGCTTGCTCTATGCTATCAATGGAGGTCGTGATGAGCGTAGCGGTGAACAGGTGGCTCCAGCTTATGCGCCTATCACAGCTGACATACTTAACTATGACGATGTGATGGATAAGTTCGAGCAGATGATGAAGTGGCTGGCAAGAACGTATGCCAATGCCCTGCATATCATCCATTACATGCACGACAAGTATGACTACGAGGCATTTGAGATGTCTTTGCATGATGGCGATGTAGAGCGCACACGTGCCACAGGTATTGCTGGACTTTCCATTGTAGCAGATTCGCTCGCTGCCATCAAGTTTGGCACGGTGAAAGTCATACGCGATGAGCGTGGCTTGGCTGTAGGGTTTGAGAACAGCGGCTATGTTCCTTTTGGAAACAATGATGAGAATACTGATGCCCTGGCACTGATGATTACAGAGAAGTTCATGGAATTCATGCGCCAGCACAATACTTATCGTGGTGCTAAACCCACACAATCATTGCTCACCATTACCTCAAACGTGGTATACGGCAAATATACAGGAGCTACTCCTGACGGACGTCCTGCAGGCGTGCCATTTGCTCCTGGTGCCAATCCTATGAACGGACGTGACACACGTGGTGCTGTTGCAGCCTTGTCTTCTGTGGCAAAGTTGCCCTTCCAGCACTCACATGACGGCATCTCTTACACTTTTGCCATTTCGCCTGCGACATTGGGCAAACAGAAAGACGTGCAGATACAAAATCTGGTAAGTCTTATGGATGGCTACTTCACACCAGATGGTGGACATCACTTGAATGTGAATGTCTTTGACCGTCAGTTGCTCGTGGATGCTATGGAGCACCCCGAGAAGTATCCTCAGCTTACCATTCGAGTATCAGGGTATGCTGTCAACTTCATCAAGCTGACTCGTGAGCAGCAATTGGATGTGTTGAGCCGTACCATCAACCAGAGCCTCTAAGGAGACATTGGGTGACAGACAAAATGGCCTTCCCTGTGGAATAAATTCATTATCTCAGGGAAGGCTATTCTCTTCTGATCCTCTCACTCAAAATATTCCTTTTTTCTAAACATAGTAAAAGAATGAAAGGCAGAATACATTCTATTGAGACTTTTGGTGCAGTTGATGGACCAGGTATACGTTTTGTAACATTCATGCAAGGCTGTCCCATGCGTTGTGCCTTCTGCCACAATCCTGATACATGGGACTCACAAGCTCCCGTACAGTTTGAATGGGAACCAGACGAACTCCTTCATGAGGCTCTTCGTTATCGATCGTTTATTCGCAAGGGAGGAGTGACGGTCAGTGGAGGAGAACCTCTTATGCAGGCTGAGTTTGTGAGGGAATATTTCCGTTTATGCAAAGAAAAAGGCCTACATACCGCTCTGGATACTAGTGGGGCAATAAGTACAGCCAAGGCATTTTCCGTGTTAGACTATACGGACTTGGTATTGCTCGATGTGAAGACTACCGATGATAATCTGCACCAGACTTATACAGGTCATACCCGAAAGTCTAATCAAGCATGGATGGAACGGCTGGCAGAACTTGGTAAACCAACTTGGATTCGCCATGTAGTTGTGCCTGGTTATACGGCAGAAGAAAATCGTTTGCGTGATGTTGCCCAATGGCTGAGACCATATGTTGGCATTGTAGAGCGTATAGAACTACTTCCTTATCATACGCTTGGAACGTATAAATACGAGAAAATGGGCATTCCGTATCCTTTGGAAGGTGTACCTGCACTTTCGCAAGAAGAAATACAGCATGCCAGACAGGTGTTTAGAGACCTGCTCCCTAATGTGTCAATAGGCTGACACCGTGCTAAGGCAGGTGTCAGCCTATTGAGTTTATGCTTTCTTGGAGCGCTTTACTTTTCGAGGCTTGAATGAATGTTCATCGATGATTTCATCCTTTACCATATTATAAGCCCTTATATTCAGTTGCCCCTCTTTTACTTCTCCCTCAATAATGGTAGCAAAGGCGGAAGACTTTAGTTTGGTACCTTCTGGTCCTCCTCCTACTATCTGTGCCCATGTACGCTCTTTGGTTGGAGCATCATAGCGGTAGTGATGTTGGTGAGCAGTGATTATCAACTGGCAGTGAGCTTCTTCGAGAAGGGGAGTCCATAAGTTTGCACATGTACGTTGCCATTCTGCAAAATCCAACGTATAGCGTGGATCTTTATCAGCAGGAGCTACATCTCCAGGGTTTGCTTTGGGATTTGCGTCAAAGAGAGGTATGTGACAGAATGCAACGAGATAAGGTGCAGAAGCAATTTCTGGACGTTTTAGCGCATCGCGCAACCAGTCAACTTGAGCTCTGCGGTATGAGGCAGAGGTAAACAGATTGGCAAACAGAGGGTTGGTGTCCATCTTGTCTTCGGCTGTATCCAAGCCAATCATTGCTATCTCGCCCATTCTGACCGCAAAATTCCTGCCTAAGTCCCAGTCGCGTCCACTACGCTCTTCTGGCTGGCGAAACATCCATACACGCTCCAGATGACGGTTTGCCAATCCACGAGAGTCATGATTGCCAGGACAGAATAAGAATGGTGTCTCTGACGCATAGTCTTTGTTTGTGATTTCAGGCTTTAAGAAAATACGTTTCTGTGCTTTTATGGTTTCTTCAGAGTTGCTTGCGTCTCCGTTCCATACCACGCATGAGGGTTTTATGGCTTTTAGCTTGGTGGTGAGCTTTTCCATTGCATCCAGATGAACATGAGTGTCATTGATGACGCAGAAGTGTGCGCGAGCTTCCTTGCCTGCTGTGTGGAATGAACGTATAAGAGAGTCTTCCTCGTTTCCGATAATCTTCATATCATATCCGCCACCATAATGTATTCTGTCAGCACCTATCTTATAGTAATAGGTAGTGGCAGGTTGCAGACCTGTCAGACGTATTTGCATTACATCATCATTCATGTCGGTCACGCGATAGCCTCCGCAGTAGACCTTCTTCCCGTCAGATAAGTCTGGTTTCAGACCGTATATAACGTAGCCATTTGCTCTATCGGATACACTGAAAGCAATACCCATGCTATCTTGGGCATAGTTTTGTAACATGGGAGCACTGTCTATCAGAGGTTGTGAGCTCTTATCTTCCTCCTCTGCTGGCTGTTGAACTGATGCTATGGCAGGGATTGCCACTCCCTGTGCTGCTGCCAGTGCGGCACTGCTTTTTAGAAAATCTCTCCTATTCATATTTGTTTTTCTCTGTATAATCTTTTCTCGTTTTAGTTTTTATGATGAACAAAGTTAAGATTTTTATTCGTAATATCATGTGTTGAATGGCATTAAACGGGTGTAAGTGTACCCCAAGTGCCAACTCTTTTACATATTCATCATATAAATCTGGTATAAGTGAGACTTTCCAGTCATTAAAATCACTATCTTTGCACATGAATTAAGAGATATCTGGCAGAACGAATTTTTTTATTCTGACGAATCTGGATTTTCGTATAATATATATAGAGGAGAAATCACATACACAAAATAAATCCGTATTATAAACAAAAAATGGAAGAGACGAAATCATTCAAAGTGTTCTCGGGCACAAAGAGCCGTTATCTGGCTGAGAAAATCTGCCAGAGTTTGGGTTGCGAACTTGGAGACCTTTCCATTACCCATTTTGCTGATGGCGAGTTTGAGGTTTGCTTTGAGGAATCTATCAGAGGAAGAGATGTCTTTCTTGTACAGAGCACTTTCCCCAATGCTGACAACTTGATGGAGTTGTTGCTGATGATTGATGCTGCCAAGAGAGCATCTGCAAAGACTGTAAATGCAGTGATTCCTTATTTCGGTTGGGCACGCCAGGATAGAAAGAGCAAACCCAGAGTGAGTATTGCTGCCAAGTTGGTGGCTGATATGCTCAGCGTGGCTGGTATCACAAGAATGATAACCATGGATTTACATGCAGATCAGGAGCAAGGCTTCTTTAATGTTCCTGTAGACCATCTGTATGCCAGCAGCGTGTTGCTTCCTTATATCCAGTCGCTGAATCTAAAGAACTTGGTTATTGCCACTCCTGATGTTGGCGGTACCAAAAGAGCAAGCACATACAGCAAATACTTGAATTGTCCACTTGTGCTTTGTAACAAGAGCCGTAAAAAGGCTAATGAGGTGGCAAGCATGGAAATTATTGGCGATGTAAAGGATGCTGATGTGGTATTGGTAGACGATATGGTGGATACCGCAGGTACTATTACAAAGGCTGCTGATTTGATGAAGGCTAAGGGTGCACGTACCGTACGTGCTATTGCAAGTCACTGTGTGATGAGTGGTCCTGCCAGCGAGCGTGTAGAGAATAGTGCATTAGAGGAATTGGTGTTTACTGACAGTATACCTTATAATAATGCTTGTTCGAAAGTGAAGGAACTGAGCATTGCAGACTTGATAGCCAACACGATTCGTTGTGTATTGAATAATGAAAGTATCAGCAAGCAATATATTATCTGATAGACAATAATTCATTATTATAAAATATAAGGGCAAACTTGGATTCGCAATATTTCCGAAATCCGTGTTTGCCCTTTTTGTTTTATTCCGTGGTGTGTGCTTTGTGACGATTACTGTGTAAGCAGAATGTTTCTTGTGTCAGTCAAGTTCCAGCTCAAGTGCGTTTGCCAGTTGGGCTATGAACTTATTTCTTCTGCTCAGAGCTATTATGTGGTCTGCTTTGTTGTAAGCTGTTTTTTTCTCAGTCTCTGCTTGTCGAAATATCAGATGCGCTTCTCTGTTTTTTAATTCTTTGTGCATAAAAGGCTCCAAATCAGAGCGCATGCCTTCAAGAGTGGCAAGTACCTGTTGGTTACTGACATTTACGATGATACTGTTATCTGCTCCAATGTCAGGTTGCATGGTTTTCATGCGTTGTGCCATGGCAGTCAGACTGTCTGGCATCTGGTTAATGTACTTCTGCCAAGCTAGTCTGGTTGTGGATAAATCCAAAGGTGTAAGAGGTAGAATCTCTGACTCTTTCTGTTTCTTATCAGCATCTTCCTCCTTATGTACCGTGCCGAAGTTTCTGAAAGATACCTTTCGCAAAGTGGTTTTGCTTGCGGCTTGAGTATCGCCTTCTGATGGTGAAGGTGTAATACTTTGCTTGATAGAAAATTGTCTTGGCGGTTCTTCTACTGTGGATGGGTGTACGGGCTCTTTAGGCTGCGAATAGTTTTGTCTTTGTTCGGCCTTATGTGCAGTGGCTGTCTGTGACGCTTGTGCACTGAAAATGGGTTTTAATATCTTCGTAGGGCTAAGCCCCCCCGCAGGTGAGTCTTCTTCGTTGAGCTGTGCCACCTGTATAAGGCAGATTTCCAATTGCAATCTTTTGTTGTTACTGGTTCGGTATGCTTGATCGCAGTCATTGCAGAGTTTGATGGCACTATAGAGGAAACGTGGCTTACAGCGCAGGGCTTGTTCGTGATAGCGCTGTTGCATCTGCTCGCTTGTCTCTAAAAGCTCAAGTGTGGATTCATCTCTTGCTACCAGAAGGTTGCGCAGATGTGTGGCGAGTCCAGCTATGAAGTTGTTGCCTTCAAATCCCTTTTGCAGGATTTCGTTTAGTAGAAGCAGACAGGGCTGCACCTCACACGCCAGGAAGTGTTCGGTCAACTTGAAATAGTATTCCGTGCTTAGAATGTTCAGACTTTCGCATACATTTTGGTATGTCAGTTTTCCATTTGTGAAACTGACCATTTGGTCAAAAATGGATAGGGCGTCTCGCATGCCTCCATCAGCCTTGAGAGCTATCTGGTTCAATGCGTCAGGTTCTGTCTGATAGCCTTCCTTGTCTGCTACCCGTTGCAGGTGGTTGATGATGTCCTGAGTTGTGATACGTTGGAAGTCGTATATCTGACATCTGCTCAAGATAGTGGGTAGGATACGATGCTTTTCGGTAGTGGCCAGTATGAAAATAACATATGAGGGTGGTTCTTCAAGCGTTTTCAGGAAAGCGTTGAAGGCAGCCTGGCTGAGCATATGAACCTCATCAATGATAAACACCTTGTATCTACCCACCTGAGGGGGGATAAGCACCTGCTTACAGAGTTCGCGTATATCTTCTACAGAGTTGTTGCTTGCCGCGTCTAACTCATGTATGCTCATAGACCTTTGCTCGTCAAACGCACGGCAACTTTCGCATTGCCCACAGGCATCTCCATTTTCAAGAGGAGATAGACAGTTGATTGCTTTTGCAAATATTCTGGCACAGGTGGTCTTTCCTACACCACGAGGACCGCAAAATAAGTATGCATGTGCCAACTTGCCCGAAGCAATCGCATTCTTCAAGGTGGTGGTAAGTGCATGCTGTCCCACAACGGAGTCGAAGGTGAGTGGTCTGTACTTTCGGGCAGAAACAATATATTCTTCCATGTATTGCTAACTTGTTTATGCAAATTTAGAAAAAAAAAAGCTCTCTTGCCCCCTGTAGAATACTTTTTTCCTAACTTTGCCATGAAAAAAAATCGACTGGCAGATATGAGTAAAATATATTCTGTATGGAATATCATACGTAGGCATAAATATCTTGTGGTCATTGTGACCATAGGCTTGCTGGTTGGAGTACTGGACGAAAATAGTATTCTAAACAGAAGACATAGGTGGAGTCGTCTGGAAGAACTCGAGGTAGAAATCGCTGACTATAAAAAAAGATATAACGAGGCAGATACCATATTGAGGAGTTTAGATGCAGATCCGCATAAGGTGGAGCAGTTGGCAAGGGAAATGTATTATATGAAGCGTGCGGATGAGGATGTCTTTGTGGTTAGAACTACAGAAGAGGAAGAGGAATTACCGTCTGACACCGTGGCTAATGATTCTGATAAATTATGAAGGAACTCAACAAGTGGCAGAATGCCTTATTCCAGATAGGTGCCGTATTGATACTCGTGGGGGCTGCAGTCCATATTGTTGCCCCTATGATTTCGCTTTATATTTATTCCATAGGTGTTCTTTTCTATGCTCTTATGCGACTTAAAACAGAATACATGGGACGGAACGTTGTACTGACACGCTTGCGTCGACAGCAGTTGATGGCCTCTGCATGTTTTGTGCTGACAATGGTGCTGATGAGTATGCAAGATCTCCGTTACGGCTTCTTACGGCATAATGAGTGGGTGGTAAGCCTTACCATTGCTTGCATACTTGAGCTTTATACGTCATGGCGTATTCCACAGGAGTTGAAGAAAGAGAAAAATCTTAATAAGTCCTAAATAATTTCCACGTCAGCAGGATTCTTGGTAACTTTGTTATTAGATATAAAATTCGAAAATGAAATGAGGAATCTTTTGCTTCCATTATTTCTGATTGCAGTGTTAGCCTCGTCCTGTGCAGACCAGTATATGGTCAATGGTACATCCAATGTGGAAGGACTTGAGGGCAAGACTCTCTATCTGAAAATATTTGCTGATGATGATATGCGTGCGATAGACTCTTCGCTCGTCACCCACGGAAAATTCAAGTTTCATGGAGTTATGGACTCTGTGACAATGGCAAATGTATTTGTGGGTAATACAAGTGTTATGCCTCTGGTACTTGAAAATGGTGAAGTGTCCCTGCTGATAGGTGAAACTTCGCAGAGTGCCACAGGAACACCTCTCAACGATACTCTCTCGCAATTTATTCAGCGTAAGTCGCAGATTGAAGCTCAGATGGCAGAACTTCCACATTTAGAGTCGCAAATGATAATGGATGGTGTGGACTATGACCAGATATCGACTGAGTTGTCTCAAAAAGCCCGCATGTTAGAGGATGAGAATGACAGGTTGGTATCGCGCTTTATCTCTACTAATTATAATAATGTGCTGGGACCAGGAGTCTTTATGATTATGACCAGTGCGCTCAAGTATCCTATATTGAATCCGCAGATAGATGCTATCATTTCTCAGGCACCGCCTTATTTCCTAAACCATCCTTATGTGAGGGAATATATAAAGGCTGCAGAGAGCAATATGGAGAAACTACATGAATACTAACCCTTTTCGTGGTTCGAAAATCTTAATGTCTGCCTCTTGACTGAAGGATATGTGCTACAGGAAATCCCTTTCTTCTTGATTGCTGATTAAAGAAAAGGGCTGACACAAACAGAATCTTGGAAGAGTGTTTCTGAGGTGGAGGAAGAAAGAATGAGGTAGAGAGGGGGTGGGACTATATGTCTAGTCGGAATCTTGTATATGTAATCAAATGTAACTACACTTATGAAACTTCTCTATAGAATATATCAGTTATTTGTTGCCTTACCGATTCTCTTATTCTTCACGGTACTGGCATGTCTCGCCACAATCATAGGATGTACGGTAGGGAAGGCTTCCTTTTGGAATTATTGGCCTGCACACATTTGGAGTAAACTAATGTGCAAGGTCATGTTACTTCCTGTACGTGTGGAGGTGAGAGGACACCTAAATGACAAGCAGTCGTATGTATATGTGGCAAATCATCAGGGACCATATGACATCTTTCTCGTATATGGCTATTTGGGAAGACACTTCAAATGGATGATGAAAAAGCAATTGCGCAACATCCCTTTGGTGGGAAAGGCATGTGAGAGTGCAGGACATATCTTCGTTGACAAGAGCGGTCCTAAAAGCATACAGAAGACTTATGAGAACGCGCGTCAGGTGTTGCGTGGAGGTACCAGCTTGGTAGTCTTTCCCGAAGGAGCCAGAACCTTTACTGGACATATGGGTATCTTTCGGCGTGGGGCCTTTCAGCTGGCTGATGAGTTGCAGCTTCCTGTCGTTCCCGTAACAATAGACGGAACGTTTGATGTGCTTCCCCGACAAAAGGGATTTAATTTCTTGACCTGGCATCCTCTGCGTCTGGTTATTCACGAACCAATCATGCCACACGGACAAGGCTCAGAGGATATCAAACAGGTGATGAACGAAAGTTATAATGTGATAATGCAAGCCCTGCCAGAGAAATATCAGGGTTATGTGGAAAACCTTGACCAGTGATTTCGAACAACCATCTATATACGAAGTATTATTCTATAGCCGAAGTCATTCCCTATATTCATTGGGCATATTTCTTTCATGCTTGGGGATTTCCTTTCCGTTATGGTCAGATAACACAAGTACATGCTTGTGCGGGCTGTCGTTCCGCCTGGATAAATACCTTGCCCGAAGTGGAAAGACCACGTGCCAGAGAGGCGGAGAGACTTTACCTTGATGCCTGCAACTTGTTGCATGAATGGGACAGACAGTCTGCGCAGACACATTTCCGTGTCGCTCTTCTGACAGCATACGCAGACGGCGATGATATCTTTTTGCCAGAAAACGAAAGCAGAATTCCACTTCTGAGACAACAGAATGTAGCTCCAGGAGAGCCATGCATCTGTTTATCAGACTTTATAAGACCACTTAGCCAGGGAATAGCTGATACGATAGGAGTTTTTGCAAGCACGGTGGATGCAGAATTGGAGCAGTCTTTCCTTCATGATGATTACAGACATCTGTTGGCACAAACCGTTGCGGATCGATTGGCAGAGGCAACGGCAGAACTGGGACATTTGCAGACCAGACGTCAATGGTGGGGCTATGCACCAGATGAGCATCTTACGGTGGAGGAACTCTTTCAGGAGAAATATCAGGGAAAGCGTCCTGCTGTAGGATATCCTTCATTGCCAGACCAGAGTGTCAATTTCCTAATAGATGAATTGGTAGACATGAAGTCATTGGGCATTACTCTTACCGAGACTGGAGCTATGCGTCCTCATGCTAGCACCAGTGGTCTGATGATTTCTCATCCCGCTACCCGTCATTTCTCTGTAGGTACGATAGGTGAGGATCAATTGCGTGATTATGCACAAAGGCGTGGTGTCTCTGTGGATTGGATTAGACGATTTCTATAGAGAGGTGATGTCTTTCCTTCTTGTCTGAAATATGAAGATGCAAGTATCCTATTTGATAGGATTGTAGCTTGGGTGTTTTTATCGGTATTCAATGGCTTACGTTTTCTTTTTTGGGAGAAACGGTAATAAAATCCGCACTATTTATAAGTGGACTTCAATGTTTTTCTCCTAATTTTGTGGCATGAGAATAAACCATTTGAAATATTATTCCTCAGTGTATGCTTTTGCGCTTACGCTAACCGTTTCGCTGTTAGGCTCCACTTCTGTGATGGCTCACAATGAAGCTACGGACAGTCTGGCTTATGATGAAGTATTAGGTAACATTGTCGTGACAGGCACGCGCGAGGCCACAGGTAGTGGTCATCTGCCTATGACGGTGAGTGTTGTTAATCGTGAGCAGCTTACTGTTCAGCATCGTCCCAACCTGTTGCCCACCCTTATGGAGCAGGTTCCTGGGCTGATGGTTACTAGCCGTGGTATGATGGGCTATGGGGTGTCTGGTGGAGGATCGGGTGGCATGATGCTACGCGGCATCTCTTCAGGTGCAGGCCAGATGATGGTGCTTGTGGACGGACATCCGCAATACAGCGGTATCTATGGGCATTCTGTGGCAGACAGTTACCAGACGCTTATGGCAGAGCGAGTGGAAGTGTTGCGTGGACCTGCTTCGTTGCTTTACGGCTCAAATGCCATGGGTGGTGTGGTCAACATCATTACCCGTGGTATGCAGACTGATGGAGTGAGATCTGAGGTTGCGGCTGGTGTGGGCAGTTATGGTACTCTGCAAGCCGAGGCAAGCAATCAGGTGCGTCGGGGTAAATGGCAGAGTACCGTGGGTGTGCAGTATGGTCGTTCGGACAATCATCGCCCCCATATGGGGTTTGAGCAGACAGGCGCTTTTGCAAAAGTGTCCTATGCCCTTTCTGATCATTGGAAGTTGTATGCTGATGCCAGTATGACGCATTTCAGCGCAACCAATCCAGGCAGCGTTCAAGAACCTATGCTCGAGGCTGACCAGTGGATTACGCGTGGTGTGGCTTCTTTGGGGATGGAAAACAAGTATGCACGCACTAATGGACGTTTGAGTGTGTATGATAACTTCGGTCGTCACAAGATAAACGATGGATATAAGCAAGAGGGCGGAACACCACAGTCGCGCCTCTTCCGCTCGCGTGATGCTCTGGCTGGGGTGAGCTGGTATCAGAATGCCAGTCTTTGGGATGGCGGACGTGTGACACTTGGGTGTGACTATCAGCGCATCTATGGTCATGCTTGGTATACAAGTCGTCTTACAGGTGAGGTGCTGGATACTCCGAACAAACAGTCTGGCAAGGCTCGTAATAATGAGGGCGCAATATATACCGATGTGCGTCAGGATATTACTCAGTGGGTCACGCTTGAAGCTGGAGTACGGTGGGACTATCATACCGTGACAGGTAGTCAATGGATTCCGCAAGGCGGAGTCGTGTTGCGCCCTATTACGAGTGGCGAACTGAAACTGTCTGTAGGTAAGGGATTTCGCAATCCTACCATGCGTGAACTTTATCTATATCCGCCATCCAACGAAGACCTTCGTCCGGAAAAGCTTGTCAACTATGAAATCTCTTGGCAACAGCATCTGCAGGACGGAGCACTCTCTTATGGGCTGAATGTGTTCTATATTGATGCCGACAATATCATACAGACTATAAATCGCCGCAATGTCAATACAGGTCATCTCCAGAACAGTGGAGTAGAGGGTGAGCTTCGCTGGCGAGCAAACAGCCATTGGGCACTAAACACCAATCATGCGTGGTTACATATGAAGAATCCCGTAGTGGCGGCTCCTGTGTATAAAGGTTACTTGGGAGCGGAGATGCACTATGGGGCCTGGATGGCAACCCTTGGCTTGCAACAGGTCTGTGGGCTCTATACGGCAGTGGGACAGGAGGAGAGTCAAGAGCACTTCTCTCTGTTGGGAGCCCAGGTGCAGTACACAATGCCTTGCCATATGCGTGTGTGGCTTCGGGGGGATAACCTTTTGGCACAACGCTATGAGATAAATGCTGGTTACCCCATGCCAAAGGCCACCTTTATGGCTGGATTCTCAATAGAGTTCTGATATCTGTGCAGAATTGTGCGGAAGAACTTTTGTAGATAATGGTACATAAGAGAGTACATATATATAATGTATATTATAATTTGTAAGAATGAATAGGAAACATCTTTTGGCAGTATCTCTCGTTGTGGGAGTCTGTCTGTTGGTAGCATCGTTCGAGACGTCATGTGCTTCCTCACGTAAAGGTGATGAGGGACAGGGGGGAAAGAGCGAGCCCGTGGTGTATGTGACGCGTGATATTACGCCTGAGTCTTTGCTTCGCATCTATAAGGCTGTAGGACGCAAGGCAACGGGCAAGGTATGTGTGAAAATCTCTACAGGAGAGTCACAGCAGACGGGTTATCTGCGACCTGCATTCATCCAGCCTTTGGTGAGTGAGGTAAAGGGAACCATCGTGGAGTGTAATACAGCTTATTCTGGTAGCCGCAATACCAGCGAGGCGCACTGGAAGACCATACGTGAGCATGGTTTTACCGACATCGCTCCCGTTGACCTTATGGATGAGGAAGACACATTACATATTCCTGTTACTGATCATACACACCTCAAGTATGATATCGTGGGTAGCCATATGGCTCGATATGACTTTATGATCAATTTAGCACATTTCAAAGGACATCAGATGGGAGGACTTGGAGGAGTGCTCAAAAATGCTTCTATCGGTGTGGCATCGTCATCGGGTAAGGCTTATATTCACTCGGCAGGAGTGACTGAAGATGTGGTGGAGATGTGGAAGCATGTTCAAGACCAAGACGGTTTTGTAGAGTCGATGGCTGCTGCAGCACAGGCTGTGCATAATTATTTCGGACAGGGGAAACGCATTCTTTATATTAGCGTAATGAACAATATGTCCATCGATTGCGACTGTAATGCACATCCCGCTAAACCGCTGATAGCCGATTATGGTATTCTTGCTTCTACCGATCCTGTTGCCGTGGACCAGGCTGCCTACGATATCGTGACGCAGATACATAACGATGAGCACAACAATACACGCCCTTTGCTGGAACGTATTGCCAAGCAACATGGCACGCACATAATGGAGTGGGGAGAGAAAATAGGACTCGGAAGCCGACAATACAGATTGGTAAGTATTGATAAAGGCAAATGAAATATTATAAAAGAGTATTACCGCTTTTGAATCGTTGGTTCAAAGGCGGTAATGCCGTTTTTCTACAGGGCTGTTTTCGGCTCACCTGATAAAACAGGGGGATTATAGTATTCACAATGTTCAAGTAATATAGTCTTCAATAGCCAATGAAGACGACTTCAATAGCCAACGAAGATGACTTCATTGGCCAATGAAGACGTATTACTTTTTAGAGTGACTTTTATTGTGATTTCCGTAGATACGTTTTCTCATGGTATAAACAGTAAAAAGGTAGACGCACTATCCATTTTATGAAACGGCAATAGTGGACCATAATAATAGGCCTTTTCTTTTTTCCTAACTGGGAAAATATTTTTCTCCAACTAGGAAAATAAAT
>CAKRRN010000007.1 GCA_934394435.1 uncultured Bacteroidaceae bacterium
AAGCTTGACTTCAGAGAAGCCAGCTCCTGCTGAGCATAAGCATAAGCAGCATCCAGAGCAGCCTTCTTATCGTCTACAACCTTCTGGGCAGCCTTAGCGTCCTCTACCATCTTAGCGATAGCAGCCTCGATCTCAGCCTTCTTAGCAACCAGCTCGTCACCCTTGTTCACCAGAGAACCATCAGCCTTAGCAGCCTCGATAGCCTCAGCAGCTGCGGTGATCTGAGCCTCAATAGCAGTAGCAGCAGCTACAACAGACTCGCTCTCCTTCACGTCTGCACACTCCTTAGCAATTGTCTCCTGTGCAGTAGCGAAGCTTGACTTCAGAGAAGCCAGCTCCTGCTGAGCATAAGCATAAGCAGCATCCAGAGCAGCCTTCTTATCGTCTACCACCTTCTGGGCAGCCTTAGCGTCCTCTACCATCTTAGTGATAGCAGCCTCGATCTCAGCCTTGGGAGCCAATACTGTTTCTATAGTAGTAGTCAGAGAGCCGTCAGCCTTGGCAGCCTCCACAGCCTCAGAGAGAGCAGTGATCTGAGCCTTCACAGCAGCAGTGGCAGCCACCACAGCTTCGCTATCCTTCACGTCAGCACACTCCGTTGCAACAGTCTTTTGTGCAGCAGCCAGAGCCTTATTCAAGTCAGCCACCACAGCGGTAGCCTGAGTGTAGGCAGCCTCCAGAGCCTTTGCGTCTCTGTCTGCGATGAACTTATCCTGTGCAGCCTTGGCATCAGAAGCCACCTTGGCAACCACAGCCTTTGCCTTCTCCACCAGAGCAGCGTTCTTAGCAGCGTCAGCCACAGAAGTAGCAGCAGCGAACGAAGCCTCTATCTGAACCTTCGCCACGTTGATCTCAGCCTGTGCGGTAGCGATAGCTCCCTGCATGGCAGTCTTCACAGACTCGTCGTATTCAGCCATACCAGCCACAGCCTCGTCCAGAGCCTTCTGTACGGTAGCCAGAGCGGTAGAGTCATTAGCATACTGGGCAGCGTTAGCCTCAGCAGCAGCCTTGTCTGCCAGGAACTTCTCCTGAGCAGCCTTAGCCTCAGCAGCCAACTTAGTGGCAGCCTCGTTCACAGCAGCCACCAGTGCAGCATTGGCATCCTTGTCAGCTACTGAAGTACCAGCCTTGTAAGACTTCTCAGCAGCGTCCTTAGCTGTAGCCAATGCAGCCTCTGCAGCAGTCTTAGCCTCAGCGAAGGCAGCCTTCACAGACTCATCATATTCAGCCATGCCAGCCACAGCCTCGCTCAGAGCCTTCTCAGCAGCAGCCACTGCCAGCGTATCCTGTGCGTATTGTTCTGCGTTAGCCTTTTCGGCAGCAGCCTTATCCTCCATTTCCTTCTTGGTCTTGTCGGCATCCTCAATCAGTTTGGTAGCCATAGCCTCTGTCTCAGCGATGGCAGCCTTCAGCGTCTCCAGGTCAGCAGCAGCAGTACCATTATCCTTCGAAGCCTTAGCAGCCTCATTCACGTCAGCCAGTTTCTTCTCCAACGCTTCTTTCTGTTCCTTCAAGATGGTCTGTACGGTGTCAGCATATTCAGCGAAAGCAGTCAGAGTCTCAGCAACCTTCTGGTCCAAAGCCTTCAAAGCTTCATCAGCCTCTTTGTTGGCATCAGCATCGGGGTTGGTAACCTTGATAGAAAGTTTGGCAAAATTATAGAGCTTAGCATCAATCGAAGAAGCAAATGTCTCAGCCAGTTTGATGGCAGACTCTGCTGTCAGATCCTGATCTGCTTTCACCTTGAAAGAGAAGAGAGGACCAGCAGAACCAAGCATATTTACAGGATTAAGAAGTACTTTTGATACAACCATTACCTTTGCTGTAGAGCCTGTCACATTTTCGACCGTTTTGTGAGAGGTAGCCACACGGTTTGCTAATGTGAAAACATATTTTTCTTCTTCTCCCTTACCATTAATTCTTGTTTCTTCCACGAAAGAGAGACCTTCAGGAAGCGTGATTGTTGTCTGGAACGAACATACGGGAAGGTTGTTTGTCATGTTCACCGTAACAACAGCCTCCTTTGAAGGAGTGATTGTAAAATCAGGAGCAGTCACGGTGCCGACGAACGTTCCGTCAGAAATCGAGAACTTCGTGTCTGGGAATTTATACCTTCCTGCAGAAGCATCCTTAATCTCCGCAACAGCGTTAATCGGGAACTGGGCATTCACATCTGTTTTCACCTTGAATGTAACCACGGCTCCTTCGCCAGCCTCCATCTCATTGTCCATATCAAGAATCAACACACGTAGCTGATTCGGCTTCAGGTCATCATTTTCTTCCTTGGTAGAAGCCATCACACTCGCAGCATCACTCACGCGTGAAGTCCTTTCCACGTAAGAATCCGTACTGCTGTTCTTTACGAATGTAACACCCTCTGGCATGAAAATATCAGCAAAAATCGCACCCTGAGGGATTTTCACGTCATTTTCAAGTTCAAGCGAGACCACTGTCTCCTTGCCTGGCACCAAGACAAGATTGCCAAGTGAGAACTTAACATTTTGAGCAACTGCCGCTGAAGTCGCCATGAAGAGGACTATCAGTGCAGTCAAAATTTTATGAGTTGTTTTTAACATGTTCATACTATTACAATGTAAATATTGATACTTATGATGTCGTGTAAGAATAAGAGAGGGCAGGAATGCCACAGGACAACCTGCCCCTCTATCTATAGCATCGGATTCAGAAGAATGTCAGATTACTTGCTGAGCACCTTCTTCACCTTATTAGCAGCATCCTTAACGATGGTGATACCCTTACTAACACCATTTCGTACAGTACCATCAATACCGTAGAAGTATGCCTTGGTCTGTGCCATTGTTGCGTTGATGCCAGTCTCCAAGTTCATGTCCTGCTCAGCACCTGGGATAGCGATGAGTCTGCCATTAACAGCACCTCTCACATTGTCCACAACCACCATACCAGTACTATGTCCAGCCAGACTGATGTTCATGAAATCCAGACTCTCGATGACGCTTTCACCTGTATTTGAGAATGCCAGCACACGCCATGTGTTCTTGCCAATCTTATTGTATTTGACAACCACGCCCTGAGTCTGAGAAGCCAATGCAGCATCGGTCATGATAACACCTGCGGGCAGAGTAATGTCAAGCTGTACGGCTGAGTAGTTCAGTTCTGTATCCAGAGTGAGGTTCAGGCTACTTGCGTTGTTGAACAAGCCAAGTGTTCCGATGGTTTCCTCTGTGATACGAGCAGCAACCTTTTTCACATTGGCTCCGCCAGTCATGAGCATGTCAATGATATACTGGAGGTCAGCGACATCGAATGCCCCGTTACCATTAACATCTGCAGCTTTATACTCACGGCTACCCTCTTTAGGTGTTTCCTTACCGAGGATATAGTCAACCATAAGTTGGACATCATCCCCTTGTACCTTATTACCATCTGTGATAGCACCAGGAGTAACAATGCTATCGCTGATCTTCTTCAATTCCACGAGGATGTTATCATAAACAGCATCCACAGCATTTTTGGCATCCTTACGTACTACCGTGTTGACATTCTCAGAATAAATGCCGTTAATATCCCAGTGAACGCCAACATTTTCATCTTTTGGTGCATCAGACTCTAAGCTAGTAGAAATTCCCACAACCAGATTCTGATATTTCGCAGCGTTGTCTTTCTTCGCTTGGAGAGAAGCAATCGCATTTAGATTCTCCTTCCTCTCTGCTGCGAGCTGAGTCTGTGTCGTCTCTACATAATCCTTAACCAAACTGATCTCATTTTGAATTGCTTGAGTACGATTACGACCATCAATAAAGAGTGCAAAGTTGTACTTCTGGATGATGCATTCAGAGAATTCCTTCAAACCAGTAGTAATAGCCGACTTGCGTGATTCCCAAGCCGCCTCAGTCACATCCAGTTCCTGCTCAAGACCCTTCAGCCATTCAGCAATCTTGCTATGTTCAGCCTTGAACTCCCTATCCATCTCTTCTGTGTACTTGTAAATAGTCTTACCGTCAGAAGATATGTACGTAGGAAGCTCCCCTGCATACTTGAGTGCATTAATCTCGTCTTTAGAAGTATTGAACTTCTTTACAAGATTATCGTACTTTTCAGTATTCTCCTTTACAAATTGGTCGTTTAACAAGTAGTTCTTTTCGGCAGCACCAATCGCGTTGGCAACCTCTTTCGCTTTCGCAATAATATTATTGGCAGCCTTGATGTTGTTCTCCTGTTCGATGACGATAGCATCGCCTTGAATGCCAATCTTATCGTTCAAAGTACCGAGCATGCGGTCAAGTACATCTACCTCAGGACCATACTTCTTATTATTCTTAGCATGAGCAGCCTTCTGCTTGCCTCTGGTGGTAGCTATTTCTGCCACAGCTTCAGCAACTTTAGCATTCACAGCCGTCTGAGCATCAGCTATAGCATTACCATTATACGCTTTAGCGATATCCTTCTCTATCTGGAGGAATGCGTTATAAGTTTCTTCAAACGTAGCATAATCGGGCTTGCCATCCTTCATGATAAGTTTACCTTCTTCGTCTTTCCTACCTACAGAAAGATCACTCCAGATGGTTTCGTTTCTCGCTGAAAGCTCGTCGGTTACCTCGGTCTTATTGCCTAAAGTTCTAACCAGGTCGTTAATTGCAAGACCAACATTCACATACTCCTTTTGGAAAATGACATCCTTCGTAATGGCATCAACCCTTGCGAGTTTTGCTTTCTTGTCATCCACACTTGTAAGACGTCCGATATTTGCAAATGCACTCGCAATTTCCGAATCATGCTCTACAAGTAGATTGGTCGCATAGTTCTTGGCTGTAGCGATACTTTCATCAACCTCATTCTGAGCAGCAGTCAATTCAGTCTCATTCTTGAGGTTCTTCAGATACTGTAGATTTGCGTAGTAAGCCTCTTTGTACTTCGCCGTGACTATACGCTTAGTTTTATTATCCTCCAGGGTAATCTCTTTAACCTGATCCCAAAGAGCGCCATAGTTCTGCGTATAATTACTGAATTTCACCGTCTCTGGTTTAGCAAGCATATACCATGCTCCATCCTTGCCGATGTACTTAGCATACTCCTTGCTGAAACCACCCTTCTGGAAAGAACTTGAAGGAGTATCCTCGCTGGCATTCTTCACATAGTAAAATTCTGCGATCTCGGCAGCCTCTTTACTTGTATCAATTTTGTTGTAAAGAGTGCTATAATACTCTTTTGCTGCCAAGTCCTTTGTTTCTTTACACAGACCTTCAACATCCTTGAAGAGACTCTCCAACGTATTCACATAAATGAATGCGAAATCTGTCTTCTCCTCGCTTTGGTTTGCATCATTCTGTATATCAAGAACCGTCTTGCCAGTCTCATTCTTCGCGAGTTTGAGAAGACGATTTACCTCATCCTGTTTAGAAACACGAAGAGTAGTCTGAATGTCAGTTGATGCTTGCGAAATTAAGCCGTCAATCTTCGCTTTTTCGCCATCATAATCTTCCCGTGCAAGTTTATTGATTGCTTCGGCATATGTATCGCGCAGAGTCTCCACATCATCATAAAGTGCATTTACCTTATCGACATACTCAGAATTACTCCAAACCTTAGTCGGTTCATTGGCTTTATATGCAGCGTCAGTTTCGTCTTTGAGCTTCTGAATCATCTCAGCCCTTGCATACATGCTATTCGGATTACTCTCGCTTGCTGCAGTAGCAATCTGCTTAATCTCGTCTTCCAGATTCACATTATCAGAGTACTGGGTAAGACCCTTCAGACGATTAATAATCGCTATCGCACCACCGTTATCTGCAGAACCATAGTAAAAGTCATAGAGTTCATGCCATTTATCATCGTAAGCAGCTTTTTGAGCAGCATTGTCCTTAATGACAGCCTGTGCATAGCTATTATCTCCTGCATCCCAAGAATCCTTGACTTTCTGGAGATCATCAGCTATTTGCTTAATCTTAGTAGCACCCGCATCGTATTCTTGACTCTTACCATTCTCATATGCCTCCGTATACCCATTTTTGTATTCCTTTATCAGAGAATTTAAACGAGAGAGTTCTTTAATAGCCTCGGCATAAATCTTATCATACACAGTATTCTCACCAGCTGTTGGCTTTGAAGAGTTGATATAAACGTTAATCTCGTTATAGAGAGCTATTACACCACTCTTTTCATCACCCAGAGCCTTCTCCTGTGCCTTATGCTCAATCTCATTTGTTTCGGCTTGACTACCAAGTTGATCTACAGCATTGATAATCTTGTCAAGTTGACTCTTGAAATCAGCGTATTTAGCGACCATATTCTTTTCGGTATCCGTGTAGTTACCTTCTTTGGTCTTGGCTGTGTATGCTTCCTCCGCATCCGATTTAAGATTCTCAACTTGCTTTCTGTACCCTGGCTCCTGTGGATCAGCAGACTGTATAAGGTTGAGGAAGTAATGTTCTCCCTCCGTGCAAGCAGCCTTATTACCATCTGCAGCATAAATCGCTTTTTCTGCAGCAGCAAGGATATCCTCCACAGACTGATCTACCTTATCGAGAGTTCTATACTTCCCAATATTACCATCCCAGGTATTCTTCTTCTGCTGGTTCTTATCCTCATTCTGAGCATTCTCGCGGAGAGCATCCACAGCATCACCAATCTTGGTAAAGGTAGTTTTGAAACCTTCTGTTGTAACCTTACCGTCCTTATCCTTTACATCCGTAAGACCCTTGGCAATATCCTCCGTACCGTTAATCTTGTTCCACAGATTATTGAGTGCAGTTTGCTGAGTATCCTTTTCTTGAGTGTACTTAGTCTTGACTGCTGTTGCATTAGCAGAAGTTGCTGTATTCACAGAACCAAGAAGATTCGTCAGAGACGTTATATCGACAACCCAATTACCCTTTTCATCCTTGTGGCTGAGGCCGTTGATATTATTATAGATTGTAGTATACTTGCTCTTAACCTCTCCAAAGGTCTTCTTCCACGCTTCTGCCTTTTTTTCGTGTGTTGTAACTTTACCCTGAATACCTATAAGATTCTTCTTTACCGTATTGAGGTAAACGATTGCTTTCGTGGGCTCTTCAGGAACACCTTCAATCTTATCACTCTCTGTTTTGAGTTCACCAGTAAGGTCATTTGCTTCTTTAGTAAGAGCGTTGGCTGCGGCTGTACCATAATCTTCTGCCTTGTAAGTAGGAATCGCATTAGAAATCTCTGTACTGATTGCCTTAACCAAGGCATTTGCCTCGTCTTTTGCATCCTTAGCAGCCTGTATATTTATCTCGTCATACCAAGTACGCTCTACTTCATCATATTTACTCTTCAGACTGATTATTTCTTCCGTAGCATTGGCCACCTCACTCTTCTTACCTGCAGCAGCGGTAATGGCGTCTGTGAATTCTTTCTCTTTTTTCGTGAGAGCCTCGGTAACAGCTTTTTGAACATCACGGGACACCTTGTCCTGCTTACTCTTTGCGTCAGCATAACTCTCAGAGCCAATATGTCCGTCGATCGTTACATTCTCGTTCTTGACGACACTCGTCCAAGACTGAATGTCAACCTTACCGTCCTTGTCCTTAGTACCATCAATCTGATTCTTATATCCTGTAAGAGCATCAGCGATAGTCTTGTATTGGTCATAAGCATTTTGAGCAGTGCTGAGGTAAGTCCGCATTGCATTTAATGCTTCACTATACTCTTTAGACTCTATGTTCTCATAGAAATCCTTACAAGGAGTCTTATCTTTGGCATCTTTGGCAGACTTGCTATCAAGGACATACACATTGCCATCTGCGATATACTTTGTAAGAAGACCTTCCGTGCCATCAATGCCCTCAGATGAGAAATGATTTGTAGCCACGAAGCTACCGTACTTCATTGCCTCTACCTGCTGCTTGATACCAGGATTCTTCTCAGCCGAATTATTCCAGACGACGTTTTTTAGTTGATTTTGCCAGTAACGAATTTGTACAAAATATTTATACTCGTTATAATCTACGTCAAGATCTGCAACCAGCTTATTTACATTCGCAAATGTATTATCACCTTTGTCCCAATTAGATTGGTTCTCATGCTCATGTTTTTTATTAGATTCATCAAGTTGCTTCTGAATCGCCTTGAGCATGTTTATGATTGCATTACGCTTCGGAGTAAAGTAACCGCTGATACTTTTTTCATTTTTGTCGGTGCGGGAATCGCCGCATGCGTCACTCCATGACTTATTGTACCTATTTGTGAGGTCTGTTATTCTGTTAGTAGAAGCAACATAAGCTTCGCGCAGACGAGTAACTTCTTCTATAAGGTCGCTAACCGAAGTTTCAAATTTACTTTCAGCAGGCAACTTCGTTATCAATTCGTCAGCCTTCGCAGGATCAAGTTTCTTTTCTTCATTAAGAGCATCAGCCTCTGCCTTAACATCATTCACCTTGCCCAAGACAGCCCGAAGTGCCTCGAGAGCCATCTTATAATAATCATCATAAGTATCCTTCTCATGAGCAATCATTTCTCTATAAACACCATCCACCGCAGTGTTATATGCAGAAATACGATTGTTTATCTCCAATTGCACCGTACCATAGGCTGCACTATTGGTATTATTAGTAGAGATGGCATTTGCTGCTTCATCAATAGCCTTCTGCGCTTCCTCTATTGCCTTATAAATTTTCTCATCGGCATAAGAAGTAGCAGCAGTTACGTTCTTATAAGCAATCTCTACAAGATTCTTGTATGAATTCTCTTGAGCCTTTGCCCCGTCATATGTACTTTGAAACGTTTTCTTCTGTTCGCACTTTTTCCATGCATCTTCGAGCGCTGTATAATTTATACCGTTCCAAGCCTCAATTGCCTTCTTATACTGCTTATAGTTGTCAGAATACGTTTTAGCTTCTGTTTCGTAAGCATCAAGTTTTTTCTCAAGATCCTCGAGCTTCCCTCCTGCTTCAACAAACGCGTTGTAGTCTTCTATACCAAGCTTGTTTATCTTGCCTTGAAGTTCAACACCCTTATTTACAAGATTATCATGCCATGTTTTTTCATAATCCTTATCCTCATCCTCACCTGCAGGAAGATTCTTAGAGAGCGAGAACGAAGCAGACTCTTGGTTCTGCAACTTCTTCACGTATGCCACCCATTCTTCAGTGGTAGGAGTAACCATCACCGTTACAGCCGGCTCCTTCTCTGAGGCCGTAACCGTAAGATTCACCTTGACCTCAAGTCCCTTATCATCCGATACTGCGAGGTCTACCGAAATACCATCTTCCGAAATAGGATACACTGTATTACCATCAAGAGAAGTTACGCTCTCCATTTTAGCACCCTCTGATTTTATCTGATAGGTACCTTTCTTGAGCGAAAGCTCCACAGAAGCTGCTTTTTCGCCAGCCTTCACATCCACTTTAACGCCATCATTGGTTGGGATCGTGGCTGCGTAAGAAGCAGCTGCAACCATAAATGCGGCAACAGTCATTGTAGTTTTTCTCATAATCCAATAACTTTTAGTTTGTTAATATTATATTTGTTTTTTATTTCTATAAATATTCAAATGAATCACCGTGCGCACAGCGTGCGCCCCATATCAGAGCAACCACGCCAGCAAAGAAATGGCTTAACCGTCCATAACCCAAAGTTTTAAATAAAGAATTTCGTCTGCCTCATTCTCTTTTATTTGGTGTCCATGGACCAGAAACGCTCTCACCCCCCTATATATAAGGTATAGTGCCTCCCCACGAACCACTCTGCACAAAGTTATGTACAAAGGTGTGCGCGCGTATGAGCTGAAAGCGAGTTATTCGTGAACCCCTTTATTATTTTCGCGAAATAAAAAAGCTCCCTGCGAGGAGCTTCTATCATCTTGCACTAAAGAGGGGTCGGAGACATCCGACGGATTGTTTCTCCCAAGCCGTTCCATTAGGGAATAGAGTACAGCCTTGGAGAGATGAAGAGAAATGGGTGACCCATGACTGTCTGCCAGAACCACCACCTGGCGGATGGCGTTGACATGATAGATACGCGAGATATTGATGATGTACGTGCGCCCGAGACGCAGCAGGAAGGATGACGTGCCCGCCATGTGTCGTTCAATGGCTGCCTCCACCTTCGACAAGCCAAACGGCATGGTGAAGTGTGCACCCGTATCACAATAGACATGCGTGTAATGGTCATCGGCTTTGAAGTAGAGTACAGAATCGAGGTCTACCACATACATCTCGCCATAGATTCGAAAGAGTAATTTTCCTGTCATGCAGTTTTTGTGTTTCTGTCGCCAGCCCCTCTCACGTATACATTATATATATAATATCGCCCTGCGCAAGACGTGTACTGACAGACAAGGTGTAAAAGAAAATGTCCAGAAATAGAAAAAGCGTGGAACCGCACGCTGTCCGTTCCACTGATAGAGGCCTTCGCATTGCCCGATACTGTCGAACAGACAACGCTAGAAGCCCACGCCGATATGAAATCCAATATCAGCGAGGGGTATCCCTCATAAGATAAGGAATACGCCCTCGTCTGATATTTAAAATACCACACCTGGGACATCTATCATTGCCAAGTTCAAGACAGCATCTGAAATTTGCGAAGTTTCTATCAGTCAAGAACAGAGCGCTGAATAAACGCCTTCTCACATCTGCGTCTCTCACCCCACCCTGCTCCCCAGATGTTGTCATTCGGGGCTCGGCGTGGGTTTCAAGACCAGACATCCCCATTCCTCACACCCCTCACAAGAGGGGTACCTCAGAGCAGGAATGTCTTTTGCAAATATACAGTATTATTTACAATATGCAATAAATTTTATCACATTTTTTTCTTTTCCTGCATCAAACGTGTTTGTTTAACTATCATACCTGTAATATAAGATAAACAATATCTTGCGTAAACTTAGGAAAAAATGGAAAAATTAGCAACGTCACTATTGCTGGCAACAAATCAACTTGGGCGCTTGTAAATGGATAAAATTTACAAGCGCTTACAAGGTATTACACCTGTTTGCCAAGAATTAGTTATCTCATTGTTGATACTATTTCTTCTATCATTTATCATTCCATGCCAAACCACCTCGAAGCATCCAAATATATTGCTTGTCATAAAAGCCTACTATAAAAACTCATAGCCGTGGCTAAAATCATCGACTTCCCGTTTTCCACAAAGCCATTGGGTGAAACTTGATTCTGTTGATAATATCCCCGTCTTCAAACAATAATTCTGGCAAATACTCTCTGTTGTTAAAATTTCTTACGTATTCTTTTTCGGAATCCGTAAGAACCAATAAATTTTTGAGAAAATCCTTCACCTCCACTTTGGCTTTCTCAAAGTCGAAATGCTCACTTCGTCTCAGCACAGGCAAGAGCTGTGAACGGATATGCGGAAAGCGTATCTTGTCTATTTGTGGGAATTCGACAAATTCTGTAGGTAGGTTGTTGCCTTTTCTACTTGAGCCTACAGTCATATAAAATACCGTTGCTTTCCTCAGCATTGTATGTTCCGCCTCATTTACGAACAGTTGGTGCTCCACCATATTATATACATCGTAAATATCACGTGCCGCACTTCTAGCAATAAGGGCATTTATCTTGGTGGAAAACAATTCTATAGGTGACAGAGAGCGCACTTTCACATCATTTAGAAATGGGATGGAGACATGAGCGTCAATGGCTGGCAAAATGTGGCAACGGTCGGAATAATTGATTTCTATCTTGATGCCATCGTTGTTGCCTGCCGCATTGGTGTAATGGAAAACCCAAGAGTCGAGGGTATGAGGATTCTTGGAACCAGGCGCAAGATGATAGCCTTCCGACTCCATATAGCGAAGTATCTCATCGTTTACTTCCTTACGGATGGAAAGCATCAGCTCACGGTCACAATCCACCGTAAAGTCCAAGTCTATATCTACAGACAGTCTTGGCAGCTGAAAGACTGTGAGATTGATGGCAGTTCCGCCTTTCAGTACCAATGATTTTGACAACAATGGGCTATGGTGGAAATAGTGGAGGATTTCCACAAGTCGCATTACCTTTTCGAGGTTGTCACGAATAAAGCCTTGCTCGTTGGCTATGATGTTGAGAGCTTGCTTATTATATGAGTTCATATTCTTCTTTTGATGTTAGTTCCTGTGGCACATACATGCGCCATTTACTTACAAATGTATCAGACTCCTCGTCATTGGTCAACCACTTTACACTTTTTGTGCCTTTTGTTAGGCATAATTCTATAAGTGTGTCAGACAGGTTAGCCTGTTCCTTGATGCGCTCCAACAAGTACCCTGTCTTTTGGTACAGAAAAGCCTTGCCGTATTCTTCAAGATAATGGATGATTTTTTCTTCGTCAAGCATTACGATTGATTCCATGCAATGCAACAATTCCTCAATGCCACCTGCTCGGTCTATACGGTCGAAGCAATCCAGCAAAGTGCTTTCTATATCGGTGACTCGCACGTATGGGTTCCCCTTGGGATTCATCACACCAATGACATCTTTTGTTTGGCGACAATAAGTGTAATTGAAATCATCAAAGGCAAAAGAATTGAAACGTGACAGGCTTTTCACAAAAACCACGTTAAAAGGTTGGTGTGCCAATCCATGAAATTCCAATGCTGTATGATAACTAATGCAAGCTGTAGGTGAAAGATGACTTCCGATTTCATATTTGTCACAAACAGGCTGTTTCGATGCAATGTCCACCATGCAATAGGTGTTGCGCCTTATAGACACAATCCACCCCTGCTGCTTGTATCTTGCAAGCAACCCTTGCACGGACTTTAGCTTACCCTTTAAGACTTCAGAAAGCTCTTCGAAAGTAAAAATTCGTAGCTTGTACAATATGCTTAATAGCTCTGTCATTGTTTCAGATTTAGCGCAAAGATATACAAATAAATTCATCTACAAGAAAAAAAAGAAATCTTTGTCGCTTTTTTGGCTTTATAATTTCAACTACGTTAGTTGTTTCTAATCCTCTATCTTTGCATTATCAAAAGGTGCCAATATTGGCAAAAACAAGGAAGCTCGTTTTCCGCTTTACCTCGTATTGTTCTCCGTATCGTTTCCGTATCGCGATAGGAGCTTGATAGGAGAATGATAGGAGAACGATAGGAGAACGATACGGAAACGATACGGAAACGATACGGAAACGATAGGAGGATGATAGGAGGATGATACGGAAACGATAGGAGAGGTATTGGAAACAAAATCCCGACAGGGCGTAAATCTTGTCGGGAATGGCTTAGGCGAAGTCCTTAGTTATAAAACAAGACAAGCCTAGAGTATGACAGCCGCAGCCAAGTCATGGGCGAAGCAAGAGCTTGAACCGTTGACTCCATCGACTATAAGAAGGCAATGCTCATGTTTTACGAGCAGAATAATATTGCTGCTTTCAAGAAGATCTTCATCGAGCAGTTCTTGTTTGCCGTGAAGACGTATTTTTAGAGAGTGCGGTCTGTCGCTAACCTAAAGACGTAGGGATTTTCAACTACGCGCTCTTTCAAGTCCTACTTGCGTTCGGGATGAGCCAGACATTCTACGATGAGCGAGGCTGCATGGGCAGGTGCACCAGGTGCGCCCAGACGATGTGCCATACGTTCATACCCCTCTTGCTGTGCCTGGCGACACGAGCCACCCGGAAGGATGTCGCGCAGATGGTGCTCCACATTCGGCACGTTCATCTGCTCAGCTATCAGCTCGGGCACGACCTGTTCTCCAGCCACCAGGTTGACAAGCGACACATAAGGAATCTTCAGTATGAGTCTGCGAGCCAGCGAAGCCACCCTGCCAGCCCACATATAATAGCAGACCACCTGTGGCACTCGGAAGAGCGCTGTCTCGAGTGTGGCGGTGCCGCTGGTGACCAGTGCTGCAGTCGCATGTTGCAGGAGACGGAAAGTCTGGTTGTGCACCAGCATCAAGCGATGCTCCGCTGTGAGACGATGATACTGGCGTGCCAGCACCTCGTGATAAAACTCATCGGGGATGCCTGGTGCCGCAGCCACCACCATCTGATAACCCTCTGCAGCCAGTGGCAATGCAGCCGCAACCATACGGGGCAGATTGTCGCGTATCTCCTGTCGGCGGCTTCCTGCCAGCAGGGCGATGATGGGGCGTTCGTCCAGTCCGTTGTCTCTGCGAAACGACTCATCGTCTGCAGGATGAGCATGCAGATAAGCATCCACCTCGTCCATCGTGGGGTTGCCCACATAGTGTATGGGGAAGTGGTGTTTCCGCTCATAGAAGTCCACCTCGAAAGGGAGGATGCTGAGCATTAGGTCCACATAGCGACGTATGTCGTGAATGCGATGCTCCTTCCACGCCCATATTTTGGGAGAAATATAATAGTACACGGGGATGCGCGTGTGCGTATGTACGAAACGTGCCATCCGCAGGTTGAATCCTGGATAGTCTACCAAGATGAGTGCATCGGGTTGCCACGCGAGGATGTCGCGCTTGCACTCCTCCATCCCCCTCAGTATGGTGCGCAAATGGCAGAGCACAGGCAGGATGCCCATGTAGGCAAGGTCGCGGTAATGACGGACAAGCGTTGCCCCCTGTGCCTGCATCAAGTCTCCCCCCACGCAACGGAACTGCGCTTGCGGATCGCGATGCAGGAGTTCGCTCATCAGATGACTCGCATGCAGGTCGCCACTGGCTTCGCCTGCTATCAGATAATATTTCACGATTGTACAGCTAAGTAATATCTATTTACTAATGTTAGAGTAATGTTGTCAGCACCATTTTTTATTTCTCCAACTAGGAAAAAAATTTTTCCCAGTTAGAAACATTACTAAAGAGAATTAGGCAAGGGACTGACCGTGTGAGACAGAGAGGTGCTGCAGGGAGGCGATGGCCTGTGTGCTGGTCATGTCAATCTGGAGAGGCACCACCGCCCCATAGCCATGATCCATAGCCCACCAGTCGGTGTCTGTGGCATCAGGCTCGGTACAGGTGAAGGTGCCAGTCAGACGGTAGGTGCCAGCCTCATCGCAGGGAACCCACTCCGTGCTCCATCTGCCAGCAGCCATACGACACACCTTGAGTCCCTCGAGACGACTGACCACGGGGAAGTTCACATTCAGACAGACCTCGGCAGGCAGTCCCTCACGAAGCAGATGAGAGGCAACCTGCAAGATGGATTCCTCATAAGGAGAGAAGTCACACACCTGGTCACGCGTGCGCAAACTGAAACCCACGGCAGGAATGCCCTTCATACACGCCTCCAGAACGGCTCCCATCGTGCCACTGTAATGTACATTGACCGAAGCGTTGTCGCCATGATTAATGCCTGAGACGAGTAGGTCTGGCTTGCGCTGAAGCACGTGCTCCAGGGCAAGTTTGACGCAATCGACAGGCGTTCCGCTGCAGGAGTACACCTCCAGTCTTGGTTGTCGGCGCAGGAGAGTCAGGCGCACGGGAGTGGTGACAGTCATGGAGCAAGCGGCACCCGAGCGAGGTCCGTCAGGAGCCACCACCACCACATCTCCCACCTTCATCATGAGCTGGGCAAGCACGTCTATCCCTTGTGCCTCCACACCATCATCGTTCGTCACCATTATGAGAGGTCGTCGTGTCATAAGTTTTGTTCTTTTTGCTTTGCAAAGTTACAAAAAATGGCGCAAGAGGTCGCTTGTTCAAAAAGAAAATGTTATCTTCGCACGTGAATGCGGAGGGCAAGTTATCCACAAAAAGCATGAGTTATCCACAACTTTTCCTATTCTACCCCTCTGACCATAATGTATTTGCGCCAAAAAGCATAACTTTGCAGCCAGTAAAAAACAGAAAGGGACAAACATGAGCAAAATCATTGCAATAGCCAATCAGAAAGGCGGAGTGGGCAAGACCACCACCAGCATGAACCTGGCAGCGTCGCTTGCCACCATGGAGAAAAAAGTCCTGCTGATAGACGCAGACCCTCAGGCAAACGCATCGAGCGGTCTGGGCGTAGACAGCAAGGAGGTGGACAGCACCATCTACAATGCCCTGACAGGACAGGTGCCCATGAGAGAGACCATCTACACGACAGACATAGAGGGGCTTGACATCATCCCATCGCACGTGGACCTGGTGGGCGCAGAGATAGAGATGCTGAAGATGCGCTCGCGCGAGACGGTGCTCAAGCGCATGCTTGCTGGCATCAGTTCTGAATATGACTACATCCTCATCGACTGCAGCCCCAGCCTGGGACTCATCACAGTGAATGCCTTGACAGCTGCACAGAGTGTCATCATCCCCGTGCAATGCGAGTACTTCGCACTGGAGGGCATCAGCCAGTTGCTGAACACCATCAAAATCGTGAAGTCGCGACTGAACCAGGAACTGGAGATTGAGGGTTTCCTGCTAACGATGTACGACGGCAGACTCCGACTTGCCAACCAGGTGAGAGACGAGGTGAGAAGACACTTCCGCGACCTGGTGTTCGACACCGTAATCCAGCGCAACGTGAAGTTGAGCGAGGCACCGGGACACGGCATGCCTGCCATCTTGTACGACGCTGACTCCGCTGGCGCAAAAGCCTACGTGAGCCTGGCTGAGGAAATCATCAGAAAGAACGAGGCATAAAGAGAAAGACTGACGCAGAATGACGATAAAGAAGAAATACGGCCCTGCATTGGGCAGAGGACTGGACGCGCTGCTGGACACAAGCGAAGTGCGCACGGGTGGCTCGTCGAACATAGGCGAGGTGGACGTAATGCTCATCAAGCCAAACCCAGACCAGCCCAGAAGGGAGTTTAACGAAGAGAACCTGCGCGAACTGGCTGACAGCATAGCGCAGATAGGCATCGTACAACCCATCACACTGAGAGACACGGGAGACGGATTCTACACCATCATAGCCGGAGAGAGGCGATGGAGAGCCTGCCAGATGGCTGGCATGACTCACATACCTGCCTACATACGCACGGTGGACGATGAGAATATGATGGAGATGGCTCTGGTGGAGAACATCCAGAGACAGGACCTGACAGCACTGGAGGTGGCTCTGGCATACCAGCATCTGATAGAGCAATACGGACTGACGCAGGAGCAGCTGAGCGAAAAGGTGGGCAAGAACCGCGCCACGGTGACCAACTACCTGCGACTGCTGAAACTGCCTGCCCCCATACAGGTGGCACTGAAGGAGAAGCAGATCGACATGGGTCACGCACGTGCCCTGCTGGCACTGGACGACCCAAAGGCACAGTTGCACGTGTTTGAGGAGATGCTCAGACAGGGACTGAGCGTGCGACGCGTGGAGGAGATGGTGAAGGAACTGGCGACGGGCGGCAGCGTGAAGGGTGCTAACGGCAAACGCATTCGTCAGAAGGGGTCTGCGCTGAGCACCGAATACAACGTGCTACGCGACAGCCTGAGCAACTTCTTCCAAACAAAGGTGCAGATGACCTGCTCCGAACGCGGAAAGGGCAAAATCAGCATTCCCTTTGCCAACGAAGCGGAACTGGAGCGCATCATGGAAATATTTGACAGACTAAAGAATTGAAAGCGCAAGGCTCCATATCACTCAAGAGCAGACTGGCCGTATGGATTATGGTGGCATGCTGGTGTGTGGCAGGACACACAATGGCGCAGCAACCAGTAGGAACGTCTGAGCAACCCCTCAAGGGAGAACCTCAGAAAACCCTCACAGATAGCCTCACGGCGGAGACCATTGGAGAGGAATTCAGAGATAGCTCCGCAACGGCTTCGATGGCAGACAGTCTGATAAAGAAGACTCTGAAAACCAAAGAGAAGCAACTATTCCAGCCAGATCCCATACGGTCGATGTGGCTGGCATTGGTGTTTCCCGGAGGAGGACAGATAAACAACAGGAAATACTGGAAGTTGCCCATTATCTACGGAGGATACTTGGGATGTGCCTACGCACTGACCTGGAACAACCAGATGCTGAAGGACTACTCACAGGCATACCTGGACATCATGGACAGCGACCCCAACACGAAGAGCTACGAGAAGATGCTGCCCATGGGATACGACATCACAGGCAAGGAAGACCGCTTCAAGGAGATTTTCAAGAACAAGAAGAACCACTTCCGACGCTTCAGAGACATGAGCATATTCGCCTTTGCCGGTGTGTACCTCATATCTGTGGTAGACGCATACGTAGACGCTGAGCTGTCGTCGTTTGACATCAGTCCTGACCTAAGCCTACACATGGAACCGGGAATGATAGAAACCTACATGGAGGGCGGACGCTCGCACAAGAAGATTCCTGCCATAAACCTCTGTCTGAACTTCTGACAAGACAAGGAGAGGACACACAGGTAGGAAGAATGTATAGAGAGAAACAAACATGAGAAAGATATTACGCAACGCCATGCTGGCAGCAGCCTTCGCGCTGACAGGCATGACACAGGCAGCAGCCCAGGAAGTGGCTGCCGACACCACATCGAACGCCACAGACGACTCGCTGGTACTGCCCGAAGGCATGGAGACACGCGAGATGGACAGCCTGCTGATGAGCTGGGCTGTGAGAAACAACCTGTCCTTTGGCGAGGACTGTCACACCACGGGAGAAGTGGTCACCTACGAACCAGAGGTGTACCAGTCGAGACTACGACGGTTGCCCAACGTGATAGCCATGCCCTACAACGATGTGGTAAGGAAATACATAGACCAATACGGAGGCCGTCTGCGTCGCTCGGTAAGCGTGATGCTGGGGGCTTTCAACTTCTACGTCCCCATCTTCGAAGAGGCACTTGAGAGCTACCAGATACCTCTGGAGCTGAAATACCTGCCCGTGATAGAAAGCGCACTCAACCCAGGAGCTACAAGCCGCGTGGGAGCAGCAGGGCTCTGGCAGTTCATGGTGACTACTGGCAAGCAGTACGGACTGGAGGTGACCAGTCTGGTGGACGAGAGACGCGACCCCGTGAAAGCAAGTTACGCTGCTGCCAGATACCTAAAAGACCTGTACGACATATTCGGGGACTGGACACTGGTGATTGCCAGTTACAACTGTGGGCCTAACAACGTGAGCAAGGCCATCAAGCGTGCTGGTGGAGCCACCGACTACTGGAGCATCTATGCCTATCTGCCTCGTGAGACACAAGGCTACGTGCCAGCATTTATCGCAGCAAACTACATCATGAACTACTACTGCGACCATAATATCTGTCCCGTAAACACCACCCTGCCTGCCACTACCGACACTCTGGTGGTGAACCGCAACGTGCGCATGGAACGCATAGAGCAAATCTGCGGCATCGCACACGATGAGCTGAAGGCTCTGAACCCCCAATACCGCACAAGCCTCATACCTGGAGAGGCACGACCCTGTATCCTACGTATGCCAGGCGACAAGATAAACGCGTTTCTGGGAGCAGGAGACAGCATCTACGTACAGCCAGAGGAGCAGACAAACGTAGTGGAGGTGGCAGTGAAGGAAACGCCCAAGCGTGCGACACGTAGCTCAAGAAGCCAGACCGTGAGAATACGCAAGGGAGACACCCTGGGAGCCATTGCCCGAAGAAACCACACCACGGTGGATAAGATAAAACGTCTGAACGGAATGAGAAGCACCCGTATAAAACCAGGACAGCGAATCAGAGTAAAATAAGAAGGTATGGAGCAGATGACAAGCAGAGAGCAAGAAGACGCTCGCATGGTGGAAGCGGCTTACAAGCACTTGGTGGACACCTACCTACAGTCAAGACACCGCAAGCACACAGAAATCATAGAGAAAGCCTTCAACTTTGCACGACAGGCGCACAAGGGGGTGAGGCGACTTTCTGGAGAGCCATACATCATGCACCCCATAGCGGTGGCACAGATCGCCTGTGAGGAAATCGGCCTGGGCAGCACGAGCATCTGCGCTGCGTTGCTCCACGACGTGGTGGAAGACACAGACTATACGGTGGAAGACATCGAGAATATCTTCGGACCCAAGATAGCACAAATCACAGACGGACTGACCAAGATATCTGGAGGAATCTTTGGCGATAAGGCATCGGCACAGGCTGAATCCTTCAAGAAACTGCTGCTGACGATGAGCGACGACATACGGGTGATACTCATCAAGATATCGGACCGACTGCACAACATGCGCACGCTGGGAAGCCAACTGCCCAACAAGCAATACAAGATTGCAGGCGAGACGCTATACATCTACGCGCCACTTGCCAACAGACTCGGACTAAACAAGATAAAGGAGGAGCTGGAAGATCTCAGCTTCAGCTACGAGCACCCCGAAGAATACCGAGACATCAAGCAGAAACTGGCAGACATGAAGGAGCATCTGACCAACATCTTCGACCAGTTTACAGCCCCCATCAGAGAGAAGCTTGACGCCACAGGACTCAAATACGAAATCAAGGCACGTATCAAGTCGCCCTACAGCATCTGGACCAAGATGCAGAACAAGCATATCGGGTTTGACGAGATATACGACATACTGGCGGTACGCATCGTATTCCAAAACGAAGGCGTGCAAGACGAGATAGCCGAGTGCTTCCAGATATACGCCATCGCCAGCAGCATATACAAGCCTCATCCCGAACGGTTCCGCGACTGGCTCTCGCACCCGAAAGCCAACGGATACCAAGCGCTGCACACCACTCTGATGAGCCATACGGGACAGTGGATAGAGGTGCAGATACGCAGTCAGAGGATGGACGAGATGGCAGAACAGGGATTTGCCGCGCACTGGAAATACAAGGAGGGAAGCAAGACCAGCGAGGACAGCGAGAACGAACTGGACAAGTGGTTGCACACCATCAAGGAGATACTGGATGACCCACAGCCAAACGCCATCGACTTTCTGGACACCATCAAGCTCAACCTGTACGCAAGCGAGATATTCGTGGTAACGCCCAAGGGTGACTTCAAGACAATGCCTGCGGACAGCACCGTGCTGGACTTCGCCTTCACCATACACACCTTTTTGGGTACTCACTGTATCGGAGCGAAAGTAAACCACAAGCTGGAACCCATCAGCTATGTGTTGCAAAGCGGTGACCAGGTGGAGATACTGACCTCGAAGACCCAAAAGGTGGCAAAGGAATGGATGGACTTTGTGACCACAGCCAAAGCAAAAGGGAAGATACAAGCAGTGCTCCGCCGAGAGGAAAGAGAGAAGCAGAAGCATGGAGAGGATGTCCTGAACGATTTTTTCCAGGCGCACGACATGGACAGCAACAGCGTGAGTATAGACAAGTTACGCTGTTTCCACAACATGTCTACGCGCGATGCCTTCCTGTCTGAAGTGGGTGCAGGAGTAATCACATTGGGCGATGCCGATGTGGCTGTACTAAAGGGGAAAAATCCAGAAAAAGGAGGATGGAGCAGGTATCTCAACTTCTTCATGCGACACCATACGCCCGAAATTCCCGAAGAACCGAAGGAAGAACCCGTGCCACTGGTAATCGACAAGAAGAAGCCTCTGATACTGAACGAGGAGACCATCGGACGATACACCATCTGTGACCATTGCCACCCCATCCCAGGTGATGATGTGCTGGGCTACTTTGATGGTAAGACCAATATCACAATCCATAAACGCCAGTGTGAGATAGCCGCCAAACTGAAAGCAAGTGACGGCAACCATATCTTGGCAGCCAACTGGGACACGCACAAGAAGCTGTTCTTCCCAGCCACCATACACGTGAACGGCATTGACCACGTGGGCGTATTGCACCAGATAACAGGGGTGCTCTCACAACAGCTCAATGTGAACATACAGCATCTGAACGTGGATACGCACGATGGCATCTTCGAATGTGAGATACGTCTGGGGGTACACGATGTGAACGATGTACAGGATATCTGCCGCGACCTGAAGCGCATTCCAGAAATAGAGGATGTGGTGAGATTCTGACCGAAAGACTCGCCACGACAAGAAAAAAAGCCTCATGAAGAAGAAGATACTGTTTGTCTGCCACGGAAATATCTGCCGCAGCCCAATGGCAGAATTCATAATGAAGAAAATGGTGAAGGATGCCAACCGAGAGGCGGAGTTTGAGATAGACAGCGCAGCCACCTCGACCGAAGAGGAAGGCAACGACATCTACCCACGGGCGAAATCATGCTTACGTACACACAATATTCCCTTCACCCATAGAGAAGCCAGACAGATAACTCATGCCGACTATGACTATTACGACCATATCTATCTGATGGACAACAACAACTATGCATGGATCTCACACCTCATGCCCGACCTCGTATGGCGCACAGCCTCAGGATGGGCAGACCGGGATGGCAAGATTTCGCTACTCATGGAACTGACAGGGAACACTCGCGATGTGGCAGATCCCTGGTACACAGGTAACTTCGAAATCACTTATCACGATATCCTGCATGCCCTTTCTCATTTGTTGGCAGAGTGATTTGATTTTTTATTACTAATTTTGCAGCGTTTTTTCCACCCAGAATACAATGAGCATACGCAAGGTGACGAACTTTTTTGCCAAGGTGGTGCTGCCCATGATGCTGGCAGTGGGCATCCTTTGGTGGATGTATCGCGGGCTACAATGGGAGCAGCTGGAGCACGTGTTAGACAGCGAGATGTCGTGGACATGGATGCTGCTGAGCATGCCTTTTGGCATCCTGGCTCAAGTGTTGCGCGGCATACGTTGGCAGCAAGTGATGCGCCCAATGGGAGAGCGTCCGCGTCTGCACACCTGCATCAATGCGGTATTTCTCAGCTATGCCAGTAGTCTGGTGGTGCCTCGTGTGGGCGAGGTGTTGCGCTGTGGTGTGCTGAAACGCTATGAGGGAACAAACTTCGGACGTTCGGTGGGGACGGTGGTGACAGAGAGAGCTGTAGACATGATACTGATTATCCTACTGTCAACAGCCGTATTCCTGTATAAGATACCCGTTTTTCTCACGTTTTTCCATACTACAGGTGTGTCGCTCAACGGGTTTCTCTCGTCCTTCTCCCCAGCTGGTTGGGCTGTGACGGCAGTCTGTGCACTGTTTCTTATCCTGGGTTCCATATACATGCTGAAACGCATGGGGCTGTTCTCGCGCACACGTTCTGTACTGGAGGACCTTCGTTCGGGACTGCTTTCCGTATGCGAAGTAGATAACGTGACGCTCTTCTTTGCCTACTCCATCGGCATATGGGTCTGCTATTTCCTCCACTTCTATCTCACCTTCTTCTGTTTTGCATCCACCTCTGGTCTCAGCATGATGGCAGCCATGGTAGCATTTGTGGTGGGCACATTCGCAGTACTTGTTCCCACCCCCAACGGAGCTGGTCCCTGGCACTTTGCAGTAAAGAGCGTACTGGTGCTATACGGAATCCCCCAAACAGAGAGTGCCATCTTTGTACTCATCGTACATACACTGCAGACGTTGCTGGTGGTGCTCCTGGGGCTCTATGCCCTTCTGACCTTAGCCTTCACACCTATGGCAGAAAAACACATATAGGATACTTGGGCATGTATCCTAAGATACTTGACAAAGTATCCTAAGATACTTGGCGAAGTATCCTAAGATACCTACAAGAGGATGTTTTTTCGGTTCGCCCAACATCACCGATGCAAAAAAAACATTGCATGGGGTTGGTCAGCTCAAATAAATTCCATAAGTTTGCCACAAGAATCACAAATCAAGAACTACAACTATGAAGCACCGTTTATCATCCTTTATGGCTGTGGCATTGTTGGCCATAGGTTCCTTGCAGGCAAAAATAGTGGAAGTGAAAACTGCAGGGACACTCTCCACCCTACTCTCAACTGAAGAACAAACGACATGCACATCGCTGACCCTGAAAGGGAAGCTGAACTCAGAGGACATACGTGTACTGCGCAGCATGGCTGGCTATCGTGAGCAAGAGGGAACCCCTGTGGGACGCTTGGAGGAACTGGACTTGAGCGAAGCCCGACTGGTGAGTTCCAACAAACCCTTTATGACCATTGATGCTGCACAAAACCACCTGGTGGGTACTGCCCTGCCAGCACGCATGGTGAGGATGGCACTTGATGACCCTCAGGCAGGAAAGGTTTTGACCATAGGATTTGAAAAGGTGAAATACAGAATCAGCTCGTATGCCCCATGCTTTATACTGGGTTGCAAGGAGAACGTGCCCTTGCTCTCTGTCACTGCATTGGGGAAAGACTGGGAGCACTCTGCTGGCAACTACGCAAGCTTCATGTGGGAGTTGGCAGAAGGTGACTTCTGGTTTGCCAAAGGCATCTCGAAGGAACAGGAAAAGGAACTGAAGAACTTGGGACTGGAACGCTTCACCGGACATGAACTCCGACAAGAGAACGGGCATTACATACTGGTTGCGATGACCCAAAAGGGTGTCTTCTGCCACGACACATTCTATGGCTGCACATCCCTACGTACAGTGGTGCTTCCCGATAAAACGAAACTGGACGGAAGCGTAGAGATAAAAGACTGCCCTATAAAATACATACGGAAATAAGTCTTTTTTAGCCACAAGTACAAAAAACGGAGCCAAGGATTTGGTCATTTACCAAGAATGTCTTACCTTTGCACCCGTACAAAGCCCAGATGGCGGAATCGGTAGACGCGCTGGTCTCAAACACCAGTGGGGCAACCCGTGCCGGTTCGACCCCGGCTCTGGGTACAGAAGTAGGTTACCAGTCGTATGATTGATAACCTACTTTCTTTATCAGGGGGCACTCAAAAAAAAGCAAAAACAAAGAACAAGCTCTCAGTAATCCTGGGGATCGTAACAGGAGGCCATTTATTCCGATGAGCCATCAGCTGGTCCACGGACAACCACTTACAAATATGAAGAAAACAGTTATCTCACTATGCTTGCTCGCCATGCTCACACCCGACATGCAGGCACAGCCTACACCACGCACAGAACTTACCCCCACCCCACCTATGGGCTGGATGACATGGAACATGTTTAGGGGAAACATCAGCGAGCAACTCATACGAGAGACGGCAGACGCTATGGTAGCAAGCGGACTGGCAGAAGCCGGATACAAGTATATCTTTATAGACGACCTATGGCAGGGCGGACGCGACGCACGCAACAACATCATACCTGACCCCACAAAGTTTCCATCGGGCATCAAAGCCCTGGCAGACTACGTGCATTCGCGTGGACTAAAGCTCGGCATATACTCTGACGCTGCACAACTCACCTGTGGAGGCGCAACCGCAAGCCTGGGCTTCGAGGAGCAGGACGCACGCACCTTTGCATCATGGGGTATCGACTATCTCAAGTATGATTACTGTAACGCCCCTGAGGACAGTGCTACCGCCCGCAAGCGATACCGCACTATGGCAGAAGCCTTGCAGAAGAGCGGCCGCGACATCGTACTCGGCATATGCGAGTGGGGACAGCGACAGGCTGAAGAATGGTGCGCACAGGTGGGAGGCCAGCTCTGGCGTACGTCCTATGACGTACGTGACATGTGGAAAGACACCTTGCACCAAGGAGGCATGGGCATCTTAGACATCGTGAACATAACAGCGCCCCTCGCTCCTACCGTAAACCATAGTCAGTGGCCAGACATGGACATGCTGGTGGTGGGACTCAACGGCAAGGGAGGACCATCAAGTGAGCTGGGAGGAAAGGGATGCACACAACAGGAATACCAAAGCCAGATGAGTCTATGGTGTATGCTCTCCTCACCCCTTGCCCTATCTAACGACTTACGCAAACTGACAGCCGACGACCTACGCATCATTGCCAACACAGAGGCTATCGCCATCAACCAAGACTCACTGGGCAAAGCAGCCGAACGCAAAGTATGGAAGGAGGATCACCAAGTGTTCGTACGACAACTGTCAAGAGGACGTTATGCTGTGGCACTGCTCAACAGTGCAGACAAGCAACAACGGCTGACGGTGGACTTCAAGACACTGGGACTCATGGGTAAGTACCGCATGCGCGACATCTGGGCACACAAACAGATTGCAACAAAGGCAACACGCTGGACAGGCATGGTGGCACCGCATGAAACGAAGGTATGGGTGATAGAATGACCAGTTTGGGTTAAAGAGGGTTAAATCAACAAAAGGTAGGCAAGAAAAAGTATGCGCTTTACGTTTATATTATATAGACAGAAACGCATAACAAGAAACCGTATGAAAGAAACGATGAAGACATTTATGCTGATGGGCATTACAGCCATGGCTCTCTCAGGTTGCCGTTCAGCACAAGTGAGCAAGGACAACAAAAAAGAAACCGAAAACTGGACCATAGAGGATGAGATAGACAATTCGTACCTTACCCTCTCAGATGCTCAACGCGAGATGGTGAGTCAGAATAACGGCTTTGCATTTGCCCTCTTCCGCAAGACCATGGGCATGGACTCCAGAGTGATCTCTCCCCTAAGCGTCACGTATCTGATGAGTATGCTTGCCAACGGTGCCGATGGTGCCACACAGCAGCAGATACTCAGCACCCTGGGCTGGGCAGACAAGGGACAACAGCAACCCACCCTGCAAGACATAAACAACTTCTCACGCATGGTGATGGAAAAAGCTGGCAAACTGGATAAAGCGGTGACCGTGGACATCGCAAACTACATCGCTGTGAACGACCAGCACAAGGTCAATGGAAAATTTCAAAAGAGCGTGGAACAGAACTACAAAGCTGGCGTGGAGAGTCTGGACTTCACATCATCCAAGACGCTAAAGCGCATCAACAGCTGGTGCTCCGACCACACACGCGGCATGATTCCAAGCATCATAGACCAGGTGGAACCACAAGCGATCTCTTATCTGATGAACGCCATCTACTTCAATGGCACATGGAGCGACAAGTTTGACGAGAAGGAAACGAAGCTGGAGCGTTTTCGTGGCTACACACGCGACATCAAGCGAGTAAACATGATGCACCGTCACGATGAATACTTCTATGCCGATGGTAAGAACTTCCAGGCTGTACAGATACCCTATGGCAACGGTGCCTTCCGCATGACCGTGATACTGCCCGCAGATGGCAAAGCCGTTGAAGAGGTAATGGCAACGATGGATGGCGAGAAGTTCTTACATCTGCAACAGAGCATGGAGAAGTGTAACGTTGATCTCAAGCTGCCTCGCTTCACCACAGAAGCCGAGCAGCCTCTCAACGAAGTCATCTCCGCCTTGGGTGCTCCTCTCATCTTCACGCCTCAAGCAGACTTTAGTCAGTTTGCCAACGGTGACTTTTTCATATCGAAGATGCTACAGAAAGCCAAGATAGAGGTAAGCGAAGAGGGCACAAAGGCAGCAGCCGTCACAGCTGCCATCATGGTGATGAGCGCACTGCAACCCGAAATGAAACGCAACGTGACATTCCATGCTGACCATCCCTTCGCCTACATCATCAGCGAGCGCAGTACAGGCAACATCTTCTTCATGGGACAATTCACAGGTGAATAAAGGGGGAAAAACGTTGCCCCAAGAGCATCTCGTGAGGGCGTTACGATAGATACTCTACCCCACGAAAAAAAATAAGACTAAATCACAAGTTTGCAACCTCATAAAAAGCCTCTTCGTCAGGGTGCTTTTTATGAGGTTGTCATGTCATACGACATGAGATCCGCATCATCAAGCGGCTCATGGCTCGTTCTCCGTTCGGGCACGCACACACAAGAAGGCACGCTACTCTGACGACTCCTCCAAATCGCGGACTATATAATAGGCAGGTTTAAACTTATAGTCTTTATCGATAAGCAAAGGATAGTTGGCAGAACCCAGCCAAGAATCATTATCAGACAAATTCCAGAAGGTGACACTACCTATAACATCGCTATGACGACGAAACACGCGGAAGAGTTCTGCATATTGCCTATTGAACCGTGACAACACTTCATGGTCAGGCATCTGATTGCTGCCTTGCTGGAACTTAAGCTGACCTCCAGCCTCATGATTGGCTCGAACGTCCAGCTCTGTAATATGCAGCAAATCTACCACCTGAGAGAATGAGTCGATGGCAGCCTCGAGCAACTTTGTTTCAGGCCAATAGATATTGTAATGTGCCTGCATACCAATACCATGAATAGGCACTCCCTGTTGGTGCATCTTTCTCACCATAGCCAGGATACGGTCACGCTTGGCAGGGTCGACCGTGCTGTAATCATTATAGAAGAGAAGAGACTTGGGGTCCGCCTCGTGAGCAAAGGTGAAAGCCTTGGCAATGAACTCATCGCCACACAAACGATAAATACGAGACTGATGGTAAGGACAGGCTACGTCAGCAGGACCATCGGCAATAGCCTCGTTGACAACATCCCATGCATAGACAACATCCTTGTACCTGTTGACAACGGCATGGATGTGCTCACGCAGACGAGTGTAGAAGACTTCCTTGGAGACATCCTTTCCCTGGGCATCTACAAACATCCAGTCGGGGAACTGATTTTGCCAACACAGACAATGGCCACGCATCCTAATCCCATTCTCACGACAAAAATTGGCAATACGGTCTGCTGCCTCCCAAGTATAGACTCCCTCACGAGGATGTACGGGAGCTGGCTTCATGGCATTCTCTGCTGTGACAGAATTAAAATTGGACTTAATCAAATCCAGATGTTCTGGGGAACTCACATTCTTCAGACTGAGCGCCACCCCAATATCGAAATGATTGCGATAAGCATCCTTCAACCCACGCACGGACTGACCTATCGTCAGCAGAGGACAGATGACACATAGCAGACATGCGACCGCACGAATATAGGACTTTTTCTCACCCAAGAAAGAGAGAGACGAGGACGAGGGGTAAAGAGGGGAAAGATTGTTGAGAAAGGTTTTCATAAAGAGGAATTTAGGGAAAGTGACGTGAGATGGGAAGCGAAAGTCTCTTTCCTCACTGGAAGAAAGAGAAATTCACACTGCCGTATGCACGATGTTCGACGAAGCGCGGATGCTGAGAGAAATCGTTGTGTTTGCCATGCTCTAACACGAAGACACCTCCCTCTTTCAGTAAAGCCCTTTCGAGAACAATATCGGGCAACTGAGGCAACTGCTCCAGCGCATAGGGGGGATCGGCAAAGATGAAATCGAACTGTTCTCTACACCGTGCCAGATAGCGAAACACATCAGCACGAACAGGAAAGGAGGCCTTGTCCTGTAACTTATCAAGAAACGAACAGATGAAGCTATAGTGGAGCGAATCCTGCTCAACAGAAACCACATGTCCGCAGCCACGACTCAACAACTCGAGTGTGATGCTACCTGTGCCAGAAAAGAGATCCAGTGCGGAGGGTTCCTCCTCAAAATCGAGATACCCCTGAAGGACATTAAAAAGATTCTCCTTTGCGAAATCGGTTGTGGGACGCGCCTTAAAGGTACGAGGAATATCGAAGCGGCGCCCTTTGTATTTTCCTGTTATTACGCGCATGTATCAACGTTTAAAATATAGTTTTTGACTTCCTGACAGAAATGCTCCGAAATGTCACTCAGCAGACAGAGTGTCTTCTGTGCGTCCAGCTCCATATTGCGCCACACAGCCAACAGGTAGTAAAGGCGATCCTCATCGGTGAGGGCAGGATAAGCACAGGCAAAACGCAACTGGGTTCCCTGCACCACACAGACATGTAACTCTGTGGCATCCTGCTGCACATACATGCGTGGTTCGTCGTCAGTCAGTGTGCGCACGCACTCCACTGCCTGGCAGACGACTTGTCCACAACGCCCCAACACCTGAATCTGCGGATAGAATTCGCTCACAGCTGTCACCAGCGCGTGGTTTATGGTGAAAATCTCCACCACATCCAGCGAAGGCAATATCCGATGGCGGATATCGGCATTGTTTAGCTTGAGCGATGAGAATGTCAGACGATAGAGGGACATCATGTCCGAACGCCGAAATAACTCGACTGGAACATAGGTGGCAGGGGAATGTGCCACAAGTTCTACCTGCTCGTAGCGCCCCTTAGCCGAATCCAATTCACTAAGGAAGGCACGGGTTGTAGCTACCCTGGCAGGGGTGCTTGCATCGGAGAAGTTGCGACAAGCATGTCGGATGACAGCCCCTGACGAGTTGTACACATAGACAGAAAGTCCATCCACTAAAAGGTGGATGGACAATCTGTATGTATTCTGAGGGCTATCACTCCCAGTTGCCTGCATTGTTATTCCAGTTTGATCCTGCTTCACCAATCTTCAGACCTGCATAAGCACCTTTGGCTTCAGCCTCTTCTGCACGATTGTAGATAAGACGCTTGCCAGCCTTGCCCATTCCCTTGAGGAAACTGCTATCGGGAGCATTACACTCCATCACCTGCATGATTGTACCAGAACGTGTGGTGTTGGGGACTGCTATCAGCTCAAAGGTATCGCCCTGTGAGAAGGGAATGAAACGCATAGAGTCTGGCTCGAAACCCTCTTCCTTGTAGAGAGAGTCACGCAACGATACCCACACGGTGTCTCGACGGAAGTTCTGCAAGCCGTTGGCAGCAATAGCAGCCTGGTTGCCGCTGTTGACAATAGCCGCTGCTGAAGACTCTGTGAGACCTTTGTCCATCTGATCATCAGTCAAATCACCTTGCTTCATAATGATAGGCAACTTGCCATTCTTGACAAAGTTGATCAACTCAGTCCAGTCTGCACAGTACACACCATTGTGCTGCGACTTGTACTCTTCCTCTGCCTTTCTGATATCAATCAGACGGGCTTTTACAACTGACTCGCGCTGTGCCACCTCGTCATCGAATCCAATCGTGTCCGAAATGCTATGCCAACTGATGAATAACAGCAGCAAAGCACACACGCCCAAAATAAGATTTACAATCTTCTTCTGCTTCATGTTCGTATTTGTTTTTTATTTCGTATTTTCGTCGTATATTCGCATTACAAAAGTAAAATAAATAATTCACATAAGAGGTCTTCAAAGAGATTTTTTATCAAAAGAATGCCATTCACAGAGGAATTACGAGACTTAACACTCGCTCATTTCGCTCATACGCCCACCAAATGCCAGTTTTTTGCCATCTGCAAGTGGACAGAATTCATGTTGAGCAGAGAGAGCGACGCATTATTTTTACTTCGAGGCTATGCCGGCACGGGAAAGACCTCGCTTGTGGCTGCTATGGTACAGACTCTAAAGCAGTTGGAGCAGCCTGTAGTACTACTTGCACCCACAGGCAGAGCTGCCAAAGTATTCTCAAGCTACTCGGAAATGCCCGCCTACACCATCCACAAGAAAGTATACAGACAGAAGACACTCACAGACCCTGGCCTCTTTCAGTCGAACGTCAACCTACACAAAGGGACAACGTTTATCGTAGACGAAGCATCGATGATCTCGAACATGGGGAATGACGGAGCGGTCTCTTTTGGTACAGGACGTTTGCTGGATGACCTGATACACTACGTATATTCATGTGAAGGTTGTCGGCTGATGCTCGTAGGCGACACAGCTCAGCTTCCGCCCGTGGGTACAGACGAAAGTCCCGCTCTCGACCCTAACATATTGACAGGATACGGACTGCAAGTGTACCAGGCACAAATGACTGAGGTGGTGCGTCAGACTAACGAATCGGGCATACTATGGAACGCCACTATGCTACGAAGCATGTTGGCAAACGAGACTGGCGAAGGGATTGACTTACCACGCTTTCGCATACAGGGAATGCCTGACATCTGCGTAGTGAATGGCGATGAGCTGATAGAGTCACTGGAAAGTAGCTACAGCCAGTATGGGACAGATGACACCATCGTGATAACCAGAAGCAACAAACGTGCCAACATCTTCAATCAGGGTATACGCGCACGCATATTATATATGGAAGAGGAACTGGGCGGAGGAGACCAGATTCTCATTGCCAAGAACAACTACTTCTGGACCGAGAAAGAGACTGCCGGCACGCAAAAGAAAGACAGCCAGATGGCATTCATCGCAAACGGAGATACGGCAGTGGTGCACAGGGTGCACGGAGAAAGGAGCTTCTACGGTTTTCGCTTTGCTGATGCCACACTGCGCTTTCCCGACTATGGAAACAGAGAGATGGAGGTGACGATACTGCTGGACACACTCAGTAGCGAAGCCCCAGCACTCACACGCCAGCAACAAGAAACGCTCTTCCAAGCCGTGTGGGCAGACTACCCTGAGATAGGAGACAAGCGTGAACGTATGAAGAAGCTACGCACAGACCCTTACTTCAATGCCCTGCAAATCAAATATTCCTATGCCGTCACATGCCACAAGGCACAGGGTGGACAATGGAGCCACGTCTACATTGACCAAGGATACATGACCGATGACATGCTCACGCCCGACTATCTGCGCTGGCTCTACACAGCCCTCACGCGAGCCACCGAGCGCGTGTTCCTCATCAACTGGCCCGAGAGGCAAGTGGAGGAGTAAGGGGGCAATATCATCTACACCCACAAGCTACTTCTCTGTTCAGCATAGGATAGACCTCTACCCCACACCTGTCAATGTGACTGCGGAGTTCGGGACTTTGCAAATGGTCATAGACGCAGAAGTCGAACTCATAGGGCAGAAGAAGGTCTTCTACCCGAGTCTGCAAGCCCAGCACATCATCAAGCGACACCTCCTTGCCCATCAAGGTAATGTCCACATCCGAAAACGGCTTATTGGTTCCCTTAGCACGCGAGCCAAAGAGAACCGCCCTCTCAATGTGTGGGAATTGAGCCATCAGCGACTGCAATCGTCCCCACGTCTCTTCATCAATTCCGTATAGTCTCATATTTCGAGGCACAATGGGTCTGCAGGATTACTCTGAGTCCTTCAGCGTATTCATCCTTGTACTGAACTTTTCAAAAACAGGCAGATAACTCTGGATGATACGACCAAGCACCTCATTAAACTCATCCTCATCATAGCAATGTGAAGTGAGGTTGCGCGAGGATATGGTATCCATCCATACGGCATCCTCAACAAGCCCCATTTGCAGAGCCTTGCGTATAGCATCTCTGGAACCTTGCACATCAGTGTAGCCCTGATACTCCTCATAGTCCTTCATCAGTTTCCATGCCAGTTCTTGAGTGTATTCAAAGCGTTGTACGAGTCCCTCCTTCATCAAGTCATCTATCTCGCCATCAGTACCCCCATGTTCTTGCAGAATCCTTACTGCAGTACGCAACCGAGCCAAAGCCTTGTCGTAATTGTCAAGCCGCTGTATCCATCGTATGTCTTGTTCCATCACATTGCTTCTTTTCCCACAAAGTTAAGTCAAATCTACGAATACGCAACACATTCCTCCTCATATATCCGCCGAAAAGACCTCCCCGAACACGACTAACCGAGATATCCTGCTACAAGTCCTCACCATTGGCATGATTATACTCGTTGTCATAGTACATGGCAATGCAGTATTGATCATAATCTTTTCTTATAATAGTAAACCACACAGGTTTCTTATACAGATATTCCAACTCCAAGGAATAGGAGATTGAGTCCGCATACTCCTGTATCTCCGCTGTTGGGGCTTCCACTTGCTCCGCTGTATATTTCTTCAAGAGTTCCTCTTTCACCTTCTGCTGAATAGCAAGTGTGTCTATTTTATTCAGATCTATAGTTTGATAGAATATCGCTTGATAACTCTTATTATGCGTCATCATCTCACGCGAAATATTCTCGTCATCAGACAAAGTATAATCATCAAAAGAGACATATCGTTTATTATCATTGAACTGACGTACAAGCGTATTGTATCTTATCTTTATATCAGCCTCGTTTCGATTTCGTGCATCACACAAATAAATACGATAAACTTTGTTGTTATTCGTGACAATAAACAAATTTACATCTATTCCGTTAAACTCTCCTTCCAGAAAGTCATAACCAGGCAACTCGGTTGGCGTGAATCCCTTTGCTATGAGTTTCTTACGCATCTCCGCCTTAGTCCCATCCACAGGAATCCCTAGAAACTTCGTAACATCCTTTTGTGCCAACACTGGAAAAATAGCCAACGCCATAAGCAACAACATCAGAATCTTTTTCATAACATGCCTCCTTTTAAAAATTTAGGTTTAACTCGTTTTTCGCAGCTTAGACTATCATTCGTGTGTGCGCGCAAAACACGAAAAAAGGGCGTGATGCTCTTACTGCGTTCTGCGAGGTAGCGTAGGAATGAAACCTCTTCTCCTGCCAAATAAGTGCCCACACCCTATGAGGGTTGCGCATTGCTTATTACGGCAGGAGAGAGTTTCCACCATACGGGAATCTCTTACCTATTATCCTTTGGTCCTTATTTCACTTAAAGTTTCCTACGCTTTCAGCAGAACGCAAGATAATAGCTAATGCTTGCTTCTAATACAATAAGATTGAGGAGAGAACATCCAAAGCGTCCAATCCGTTTCAAAATTACTAATTTTTCCTTACACGAACATTCCCTAAACAAACTTTTCTTAAAAAAAATCGCATCCCCATGTCACCTTTTGGCACGCTGCTGCGTTATTATTATGAGCAAGCTCAAGAAAACGGATTAAACAAAACTTAAAACATAGAAGAATATGAGCGGAGTAATTGGAGGAGTGCTGATAAGCATCGGATGTTGTGTGGTGTTGCCTATCACGGTGGTAGGGCTGATTGTGAGACACAAGATGCACAAGACTGATAAGCGAACAGAGATTGCGTTGGCAGCCATTGAGAGAAACCCTGGCATGAACGTGGAGGACTTTATGAAAAGTCTACAGCCACAGCAGAAGACCATCAAGGAGAGACTCTATATGCGCCTCAGCGTGGGGCTTCCACTCTGCGGGATTGGACTCGGACTGCTGCTGTATGCCCTCTACCGTGGACTAACCCACTCGTGGGAATCTGCGGACGTAAGGGGCATGACACTCTTCGGCAGCGTCATCTGCCTGTTTGGCCTGGGCTTCATCATCGCCTACTGGATGGGCAAGCGCATGTTCAGCAAGGAACTGGAGGCTGGAGAATAAAACTGTGTTGATGCACCTGGATGGACTGATGGACAAGAATGAGTTTACCAGACTGGTGTGTCACGAGCAGGAATCGCTTAGGCGGCTCCTGCTCGCCCTGTGCCTGGGTGACCACATGCTGGCAGACGACCTGGCACAAGAGACACTGGTAAAAGCCTACCTGTCATGTGACACTTACCATGGCCAAGGACAATTCACAGCCTGGATCTACCGCATCGCCTACCGCACCTTTCTCGACCACAAGCGTAACCTAAGACCCACCGACCGACTGGACACGGCACACGAAGTGACTTCGGAGAAAACATCTGACGATACATTCCGCTACGAAGCGCTCTATACGGCACTAAACACTCTGCCTGATAAGGAGCGCATAGCCCTGCTGCTGTTCTACCTAAAGGGCTATGCGGTAAGGGAGATAAGCGGCATCATGGAATGCGGCGAGGACGCGGTGAAGAAACAACTGCAAAGAGGACGCGAACACTTGAGAATAAAACTGGGGAAAGATGGAAAAGGAATTTAGACTGGAAGACATTTTTGATGCTTATCGCCCCGACCTGGGCGACAGCACTAAGTTCATGGCCACCCTGCAGCACAAACTGGAGGCTGCGGAATATCTGCGCACAATGCGTGAGGCAGAGCGACGGCATTTCCGTAAGATTATGGCAGTGGTGCTCGTAACAGGAGTATTGATAGGAAGTGTACTTACCGCCACAATCCTGTTGCTGCCACAAGACACGCCTGTACTCACACTCACCTTGCCTGGCTTATCTGCAATACTACCATTGGAATTCATAAAAATAGTCGGCACCCTATTGATATCTCTTCTAATGGGAGGAACCGTTATCGCAGTGGCTCATCTGCTGGACGCAGAGCAAAGACCCCTGCCTTTTCTCTCGAAACGATAGCAGGAATGTGGTGCATACCACACAGGTGACGCTTATAGCTTTTAAAGACAGAAGACGTATCTACGGAATTCAATAAACCCAAACCGGTCATTAGATTTCGATTTGTTTTTTTTTAGTTCTATTCAGCATGTCCCCTAATTGTAGCACAACTGAGCATAAAACATGAAAGCAAATACAGAAAAGTTGGGGTGTGGAGACTGCTTGGTCAGTACCGTATCCAGTACTAATTAGGTGGTACTGCAGTTTTATATAGTTGGTACTGGAGTACCAGTCTGCTGAAACTCCAGTACCAGCCAGGTGGTACTGGCGAAACAGGAAATATACTTATCTATACCTGTAACATGTCTGCGTCCTCAAGGATTACTCATTCATTTATGAAAAGCTGTCCTATGACCGAAACAAAGAACCCATTCCTCCGGTGTATGGTTCTTACAAATCCCTATCAGCCTTTCTTCCGGCATCTTGTTTCCAGACATGTCATGACATAGCCCACTATGCCTTCGACACGCCTGAAAACAATCTGCTCGAAAAAAAGACTAATATGAATCAGTATCTAATGACCGATTTGGGATAAAAGTCACTCTAAAAAGTAATACTATATTACTTTACCATTCATCCTTACTTGCAAAAAACAATCTGTTACCTCTATTAGCCTAGCTTCGCTAAATTTCTACTGAGACGTCTTAAGATCCCCAAACCAGCAAAAGACACTGGACCGAAAAAAAAAGAAAAAGAATAAAGAAACGCGGAACACACGAACTATGTCTTCCAATTGTGGAAGGACAATACGTATGTTCCGCGTAATCCGTTATAGAAATGCCTTTGACCTTAGAAAGACAACGTCTGCCCTTCGTTGATCCTCGACATATTCTCTCCTTTCTGTAGAGAAGTCTGGAGAAAGAGGACTCCAGCAATTGATAAAAAACGTCAGACTGTGAGCAATTCCACCAACTTATCTACGGCAGACATGAGTCCATCGGCATTGCGACCACCAGCTGTAGCAAAGTGGGGCTGTCCGCCACCGCCTCCTTGAATAAGTTTAGCAGCCTCGCGTATGCATTTACCCACGTTAGCACCAGCTGCAACCGCACTGTCCGAAGCTGCAGCAGTGAGCAGAGGTTTACCATCGTTCAGTGAACCAAGCACAACAATGCTATCTGGAAGTTCTGCACGAATCTGGAAAGCCAAGTCCTTGACAAACTCAGCAGGAAGAGGAGCGATTCCCTTCACGACATGGAATCCGTTTATCACTTTAGCTTGAGCTAAGAACTGCTGTTTAATCTGTGCAGCCTTGTCCTTCATGAGCTCACTCAACTCTGCATGCAACCCACTGTTCTCATCGATGGTCTTCTGCACCGCAGCCTTTAGGTCTGGCGCATTATTGAAGATAGAGCGCAGTTCGGAAGCTGTATCTATCAGATTATAGAGTAGATTCTCCACCTGTGCACCTGTAATAGCTTCCACACGACGCACACCTGCAGCCACACTACTTTCGCTTAGAATCTTGAACATGCCCAAGCGACCTGTACTGGCTGCATGACAACCGCCACATAGCTCTACACTCTTACCAAACTGCACGACGCGCACCTTATCGCCATACTTTTCACCAAAGAGGGCGATAGCTCCCAGTTTCTTAGCCTCCTCGATAGGAACATCACGATGGTCTTGAAGAGGAATATCCTCGCGGATACGAGCATTGACAATCTGTTCTACCTTTCGTAATTCTTCGGAAGTGACCTTCTGGAAATGTGAGAAGTCAAATCTCAAGCCCTCGGGAGTGACCAATGAGCCTTTCTGCTCCACATGATCACCCAGCACCTCACGCAAAGCCTGGTCAAGCAAGTGGGTACAAGTATGGTTAGCCTCGCTTGCATGGCGCAAATCCACATCAACACAGGCCATAAAGTCAGCCTTGGGATTTTGAGGAATCTGCTTTGTGATATGAACAGGGAGATTGTTCTCACGCTTGGTATCTATAACCTCGATGGTTTCATCCTCGCTCACGAGTACTCCACGATCACCTACCTGACCACCCATCTCAGCATAGAACGGAGTCTTGTCAAGCACAATCTGATAGAAGGTCTGTTTCTTCTGTGTCACACGACGGTAACGAAGGATGTGACATTCGTACTCTGTATGATCCCAACCGACAAAAGAGGTTTCTCCTGGTTGTACTTCTACCCAATCGTCATTCTCAACAGCAGCTGCATTGCGCGCACGCTCTTTCTGCTTCTGCATTTCTACATTGAAACCTGCCTCGTCAACCTTCAGTCCATTCTCATGGCATATCAGTTCAGTAAGGTCGAGCGGGAAACCATACGTATCAAACAGAGTAAAGGCTTTCTCGCCAGATATCATATCGGAGCCAGAAGCTTTTGTCTCCTGCATCACGCCATCGAGCAGACGTATGCCTGTCTCCAGTGTGCGCAGGAAGCTATCTTCCTCTTCCTTCATCACCTTAGAGATAAGAACCTTCTGTGCCTCGAGTTCGGGGTAAGTACCTCCCATCTCATGTATAAGAACAGGGAGCAGACGATACATAAATGCTTCCTTCTGACCCAAGAACGTATAAGCATAGCGCACCGCACGACGCAGGATACGACGGATAACATAACCTGCCTTGGCATTGCTGGGCAACTGACCATCGGCAATGCTAAAGGCAATGGTACGCAGGTGGTCAGCCACCACACGCATTGCCACATCTGTTTCCTCCTTATCACCATAGCTATAACCACTCATGTCACTGATAGCCTTGATGATGGGCTGGAACACATCTGTGTCGTAGTTAGAATGCTTACCTTGAATCACACGGACAAGTCTCTCAAAACCCATACCCGTATCAATCACGTTCATGGAAAGAGGTTCGAGATGTCCGTCAGCCTTACGTTCGTACTGCATGAACACGATATTCCATATTTCGATAACCTGTGGATCATCCTTATTCACCAAATCACGACCTGGCACTCCATTTCGTTCCTCAGGCAAACGATTATCGATATGTATCTCTGAGCAAGGACCACATGGACCTGTGTCACCCATTTCCCAGAAGTTGTCGTGCTTGTTGCCATTGATAATATGATCAGCAGGCACATGCTTGAGCCAATACTGAGCTGCCTCGTTGTCGCGTTCAAGCCCTTCTTCCTTGCTACCTTCGAAAACGGTAACATAAAGGTCATCAGGATTCATCTTGAGTACATCAACCAAGTACTCCCATGCCATGTCAATGGCTCCCTGCTTGAAGTAGTCACCGAATGACCAGTTGCCCAACATCTCAAACATGGTATGGTGATAGGTGTCATGACCAACCTCCTCCAAATCATTGTGTTTTCCGCTCACACGCAAGCACTTCTGGCTATCGGTGCGTCGGCGAGGCTCAGGATTGCGAGTACCCAGAATAATATCTTTCCACTGGTTCATTCCCGCATTGGTGAACATCAGTGTGGGATCGTCCTTTATCACCATTGGTGCTGAGGGCACAATCTGGTGCCCTTTAGACTCAAAGAACTTCAAAAATGAGTCACGTATTTCATTTGCTGTCATCATAAGGATGTTGCTTTATTCAGATAATCTCTTTAAAAAACAGTTGCAAAGGTAATTTGTTTTACGTATTTTTGCAAAGATTTTAGATATAAAAGGACATCGCCCTACAACATTATGGCATTCAATAAGGATAAGGAACTCAAGAAGTATTTCTCCATCAGTGAGGTGGCTACCCAGTTTGGCATAGCAGAGTCTGTGCTACGCTTTTGGGAGAAGGAGTTTCCTAATATCCGTCCACGAAAGACCCAACGAAACGTTAGGCAATACACGCGCGAAGATATAGAGGAAATACGCACCGTATATACTCTATTAAAGGTTAGAGGCATGAAAATTGCTGCTGCCAGGGAAATGCTCACAAAAAACAAGAAGGGGGCAACTGATTTATCTGCTGTGCTCAATAAATTGGAGTCTATAAGAAGCGAACTTCTAAGCATTAGCAAAGAACTATCAGACCTATAACAGCAAATAAACAAAAATCGCTCAATAGGTGGAAACATACAACTCGTTACCGCTGATAGATGGTTCTTTTTCCCGACTTCGTCATTGCGTCGCCCTCAAAAATCGATTCACCCGATAAACCAAGGGGAGCTTCGGAAGCAAAATCACAGACGTAACCTGTACTTATAAGCCAGTTTGCTTGTCTATACAAAGGGAATAATATATGCCTAATCCCCCAGATTTACCAGGTGAGCCCAAGACGTTTATTTACGGAAACTTGCGAAAAAAGCCGCCCCTAATCCTTCACGGACAAGGGCGGCTTATTTATGTAATGCAATTTAGAATTATTCGGCTGCAGTCTCCTCTGCAGGAGTCTCTGCTGCAGGAGCGTCAGCTACTGCTGCCTCAGCACTCTTCTTTGAAGAACGACGTGCACGTTTTGCCTTCTTGGCAACCTTTGCCATGTTCTCATCAAAATCAACAAGTTCAATGAAACACATAGCAGCATTGTCACTTGCACGGAAACCAGTCTTGATGATGCGTGTGTAACCACCAGGACGATCAGCGACCTTCTGAGAAATAACAGTAAACAACTCAGTAATGGCCTTTTTGTCTTGCAAATAACTGAAAACTACTCGACGTGAGTTAGTGGTATCCTGCTTACTCTTCGTAATCAGTGGCTCCACATATTTCTTCAAAGCTTTTGCCTTGGCAAGGGTCGTAGTGATTCTTTTGTGCATGATCAGAGACACTGCCATGTTTGACAACATAGCGGCTCTGTGGGATGCAGTACGACCCAAATGATTAAATTTCTTATTATGTCTCATTTGTTTTAATCTTTATCTAATTTGTACTTAGAAATATCGGTTCCAAACGTAAGATTCAGACTCTCGAGCAAATCATCAAGCTCAGTGAGCGATTTCTTTCCGAAGTTGCGGAACTTCAACAAATCCGTTTTGTTGTACTGAACCAAATCACCCAGTGTCTCTACATTTGCTGCCTTCAGACAGTTAAGAGCACGCACAGAGAGATCCATATCAGCCAACTTGGTCTTGAGAAGTTGACGCATATGAAGAACTTCTTCGTCAAACTCATCAACACCATCTGCCTCTGCATTCTCCAAGGTGATTTTCTCATCAGAGAAGAGCATGAAATGGTAAATCAGAATCTTGGCAGCGTCCTTCAGAGCATCCTTCGGATGAATAGAACCGTCTGTCGTAATCTCCAGAATAAGCTTCTCGTAGTCAGTTTTCTGCTCTACACGGAAATTCTCAACAGAGTATTTTACATTTCTGATAGGAGTGTAAATTGAATCGATGGGGATAACATTAACATCAGTGCAGAACTCGCGATTCTCCTCTGCAGGCACATATCCACGACCTTTGTTAATGCCAATCTCTATCTGCATTGTTGCTTTTGCATCTAAATGGCAAATAACCAATTCAGGGTTTAACACTTCAAATCCAGTCAGATACTTGTTGAAATCACCAGCTTTGAACTCTGTGCAGTTCTCAACAGTGACACTCACTTTCTCGGTCTCGAATTCATCTACTATTTGCTTGAATCTTACTTGTTTCAGATTCAAGATAATGTTGGTAACATCCTCCTTTACACCAGGAACTGTTGCGAACTCATGTTCTACACCAGCAATAGCCACTGTATTCACAGCAAAGCCATCCAACGAAGAAAGAAGTATGCGGCGCAAAGCATTGCCTATAGTGGTACCAAAACCACCTTCAAGCGGACGGAACTCAAACTTGCCGTACTTGTCGTCCGCCTCCAACATTATTACTTTATCGGGCTTTTGAAATGCTAATATCGCCATTATCAATTATTATTTAGAGTACAACTCAACGATCAACTGCTCCTTGATAGTCTCTGGAATGTCTGCACGCTCAGGCTTGTGCAAAAGCTTACCAGACTTAAGGTTCTCGTCCCATTCTATCCAAGGATATTTGCTGTGGTTAAAACCAGCCAAAGCATTTTGGATTACCTCAAGACTCTTCGCACGCTCACGAACGCCTACAATCTGACCAGGAACAACATTATAAGAAGCAATTCCTACAACCTTGCCATCAACAGTGATGTGCTTATGGTTAACTAACTGACGAGCAGCCGCACGTGTAGGAGCAATACCCAAACGATATACGACATTGTCCAATCTGCACTCCAAGTTCTGAAGCAGAATCTCACCCGTAATGCCACTGGCACTAGCAGCCTTATCAAACATATTACGGAACTGCTTTTCCAGCACTCCATAAGTATATTTAGCCTTCTGCTTCTCTGCCAACATGACACCATACTCAGATGTCTTGCGACGACGATTGTTACCATGCTGCCCTGGAGGGAACTTTCTCTTAGAAAGAACCTTGTCAGCACCGAAAATAGCTTCGCCAAAACGGCGGGCAATCCTTGATTTAGGACCAATATATCTAGCCATATCTATTCTTCTATTTTTACAGGCACATTATTAACAATATTATTAAACTCTTCTTCTCTTTGGAGGACGGCATCCGTTGTGAGGCAATGGAGTAACATCCACAATCTCTACCACCTCTATACCAGCGCCATGCACGGTACGTATGGCAGATTCACGTCCGTTACCAGGACCCTTCACATAAGCCTTTACCTTACGAAGACCCAAATCATAGGCAACCTTAGCACAATCCTGAGCTGCCATCTGAGCTGCATAAGGAGTATTCTTCTTAGATCCGCGGAACCCCATCTTACCAGCAGAAGACCAAGAAATAATCTGTCCCTCGCTATTTGCTAAAGACACAATAATATTGTTGAATGAGCTGTGAACATGAAGCTGACCCATCGCGTCAACCTTGACAACTCTCTTTTTTGCAGCAACTGTTTTCTTTGCCATATCTCAATTGTTATTTAGTAGCCTTTTTCTTATTTGCAACAGTCTTCTTCTTACCCTTGCGAGTACGAGCATTGTTCTTTGTGCTCTGACCACGAACGGGAAGGCCATTACGATGACGAACGCCACGATAACAACCGATGTCCATCAGTCGTTTGATGTTCAACGCAATCTCAGAGCGAAGGTCACCCTCCACCTTGTAACTTGCTGCAATAATCTCACGAATTTTACCAGCCTCCTCATCTGTCCAGTCAGACACACGCTTGTCCTTATCGACACCTGCCTGCTCAAGGATCTTGGCTGAGCTACTGCGACCAATGCCATAGACATAGGTCAAGGCGATTTCACCTCGCTTATTCTGAGGCAAATCTACACCAACAATTCTAATTGCCATATATACTTATCTTTTCTTTTGTCTTAAAGACTTAACCCTGACGCATCTTATACTTAGGGTTCTTCTTGTTAATCACATACAAACGACCCTTGCGACGAACAATTTTACAGTCTGGGGTACGTTTCTTCAATGAAGCTCTTGTTTTCATATCTGATTATTATTTATATCTGAATACGATTCTTCCTTTCGTCAGATCATAGGGACTCATTTCAACCTTCACTTTGTCTCCTGGGAGAATCTTAATATAGTGAAGTCTCATCTTCCCAGAGATGTTGCAGATAATCTTCTGACCAATTTCAAGTTCTACACGGAACATAGCATTGGAAAGAGATTCTACAATAACACCATCCTGTTCAATAACAGCTTGCTTTGCCATACTTCTATTATTTCAACTGTTCTCTTGACACTCTATCTTTTCAAAAGACGAGAGAATATCGGCCTTTCCGTTATGTACTGCAATTGTGTGTTCAAAATGAGCGGCAGGTTTACCATCAAGAGTCTTTATCGTCCATCTGTCTGGCATCATGCCTATCGCGGGAGAGCCCATTGTTATCATTGGCTCAATGGCTATGCATAAACCATTCTTAATCGAGATACCATTCCCACGTCGTCCGTAATTAGGAACTTGAGGATCTTCATGCATCTCTTTACCAATCCCATGTCCAACAAACTCCCGAACCACTCCATATCCTGCATTTTCGCAATGTGTCTGAACAGAAAATCCGATATCCCCTAATCTTTTTCCGACACAAGCATTACGTATGCCCTCATAGAGTGCCTCCTTTGTAACACGAAGCAATGCTCTAACTTCATCTTTAACCTCACCAACACAAAACGTGTAGCAAGAATCTCCATTGAAGCCATTAAGTAAAGCTCCACAGTCTACAGAAATGATATCACCATCCTTTAGCACTTCCTTACCAGGAACACCATGAACAACAACATCATTCACCGATGTACAAATAGAACCAGGAAAAGGTCCTCCATAAGGATTAGGGAAACCCTTGAATGTAGGCACCCCACCATGGTCTCTTATATATTGCTCTGCCAACTTATCCAAGTCAGAGGTTGACACACCTGGCCGAATGATTTTACCCAATTCGGCCAGAGTGTCAGCCACCAACAAATTGGCAGCCCTCATCAACTCTATCTCGTCCTCTGTTTTAAGAATTATCATCAACCGTAAGTTTCAATAACTCTTAATGAGAAGAAGTAACACCAGAACGGCCATGAATACGACCTGAACTCAGCAGTCCATCGTAATGACGCATCAACAGATGACTCTCTATCTGCTGCAGTGTATCAAGAACCACACCCACAAGAATCAGCAGAGACGTACCACCAAAGAACTGTGCAAACTCCTGCTGTACGTTGAGTAAACCAGCAAATGCAGGCATACATGCAATTACAGCGAGGATAAGCGAGCCTGGGAAAGTGATATGATCCATAATCTGATCTATGAAGTCCGCGGTATCTTTACCTGGACGAACACCAGGAATGAACCCATTGTTACGCTTCATATCCTCTGCCATCTGGGTAGGATTCAGTGTAATAGCCGTATAGAAATAAGTAAAGGCAATAATCAACAGTGCAAAGACTATGTTATAGGCCATGCTAGTATGATCAGACATCGCCATCAATACTGGAGAAGCAGTCTCACCATTAGAGAGAAAGCCCAACAGAGTTACAGGGATAAACATAATAGCCTGAGCAAAGATGATAGGCATAACGTTTGCAGCAAAAACCTTCAAAGGAATATACTGACGAACACCACCAACCTGCTGCCCTGCATACATACGCTTAGCATATTGTACAGGTATCTTTCTCGTTCCCTGAACAAGCATGATAGCAACAAGGACAACCGCAAAGAGCAGAAGAAGCTCAATGAGGAACATCACGAGTCCACCACCACCCAGATTATTCAGACGAGAAACCACCTCCTGACCGAAAGCCTGAGGAAGACGGGCGATGATACCCAACATGATAATGAGTGAAACGCCATTGCCAATACCTTTATCTGTAATACGCTCACCTATCCAAAGCACGAACATACTGCCTGCAGCCAAGATAATTGTGCTTGCTAAGATAAACAAAGTCCAACTGAGATTGGGATTCAAAGCACCACCTGACTGAACACGTAGGTTAATCAAGTAACCTGGAGCTTGGAACAGCAGAATAAAGATTGTCAGATAACGTGTATACTGATTCATCTTTCTGCGTCCGCTCTCGCCCTCACGCTGTAACTTCTGGAAATAAGGTACTACAAATGCGAACAACTGAACCACGATGGAAGCTGTGATGTATGGCATGATTCCCAAAGCAAATATTGAGGCATTGGAAAATGCGCCACCCGAGAACATATTCAACAAAGACATAAGTCCTGTGTTTGTCTGTTCACGAAGAGCAGACAAGCCTTCGGGATCAATACCTGGAAGCACGATAAACGAGCCAAACCTATATATTGCAGCAAAGGCAAGTGTGATGAGGATTCGAGTCTTCAAATCCTCAACACGCCATATGTTTCTCAGAGTCTCAAAAAACTTCTTCATCTGGATTACAGTTTAGTTGCGGTACCACCAACGCTTTTGATTGCCTCTTCAGCAGACTTTGAGAATGCATTAGCAACCACCTCAACCTTAGCGGTCAATTCGCCGTTGCCAAGCACTTTTACAAGTCCGTCTGCTTTAACCAAGCCTGCTGCAACCATATCAGAAACAGCAATCTTAGTCAAGCCACTCTTTTCTGCCAAATTCTGGATAGAAGACAAATTTACAGCTTGATATTCAATACGATTGATATTCTTGAATCCGAACTTGGGCAAACGACGCTGTAAAGGCATCTGGCCACCCTCGAAACCAATCTTGTTCTTGTAACCAGAACGTGCCTTAGCACCCTTGTGACCGCGTGTAGAAGTACCACCCAAACCAGAACCAGGTCCACGACCAAGTCTTCTACGGCTATGTGTAGAACCACAAGCGGGCTTCAAATTATGCAATTTCATAAATTGATACTTTTAAAGTTGATGTTTAGATTAGTCTATCACCGTAACCAAGTGATGCACGGCTCTAATCAAGCCACGATTCGAGGGAGTATCCTCAATCTCTACCACATGATTCAGTTTCTTAAGACCCAGAGTGTCCAGTGTGGCCTTCTGGGTACGAGGAGCATGTATTCTGCTTCTTACCTGCTTTACCTTAATTGTTGCCATTTAGAACCTCCTTTTAACCTCTAAAAACTTTTTCAATACTAATACCTCTGTCTGTAGCAACCGTCTTGGCATCACGCATTTCTGCCAACGCTGCGAAAGTAGCCTTTACCAGATTATGAGGATTAGATGAACCCTTTGACTTGGCCAGACAGTCTTTAATACCTACACTATCAAGTACAGCGCGCATAGCACCACCAGCCACAACACCAGTACCTTGTGAAGCAGGCATAATCAGCACACGAGCGCCACCAAACTTGGCAGAAGCCTCATGAGGCACTGTGCCATTCAACACAGGCACACGCACGAGATTCTTCTTTGCAGACTCAACTCCCTTAGCAATGGCAGCAGTTACCTCGCCAGCCTTACCAAGTCCCCAGCCAATGATACCATTTTCATTACCTACGACTACAATAGCTGCGAAGGTGAAAGTGCGACCACCCTTCGTAACCTTGGTTACACGATTGATGGCAACGAGCTTATCCTTAAGCTCGACATCGCTACTTATCCTTACTTTATTTATTGCCATATTCATTTTAGAATTTAAGTCCACCATTACGTGCGGCATCAGCCACTTCCTTCACTCTACCATGATACAGATAACCATTACGGTCAAACACAACGGTTGTGATACCAGCTTCAAGAGCTTTCTTGGCTGCGATTTCACCAACCTTAGCTGCCTGTTCCTTCTTTGGACATGCCTCCATGCCAAGTGAGGATGCAGAAGCCAAAGTTGTTCCATTCTGATCGTTGATTATCTGAACATATATTTGCTTATTACTTCTGAACACCGTCAAACGGGGACGCTCTGCTGTACCAGAAATCTTACTACGGACTCTGTACTTTATTTTGATTCGTCTTTCTATTTTTGTTGTCATGATCTTACGGATTTAAAGTTACTTGGCACCTGCAGACTTACCTGACTTCCTACGTATTTGCTCACCAACGAACAAAATACCCTTACCCTTATATGGCTCTGGCATACGGAAAGAACGAATCTTAGCACATACCTGACCAAGCAACTGCTTGTCACAAGACTCAAGGATAATCTTAGGATTCTGATTACGCTCAGACTTTGTTTCAACCTTAATCTCAGGGGGGAGCTGCATCACGATTGGATGTGTATAACCCAAAGCGAACTCCATGAGGTTACCTTGATTTGAAACACGGTAACCTACACCGATCAACTCAAGTTCCTTCTTATAACCCTCAGACACACCAACAACCATATTGTGAACCAAAGCACGATAAAGACCATGGAAAGCCTGTTTCTGCTTAGTTCCAACTGTATCATTCTGTTCGTCAATTTCGAAGGTAATCACACCATTCTCATTTTTCACAATGATAGATGGATCTACAGTCTGAGTCATCTCGCCGTTCTTACCCTTTACAGTAACCACATTAGCATCACTAACAGAAACAGTGACACCTGCGGGAATGTTAATTGGCAATTTACCTATTCTAGACATAAATCTTACCTCCTACATTAATATACGTAACATAGAACCTCACCACCGATACGAAGATCAGCAGCTTCCTTATTTGTCATCACGCCTTTCGAAGTAGACAAGATGGCAATACCCAGTCCGTTAATTACTCTTGGCATATCCTTATAACCAGTATACTTACGCATACCAGGCTTAGATATACGAATCAACTTCTTGATAGCATTTGCCTTTTGTACGGCATCATACTTCAGAGCGATTTTGATAGTACCTTGTGGGCCATCCTCAACGAACTTGTAGTTCAAGATGTAGCCCTTCTCAAAGAGAATCTTTGTGATCTCTTTTTTCAGATTTGACGCAGGAACCTCCACAACACGGTGCTTTGCCATGATTGCGTTGCGCAGTCTCGTCAAAAAATCAGCTATTGGATCTGTCATTTTATAAAAGATTTAATTAATCGGGACTCTCCCGACAATATTAAAGGTTTTCTTACCAGCTGGCCTTTTTAACACCAGGAATCATACCGCTAGAAGCAAGTTCACGGAATTGAATACGTGAAATGCCAAACAGTCTGATATATCCCTTGGGACGACCAGTAATTTTGCAACGATTGTGCAAACGTATAGGATTTGCATTGCGAGGAATAGCTTGCAATTTTTGTGCAGCCTCGAAAGCCTCCACAGGATCGCCTGTATTGACGATTTTCTTTAAGGCAGCACGCTTCTCTGCATACTTGGCCACCATCTTGGCTCTCTTAACCTCGCGAGCCTTCATTGATTCTTTTGCCATATCGATTAATCGTTTTTAGCGTTTTTGTAAGGAAGGCCAAACTCTTTCAGAAGTGCATAACCCTCTTCGTCAGTCTGAGCTGTAGTAACGAAGGTAATGTTCATACCAAGGATACGGTCAATAGTATCAATGTTGATTTCTGGGAAGATAATCTGCTCCTGAATACCAAGAGTATAATTTCCACGACCATCAAACTTGCTTTCGATACCCTTGAAGTCACGTATACGAGGCAAAGCCACACGTACCAGTTTCTCCAGGAACTCATACATTCTCTCACGACGCAATGTCACCATCACACCAATGGGCATTTTCTTACGCAACTTAAAATTGGCCACGTCTTTCTTAGAAACAGTAGCCACTGCCTTTTGACCAGTGATAGCAGTCAGTTCGTTGATGGCAACTTCGATAATTTTCTTATCAGCAGTAGCCATACCCAAACCCTGATTGATGACAATCTTCTTGAGCACAGGAATCTGCATTGACGAAGAATAATTAAATTTCTTCATCAAAGCAGGTGCAATGCGCTCGGAATATTCTTTCTTAAGGCTTGCTGTATTTGCCATTATTCAGTCTCCTACTTAATTTTTTACTTTTACATTTCTTGCTTTTCCGTTGGAACGGAGAACTTTTCCGTCAACAACAGGATTCAGCTTTGAAACTTGAATGGGAGCTTCCTGCTTAACAATGCCACCCTGAGGATTTTTGGCACTGGGCTTTTGGCTCTTAGACACCATGTTGACACCTTCAACAATGGCGCGATGCTCTTTTACAAGCACCTGCAATACCTTTCCTGTCTGTCCCTTGCTATTGCCAGAGTTAACATATACGGTATCGCCCTTCTTAATATGTAAGGTATTCATTACTGTATAATCTCTAATAATTAAAGAACCTCAGGTGCAAGAGATACGACCTTCATGTTTACAGCACGTAACTCACGGGCTACAGGGCCAAAAATACGACTACCACGCAGTTCGTCTGCATTGTTCAAAAGAACGCAGGCGTTATCATCAAAACGAATATAGGATCCATCAGCACGACGGACTTCCTTCTTAGTACGTACAATTAGGGCCTTAGATACTGCACCTTTCTTAATATCACTTGACGGGATTACGCTTTTGATTGCAACAACAATCACGTCACCCACCGAAGCATAACGACGGCGTGTACCACCGAGTACTCGGATACACATGCATTCTTTTGCACCGCTGTTATCTGCCACGACCAATCTGGTTTCTGCCTGTATCATAGTTTACTTAGCTCTTTCAACGATTTCTACTACTCTCCATCTCTTTGTCTTGCTCAAAGGACGAGTCTCCATGATAAGAACAGTATCACCCTTATGGCAATCATTCTTCTCGTCGTGAGCATGGTATTTTTTCGTTTTAGCAACGAATTTACCATAAATAGGGTGTTTCTCCTTGAACTTGGCTGCAACAACAATGGTCTTATCCATCTTGTCGCTAACCACGACACCCGTTCTTGTCTTTCTTAAATTTCTTGCTTCCATGTCTAAGACCAAATGTTATTTATTAAGTTCTCTCTGGCGAAGCACTGTCTTCAGACGAGCTATATTACGACGTGCAGCCCTAATCTGAGCATTGTTCTCAAGGGGAGAGACAGCATGATTCAACAGCATCTGCTTGTAGTTGTCCTGCTCGGTCTGTATGCGCTCTGCCAATTCGGCAGTAGTCAACTCCTTAATTTCTGCTACTTTCATAATTATGCGTTTTTGTCGTAATCACGTCTAACAATGAACTTTGTGGTCACAGGAAGTTTCTGTGCAGCCAGTCTTAATGCCTCCTTTGCAATATCATAAGAAACACCTTCTATTTCGAAAATGATACGTCCTGGAGTGATAGGGAATACATATCCAACGGGATCACCCTTACCTTTACCCATTCGGACGTCAGCAGGCTTCTTGGTGATAGGCTTATCAGGGAAAATACGAATCCAGCTTTGTCCCTCACGCTGCATATAGCGAGTCATTGCCACACGAGCAGCTTCAATCTGACGGGCAGTAATCCAATGCGTATCCAGAGACTTAATGCCGAAAGATCCGAAAGCCAACTGGTTTCCGCGCATTGCGTTACCTTTGCAACGACCTTTTTGCGGTCTTCTATATTTAGTTCTCTTTGGTTGTAACATAATAATCCGTGTTTTTAGCGATTATTGTTTCTCTTACGACGGAAATTCTTACCTCCGTTGTTACCATAATTACGACCGCTCTCTTTCTGCTGTGTGAAATTAGGAGCCAGGTCCTTCTTGCCGTATACTTCACCGCGGCAAATCCAAACCTTGATTCCAAGCAGTCCAACCTTAGTCAAAGCCTCCGTCTGGCAGTAGTCAATATCAGCACGCAAAGTGTGAAGAGGTGTACGTCCTTCCTTAAACATTTCAGAACGTGCAATCTCAGCACCATTCAGACGACCACTGATAAGAACCTTAATACCTTCAGCGCCAGCTCTCATAGTGTTAGCAACAGCCATCTTGATAGCACGACGATAGGCAATTTTACCCTCTACCTGACGAGCGATATTGTTACCAACAATCACAGCATCAAGCTCAGGCTTCTTAACTTCGAAAATATTTATCTGAACGTCCTTGTCGGTAAGTTTCTTCAACTCTTCCTTCAAGTTATCAACTTTCTCGCCACCCTTTCCGATGATAAGACCTGGACGAGCTGTACAAACAGTGATGGTCACCATTCTCAAGGTGCGCTCAATAACGATTCTTGAGATGCTTGCATCACCAAGACGAGCGTTCAAGTACTTGCGGATCTTGCTATCCTCAAGGATTGTGTCACCGAAGTTCTTGCCACCGTACCAATTGGAATCCCAACCGCGAACGATGCCCAAACGGTTACTTATAGGATTTACTTTCTGTCCCATACTCTTCTAATCTTAATCTTTCTTAGTGTCGACGTACAAAGTCACATGATTTGAGCGCTTACGAATTCTGTAACCACGTCCTTGTGGAGCGGGTCTCATACGCTTGAGAGTTGTACCTTCATCCACAAAAATCTTTGTGATGTAGAGCTCTCCATTCTCAGCCTTACGCTCATGCTTCTGCTCCCAGTTTGCAATAGCAGAACGAAGAACTTTCTCTACATCTGCGCTTGCAGCCTTCACACAGTACTTCAGCGTGCCCAGTGCTCTGTTCACCTCCATACCGCGAACCAAGTCAACCACATATCTCATCTTGCGGGGAGAAGAAGGCACGTTCCGCAACTTTGCAAAACTGTCAGCCTTGCGTGCTTCCTTTCTAACGTCGGCAGCTAATCTTTTTCTCTTTCCCATTATATTATTACTCTTATTTTAACGACTTGATGCCTGTTTATTTTTTCTTATTACCGGCATGACCACCGAACTTACGAGTAGGCGCAAACTCGCCTAACTTATGTCCGACCATATTCTCGGTAACATAAACAGGAATGAACTTATTTCCGTTATGAACGGCTACCGTATGACCCACAAAATCGGGTGAAATCATAGATGCGCGAGACCATGTTTTAACAACATTCTTCTTGCCACTCTCATTCATGGCGAGAATTCTCTTCTCGAGCTTAACCTCAATATACGGACCTTTCTTTAATGAACGACTCATACTTGCTCTAACTGACTTTAAGGTTACTTATTGCATCTTTCGATAATATACTTGTTGGACTGCTTCTTAGGAGCACGAGTCTTAAGGCCCTTTGCATACAGACCCTTACGTGAACGGGGATGTCCACCAGACTGACGTCCTTCACCACCACCCATGGGATGGTCATGTGGATTCATCACAACACCACGGTTATGAGGACGTCGACCCAACCAGCGTGAGCGACCAGCTTTACCGGAGCTCTCCAATGCATGATCTGAGTTACCAACACTACCCACAGTAGCTTTGCAAGCACTGAGTATCTGACGTGTTTCACCAGAAGGCAACTTAATCACACAATAACGACCCTCACGGGAAGTCAGCTGAGCGAAGTTACCAGCGGAGCGAACAAGAAGTGCGCCCTGACCTGGACGAAGTTCAATGTTATGGATCACTGTACCCACAGGAATGTTCTGCAAGGGCAGAGCATTACCCACTTCAGGCGCAGCGTCAGCACCACTCATCACAGTGGCACCCACCTTCAATCCATTGGGAGCAATAATATAACGTTTTTCACCGTCTGCGTAAAACAAAAGAGCGATACGAGCCGAACGGTTCGGGTCATATTCAATTGTTTTAACCACAGCAGGCACACCATCCTTCTCGCGACGGAAATCTACAAGACGGAACTTTCTCTTGTGACCCCCACCGATATAGCGCATTGTCATTTTACCAGTATGGTTACGACCACCTGTTGAGCGCTTACCGTATACGAGAGACTTCTCAGGTACCGATGCAGTAATCTCTTCGAAGGTACCTATAATTTTGTGTCTTTGGCCCGGAGTTGTGGGCTTAAATTTGCGTACTGCCATCTTTTATCAAATGTTGCTATAGAAATCGATAACATCGCCTTCTTTAAGGGTTACGATAGCCTTTTTGAAAGCGTTGGTGCGGCCTTTAATAAGACCAGAGCGAGTATAACGGCTCTTATTCTTGCCAGCGTAAACACATGTATTTACAGCAGTGACAGTCACATTGTACTGAGCCTCCACCTCTTTCTTAATTTCAACCTTGTTGGCATCAGGACGCACAATGAAGCCATATTTATTCTGCTTCTCTGTGATAGCGGTCATCTTCTCAGTGACCAGCGGCTTAATGATATATCCCATAATAGTTGTTTCGACTCTTTATTTATTCAAGTTACCGTCAACCACGCTGAGCGAACCTTCTGTCATAACCAACACATCTGCATTGATAACTTTGTAAGTATTCAGTGCAGCAGCAGGTATAACATTGATACGCTCTATGTTACGAGCAGACAAATTTACAAACTTATTATTACTTGGCATAACAAAGAGCACCTTCTTGCCAGAAATTTTAAGATTATTTAAGACTTCTACCATAGATTTTGTCTTTGGAGCCTCAAAAGCAAAGTCTTCAACAACCATAATGGCATTATCTTGTGCCTTATAAGAAAGAGCTGATTTACGAGCTAAAACACGAACTTTCTTATTCAATTTGAAACCATAGTCTCTGGGCTGGGGACCAAACACGCGGCCACCACCTATCAGCACAGGAGAATTGATGTCACCACGACGGGCACCACCACCACCTTTCTGACGACCCAACTTACGCGTAGAACCACTAACTTCGCTTCTTTCCTTAGCCTTAGCTGTACCCTGACGCTGATTAGCCAGCAACAGCTTTACGTCCAGATAGATAGCGTGGTCATTGGGAGTAATGCCGTACACAGCATCGTTCAGAGAAACCTTACGACCAGTTTCCTGACCCTTAATATTCAATACACTAACTTCCATCACTTCAAAACGCTTACGATTGAACCTTTGTAACCAGGAACACTACCCTTAATAAGAAGGAGATTGTGTTCGGGAATTACCTTTAATACTTGCAGATTATGAGTGGTGACACGCTCATTACCCATCTGTCCACCCATACGCATACCCTTGAAAACCTTTGCTGGGTATGAACATGCACCGATAGAACCGGGTTTGCGTAGACGGTCATCCTGACCATGAGTGCTCTGACCTACACCACCAAAACCATGACGTTTCACAACACCCTGGAAACCGTGGCCCTTGGAAGTAGCGATTACATCTACAAACGCAGCATCAGCAAACAGGTCTACCGTAACGGTATCACCCAGATTGAGCTCCTGCGTAAAACCTGTGAACTCGGCCAAGTATCTCTTGGCTGTCACACCTGCCTTAGCGAAGTGACCCTTCATAGGAGCAGTCACGTTTTTCTCTTTGGCATCATCAAAGCCGAGCTGAACAGCCTTATAGCCATCCTTCTCTACGCTTTTCAACTGAGTGACAACACAAGGACCCAATTCGATAACAGTGCATGGTACATTCTTACCCTCGGCACTGAAAACGGAAGTCATTCCGATTTTCTTTCCTAATAATCCTGGCATTTCTCTTATTGTTAAATAATTCTGTTGTACATCAAACCTTAATCTCAACCTCTACACCACTAGGCAACTCGAGCTTCATCAAAGCATCTACTGTTTTCTCTGTTGAGCTGTAGATGTCGATAAGACGCTTATAAGAACTCAGTTCGAACTGCTCGCGGCTCTTTTTGTTTACGAAGGTAGAACGGTTTACTGTGAAGATTCTCTTTCGTGTGGGCAAGGGTATTGGACCGCTAACGATAGCACCAGTAACCTTTACTGTCTTCACGATTTTTTCTGCAGACTTATCAACCAAATTGTGGTCATAAGACTTCAGCTTAATTCTGATTTTCTGACTCATTTTATTTTTTAATTATATTATGTAAGAGAAGAGGGTCGGTAAAGAGTCATTCGCTTACCCAACTCTCTTCTCTTACCATTCTTTTATTATACCAAGTCTACACGACCCTTGATTTCCTCAAGCACAGTCTTAGCGATACCTGCACTTACGGGAGCGTGATGGTCATATGTCATTGAACTTGTGGCACGACCTGAAGTGATGGTACGCAGTGCGGTCACATAGCCAAACATCTCTGCCAGAGGCACCATTGCTTTCACCAAACGTGCACCAGTACGAGTGGTATCCATACCCTCTACCTGACCACGACGTTTGTTCAAGTCACCAATCACATCACCCATGTTCTCTTCGGGAGTAACCACTTCGAGACGCATGATGGGCTCCATCAGCACAGGCTTTGCCTTAGCGCAACATGCCTTATATGCCATCTGGGCTGCCAATTCGAAGGAGAGCTGATCTGAGTCTACGGGATGGAAGCTACCATCCAGCAGCTCAACTTTCAGACTATCCATGGGGAATCCACCCAAAATACCATTCTTCATAGCATTTTCGAAGCCCTTCTGAACAGAAGGAATGAATTCCTTAGGAATATTACCGCCAGTTACCTTGTTGATGAACTGCAGGCCACCTTCCTTGTAATCCTCGTCCACGGGACCCAAATTAACGATAATGTCAGCGAACTTACCGCGACCACCAGACTGTTTCTTGTATACCTCACGGTGATTAACAGTTGTTGTCACAGCCTCCTTGTAGTTCACCTGAGGCTTACCCTGGTTACATTCAACCTTGAACTCACGCTTCAGACGATCAATGATAATATCCAAGTGAAGCTCACCCATACCAGAGATCACAGTCTGACCGCTCTGTTCATCAGTACGAACTGTAAATGTGGGATCCTCTTCAGCCAGCTTAGCCAAGCCATTGCTCAACTTATCCAAGTCCTTCTGTGTCTTTGGCTCTACTGCGATACCGATAACGGGATCAGGGAAATCCATAGACTCAAGTACGATAGGAGCATCCTCATCTGCCAATGTATCACCTGTGTGAACGTCCTTGAAACCAACACCAGCACCGATATCACCAGCGCTAATCACATCAACGGGATTCTGGTGATTAGAATGCATCTGGAACAGACGACTTACACGCTCCTTCTTACCAGAACGTACATTGTAAATATATGAACCAGACTCTATCTTACCAGAATAAACACGGAAGAATGTCAAGCGACCCATATAGGGGTCTGTAGCAATTTTGAACACCAAGGCTGCAGTCTTCTCATCTTCGTCTGGTCTGCGATCCTCTTCTTCACCTGTATCGGGATTCTTACCAACGATATTGGGAGTATCCAAGGGAGAAGGCAAGAACATGCACACATAGTCGAGCAATGTCTGCACACCTTTATTCTTAAATGAAGAGCCACATGTCATTGGCACGATATCCAGAGCAAGTGTACCCTTACGAATAGCGGCAATGATCTCCTCTGTAGTAACAGAATCGGGATCCTCAAAATACTTCTCCATGAGTGCTTCATCCTGTTCAGCAGCCTGTTCTACCAACTTTGCACGCCACTCATCGCACTCTGCCTGTAGCTCTGCAGGGATATCATCCACCTCATAGTCAGCACCCATTGTCTCGTCATGCCACAGGATAGCCTTCATACGCAGCAGGTCAACAATACCCTTGAAGCTTTCCTCTGCACCAATGGGCACAGCGAGAACAACAGGGTTAGCGCCCAACACATCCTTCATCTGGCGAACCACTTCGAAGAAGTCTGCACCAGAGCGGTCCATCTTGTTTACATAGCCGATACGAGGCACATTGTACTTATCAGCCTGACGCCATACGGTCTCAGACTGAGGCTCAACACCACCTACAGCGCAATATGTAGCCACAGCACCATCCAACACACGCAGTGAGCGCTCCACCTCAGCGGTAAAGTCCACGTGTCCCGGAGTATCAATCAAGTTAAACTTATACTTATTGCCATTATAGTTCCAGTAGGCTGTTGTTGCAGCAGAGGTAATGGTAATACCACGCTCTTGCTCCTGCTCCATCCAGTCCATGGTGGCAGCGCCCTCATGCACCTCTCCGATCTTATGAGTCTTTCCAGTATAGAAAAGAATACGCTCCGACGTTGTTGTTTTACCGGCGTCAATATGCGCCATAATGCCGAAGTTGCGAGTCAAATGAAGATCTTGCTTTGCCATTGTATGAACTTATATAAGATTAGAAACGGAAGTGTGCAAATGCACGGTTTGCCTCTGCCATGCGGTGCATATCCTCTTTACGCTTGAATGCGCCACCCTGCTCGTTGTATGCATCCATGATTTCTGCTGCCAATTTATCAGCCATAGTCTTGCCACCACGCTTACGCGCAAAGGCAATCATATTCTTCATAGACACACTCTCCTTACGGTCGGGACGTATTTCTGTTGGAACCTGGAATGTTGCACCACCAATACGACGGCTCTTAACCTCTACCTGTGGAGTAATCTTATCCAGAGCTTCCTTCCAGATTGTCAGAGAATCTTTCTCCTCACTAGCCATCTTGTTCTTCACGATTTCCAGAGCACCATAAAAAATCTCATAAGAGATGCTCTTCTTTCCATCATACATCAGATGGTTAACGAACTTGGATACTTTCACATCGCCAAAAACGGGATCGGGAAGTACCAAACGCTTCTTTGGTTTTGCTTTACGCATGTTTGATTTGTTTTTGTGTTTAGGGCTGCATTCTCGCGTTCTTCAACATCCACACCAGGAAGTTTACTCAACCTTATCTTACAACCAAAAACAAAATTAAGAAATTATTATTTCCCTATCGCATTAAAGAAAATTACTTCTTACCTGCCTTAGGACGCTTTGCACCATACTTACTACGGCGCTGTGTTCTATTAGCCACACCAGCGGTATCCAATGTACCACGAACGATGTGATAACGTACACCAGGAAGATCCTTCACACGGCCACCACGCACCAGCACAATACTGTGCTCCTGCAGATTGTGTCCCTCTCCGGGAATGTAACTGTTGACCTCCTTAGAGTTGGTCAGTCGCACACGAGCGACCTTTCTCATTGCTGAGTTAGGCTTTTTAGGTGTCGTAGTGTAAACACGAACACATACGCCACGACGCTGAGGACAGCTATCCAAAGCGGGGCTCTTGCTCTTGTCTACCAACACGGTACGGCCTTTTCTTACCAATTGTTGAATTGTAGGCATTTTGTTTTGTTTTTATTATTATTGTATTATATATATATCGAATTCATTGATGAACGGGTATAATATGCCCATTCGGGGTGCAAAGGTACTAATTTTCTTTCTTTCCACATCATTTTTTCTTGGAATTTATTGCATCTCAACAAATTTTGTTTGTTTATGACAATTATAAAACATCTCAAGATACCCTTAAACGGTCCGTCGAAAAAGAATTATTTCTCATTATATATAATATACGCGCACGCGAGACTTGGCACAAATAACGACTTTTCTTTAACTTTGTACCAAACATATACAAAACAGAAAGAAAAATGAAAGATAGACAGACTGCGACAAACGGACTTCTAAAAGTATGCATCTGCATGTTACTCACATTTTCTCTATCCACATATACATGTCATGCTCTCAAGAGAAAATACAAACTCATATGGAAAGAAGACTTTCGGAGTAGCTCATGTATCGGAACAGATTGGAGTAAGATTCCCAGAGGGGGATCAGACTGGAATCGACACATGTCTGATGACAGCAGACTTTACAATGTACAAGGAGGTAAACTCATCTTGCGTGGCAAAGCCAATGATGGAAGTTTTGTATTCCAAGGAAAACCAGATACCGCGCAATTTGTCACAGGCGGATTGTACACCAAGGGCAAAAGGCACATCGAATACGGCAAGGTGGAGATTCGTGCCAAATTAGGTTGTGCCCAAGGAGCATGGCCTGCCTTTTGGATGCTTCCCGAAAAAGGAGGCTGGCCAGACGGAGGAGAAATAGACATCATGGAACATCTCAACCACGACAGCATAGCCTATCAGACTGTGCACTCCCACTACACCTATATTCTAAAAGAAGATAGAAATCCTCCACACGGAAGCACGGGGCGTATCTTACCAAACAGATTCAACATCTATTCCGTAGAGATTCTGCCGGACAGTCTCGTCTTCTCGATCAACAAGCGGAAGACATTCTCCTATCCACGCATCAACACCAACAAGCTCGGTCAATATCCTTTTGGTCTACCCTTCTACCTTCTCATCGACATGCAACTCGGCGGGAACTGGGTAGGTAAAGTACAGAAAGAGGAACTACCCGTAGAGATGGAGATTGACTGGGTAAAGATGTATAAGTTGAAGTCCAATACACTTCAATAAGAATACACCGCAAGGGAGAAAAACATGACTCAGGAAAAATGGCTCACCCGATAGACCAGGGGGAGTTCCGAACACAATTCACAGACATAACCTGTACTTATAAGCCAGCTTGCTTGCCTATACAGAGCTCCATACGAAAACGGCTCTACTGATTTTCCTAGTTGGAGAAAAATATTTTCCCAGTTAGAAAAAAAGAAAAGGACTATTATAATCTACTATTACCGTTTTACAAGATAGATAGTGCGTATACCTTTTACTGTTTATACAGAGAGAAAATGTATCTACGGAAATCATAATAAAAGTCACCCTAAAAAAAGTAATACGGCTTCAATAACCAATGAAGTCGTATTACTTGAGCTTTGAATACTATATTACTTGTCCATCGAATATTTAACACTTAATACTTATTACTTTCTATACTCCCTCACCCTCCATCCTTACTTATGAAAAACAGTTGCCTTTATTAGTCTGCCCCACGAAATTCTGGCTGTACATAATTCTATATTTCACCCCTCACCTTGGTTTATCGGGTGAACTGGAATTAGAACTTGATGATTGATTTTGGTATAAAAAGAGGAATGTGGTTGACTACACAGATTATGAAGCCAACTCCTTTTAGGGTTCAGTAGAGATTTCCCCCACTGAATTCCTACTAAGCCATAAACATCCCGAAACCTCAAAACGGGAACCTGACAAGACGGAAGTTGCATAAACACGCCTCCTAAGATACTTTGGAAAGTATCCTAAGATACTTGACAAACTATCCTAAGATACTTGGCCAAGTATCTTAGGATACTATAAACACACCTCCGAACAAAGAAAATCAGAGTCCCAAATTCTTCTTAGCTTTTGTTGCTGCATTCTGAATAGCCTCGTCAGCCTTCTCATTCGCTTTATTTACAACCTCGTCTACCTTCTCGTTAGCCTTACCCTTTGCATCCTCCACAGCTCTGTCCGCTGCCGACTTAACATCGGTCTGTACCTTTTCTGTTACTTCACTGGCAGCTTGCTTTGCAGCAGCGGCATCAGATTTAACGGCAGCCTTTCCATTCCGCACGGTCTGTTCTGCGTTAGTAGGCAAATTCTTCACAACCTCCAACAAGCCATCCACAGTAACCGTATTGACATCCAATTCCTTCAGCTTGGTGGCATTTGCATCTACAAAAGCTTTTATCTGACTGGCATACTTCTGTGCAGTTTCCTGATTACCGCTCTCCAACGCCTTCTGAGCCTCTTGTACCGCCTGTTCTATTGCCGAACTCATCTGAACAGCATCGTTGTCCTGCAGTTTATCTGTCAGTACTGTTTGAATATCTGTTACCGAATCCGTTTCCTCCAAGGTTGCAACAGTATCGATAGACAAAGAATCCTCTTCGGCAACTTTACCTCCCGTATTTCCACCACAGGAAGACAGCATAGAAACAGCCATTATGGCCGCCACAGAAAATACCTTTTTCATCTTTTTATATTCTTTTACACATTAGCATCTAAGGAGCTTCCTATATTTTTATTCTCACTTCAGCACCTTTCTTACCCTTTTACCTTGTCGTATAAGATTGATCCCGTGTGTAGGGACCGTTCTTCTCAATCCGTCCGTTGAGTAGCACAACTGCGGAGCAGAAACATCCGAGCCAATCGTTTCCACGGACGTAGGAGCATCCCCCAATACAGGAACAACCATCGGAGCTGGAGACATACGCATAATATTACCCGAACAGGAAACCGAGCCGATATACATACGCCTTGGATGGATATTCTCTTTGGAGTCATGTGCATGGAAGACAATGCGCAACTGCCCATCCTTATCCGTAAAGAGTGAATGATGTCCCGTTCCATATAGCCCATTCCAACGATGCAGGAACGGGCTATAAGAAGACTTGCTCCAGTTACCACGTGCTATATTGGCAGACAAAGCATAACCTACAGCATAATCCTGGCTCTGATAGTCGTTGGCAGAATAAGTAAGAAAATAGCGTATCCCCTGTTTGTAAACATTAGGACCCTCTGTCACCTTGCCCAATTTCAACTCCCATGAATCCGTAGCAGAAAGACACTTTTTGAGTGTGCCAGCCACAGGAGTAATACAGTCATCAGCCAATTTCACTTGCCAAATGCAGTTGCCATCCGTAAACCGTACGAAAAAGAGATAAGCAGTGCCATCCGTATCAAAGAAAGCATGTGAATCAATACATTTCTCATTCTTCAGCAAGCTCTCCATCTGATAAGAGCCAACCTGCCGAAAGGGTCCCATGGGAGACTTGGCTGTAGCTGCATAAAGATGCTCGTTGGCAGAGTAATACATAATATATTTATCGCCCACATGGTACACCTCAGGAGCCCAAAACCAGCGGCTCTCAGTTGTATTCGCTTTGTTCAGAGCCAGTCCTCTGTACTTCCAATACTTAAGATCCGTACTTGAATAGCAGCGTATGCCATCGGCATCATAGGTGCCATAAGCATAGTACGTGCCATTTTCCAGCAGAATATAAGGGTCTGCCAAAGGAATCTGACTCTTATCTGTTTGTGCCATGATAGGCAAACAGAAAATAGTCAACAGAATGGGCAAAACAACAAGGAATCTCTTCATACTCATATCACAAAAATAAAGCACAGCGCATCAGCGAATCTTCCATCCAGCAGCCTTTGCCATCTTGACAGGAATTTCTGTATTATCAATACGCCCTTGAATCTGCTCAGCACCCACGCCTATCGCGAAACATGGAACATAGCCATTACTATGGCCACCGCTCATCCAACCCACTTGAGCACATTCAGACATAACTCTCTTGATGGTGCCTGCAAATTCATCATCCTTTTGGTAAAGAGACTTGCTATCAACACCTTTACCATCAAGCACGCGCTGGAATGATCGTTGCAAACGAGCTGTTTGGTCATCGTTAACTTTCACATCCTTCCAAAATCCAAAATTATCTGTCAAGAAAGCTTTTGCAACATCCCATGTGTACTTATCGCCATATTTATCATGAAGTTTATGCAGCTCACCGCCCAACTTAGAGATACTCATGTGCTGATAAGCCACAGCCTTCAGATTGATGTTATAAGAGCCTTTTCCCAAGACCAATCCACCCGTCTCATGGTCAGCAGAAACTACTATGAGTGTTTCGTCTGGGTGTTGCTGATAAAACTCGTATGCCACTTTTACAGCATTGTCCATATCAATCAGCTCAGAAATAAAAGTCAGATCATTGGCATGGCAAGCCCAATCTATTTTTCCACCTTCTACCATCAAGAAGAATCCATCCTTATCTGCTTGTTTCTTTGTCAAGAAATTGATGGCAGCCCGTGTAATGTCACACAACGAGAGATCATTTTTCTCACGATCGAGAGCATATGGAATGCAGCCCTTATCCTTCCGACTTGCTTCTTCGGTCTGCAAAAGAATCATTTTATCAGCCTTTTTGCTTTTCTTCTGATAATCCTTGTAGCCACGGGCAATAGTGTAGCCAGCATCTTTGGACTGCTGATACAAATCCGCTCCACCATCAGGATTCTTTGGGTTTACGAAGTCCGAACCAGCGAAGAAATCAAAGTCTGACTGCGTGAGTTGCTGTCCTATTTTATAAGTCTCGCCACGCTTGCCCACGTGTGCATAGAAAGCGGCAGGTGTAGCATGGTCTACACTAACACTGGTGGTAACACCCACCGCAGCACCTGCATCATATGCCCACTGTGCAATACTATAAACGGGGGTGGTGAGATCCTTGAGTACGCCCAACGCACCATTCTTGGTCTTATGTCCTGTTGCCAAGGCTGTTCCACCAGCAGCAGAATCTGTCACACCGTTTGTCGCACTTTGTGTATTCACCATGGCTGAATAAGGAAAACTGGGGAAGCAAAGCGGTGTGATACCTATGCGTCCATCCACTGCGCCCAAATAAGTTTCGGCAGCATTCACCTGGTTCACTCCCATACCATCACCAATAAAGTAAAACACATACTTGGCCTTACCTTCGGCCATAGCAGCCAGAGCCAACAGAAAAAGGCCCACAAATGCAGATATTCTCGTTTTCATTATTTATATATATAATTTTCGCACAGACAAAGTTACAAATTATCATTGAACCACCCAAACAAACAGGGTTTTCTTCGTCATCGAAAAAATGACAAAAACGCAATAGTACAGAAAGATGCACCTCTATACTATTGCGCAAGGCATCGTAGTAGCGCTGATTCAGATTTCGCAAGTACAACCTCAGCAACCCATGCTGTCGCGATAGAAATCGAGAGCCTCGAAGATTTCCTTCTTAGTAGCAGTCTGGTTGATGTGGATGTCACCGATATCAGAGAGCAGGGTGAAGTTAACCTGTCCTGCAGAGAGATTCTTCTTGTCGTGCGTCATCAGGTCATACAGACGGTCGTACTCCTTGCAATCGATGAGGAAAGTGCCGTAGCACTCACGGATGAAAGTAAGAGCCTGCTGCAGGACGGAATGAGGAAACTTCATGCGTACGGCACTCAAGTAAAGCTCACACACCAGTCCCCAGGCCACAGCATAGCCATGCAGCACGGTGCGGTTCTCTGCCAGGGCCAGGCTTTCAAAGGCATGACCGATGGTATGACCCAGGTTGAGAGCCTTGCGTATGCCCTTCTCGGTGGGGTCTTGCTCCACCACCCGCTCCTTTACAGCCACGCTCTCAGCAATCATCTCCTGCAGGTGTGGGAGGTTGGGCTGGAAGAGGTCAAAGCCGACAAGTTCATTCCAGTGCTCACGGGTGCTTATGAGCCCGTGCTTGAGCATCTCGGCATAGCCCGAACAGAGGTTCTTACTGTCCAGCGAGGCCAGGAAGCGCGACGAGATGATGACGGTACGCGCGGGGCAGAACACACCTATCTCGTTCTTGAGCCCACCGAAGTTGATGCCTGTCTTGCCGCCCACGCTGGCATCCACCATACTGAGGAGCGTGGTGGGGATATTGATGTAGGGGATGCCTCGCTTAAACGTGCTGGCGGCAAAGCCACCAAGGTCGGTCACCATGCCTCCGCCCAGATTGATCATTAGGCTATGCCTGGTGGCTCCCCCCTGCTGCAGGGCTGTCCACACAGAGGCCAGCGTATCCAGATTCTTATGTTCATCGGTGGGCAGGATGGTAATGTCCTGCGCGCCCTCCAGGCATCTCATACCCGCGAGCAGGGGACGGCACAACTCCCGAGTAGTTGTGTCGGTAAGGACAAACAGGCGGTCGTAAGACTGCTCTGCAAGTGCCTCGCTGAGGCTTTTCTCCAGGTCATGTGCCAGGATGACATTCTGTTTTTCCATCGTTCTTTTATATTATATATACAATGTATGCGACTTGAAGCCATTCTGGCTCTCGTGTCCGCACGAAATAAACACTTCACTACCGTAACGTTTCCACAAGCCAATGTTCAGTAGCATAAGATATGCAGACCGTAATCAGTTGACTCTAATAACTCTTATACCCACTGTTGAAGGATGCTTCAGCAGGTAATCGTGCAAGGGCACGCTATCCAGTACAACCCTATGATAGAGGCTACTGGCATTGAGCAGATGCAGCAGTCCGTCTGGTCCCCACACAGCCAAGCCCAAGTGACTCACATCCAGTCCATCCTTCTTGGTCACCAGAGCCAGGATGTCGCCATCCTGTATGCAGGAAAGTTCCTCACGGCTCTTTCCTGTCAGCCGAGCAGGAATGTAATGCACCTTTGCGCCACTGTACTCACGCTCATAGCATGCTACCCGCTTGGCCTCGGCCTCATCCTGGGCTATAGCAGGGTAACTGGCTCTGTGACGGCTCATGTAATGCAAGCGCAAATGCTGTGTACCAGTGAAAGGAGAATGCTCTTTCAGATCATCCCCCCTTACCTCGCTCACCAATTCTCTTGCCTCGGCCGACGCTACCCACTGACTAAAATAGTGGCAACGGCTGGCATAGCCATTCATCTTACCATCCAGATAACGGACGCTCATGAGCCAATGACAGTAGTCACCCCATGAAGTTCCTCCGTTTCGTGTGGTCAACGTGAGCGCAGTCACCGTTTCAACTAGCGTGGTGCAATCCATTTGTCTTAGGTTCACCACCAGTCTCTCCTGCCCGTCTTGGCTTTCCAGTGTATGCGCCACGTAGGGAACATCCAGGAACTGACGGGCATAGAAGAGCACGAGCGAGGAGTCGGCCGGCAACTCCCTGCCCAGCCTGAGCAGAGCCTCCACGCGTATGCTGTCTGTTCCGTCACAGCAGGTATCAGCCTTACACACCTGCGGGAGCAAGATGATCAATGCAAGGAAAAGCAAGCACCTCATCAGCGTTTCTCTTCGGGTAAGTGTACTAATGCCGTCACACTAAAGGTGACCAGGCAGAAGGCCATCACAATCCAGAAGAACTGCACATAGCCCACACTGTCAGATATCCAGCCACTCACCATGCCAGGCAGCATCACTCCGCCCAAATACTGAAATGCTGTGCAGAGCGAGAACACACTGGTGCTACGCTCGCCATGAGCAAAGGATACCAAATAGAGAGTATAAGCTGTAAAGCCTAATCCGTAACCAATCTGCTCGAAGAAGACACAGGAAGCCACCACCCAAGTAAGTGCACATTGGGTATAACTGAGATACACATACACCAAATCTGGCAATGTAATGCTAAGTACTAAAGGCCACAGACATCGCCTCAAACCATATTTAGACACAAGCCATCCACCGACCAGACCGCCCAAAAGCAGTCCAACGACACCAATAGTACCATACACCATACCATAAGTAACATCCCCCATAGCCAGTCCTCCCTCTTCCAAGGAGCGCTTCAAGAAGAGTGGAACAATCTTGGTAAGCAAACCTTCTGGCAGTCGGAACAAGAGAATGAAAGCAAGTGCCGTGATGATATGGGGCTTGCGAAAGAACACCACGAAAGTTTGCATAAAATCACTCAAGATATGCTTACGAGACTTCTGGCTGGTACTTTGTTCTACGACAGGCAATACACGCGAATGCCACAAACAGAGTAACAGCATCAGAGCTGCAACAGCAAGAAAAGTAATAGACCATGCCACACTCACTTGCATTCCACTATGCTGAATCAAACCTGCCAAAGCCACCAGTCCGCCTTGCCCTACAACCATACCTATCCGATAGAATGTATTTCGGACACCCACATAGAATTCCTGTTCCACATTAGTGAGCCCTAAAATATAAAATCCGTCAGCAGAGATATCATGTGTGGCACTGCCAAACGCAACCAACATAAACAAGGCTAATGATGCCTGCAGCCATATTGATGTTGGCAGAGTAAGAGCAACAGCAGCCAGTGCGGCACCCACTGAGAGTTGCATAGCCAGTATCCACCAACGCTTTGTGCGAAACGTATCGATAAAAGGACTCCACAAGGGCTTGATAACCCACGGCAGTCCAAGCCAACTTGTGTACAAAGCAATCTGTGTGTCAGTAAGCCCCATTTCTTGATAGAGCACCACAGACATCAGCATGACAGCCGCATAAGGGAGCGACTCACCCAGATATAGGCTGGGCACCCACAGAAAGGGTTTGTTCGTTTTCATCCTTTTGTCAGTATTTCCGGTTTGTATTTTCTTCTGATTTAAGACAAATAGTTCAAAGTATTCACGTATCACTGTCTGGCTGTACTCACAGCAGAACATCCCACCAACCGATCATATCGTCCACCATGCTCACGGTAATAGACGAGAGTCGTATATTCATTTTCAGTTTCAAAAAAGTCGCCATCTGTGCGTTTTGTTCCGTCAGTCTCTTGCCTGTACTGATAACTGTAATAGCCCTGCTTGAGCAATACTGCAACATGATATTGCTTTGACTGTTCGTCGTATTCCATACGGCATTCAGGGGAAAAAGGCTCACCTGTCCACGACCCACACACATAAACATCTCCTCCTTGGAGTCTGGGAGACTTAAAGACAAAGTGTGTCACCACATACTCCGCCGTAGTATTTTCAAAGCCATCCTCTGGACTACGTATCACACGTACGCCGTTTTGATCCTCCACATAAGAGTAATTGCGTGCCGGACGGTCTTCAAGCAATGTGGCATGATAGTATGGTTCATACCATTCCATGCGATCCACCCCCACAGCCGTACGCTGCACATCCAATATCTCGAAACGATGATATTCGTTTCCCGCAGGAAATATCAATTGTCTATTGTGGGTAAAAGCCATACCTGAAGCATTACGTTCATTAGGTTTCAAGTCCGTTACCATAGAATCCCATCGACGATTCTGCAACACCTGTACACGAAACTCCTGCAGAGGATCTGACACACGTAGCGAACCATACCCTACCCTAAGAGTGAGTTGCTGATGTTGAGCATTGAAATCGATATCAGTATTCGCGCTTATCTGCTGACTGATGCTCACTTTGTTTTCATACACACAGAAACGTGCCTCAAGCAAAGGCTCGTCCTCGTCTGGATCACAACCATCCGAAAAGACCTTCACACAATAATTTCCACTCAAGAGTATACCTACGTCCTTATTGGGCAGACTCAAACGATAGTGTGTATAGATTTGCGTTGTATTGAAACTCTTCTCATAGTCTTCCACAGGCTGTCCATTAGTACCTGTCAGCCAATCACTCTCAAAGAGACCTTCACTCACCTGCCAGTCGGCATCACAATGATACACATAATATATATAACGATGATAGTCATGGCTCATTTGATCCCACGACACCTCCACATGCTGCCCTTTGCCCATTGCCAGCCAAGGAGGAAGCGTAGGATTTCCATCCGCACAGACTTGAAGCGTACGTATAGACTCGTCAAAGACCCTCTGCACTTGAGCCTGTGCCATTAAAGGTGTCAGCATCAAAAGCGAGACAAGAAGAAAAGCCATATGCGTTTTCATATGTGCATCTATTTAAAGGATCACTTCAGAATATCATCTTCTCCAGAAAGAATTGGAAGACGCCACTGGTATCTGACCGCAAGGAGTCGAATAACAATCACCGTAATAATGCTCAATAATGCATTAAGCTCAAGTGTGAGTCCAAAGTAATGACACACAGCATAAACCACACCGCCAGCCACACAAGCCAGAGCATATATTTCCTTACGGAAGATAAGCGGAACCTCGTTGATAAAAACATCACGTATCACACCACCTGCAGCCCCCGTAATAGATCCCATGGTGATGGCAGTCCAGTAAGGGAAGCCCATATTAAGGGTCTTCTCAATGCCTATCACATTGAAGAGAGCCAAGCCAATGGTGTCGAAGATAAACCAGGTGTTATTCTCTCTAATAAGATACTTGCCGAAAAACATGACACCCACCACTGCCAGCGCACAACAGATGAAGTAGCTACTGTTGGTCATCCAAAAAGGGTTCACACCCAGCATAAAATCACGCAAGGTACCGCCTCCTATGGCTGTGGCCATACCCACTATCCATGCCCCAAAGATATCAAACTGTTTAGCAGATGCCAAACGCACGCCCGATAGAGCAAAGGCAAAGGTTCCGATAAACTCAATGACAACGAATGACACTGGCAACCGTAAGGCTACACCCATTTCTTGCAAGAGTTCAAATATCCAACTCATAAGTAATTGTTCAACACATTATATATATATTAAAGCCAAACAGATGTATTTCCGTGTTCTTGCGATGATGCTTAATCCCGTACATCTACCTCTGTTCCTTCACCATTGGACCTTATTCTACAAGCCCAGCTTCTGCCCAACAAGCCAGAATGGATGCAGAGTCCTCCAATGCTGTTTGATGACTCACTTCATATTCGTTGCATAGCAAATCCGCCAGAACCTCCTCTGTAAAGTCTCCCTCACCCACAGCCGTCCATAGGTAAGCAGCAGAATCATTCAAGCTGATAATTTTGCTGAAATCCATATTCTCCATGCCGTAAGCCATGATGACATGTTCACCGCAAACGTCACGAAGTTCAAATCCTTTTTTCTTTTTCATATTTTTCTTTATTCTCGTTATTAGTTTTTCCAGAAAGTTCCCATTTATGGATTTATGGAAAATGTGTTACTCTGGTAGTGTTGCCTTATAGAAGACGAGTAAGAAACGTCGTATCGGACGCAAGACTCTCCAAATCTGGATTTCCATACGCAATACAGAATCAGAAGATTTCAAAACACGTCCAGGATGAATATATTCAACAACCACACCACAAACATCATCCACCCGACAATTTTCTACACCACGAACATTACCATCTCCCTGCAAGGTAAGCAGATTTCCCTCCTTGTGTATAATCCTATGCAAAACGTAACGCCCAGGTGTTATCTGTGCCAACACAGCATCGCCCACTTTCACTTTCTCCGAATACACCAGCTTAACCTTATCACGTGCATTTTCCAGAAAAGGTCTCATACTGTAGCCTCTTACCCCTATGACAGCAGAATGCCCCTGCTCAAGCACTTCTGACACGACAGCCAAAAAACGTTCATTGGGCAGTTCTACCTTTTCAGACAAACAGACTTGTCCATTGCGCCTTATTGACGTATAGCGCAACGGCGTCATTATGCACCGAAGCAAACGGACCAGTAGATTTTTCACTTTATTCATATCGCCACCGAATCATGACACAAAAGAGCCGCCTCTGCATTAGGCAGACATCCCAGCTCATATACGCCACAAAGTCCAATCAGCCTAGATACCGTATCACACACACCTCCATAAACACGCTTGTCCCATTTCATACAGCTCATGGCAGGAAGCAGGACAGCCAAGGACTCCACAGGAGAGAGTCGTCGTATGCTATTTTTCTGTGCCTGCTTGATACGAACTATAGCACCCACTGGAGCCTGCGTATTCTTATAGCAAGGCGTTTTCCCACTCCAGGGTGAGCCATAAGCAAAAGCACATCCGTCCACAATACGTACAATAGGATTGTCATCATTCATCAAATCACACCCAGGAATATTGTCGTACCACAAACGCGTGTGTGTACTTTTGCCAGTCCCACTTGGAGCTGTCATCATATAAGCCTTCCCACCGCATCGAATCACAGAAGAATGCACCAAAAGTGTCTGTTTGTCTGCCGTTGAGAAAGCATACGCCAACATCATCGCATTATTCAGTCCGAAGGATTTCTGCAACTCAGTGCCACCATGTAAGCTAACCCAACAAGTACTAAAGTCTGGTGCGGACTGCATAATACAGCAAAGCGAACCATCCACATCCCTAAGATGGAACAGGTATCCACCATCTGCAGTCTGATGTACACCGTGTACGCAACCACTACAGTCAAACTGCCCTATCTCCAAGACGGGTTCTCCCATAAAGGAATCATCACACAGACGCATCTCCATCACGGCTTTTCCTGGCAAGACATCCGCGCAGAAAGGCTGAAACGAAGGAAGCATACGCTCCACATCGCTATTGTCATTAGAAACAAGGACAACAGGATGACCACCTATAAGAAAGCCAAAGTGTGCAGGAATAGACATCATTATTTTCCTCTCTTTTGTTTCTTGCCACTGTCCACCTTCCCTGTCTTAGCACTTTTCCCAGTCGACTTCTTTCCGCGCTTTGAGAGTTTTCCCTGAGCGTCTGCATTGTCATTCTCCACTTCTTCAGATACTGTAGACTCTACATATTGCTCCCCTACGAACTTAAAATCAGCTTCGCTCAGATTCTGAAGCTTCAGCACAGATGCCTTAGAAGCGTGTTTACGCACTTTGTCTACACGTTTCTCCAAACGGTTCTTCTTTTTATCAAAGAGTACCGAGCATATATAATCGCCCGAAAGAGTTTTCGACAGATAGTGATGTAGCTGCGATGAATACTGGCTACGATCCATCAGAAAGTCATTCCTGCTTTCTACGTAAGCAGTATCTATGCACTGTATAGAGGTTATATAAGCAGTTGAATCCAAAAAATTCACAGCATAGCCACATACATATATCGGTCTCTGTTCCACTTTGGCAAATAGCATGGAAGCGGATGCCCCAACCAGCATCACCACAAAAAAGAGCAGTCTCTGAAATTTTCTCATCATAAGGTCGTTTTGTAATCTATATTATGTCTCTGAGTATTTATTCTTTAACAACAAGCAAAATTACAACCTTTCCGCGACATCAGCAAACATATATGCAAACCAGTTCGATTCTGCAAGCCAACAAATTTCCAAAGCCCATCGCCATCAAGCAGTCATTCTGAATCAAGCCCTGTTTTGATAGCCATTCTTGTTTCGGCATTATAATGCAAGCCATCACTTAAACCCCAATCGGTCATTTGATTCCGATTCAAACTAGTCTCTATTTCGAGTAGATTGTTTTCAGTCGTGTCGAAGGCATAAGTTCCATATGAGACTACTCTGTCTATTTTCCCAGTTGGAGAAAAATATTTTCCTAGTTGGAGAAAAAAAATTTCCCAGTTGGAGAAAAAAAACAAAGGACTACCAAGCATCCCAAGATACTATGAAAAGCCTTTGGCAGAGATGGAAGTTTGGTGGTGACAGACAAACATAGTTTCCGCGGTTTATCCACACGCAAGGAGGGGGTGCCAAAGGATTATAGTAATAATCGGGCATTTAATACGTATTAAATGGACAAGTATTATAGTATTACTTTTTACTTTTCAGAGGGACCCAATATCTCTACTAAGCATAGACTAGCTTCTGCAACAATAATGCACCTTGAAGGAGCAAAGATGCGAATCAGAAAAGACTCCGCATCTCCATGCCCCTCCAAGGTGCCTTACAAAGCAATTATTTAAAAACAAATAGTTCTAAGACATCAGTCATTCAAGTCGACCACCAGACTTACCTTACGCCCGCTAGGGGTCATCGCTTTGATCCACAAGGTACGGTCTGTGCTGCGACTTGCCTCTTCCACAGCCTTTTCCCAATCATCCACAGTAGCCACTTTCTTGTCATTCACCTGCAGAATGATTGTTCCCTTGGCTGCACCCGCTGCCTTGAGCTTTCCACCCTGGCGAACGGCACTCACTTCCAGACCATAGTCTATGCCAAGAGTCTTCTTCACGTCATCAGAGGCAGGCTTCAGAGAGACGCCCAGCTGATCCATGTCAACCTCTTCCATAACCTTAGTGGTTCCCTGACTGTTGCGTAGCGTCACATTAGTCGTATACTCCTTCTTTCCGCGGCTATAGGTCAAAGACACCTTATCCCCAGGACTGTGCTGCGAGATAGCTTCCTGCAGTTCACTCATCTTGTTTACTTTCTTACCATCGAACTTGGTAACGACATCTCCCTTCTTCAGCCCAGCCTCCTGTGCTGCACTAGCATCAGAGACTTCCGTCACATACACGCCTTCTACAACATCCAGGTCGACATCATTCCCCTTTGCCTTCTCAGAATCGATGTAATTAGTGACATCTGTGCCCATAACGCCCAATATTGCGCGCTGTACCGTGCCATAGACCTTCAAGTCAGACACCACCTTATTCATAATGCTGGTTGGGATGGCAAAACCATATCCGCTGTAGCTTCCCGTCTGGCTATAAAGCATTGCATTGATACCGACCAGTTCACCCCGTTCGTTGACAAGCGCCCCGCCACTATTTCCACTATTGATGGCAGCATCCGTCTGTATAAAGCTTTCGATACCATTAGCTCCCAAGGTACGAGCCTTGGCACTCACGATACCTGCCGTAACCGTACTGGTCAGATTGAAAGGATTACCAACAGCAAGCACCCACTGTCCCAACTTCAAGTCGTCGCTATTGCCAATAGGAATAGCAGGCAAATCCTTGGCATCGATTTTAATTAGTGCAAGGTCTGTAGTAGCATCGCACCCAATGATACGTCCCTTAAACTCGCGGTTATCATTCAGCTTCACCTCTATTTCATCTGCATCGCCTACCACATGATTATTAGTCACAATATAGCCGTCCGTACTGATAATAACACCACTACCAGCAGCATGACGATCTGGAGACTTATATTCGCGCTGCTGCGGCTGACGCCCCCCAAACCCAAAGAAGTCTCCAAAGAAGTCACTAAAGGGGTCCTGCACTTGCACACGCTGAGTCTTGCCTGTCTGTGTCACCTTAATATACACAACAGAATTAACTGCAGACTCGGCAGCACCCGTCAAATCTACCAAACCGCCAGGAGCGACAGAAGAAGTTACAGGAGCAGCAACAGGTTGTGCCGATGGCTCACTCTGCTTGATTACAGCACTGGTCACAGCGCTGCTACCAAACACAAGCGCTGTTACGCCAAGCCAGTTTTTAGTTGTTTGTTTCATAACTTTATCTTCTATTTATGTTAATATTCCCAATACTCTTTTTTCGAAATCACGATGCAAATATATGCCATTTTACACTGATAACAACAAGAGATAAACCTTATTTTGGAATTATTTAACAGAGAATAGATATTGATTAACTGTTGTTAAACACCAAACGCACATACATATGTGCCGCACAGCAAACAGGTTCGCTACTTTCTGAGGAGCGACTTCACACGCATTTGTCCTACACGCAAAAGGCGCAAAAAACAACTTTTTACTGTATTTCATAGAGTAAGAAAGACTTTTCTTTGTACCTTTGCCAGCAAAACAGGACAGTAGGCCGGTCTGCCGCTGGTCAACTCATACTCGCAAGAGGAAGAGAGACGAGAGGAAAGTCCGGGCAACAAAGGGCATCTCGCTTCCTAACAGGAAGTGGCTCGCAAGAGCCAGCAAATGTAGAAGAAAACAACCACCTTGCAAAAGGTAAGGGTGAGAAGGTGGGGTAAGAGCCCACCAGACTAATGGTGACATTAGCGCTGTACATCCCGAGAGTTGAAAGTTCATGTAAACCAGCGCACGAAAGGAGAGGGTAGCCCGCCCAAGCTGGAGGGTAGAACGATTGAGGTCTGTGGTGACACAGATCCTGGATAAATGGCAGACACCCCTGTCTTTCGTACAGGGCATACAGAACCCGGCTTATAGGCCAACTGTCCTTTTTTATCAAGAGAAATACCCAAGTACATGCGCCAAGCACGCGCACGACATCCATATAATCATTATAGCAAAAAGCACTCCTAAAGAAGTATGCTGAACCTGGACAATATCTGGAGCGTAAATGAGCAGAAACTGACACCCCCACGCCGGTGGGTACTGCGTGCCACCAAAAGGCTGATTATCGTGGTGGAAAGCATCACGAAGAACAACCTTATGAGCTATGCCTCTGCTCTTACATACAGCAGTATATTGGCTGCGGTACCTGTATTGGCCATTGTGTTTGCTGTGGCCCGCGGATTCGGTTTCGGCTCCATCATCGAAGACAGATTAAGAGACTCATTGCAAGTGGGACCACAGATAACGGACACCGTTCTTCAGTTTGTAGACTCCTATCTTGAGCACACGCATAGCGGAGTCTTCATCGGTGCTGGTATTGTATTCCTGCTCTATACTTTGCTCTCGCTAACAAGTAATGTGGAGACTGCTTTTAATACCATATGGTTTATCAACATCCCACGTAACATTTATCGTCGCATCACAGACTACATCAGCGTATTTTTGCTTCTTCCTTTCGTAGTGGTGGTGGTCAGCAGTCTGAACATTTATCTAATGACCGTTCGCGATTTATTTCCTGACTACGTATTACTTAGCGACACTGCAGAACGTTTTGTGAAAGTGTCTCCCCTACTGCTGGTGTGCATAGCATTCATGCTCCTCTACAAACTAATGCCTAACACCCACGTTAAGCTACGTAGCACCTTCTGGCCTGGACTTGCAGGGGGACTATGCTTTATGGCTGTTCAGTACTTCTACTTCCACTATCAGATAAAACTGAGTAGCTACAATGCTGTATACGGATCATTTGCAGCATTGCCTCTATTCATGTTGTGGCTCAATATCTCATGGTGCATCTGCCTCATAGGAGGACAGTTGTGTTATGCTAACCAATGCCTAGACAACTATGCTTTCCAGCGATACAGCGATGATCTAAGCCGACGCTATCGCGACACTATATGCTTGTTGCTCATGTCGCGTATAGCAAAGCGATTCGCTTCAGGTGGGACACCTTATAGCGACCGCACACTGGCAGAAGATACCAAATTGCCACAAACAGTTGTGCTAAACCTTCTGCAAGAGTTAGTAAAAATGCAATTACTGGCTGAGACACGCACCGATGGAAACCAACCAGCCCACTATCTGCCAGCCATCGACATTCACCACCTTACTATCAGAACGGTGATACGGCGTATTGAGAGTTATGGGGTGGAGAATCCCCAACATACTTGGCGCACCAAGCCCAACGAGTGGGAAGAGCTACGACGGCTAAGGAATACCAACGAAGACGCACTGCTGACCGAAGTATAAGAAGTATAAGCAAAAAAGCGAAGCAAGTATCTTCGCTCAAACGCCTCGTTTCACACCTGGTCTAGATTTTTCTCCAGCCCACAGATTATTATTCCTTTTGCACACCACGAAAACGCGTTTTTCACCTAAGAGTCCTCGAAAATAAGAAATTTTAATAGTAACTTTGCAAAGGGGAAAAGCCCTAAAACCTAACATTAGCTCTCATCCCCCCCAAAAAAAGATAAGCCATAACATACAAATATGGACAACAGCACACCCGAAGAGCACCCACTAAAGAACTTTATGTTCTGTCCTGTCTGCGGTTCTGACCACTTCGTGGCCAGCAGCATTAAAAGCAAGAAGTGCGCTAAGTGTGGTTTTGAGTACTTCATGAACTCAGCCACATCCACTGTAGCCATTATTGAAGATGGACAAGGAAAGATATTGGTAGCACGCAGGGCAAAAGAACCAGCAAAGGGAACACTGGACCTACCTGGCGGATTCTGCGACTGCGGAGAGAGTGCAGAAAGAGGTATGATACGCGAAGTAATGGAAGAGACTGGACTAAAGGTGACTGACGTCAAATACCTTTTTTCGTTACCAAACACCTATCCATACAGTGGGATGAATATCTTCACCACAGACCTCTTCTTCCTGTGTCATATAGACCAGCATGGCACTCCCATAGCCATGGATGATGCGGCGGAACTAATGTGGATAGATTGGAAAGACCTGCATCCAGAAGACTTCGGATTGAACTCCATCAGTCAAGGTATCCGATTGCTTCAGGCAAGAAAAAAACTTTGATACAACCATCCATTTTTTACCAGACTAATTCAGCACACACACTTCAACAACGACAGTCTGCATCAGACCACAGACTCCAATAAAATTAAATTATGAGAAAAATACTCCTTACCCTTTCGCTTTTAATGGTAGCATTCGCTACATATGCTTCTTCAGATAAAGAGATGGACAAGTTCGTCTCCTCCCTCATGAAGAAAATGACCTTACACGAAAAGATTGGACAGCTTAATTTACAGCCAGGTTCTGACGCGACCACAGGAGATGCCATGAAGACTGAGTTTGGCAAGTTGGTGGCAAATGGTGAGATGGGAGCAGTACTGAATGTCATGGGTAAGAACAAGATACGCGAAATACAGCGAATGGCTGTAGAGGAGAGCCGACTTGGGATTCCCATTCTGTTTGGTTTGGATGTCATCCACGGTTATCACACCATCCTACCCATCCCATTGGCACAGTCGTGCAGTTGGGACATAGAAGCTATCGAAAAGGGAGCGCGTATTGCTGCCGAAGAATGCAGTTCGGATGGAATCAGTTGGACATACAGTCCCATGGTGGACATTGCACTTGACGCACGATGGGGGCGCATAGCAGAGGGAAATGGCGAAGATCCTTACTTAGGAAGTCTTATCGCTGCAGCATTGGTGCGTGGTTATCAAGAAAATTTGAAGAACGAGACTGACATCATTGCATGCTTAAAGCACTATGCATTATACGGAGCTGTAGAATCCGGAAAAGACTACAACACCGTAGACATGAGCCATCTGCGCATGTATAACCAGTACTTTCCACCTTATCGTGCTGCAGTGGAGGCTGGTGTAGAAAGTGTGATGACAAGTTTCAATTTGGTAGATGGTCAACATGCGACAGCTAACCCATGGCTCATCAACGATGTGCTACGCAAGCAATGGGGCTTCAAAGGCTTTGTCGTGACAGACTATGCAAGTATCCGCGAAATGATTGCTCATGGATTTGGCGACCTAAAACATAATGGTGCATTGGCATTGCGCGCGGGCACGGATATGGATATGTGCTCACGTGCCTTCATTGAGACCACAGAACAAGCCCTAAAAGAAGGATTCGTCAGTATAAAAGAAATTGACCAAGCCTGTCGACGCATTCTGGAAGCCAAATACAAGATTGGACTTTTCAAAAACCCCTACAAGCATTGCGACCTAACAGACGAAGAGCAGAAGAACCGTCTGTTTACTGCAGACCACCGTAAGGCTGCACGCGACATGACCGCAGAGACATTTGTATTGCTAAAGAACGAAGGAAACCTACTTCCACTGAAGAAAGACAAGACAATCGCCTTGATAGGACCTAATGCCATAGCCTCACGTTCACTACTCGGCACTTGGTGCATTGCACATCCCAATGCAGATAAATACCTATCCTTGCGCACGGCTATGGAACAAGCCGTTGAAGGAAAAGGAAAAGTAATCTGCAGCCAAGGATGCAACTTCACATCATCGGCACGCAACCTCAAGGGAGGCCAGTCCGAGGAGATACCCATAGTAGATGAGACAAAGGCGCATGATGAAGCCATCAACGTAGCACGTCAAGCTGACGTGATTGTATGCGCTTTGGGAGAGGGACAAAATTGGAGTGGAGAAAGCCATAGCCGCACCTCCCTCGACCTGCCAGAAGAGCAAATGAGACTCTTACGCGACCTTTCTAACCTAAACAAGCCCATCGTGTTGCTTAACTTTAGCGGACGACCCACAGTAATGAACTGGGAAAGCGAACATATACCAGCCATCATGAACGTATGGTTTGGAGGAACAGAAATGGCACCAGCCATCTGCGATGTATTATTTGGAGATAAAGTACCCTGTGGGCGACTCACCACAAGTATGCCGCGCGCAACAGGTCAAGAACCACTCTATTATAATCATCTGCCCACTGGGCGAGGTGTGCCCGATGGCACGAGCGACTTCCAACAATACCAGTCCAACTATCTAGACATCCCCAATGGTGCTCTCTATCCCTTTGGCTACGGACTAAGTTACACAACATTTAAGTATGACCAAATGGAGGTAAAAGTGCAAGGACGTAAAGTGGAAGCTACAGTCAAGGTAACCAACACTGGAAACTATGACTCGTACGAAGTAGTACAATGCTACATCCACGATGTTGCATGTAGTTATTCACGACCCGTAAAAGAGTTGAAAGGATTCAGCCGTATATTCCTCAAGAAAGGAGAGAGCAAGGATGTAACCATCGAACTGAATGAAAAGAGTTTCCAGTTCTACAATATGCAAGGGAAAGCCATATTTGAACCTGGAGAGTTTGACATCATGGTAGGAGCCAACAGCCAAGACGTACAGACCAAACGTGTGTCCATACTGTGACAACAGACAAATCATAGACAATAACTTTTACTAACCAAAATTAAATACACGCAAATGAGATTCCAATTCACCGTTCTTGCCTTGCTAGCAGCTGCTTCGTTGCCCGCCAAGGACATCTTCGTGAACACGCCTCAGACCACCTTGTTACTCAAGGCTGAGGAAAACAAGCCCCTACACATCAGTTACTATGGAGAAAAGGTAACTGATGCGGAAGCAGTATATCGTGCTTACAGCCTGTGGCAGGAAGCATATCCCGCCTTCGGGTTGAATAACAACGACATGACTCCCGCGCTGAGTGTACGCCATGCCGACGGAAACATGAGCACCGAACTTGTTTACCAGTCCGACACAGAGACCAAGGAGGCAAATGCAACTGTTTACACGGTGACAATGAAGGACAAGGTCTACAACTTTCTGGTGGATGTGTGCTACCGCGCCTACAACAACTGTGACGTGATAGAGGCATGGACCGCGATACACAACAATGAGAAGAAGCCCATCACACTATTGAAATATGCAAGCGCTTACCTGCCCGTGCGCCAAGGAGATGTGTGGGTAAGTCACGAACACGGCAACTGGGGAGCAGAGGCTTACATCACAGAGGAGCCACTCAACCCAGGCATATTCGAGATGCACGACCTCACGGGCAACAAAAACGCTTATTTCAACAGGCCTAACATGATGCTTTCGCTCGACGGAAAGCCTCTGGAGAATAGTGGTCGCACCATAGGCGCTGTACTATGCTGGAGTGGTAACTTCCGCTTTACTGTTGACACTCAAGACAAGAAGGTACACAACCTAGTAGCAGGTATCGATGATGCCAACTCGCAGTACACTCTGGCAAAGGGCGAGACATTCACCACGCCCGCCCTAGCACTAGCTTACAGCGACGAGGGAAAAGGTGGTGTGAGCCGCGCCTATCACCGCTGGGCACGCAAGAACAACATGGTGCACAACGGCAATGCCTTGCGCAAGACCCTACTCAATTCGTGGGAAGGAGTCTATCTGAACGTAACAGAAGAAGGCATGGTAAAGATGATGGATGGAGTGAAGCAAGTAGGTGCAGAGCTATTTGTCATGGACGATGGATGGTTTGGCAATAAATACAAACGCAGTGTAGATAACTGTGCATTGGGTGACTGGGTAACAGATACCGACAAACTCCCACACGGAGTAGCCAACCTGGAGCAGGAATGCGCTAAGCGTGGACTGAAGTGGGGCATCTGGATTGAGCCAGAGATGACCAACACTAAGAGCGAACTCTACGAAAAGCATCCCGACTGGGTCGTATGCCATCCCACACGCGAGCCACGCACTGGACGTGGTGGTACACAACTCACGCTGGATATGTGTAACCCTGCTGTGCAGGATTTCGTATTCAAGGTGGTGGATGACATCATGAAGGAGACACCCAACACTTACTACATCAAGTGGGACTGCAACCACGTCCTTAGTAACTTTGGCTCACATTATCTGTCTGCCGATAAGCAGAGCCACCTGTATGTAGACTATCAGTTAGGTCTAATCAAAACGCTCAAGCGCATACGTGAGAAGTATCCCAATCTGGTTATCCAGTGCTGTGCAAGCGGTGGCGGACGTGTCAACTATGGTCTGATGCCTTATTTCGATGAGTTCTGGGTGAGCGACAATACTGACGCACGCCAGCGTCTCTTCATCCAGTGGGGCACCAGCATGTACTTCCCAGTGAACGCCATGGCACAGCATGTGAGTGCAAGTCCTAACCACCAGACAGGCCGACGCATTCCCTTGAAGTTTCGCTTCGATGTAGCTATGACAGGTCGTCTAGGCATGGAAATGAAACCATCAGACCTCAATGAGAAAGAGATGAAGTTTGCCCAAGAAGCATTCAAACTTTACAAGGAGACCATACGTCCAATTGTACAGTTGGGCGACCAGTATCGCATCATCTCACCTTATGAAGGCAACGGCTATGCAAGTGAGCTTTTCATCAACGAGGAGAAAACTAAGGGTGTGTTCTTTGCCTACAAGTTTGACACAGATGTATTCAAGGCGCGTCCTCGCTTCATGTTTGCCGGACTGAACCCAGATGCGCGATATACTCTACGTCAGGTGAATGCCAACGGCAAAAAGGATCATTGGGAAGGCTACACCTTTACTGGTAAATTCCTTATGAGCCGTGGCGTGGAGATTAACCTCAATGGTGAGTATGACAGTTGCGTCATACTTCTTGACAAAGAATAATAGCGTCACCAGCTAACAGACAAACTCCGCTATGCCTATCTATGAGCATAGCGGAGTTCGTTTTTTCTAATGGCCAAAGAAGGCAGAATCTACTAATAATCGATATAAGGTTATTGGGTGAGCACAGAAAAATATGGAGTTATCAGAAGAGTAGAAACAAGGGAAGTATATAGGAATATTGCTGTCCGCAAAAATGTGTGCCTTTGTTCATAGTTACTAAGATTGTATTTAGCAAAAGCTAAAGTAACTAAAAGGGCGGATTTCCAAGCGAGAAATCCAGCCCTAATTTTATTTCGGTCTGAAACTTTTAGCGGACAATTATAAAATCTAATGAACCATTTTAAGGTTCGCTCAGCTTGTCTTCCTTGTTGCAACAGGGTGTGAGACGCGGAAGCAA
>CAKRRN010000008.1 GCA_934394435.1 uncultured Bacteroidaceae bacterium
GCCTCTTGTCGGATTCGAACCAACGACCCCGAGATTACAAATCACGTGCTCTGGCCAACTGAGCTAAAGAGGCGGGGTGAGGAAGCTTACCATATCGCGCCGCTACAACCTTCTGCCCTTGCTGCGATCAAGCCCTGGGGGATTCAAAGGGAGCATGCCGTATGGGACTTCCTCGTTTAATCGAATGCAAAGGTATGCGTTTTTTACCATACTGCCAAATTTGCAATAAACTTTTTCCCTGGCTGGCTATTCTGTCGCGCCCGTACCTATTTTAATGGAAAAATAGTTCTAAATTTGCATGAATTTGAACTTATTGTGATTTTATGGAACAAGACAACAGGAAAAGCAGTACGAGAAAAAGTGTGACGGAGTCGGCCTCCAGGAGCGGTTTGTTTGTGGGAGCCATGTGGATAGCGTCGTTTGTGTGCTCCATGTATAGTTTGCGCAATTCCATTTGTGGCTATGTGGGCAATACGATAGCGTTGCTGTCCGTCTTTGCGCTCTACATGGTGGTCGTACGGTATCGTGTGTTTGTTGGTCCTCTACGCTTTGGAGGTTGCTGGAGACTGTCGTGGCTGACTTGTGTGTTCGCAGGTCTGCTGACCACCCTGGCTCAGTATCTGTATTTCCGTTTCTTAGATGGCGGTCGTATGCTTGAATCCATCAGCCTGCTTTTTGAGAACGACCAGTACAAACAAGCGCTGGAGCAGATGATGCCAGGCGTGAAGTCGGAGGAGATACTGAGGATGCTCCAAAGTGTGAGCATCGGAGATCTCACCATGCAGATGTGGCTGTTCAATCTGTTTATCTCTTTGCCCCTCTCGCTGGTGGCTGCACTTTTTGGAGTTTTAAAAAACATAGACCATTTGCAGAAGCGAGACGGACAGGCTTGAGGCTGTGTGCGCACGCAGAGCACCCAAGTACAAAGATGTATATTTTTCAGAGAATAAGACAAATAAGATAAGACGAGAAGATATGAATATTTCAGTAGTAATACCTCTTTTCAACGAGGATGAGTCCTTGCCGGAGTTGTTTGCTTGGATAGAGCGTGTGACCCAGAGTCATCATCTGAGCCACGAGGTGATATTTGTAGACGACGGTAGCAACGACCGCTCGTGGGAGGTGATAGAACGGCTTAGCTCGGAGTACCCCGATATCGTGCGAGGCATAAAGTTTCGCCGTAACTATGGCAAGAGTCCTGCGCTCTATTGCGGATTTGCCAAGGCTCAGGGAGACGTGGTTATCACAATGGATGCCGATTTGCAGGATTCGCCCGACGAGATACCCGAACTCTACCGCATGATACGCGAGGATGGGTACGATCTGGTGAGCGGATATAAGATGAACCGCAGTCAGGGCGACCCTCTCTCGAAGACCATCCCAACGAAATTGTTCAACGCTACGGCACGTTGGGTGAGTGGCATCCATAATTTGCACGATTTCAACTGTGGGCTGAAGGCTTATCGCCGCGAGGTGGTAAAGAATATCGAGGTTTATGGAGAGATGCACCGCTACATTCCCTACCTGGCAAAAAACGCAGGTTTCTCACGCATTGGCGAAAAACCCGTGCACCACCAGGCAAGAAAGTTCGGCAAGTCGAAATTCATGGGTTGGAACCGTTTCGTCAACGGATACTTAGACCTGCTTTCGCTGTGGTTTCTCAACAACTTCGGTCTGAAACCCATGCACGTGTTTGGATTCATCGGCACGCTGATGTTCCTGCTCGGCTTTGTGGCTGTAGTGATAGTGGGAGCCACCAAGCTCTATTATCTTGCCGCAGGCACAGCTCATCCTTTGGTGACGGACAATCCGTACTTCTATATTGCCCTTACCATGATGATACTCGGAACACAGCTGTTCGTGGCAGGTTTCTTGGGCGAACTCGTAAGCCGCAATTCTGCCGAGCGCAACAAGTACCAGATTGAAACGGAATTCTAAAGAGAGGTGGAGAGAGAAAAGCGCATGAGTAAGAGAAGACCTCTGATACGCACGATGGCTACGCTATTGCTGGGAGCAGCTGTGGTGGTTGCCTGCGACAGTATAGATTGCACGCTCTACAACACGGTGGAGCTTAGTTGCTCGTTCTACTCCGAGGGAAAAGCGGTGAAGCTGACAGACACCCTTACGGTAAGTGCCCTAGGCACCGACTCTGTATTAGCAAACAAGCTGGTTGGAGCCTCGACGGTCAATTTGCCTCTGAGCTATTCGCAAGAGGTAGACACGCTTGTGCTCCACGTTTACGGAGAAGAGTATGATGCACGCGACACCTTGTGGATAGAGAAAAGTAATACTCCCCACTTCGAGTCGCCCGACTGCCCCACTAACATGTTCCACCAAATAAAGTCCGTACGCCATTCAAGCGTCTTCATCGACTCTGTCACAATAACCCGAAGCCTTGTAGATTATGATCAGACTGAAAACCTTCGTATTCACCTGTAGCCTGCTCTTTGCCTTACAGGCGCAGGAGATGGCTTCTGCCCAGGAGAACAAGCCACGACAGATGACAGATGCTCCAGGGCTGCAACAGGAGAAAGCTCCTGTGTTTGGCGGTGTGGCAGTAGGAGCTGACCTCGTGGGCTTTGCCATGAAAGGCATGGGACTTAAATTCGCAAACATGGAGGTCTGCGGAAGGCTTAATTTCCTGGAAAAGTATTTTCCCATTGTGGAGTTGGGCATTGGCGACTGCAAGCGCGAGGGAGGCGAGAACAACAATAGTTTCAGTACCACAGCCCCCTATTATCGTGTGGGAATGGACTATAATTTCAACAAGAAGGTAAATGGCAACCGCTTCTTCGGTGGTCTGCGCTATGCTTTCTCGTCCTATAAGTTTGATTTCGAAAACCCAGACTTCTCAGACCCCGTCTACGGAACCGCCACTCCCATGCGCTTCTCTGACCTTCGTGCCAAGAAGCAATGGCTGGAGGTTTGTCTCGGTGTGGAGTGCAAACTATGGAGCATAGTCCGCATGGGATGGAACCTGCGTTGCAAGATAAAGACCAAAAACGTGAACCCAGCCTATGGTGAAGCCTGGTACGCGCCAGGGTTTGGCAAGAACGGAAACACCACCTGGGGCGGTTCGGTAAATCTGATGTTCGACGTAGGCAAGTCTGCACGACGGACCACAAAGAAGAAGATGGCTACTACGACTCCCACAGCCCCTCAGGAGACCTCTTCCACGAGCCAGACTAATCCTCAGACCGAAAAACAGGAGAATGCCCAATGAGTACGCTCGAAATATGGCTTATTGGAATAGCTCTGGCTGTAGATTGCTTTAGCGTGAGCATAGTGGCAGGACTACAGACGCGGCGTGTGGAGCCTCTGCCAATGGGGCTCATGGCTCTCTCCTTTGGAGTGTTTCAGGCAGGTATGACATGGACAGGCTACATGGGTTTAACCTTCTTCTCGCATTATCTGGAGCAGATAGACCATTGGATAGCCTTCGCCCTTTTGGCTTATACGGGCGTCAGGATGATATTCGAAGGGTTGCGCCAAGAGACAGAGCCCACCAGTACCACCCCACTGCTCAATGCTCGCAGCATCCTGACCCTCTCCGTTGCCACCAGCATCGACGCTCTTGCCGTGGGGCTCTCTCTGGCTTGTCTGCCAGAGGAAGGACTACCCTCCATGCTTTATGTGACAGGCGTCATTGGCTTCTGCTCCCTGCTCCTTAGTCTTGTGGGACTAGCGGTAGGCATCATCATGGCGCACAAGATCAACTGGCACGCAGAGGTGCTGGGCGGAAGTGTATTGTTGATTATCGGTATTAAAATTCTTATAGAACATTTATCATGAAACCCAATAACAGATTCAGACTTTGGCACATCCCTGTGCTCTTTATCCTCATTTTGGCAACTATCTATATTCAGAGAAGCAACAGCCTCTCGCAGGTTCCTTACCAAAGCGAAGAAGGTGCCATCTTCGGAACCGTCTATCACGTGAAGTACCAGTATAAAGGCAGTTTGCAGGCTGACATTCTCAGCTGTCTGCACGAGGTAGACTCCTCTCTCTCTATGTTCAACAGCCAAAGCACGGTTAGCCGAATCAATTCTGGTGAGAGTATGCAGACAGACCCCTTGCTGGAACAAGTATTCCAGCGTTCTGTGGCTATCAGCGAAGCCACGCAAGGCGCTTTCGACGTTACCGTAGCTCCTCTGGTAAACGCCTGGGGATTCGGTTTCAAACACGGACAATGGCCCGACTCTGCATGCGTAGACAGCCTGCGCCAGTTCGTGGGATGGGAAAAAGTAAGCATCCGCAACCATCAGGTAGAGAAGCAAGACCCACGGATAATACTCGATTTCAGCGCTGTAGCAAAAGGATTCGGTGTAGACCAAGTGGCATCTCTCTTCCGAGACAAAGGCATAGAGAACTTTATGGTCGAGATTGGAGGAGAAGTCGTCTCACACGGCAAGAATCCCAAAGGAGAACCGTGGCGCATAGGCATCAACAAGCCTGATGACGATGCAGAAAACGAGCAAACAGAACTTCAAGACATCATAGAGCTGAACGACTGTGCCATTGCCACCAGCGGCAACTATAGAAACTTCTATATGCACAACGGAAAGCGCGTGGCTCATACCATAGACCCACACAGCGGCTACCCCGTGCAGCACAGTATACTGAGTAGCACGGTACTGGCTCCCACGTGTGCAATGGCAGACGGGTTCGCCACAGCCTTCATGGTGATGGGACTCGAGAGTGCGAAGACCGTATTGCAGCAGCACCCAGAACTACAGGCATACTTCATTCTTTCCACACCCGAGGGTAAGTATGCCACCTGGTGTACAGACGGACTGAAGAAGGTGCTTGCGAAAACGAAGGGGAAAGGCTCTGAAGGAGCTTAACCACTCCCTTGCGGAGTTAAGTCAAATGAGGCAAAGCGAAGTTCACTTCTGCTTTACCAGGGCGAGAAAACGAAGGATGCGAATCCAGGGGATAACTCTGAAGGAGTCCCGTTAAAGTAAACCTCATATAGAGAGAAAGCGTGATGGACATAAGTACAAAATATAAGCTCCTAACCCACATGCCCCTGCTGCAGGGACTCAGCGGACAGGATTTGGCACGTCTGGAAGAAATACACGGATTAGAGGTGGAGACAATCCCTTCCAGCCCGCAGCCCCTGCTCAACCAAGGAGACACCTGTACCCACCTGCTTCTGGTGGCCAACGGAGTGCTTCGCAGAAAATATGTTAGCCAAGACGGGCGTATTCGTCTTGCAGCAAACCTGCATTCTCCCTTGGCAGTAGAGCCAGAAAACCTCTACGGACTACATTGCCATTACCATAACTCCTATTTTGCAGAAACAGACCTGCAGGTCATTAGTATCAGAAAGGCAGACGTGGGAAAATGTCTGATGAACGTACCAGTATTTCGCTACAATCTGCTCAACTATCTCTCCGCCGTAGCTCATAAGCAGACCCTACTGATGACCCCTTATCCTCCACGCACAGTCGTGGGTAAATTCCTGCATCTGCTTGATATCCTTTGCCGAGAAGGCGACAGCGAAATCAGCATGAGCGTGAAAATGACAGACCTGGCTCTTTACCTTGAAGAAACACGGCTTACCGTATCGCGCATGCTCAACCGCCTGGCTTCCCAACAGATTATCGGACTCGCACGCTCCACCATCACCCTGCGCTCGCTAAATAAACTCCGAACGTATCTGAACGAAACAGATGTTTACACTCAAGCCAAATGAGTAAAGCGAAACTCGCTTCCGCTCTTACCATGGTGAGAAAACGAAGGAGGCCAAGAATACATTCATAAATAAACATACACACACAAGAATATACACAGAATGACAGACAATACAAGACAAAATCCCCTCCTCAGCGGAGAATACGGCACACCCTTCAATACAGCTCCATTCGGACAAATCACACTTGAAGACTTCGAGGAAGCCATCATGGAAGGTATGCAACAGGAAGATGCCGCCATCCAGAAAATGACAGACAACCAGGAGGAACCTACCTTCGAGAATACCATATTGCCACCCACAGATGAGCTCCTCAATCGTGCCACCACCATCTTCTTCAACCTTCTGAGCTGCTGTACGTCTGACGAGGCAGACCGTCTGGCAGAGAAACTCTCGCCACTCCTGACCGAACATTCCAACAAGATTCTGCTCAATAGGAAACTCTTTGAGCGCATACGCTACGTCAAACAGCATGCCACAAACCTTACGCCAGAAGAGCAAAAAGTGCTCGACAATGCCTTTGAAGGATTCGAGCGAGGAGGAGCTTGCTTAGACGACAAAGACAAACAGACGCTCACACATATGCGCGTGGAACTCTCCACCCTCACACTTCAGTTCAGTCAAAACTGTCTGAAGGAGACCAACGCATACAGCCTTCACGTGACAGACCGGGCACAGCTGACGGGACTGCCCGACACAGCCATTGAGGCTGCCGAATTAGCCGCCAAACAGAAGGGAATGCAAGGATGGCTCTTTACCCTGCACCAACCCAGTTACGGACCATTCATGACCTACGCAGACAACAGAGAGCTCCGATGCCAGATGTACAAGGCCAAGAACACCCTCTGCTGCAAGGGAGGAGAGCACGACAACCAGCAAATTGTAAAGCGCATCGTCAGTCTCCGACGTCAGATAGCACAACTGTTGGGGAACCACACCTACGCAGACTATGTGCTCAAGCACAGGATGGCAGAAAACACCTCAAACGTATACGCACTCATCAATCAGCTGATGGAGGCATACATGCCCAAGGCTAAAGAGGAAGTGGCAGAGGTGGAGGCACTTGCGAAAAGCATCGAAGGAGACGATTTCGTACTCCAACCCTGGGACTATTCCTACTATGGACAGAAACTGAAGAAACAACGCTTCGACCTCGACTCAGAAATGCTGCGTCCCTACTTCCAGCTCGAAAACGTAAAGCAAGGCATCTTTGGCCTCGCCACCAAACTATACGGAATCACATTCCAGCGCAGAGAAGACATTCCCGTGTACCATCCCGATGTAGAGGCCTATGAGGTACTCGACGAAGACGGATCATACCTGGCAGTCCTCTATGCCGACTTCTACCCACGCGAGAACAAACAGAGCGGAGCCTGGATGACCAGCTATGCGGAGCAGTACATTGACCGCGAGGGCACAGACCACCGCCCACATGTGAGCATCACCATGAATCTCACCAAACCCACAGCTGACAAGCCCTCGTTGCTCACACTGGGCGAGGTGGAAACCTTCCTTCATGAGTTCGGACACGCCTTACACGGAATTTTCTCCCACGTGCGCTTCATGTCGCTCAGCGGCACAAACGTTTACTGGGACTTCGTAGAGCTACCCTCGCAGTTTATGGAAAATTACTCCACACAGCAACAGTTCCTGAGCACCTTCGCACACCATTATCAGACAGGCGAACCCATGCCAGTTTCTCTAATCCAACGTGTACGCGACAGTGCCAATTTCCAATGCGGATACCTCTGCATACGCCAGCTCAGCTTCTGTCTGCTGGACATGGCATACTACGACCGAAGCGAAGATTTCACCCAAGACGTACCCACATTCGAGAAACAAGCATGGGCCAAGACACAGCTGCTTCGTCAGTTGCCCGAAGCATGTATGTCTGTTCAGTTCGGACACATCATGAGTGGAGGCTACGCAGCAGGATACTACAGCTACAAGTGGGCAGAGGTACTCGATGCAGACGCCTTCAGCATGTTCCTACAAAACGGAATCTTCGACCGCACCACAGCCTCACGCTTCCGTCATGAGATACTCGAACGCGGAGGTACTGAGCCACCCATGCAACTCTACAAGCGCTTCCGTGGACAAAAGCCCACCATCGATGCGTTGCTCAAGCGAAACGGAATACAAGAAACAGTTCACCACCCCACTCAAAACACATAATCACACTATGGACAAACAGAAAGAACTCGACAGCCGGTACCTCAGGATGGCACACATCTGGAGCGAAAACAGCTACTGCAAGCGACGCCAAGTGGGAGCGCTCATCGTAAAAGACAAACGCATCATCAGCGATGGGTACAACGGCACACCATCTGGATTCGAAAATGTATGCGAAGACGATAACAACCTCACCAAACCCTACGTGCTCCACGCCGAGGCCAACGCCATCACTAAAATAGCCCGAAGCAACAACAACAGCGACGGTAGCACACTCTACGTCACAGACTCGCCCTGTGTGGAATGCTCCAAGCTCATCATACAGGCTGGCATCAGACGAGTGGTCTACGCACGCGAGTACAGGCTGGCAGACGGAGTAGAACTCCTGCGCAGGGCTGGGGTTGAGGTGGAATTCCTGCCCGTATCCGAGCTTGAATAATTCAGAGTATACCCTCATCCCACACTCAGAATCAAAAAAAACACAACACACATATATATACGTACATATATGAACAACAACATTAAAGAAAGGCTCACACCGCTACTCATCTCACTTGGTGTCGTTGTCGGAATACTGATTGGCACCTTCTGCACAAGCCATTTCTCAGGCAACCGTTTAAGCATCATCAATACCGGCACAAACAAGCTCAGCTATCTGCTACAGATAATTGACAACAACTACGTCGACACCGTAGACATGGCACAGCTGGTAGAAGACGCCATGCCTGGCATACTGAAAGAGCTCGATCCACACAGCAGCTACCTAAGCGTACAAGATGCCAAGGAAGCTGACGATGACCTGCGCGGCTCATTCAGCGGAATAGGTGTTAGCTTCGTCATGCAGAAGGATACCGTAAACGTAATGTCCGTCATCCATGGAGGTCCCGCAGAAAAAGTAGGCATACTGGCTGGCGACCGCATCATTACCGCCAACGACTCTAACCTCGTGGGAATGCAGTCACAAGACGTGATGAAACACCTCAAGGGAGCCAAGGGAAGCAAGGTCAAGCTGGGAATCGTACGACACGGAGCAAAAGGCGTCACCACCTTCACCGTCGTACGTGGAGACATCCCCGTTGTAAGCGTAGATGCCTACTATATGATCAACGACGATACAGGATACCTGCGCGTCAAGAACTTTGGTGAACAGACCTATGCTGAGATGCTGGTAGCACTGGCTGAACTGAGCGTCAAGGGCATGAAGGGACTCGTGGTCGACCTACGAGGAAACGCAGGAGGATACATGCACATTGCCATACAGATGGCAAACGAATTCCTACCCAAAGGCAGACTGATTGTGTACACACAAGGGCGGAAAAGCCCCAGAGAGGAATTTCGGAGCGATGGGAGAGGCACCTTCCAGACAATTCCCCTGGTTGTGCTCATGGACGAGGGAAGCGCAAGCTCAAGTGAGATCTTCGCTGGAGCCATTCAAGACAACGACAGGGGAACCATCGTAGGCAGACGCTCCTTCGGAAAAGGACTCGTACAGCAGCCCGTAGAGTTTCGCGATGGGAGTGTGGTTCGCCTCACCATCGCACGATACTACACACCCAGCGGACGATGCATACAGAAACCCTATGAAAAGGGACATGGAGAAGACTACGAGAACGAACTCCTGGCACGCTACGAGCGAGGAGAATTCTTCTCACAAGACAGCATACACCAAGACGGACCCTCCTATAAGACACGTATCGGACGAACCGTCTATGGAGGAGGAGGTATTGTGCCCGATGTCTTCATACCAGAAGACACCACTGCCCTCACCTCTTACTACCGCGAAGCACTCTTAACAGGACACATACGGCAGTTCGCCTTCGCCTATACAGATGCCAACCGAGACAAACTCATGCAGTATCCCACAGCATCGAAAATGGAAGCCTACCTGCGCACACAGTCGCTGCTCGAACAATTCGCACGCTTCGCTGACAAGCATTCGCTCCGACGCAGAAACCTCATGCTCTACAAGAGCCGTCGCCTCTTCGAGCGTGCCATCTATGGAAACATCATCTATAATGCCCTCGACATGAGCGAATACATTCAATTCCTCAACGAAAGCGACCCGACCGTGCTACGCGCTGTAGACATCCTTGAGAAAGGAGAGTCTGTACCAAAGAAACCCCAGAAGGATAAAAAATCATAAGACGGAGAGAGAGAAGAGACAGCCTCTCCTCCACCCCAAGACAGAAATCAAGAGGGCGTGTGTTCCGCAGAATACACGCCCTCTCTATTTTTCTTTCAGAACCCTCTGTCTCTCCCTCTATTCCAGTTCACAGAGTCGCTTGCCTCTCCCAAGCACAGAAGCAGGATAATAGCAAGAAGCGGACTGCCCAAAAAAGCAACTATCAACCACGCTACAGCACTGCGGTTCCGCCTCTCTGCCATCTTCGCCACCAGAACATAAAGTACGACAACTATAGCCAGAGTGACAGCAGCCACCAACAATCCTAAGATTGCAAATCCAAAAACCTGAGTCATTTCATTTTTATTTTTTTATTCTTAATATCAGAGAGCAACAACAAGCACGCACATCGTACAGCCACTCTCGTAAGCATTCCAGCAGGAAAACCTACAAAACAAAGTTAATATAATATTTTCTGGATAGAACGAAAAACAGCAAAAAAATCAAAAACCATAAAAAAGAACAAGCCCTTCATTCACAACACTATCCAAGATGTGTTTTTCTCAAATCGCTCATCTGAAAATTCAACTTTCCTTTTATCTTCAAGCCGCAGAGGAAAATCCAGTATTCCGATTAGTCTTTATACCCCCATTTCCAATCTACAGACAAGCAAGCTTGATCAGATAAGCATAGGTTGTAGCTGTGAATTTGCGTCCTAAGTTCCCCTGGGGCTATCGGGTGAGTCCCCTCCCCCCTCAAAAAATAGGGCTGGCACTTCTCATAAGGTACCAACCCTAAATGATTTTTGTTGGAAAGAGATTACCGTACAGCAATAATTCTAAACAAATAAGAATCTTTACTCTTGCGCCTGTTACTATGCCACTCTGATAAGTCAACCTACATTTAGTTTTTCATCATTTGTTTGTCAAAATATTTATATTTATCGTATTGTTGAGTCGTTATTTTCTGATTCCCCCAAACACAAAAGTAGGATAATAGCAAGAAGCGGACTGCCCAAAAAAGCGACTATCAACCATGCGACAGCACTGCGGTTTCGCCTCTCTGCCATCTTCGCCACAAGAACATAAAGTCCTATAACAAGGGCAATAATTCCTATCACAAAACACAATACCCAAATGACCATTCCAACAATAAGCCAAATATTCTGTTCTTCGTCAAGACTGTCTGTCGTATGCGCAAAGATGAAGATAGGCAAAATGAATCCTAAAAGCAAGGTCATTAGTCTTTTCATGTCTTTCCTACCTATTAAAGTTCTTCCAATTCAGCATCACCATCCGTATTCTCCGTTTTCAAGAACGAGAGGAACAGTCGCAGAAAGGCAGTCTCTTTGAAGAAACAATTTGGGTCTACCTCCATCTGTTCTGAAATGTAGGAAAGTCCGTAGTTTGCATACTGCTCCATCTTGTCAATCAGTTGGTCCACAATCTTCCTGCTGCTAACTTCTCCTTTGTCCAAAGCAATCAAATCGACATCTGTGCGAGCTATCAATGCAGCAAAAATAAACTTCTGGAGTTTCTCGTAAGGCATTCTGCCCCCTCTGGGCTCAATATTACCCCATTTCTGTATTGGCCACCCAAACTTCTTTCTCTTTGCTCTGTCCTCTACCAATGGCTTAGTGCTGTCAAAGTACAGCCCTATGAAGAATGCTATGATAAACATTTCATAACCTGCTCCATATGGTTTTGCGCGAACAGCCTGATAAGAATTTCGCCCACGACCATAGTCACAAAACACATCCATGACTGACTCTTGATATCGAGTTTCCCATTCAGGGTCTCTCCTGCTCCATAATTCGAATAAACTCTCCATCGTTATTTTAGTTTTTCTACCAAAGTTCTTATTGTTGCCATGTTTCTATTGTCGAAATTGGCTGCTTTCTTTATACGATAAACAATACACGTCAGCTTATCTACTTCGTTTATACGCAGTTCTCCCTTTGTAATAAAGTCTTTTGTGACAATGATGCATTGTTTGTTCAGTTTATCAATGACATTATAGAATCTTTCTTCTTTAGAATCTCCAAAAGATGATGTTGCGGCATCAAATATAAGTGGGTAGTTTTCATCGCGTTTCTGGTCTGTGAAGTCGGAAATTGCGAATAGAACAGATATGTACATTACGGTTTCCTGCGAGCCAGAAGGCTTTTTGATTTCACTACCATTAGAACTAAAGAGTTTAATCTCTGTGGTGTCCTCTATAGTATGACACAAGCGTATCTCCCCATGGAAGTCCTGTGCGCTCAGTTTCTCCAGATATTCGTTTGCCCGATCTTCCAGATCAGCAAGAAAGCGTCGCAGATTCTCCTTTTTCGCGTTCTCAAATGCTTTTGCTATTTGTTCCAGCACAAGGTGAACATCTTGATAAACCTTTACCAGACTATTCTGTGGGTTCAGTTCACCAAACTTCTTGCGCAATTCTGTTTCCTTTTCTGTCAGACCTTTTAGTTCTTCCTGTAAGTTTGTCAAGCGTTGCACTGCACGTTCCTTTTGTTCGAACATGTTTTTGATGTCCTTGAAATCCTTTTGAAGCAATTCCTCTGGCATATTATCAGCCTGAATAAGCAGTCGTGCCTTGTTGTCTTCCGCATCCTGCTTCTTTTCATTCTCAACTTTAAGGTCTGCACGCCATCTGTCTTCAAGTTGCAAACGGTCATCTATATCAGATGCGATACGAGCAACCTCTGCTTCCGTACTTCCACCCAAATTTATACTCAGGTTATGTATTTCCTCAACATAGTCCGAAACGAACAGTTGCTTTTCTTCAAGTCTCGTTCTCGCTTCCTCCAGTTTGGCTTTTTCTTCTATGTGTCTTTTGTATTCTCTGAGTTTGTTAACCATGAATTCATAAGCAGCAGACCCTTCTGGGGCTGGTCTTCCACAAACCTTACATACATGGTCGTTTATCATCTCCTGCATGGTTTCTTCATTCGGAAGATACCAGGGCAACTCTGGCACTCCGTTAGCCAAAAGTCCCCTAACCTCGTTATAGGCTTTCAGTTTTCCTCTTTCCATTCCTCTCTGCTCATCGAATTCCTTTTCTTGAAACCGTTTCGCCTTACTATATTGCTGACTCTTCTTTTTAAACTCAGCCAGTATGGAAGAAAAAGCGCAAAGAATCCATTGTTTGTCCAGCAGAGCCGCATTCTTGTCCACAGCAGAAATGTTTGCCTTCAACTTACTGATTTTATCACTAAGCGATTTGATGCGCTCACTTATCTCATTGTACCGCTCTGATATTTCCTGGTTTTCTGCAAGTGCGTCCAGTTTTGTCGAGTATAGATTTATAGAATCATTTTTCTCCTTTATTTCCTTCTTCTTTTCCAGAATTTCCCCAGACAACCGATTCAGTTGTGCTTCCAGAAGCCGCGCCTCATCTGATATTTTTTTATCCGACTTACATTCTTTCAGAAAAGCAGAATTTGATTTCTCTTCAAAGATGGCTGAGAGTTTCACTAGTTCATCAAACTTACGTATGTCAGAATATTTATCCACAAGTTCTTTCAGCGCAGTCCTATCCTGAAACACATTCAAGTCAGATTCTCCCTTAAACATACTATACCTCTGGATAAAAGCATCAAAACATCTGTTGATAAGGTTTTTTCCAGAAATAGGTTCACGCTCTATGCCGTTTCCCTCGTATCCTCTGAATGTAAGTGATGATGTAGAGAACTCGGATTCTGATTTACGTTCAAATGAGAAACGCTTCTCCACGTACTTTTCTTCGCCATCATGCTCAAACAACATAGATACCATCAGCTCGTCACTTTCTCCAACCTCCAGTTTTGACTTTCTCATCTCCGAAACGTTATCGATGCTGTTGTTTTCAACAGATGTATTGAACAACCATTGCAGAGCCTCAAAAAAAGTGGTTTTTCCATCGCCATTATCCCCGATGATGAGTGTCAGACCATCAGAAAACTCGAAGCTATTCTCTCCGTAATAACTTCGGAAATTTTTTATTGTCAGTCGTTTAATTAGCATAGTCCTATACGCTTTTCTTTAAAAATTCCGTAATTTCCTTGTAGATTTCTCTGTCAGAAGCTCCCTCTGAAGCGCGTATAATAATATGTGCCACAGCATTTATAACATAATTGTCAGAATCCTCAGCTTGGTAAGCAGAGGTGAAATTCAAGTCGCTTTCGCTATACTTTCCAAACTTCATCAGTTCTGGATTGAGCAGAACAGCCTCCAGCATTTTGTCGTTGTTAGTCATGTATGCCATATCTATAAAATTGATAGATTATAATATGAAACAGTTTCTTCTAATTCTCTGTATGTATAGTCCGCATTTTCTGAGAGAGAAGCAAAATCACGCACACGTTTCAGTTCTATCTCAAGCAGACTCCTTTCCATGTTGTAACTTTCTTCAGAGTCGCTAACCCATGGTGCAACTATCAAGTCATGGATTATCGCTCGGTGCTTGTCCTTATGCTTACGCAGGATTCTTCCTCTTCTCTGCACAAATTGCCGTGGGTTACCTGTACTTGCACAAAAAATAGCCATTTCGCTACGCGGCACGTCGACACCTTCGTCCAGACACTTCATGGATGTCAAAACTTCAAGACGCCCGCAGGCAAAGTCATCCAAGAGCTTGGTACGTTCTCTGGAATCTGAGGTAAACTCCCTTACGGTCGTTTGCGGACTTGTTCTGTAGACCATCTGGGTGTATCTGTCTATCAGATGTTCAGACACTTCATCCACTCCCAAAGCATCTGTTGTCTCGAACAAATCTGAAACCGCGTCTGGGCTGTTTCCTTCAGGAACATAAACCAACGTATATTTCAGATTGCCCTTTTCTTTGTATCGCTCCTTCAGTATGGCCTCAAATACAGGCTCCTTCTGCTGGGCTTTATGAATAATGCGCTTTCGCTTCAGCAAAAGAGCTGTCAATATGTCGTTCCCTTGTGCGAACGAATCTCTGTCATAACTAAAGAATTTAGAAAGTTGCCTTGATATTCTCAGATAATCAGCCATTTCCGCATCGTTCAACCTCACGACATGAGGATAGTAATAATAACGGCACAGGAAATCATTATCTATGGCCTCACGCATCGAATACTCGAATGTAAAACCATCCGTACTACCAAAGAAAGTATTTATCCTCTGGTTACCCAAGTCATCAAACTGACGGTAAGGAGTGGCAGACAAGCCTATTCTTCTCAGATAGCGGATGCTGTCCATTCTATCCAGCATTCTCCTCGACCCCATATTATGTGCCTCATCTGCAATCAAAAGAGTTCTATTCTTCGAGAAAGAGTTGAGAGAAGAGAACACATTGTCCCTTACAAACGAGGAATAGGTTGAGATGATAATGAATGAGTCACCACATCCAGACCGATTAAAGTCTTCTTTCAGATGAAGCAAATCCACCTCGTTTCTCCAATTCTTGTTTTTAGAATAGACAGTATAGACATTTGAGAAGTCGAACTTCTTGCATTCATCCACCCATTGCTCTACCAATGTTTGGGTTGGTACAAGGATGATTGCTTTATAATATCCCTTCCTCTTATAAATCTCCAACAAGCAATTGAGCGATGTAATGGTCTTGCCTGTACCTGTTGCCATCGCAAATAGACCTTTTTGCCCATTGCTCTTCCAATTTTCGAAGGCTTGATGCTGATATTCGCGAGGACCAGAAGGATAAGGAAAATGAGGCTCTTTGGTATAGTTGTCTTCGCATACCATAGGTAAGACATCGCTCCTATCTGCTTCTGTTCTCCTTTCCTTTATATTCTTGAGTTTCCTTTCCACATCGAGCAATTCTTCCACATCCTTACCTCCAAAAGTAGACACGACCGCCACCTCAAGTTCTTTGGGAGAAAGATATTCTACCCCTCCCTTTTGATGACTCATAATTGATTCGAACTCTACCCGCTGGCTTTCTATGCGCTTGCGCACCATAGTGTCAATGCTGTCACTACGATCAATTTTGATTTCCTCTATATTATTGAACAAACCGCTTACCGTGAAGTTTGCAGAACCCGTAAAGGAAGTCACACTATCTCCGTCCCTAAACTGTCCAGATTTCGTATGAGCAATACCTCTACGATTACGTGGACATATGATACGAATGTCTATCCGCTTGTTATAAATAAGGAATGCAAGGCATTCGAAAAACTGCTGCTGATATTCGTCTAAGGTTTGTCTTAACGACTCAAAGTCAGTTAGGTCAAAGCAGTCTATCAACCCACCGTATACGCCTTTGCTTATGGCATTTTTGTCTGACTCTGAGACTATATGATTTATCACAAGGCGCATTCTTCCACCGTTGACGATAAATGTGGCAAATCCATCGGCAAGCACACTTATCGCAGCTGAACTGAAATAGCCCAGTTGAAGGTCAAACTCTGTACTATTTCTCAACCCATCATTGAAGAATCTCTCTGGTGAATTATATTCTCCAGGACGATAAGTGCCGTCCTCTGCCCAGTTTACATCATATAGCATAACATATTGGATTTTCAGATAAAACAATTGGCACAAACGTATTCATCACCAAAAAGTTCAGCGAGACTTGTACCTTTGTTCTTGCTTTTGTTGGCTTCCTGCCGCTTGATGATATCCAACTTTACCTGTCGAATGCGCTCCGGCTTAATTAAATCAGCCAAGCTCTCATTCTGAATCCAAGTATAGCCATCCTTTTCAAAAGACATTGCTTTCTTGTATAGGTCAGGATGCTGCTCGTAGAGCCAAATCCACTCTATTTTCTGTTGAAAGAAACAGAAATAGCAACCACTTCTACTACGACAATAAGTGCCTGTTTTACCATCTACCTCGAAAGGGATCTCTTCATAATAAGCAGGCACTCCCACTCCGCTTTCTCTCAACAGCCGGAAGATGTCTTCCTTTACCAAAACCTCATCATTATCAATCAGCGGAAATGAATCAAGATGACCTACTGGATAATCAGTAGTCTTCAAAAAATCAAACACAGCATGATTGAACATCTTCACATTTACGTCCAATAATGCATTCAGCTTCTTGGAGTAAAAGAATTGTTTGGTGATAGGCTTTTTAAGGACGTCCATCAAGTCCTCTTTCATCATGCCATCTGGGCACAATTTGTCATAGATGTCGATAATCTGCTCTTGGTTTTCCTTATGCAAGAACTTATTGATAACATCCACACTCCAGATATTCCTTCTGAAAGGAAAGACTGACTGAATATTTGGTTTGGATGATACATAGCCATCACGGTCTTCATCACCACGGATTCCCACGTACGAAACCGCATAGTCATCGCCCACATACCTCTCAAACTCATCCAGTTTCATTTTCTTAGTACACCAACGAGCTTGTGGTGAAGGCAAGAAGCCTCCAGCAGCTTTCAAGAAATGCTCAAAAGGCGTTGGCTCAGGACTGTCTTCCGCAGCCCTAAGTCTTTTGATACTTCCGAGATAAGCACTCAGTCTATCTATCAGTAGTTCTGTCTCCGCCAACTCACACCCAGTATCCGAGTTATAATACTCAATCTTCAAGGTTGGGTATTTCTGTTTGAGATAGATGGCAAGTGCAGCACTATCCTTTCCACCAGATATTCCTAATATATTTCGTACTTTCATTTTCGTTTTTGTTTGCAGAAAAGACTATTTGCCTAACTTCTTATTTAATATTTTCAGTAATGTGCATACTGACACATTGTCGTTTTCTACCCTATCAAGGAGTTTGTCTATATTTTTTTCCAGTTCCTCCGATTTCTGCAATTCACTCTCTGGCAATCGGAATGTTTGAGAATGAATGTTATTTCCCTTGGTAGAAACTAAATCCAGCGAATAGATTTCATCCGACTCATATTTAGCTACTTTCGAGATATCCGAGTATTTCTCACATTCACGAAAGAGCATAATCAGACTATCAATCAACTTCTCCTCTTGCTCATCACGCAATCGCTCCAATGGCTGTTCCAATGCAGTATAACATATTGATTGATACCATTCATTCCTATTGTCAAACTCAGCCATCACATGCTGATAGAATTCTTTCAATCTATCCGTTAGCAAATACTCTTTGACATTGGCAAGACGTTGTCTTATCGTTACAACGTATCCTGAATAATCGTAAGAGTCAATGCCCAATGTGTCAAGCAAACGGCCTTCCACACGGTCTATCATATCGGAATAGCAAGAACGCAGTTCCTTGACAGCACGGTTGATTACATAGCAAAATTCCTCTACTTTCTTTGGATTCTGCAATGCTTCCTTATCATAGCCCAATGTCTCAGGCAAATCTTCAAAGAAGGTTTTCTCTGGGTCTTTTGCCTTAGCTAATGTATCACGGAACTTTGCCGTCTGCTCATGATTGAACTTACGGGTATGCTTGGCATAGTCATTCAGTCTCTTGTTGTAGAAGAAAAAGAACGGTTTGATGGTCTCTATGAAATCATCGCTCTTGATACTCCCCATAGCCTCAACGTTCAGAAACTTTCTGTACTGATTAAAGATTTGCACCTTTACTCCCGTCACATCAAAAGCCTTGATAAAATATTCACCTGGATGCTTCTGCAACAATTCAAAGAACTCCATATTGATGTTCGGAATATAAGCTCCATTGGCTCCATATAGAGAGTAGTCTTGCTTCTTTATATATAAATAGGTAGGAATCCAAAAGTCCAAGAATCCTTGCTTCAATTTATATGGTTTAGCCGACAACTTCTTTATCAGTTCAGAAATCTTACGAGCCTTAAAAGTTGTCGATTTCAAAAACTCTTCACATGCTTCCCACAAAGGCATAATTCCCTCATTAGAGGGCACATCAGAGAACTCCCCATTCATATGAAGCCCCGTGCTTTTCAACAGAGAATAATAGATGGTCTTCTCTGGAGGAAATTTATCGGCAGGGAATCCTAAATCAGCCTCACTGCTTTGGCTTAGCAATGCAGCCAAGTACTTTCCCTTAGCACAGGATATGGAACTGCTCAACTTATGCTTATTAAACAATTCGTTATTCATCACTGGTGTTTGTGAATAAATCTCATCACAAACCACAGAGAGCAACTGGTTGAATTCTCGCAAAGAGCGGACTTCTCTTTCCTCTCCCTTGAATATCCATGTGACATCTCCACTATAAGCAAACAAGCTCTCGCTGATAGACTTATTGAGCACCACCTTCTCATACTCCATCAGGTTGTTTATCTCATTGATTGCCACCTTGTCCGACTTATCAATCAGGACTTTACTCAATATGTATTTGAATTTCTCTATTTGATAAAGATGAGATACCAACTCGTCAGTATTTCTAAAACAAACAAAGATGATAGCATTTTCACTCTTCGCGCTGAGTTCACAAAGCTCCTCTAATACAGTTTTATGAGATGAAAATATCAGCTGTATGAATCCATCTGTATCGCCAACAGGAGTTTTATCCGCACCTTCTCCAAGCACCTCATATTCAAAATACCTTGGAGTTCCTTTTTGGAAATAGCAAGCCTTTACTGGAGCTACCTTCTTGAAACAATAGTTTCTGATGTCATCCACATAATTCACAGGACGACTCACCACCAATCCCGCTTTGCGTATCTCATCCTCTATGTTTATGTCTGTTCCATCAAACAAAATATAACGGAGCTTATAGTTGGCATAACGGATTATCTTGAATTGCTCCAACTTATTCAAGAGACTCGTTGGGTTCTCTATATCTAAAGCCATCTTTGCATACGCAGCTGTTTTCTCTCGGTTCATTTTGAAAGAAGAATTGCCAAAAAGGTTCAATAAACCAATAGCCTTCACCAACTTGATGGCATCTACCAAATCCGTCTTCGTATTCCAAAGTTGTCCCTCCACTCTCTCAATGGCGACTTGCATAGAACTCCATTGCATAGAATCGGCATTAGCCTCTTTCAGATAAGAGTAGAAGTTGTAATAAATGTAATCATAGCAGCACTGAAGCTGATAGACCTTACCAGCAAACTCCGACAAAGAGTTTCGTCCCCTTGCATTCAAGAAAGAAAACAAGGAGCGTTCGTTTTGTCCGTATCGCTGAATGGCTTGCGTAATAACACAAGCGGCAAAAGGCTCTAATGGAGACAACGCATGAGCGGTCGCTTTCGAGAAACTTTGAGAGACAAAACCCGTCTTCTTCGCTAATGAAGCCAAAGATTCTATTGTCTTTTCGTTGCTCCGCTTATCCAACAAATCTGACTTTATCTGCATCGAAGCCAAATAAAGAAGTTGCTCTACAGGCTCCACAAATACCAACTCCTGGAAACGTCCCTTTACTTTGGTCCACTCCTCCTTTTGAACCTCGTTGAGCTTTCGCGAATATGCGTTGAAATTCTGATGAAGTGTAGTCAAAAGCAAAATGTTTCTTGTTGGCACATTGACAAATTCTGCCAACTTTTGCATAAAGTAAAGTTCTCTTTCTGGATTATTCTTGGCTGCATGCTCCAAGACCTTGCCAAATTCATCAATAAAGATAACCAAAAACTTACCTTGGCTCTTCAGCTTATTGTATCTATTGCGAAGCTCGTCAAGAATGCTACCTGTTGTGCCCTCCACAGATAGTTTCTGACTTAACAACACAGAAAGTTCCTTATAGTCACCAATAATTTTAAGAATCTCGAATCTCTTTTTCCCCGAAAGTTCCGTAGGATTCAACAATTCATATTGCTTTCCACCCATCAAGTCTCTCTCTAATGCCAACAAGAAACTTGATTTACCCGTTCCGTATGAGCCAATAATCGTATAAGAATGAACCCCAGAGCGGAATCCGTTTACGATACCCTCAGCCACCTGTCGGGCATTGGGAGTAACTATATATTGAGCCTCTTTCGCAAAGCCCTCTTCTATATTTGCGGATAAACTAAACTGTCGCATTCTTATAATATTTATCTAAAACGTCTATGCCTGTTAAAGAAAGACCTTCCCTAAACAATAGCTGACGAATACCAGCATTGTCACTATACTGAACATAATCAGAATACGCTTCACCAATAGATTGTACCATATCTATCACCTCTGCGTCTGTCATGCAGAACATCAACCCAATCTCTTGCAAAGTATCGTAAGAAACGGACTTATCCTCACCTTTCTCTTGCAAAATAGCATATAGAAAGATTTCCATAGGGACCTTTCGCTTGCCCTCAATATTAAAGGTGAACGATTTGCCATTATCCTCTGTTCTGATTAAATCCAAATCTATGAGAAGAGAAGAATAATCCTCAAAAGACTTTGCCTTATAAGGCTGGGCATAGTTTTGCAACAAGACACCCACGTCCTTCTTGGTAGTATTGGCATTAAACGGTTTGTCTTTCCTATCATCTATCATGAGTCTCTTGACAAAACTTACAAGCTGGTCTCTCTCAAAAGCCTTTCTTTCTTTCTGAAACTGTACAAAAGCGATATGATAAAGAGTTGCCTCTCTTTGACTTACTAACAGGTAATGAAGCAACCACAATGTTCCCAAACTCTCGATGTACTTATCTACGCCATCTGTTCCGTCAAAAAGATATTTCGCTATCTTTGTTGGCTTATCTTGCTCAGACAATCCGAAAACCTTCAGCCAATAACGGATAGAAGAAACCATATTCTTGCCTACCCCCAAAGCGACAACCGCATCAGAAGCATTGAAGTTTCCTCCATCTATCATAAAATTATATCCCTTGGTGAGCCATAAAGTTTTACAAGGAAAAGATTCATGCCCAGAGAGCGTGTATTTATTGTACATCTATCCAGTAAAGACAGCCGAATCCCAAAGCCGAAATGTTTAATCCTCCTGCGTTTGTACCTCTACAAAAAAGGAAGCGTGGGATCCTTCACTTGCCCATCCCACTACTCGAAGGCCTTCGCATTGCCCAACTGTCGAGACGGACAATGCAGAAAGCCCACGCTTGTATGGCATATAGCTCTGCATATAAAGGAAACAGCACGAAGGACACAAGACACTATCATGTCCGCATCCACACACATAACTGTTCGCTGCAGGTTACAATACACCTACCGTGGACATTCACCCATTGTCTCACCTGCTGACAGTTTGGTAAAGTTGCGAAGTTTACGAGTAGTCGCAGACGAGCGTCAAGTAAACGCCCTTTCCGTAAAAGTAGCACCCTCCCCACCCCCTCTGGGGCTTTCTGCGAGGATAATGCCTTGCAAATATAAGGATTTTTTATATACGGTTATCCGTCAAAGCACTAAAACAATATAATATTCTCATCCTTTTCCAACTCCTCAAACGTTAGCGGAGTGCTCCACCTGCCATAAGACTCTACGCAGAAGCATCACTACACCAACCTCGGGCGAAGAGACGACGGAACACTCTATCCCCAAAAGCTATGGATGGATAACGTAAATGTGAATACAGACTAAGTATGCCTTCGCACAGCGACAACAGGAGAGGAAAAAGGCTCTGGAGAGAGAAAGGGTAAAAGGAATTTCCCACACTAATCAAACTCTCGAAATCTTAATCTTATAGTTCTTAAAACCAAATCGGTCATTAGAAAATTTTGCTTCCATTTTATCTCAAAATAGAGCAAAAGTCACGTATTATGTTAGCATACAGATACTATAACGAGAGTATAACCTGATATAGTCTAACTTTTTGCATGGGAAAAATCTCTAATGACCGATTTGGGTTAAACAAACAGTAAGCAAACAAAATGAAGTACAATATCTCAAAAAAAAGACCGCTTCAAAGATGCAAAATCTGGGCAAAAGGAGAGAATTTTTAGCACTTTTGCTCTCGCAAGTGTCTCGAGACATGTACGAAGCCATTGTGCCCACAATTTTCCCTTCGCTCGGAGCAAACATAAGTGGAGCGGAATTTCTGTATCACGACCTCTCATGGAAGGAAACGAGCGGTATGTAGACCTATCCTGGTGGCAGGAAATTTATCTTATGCAAAGATTTATCCATTCGGGGATTTTTTACGGTTTTTCCGTACGCAGCACATACGAGCCTGAGCCAACCTCCATGACTGTATATCCAGCCTTCTCCTGCACCTTACGGATGCCCTTGCCCGTTGGCGGAAACACTCGGAAACGGTTTGGAATGCTCACGCGTGCCTCGGTACCTGCAGGAATCTCAATGCGCCACACAAGGTTGTTTCCCTCGCGCTGCCATTCGCTCTTGATGGGCCCCGAAGCGCTCTGGTAGGCTGCTTTCACATGATGAAGTTCCTCTGGGAAGCAAGGTTTCATTTCCAGATGACGATACCCCCGTGTGCCCTCCATCTGTCTGATGCCAGCCAGATCTTCGTAGTACCATAGCAGGAGGTCGCCCAACAGCATTACATGATTGCCGCTGTTCATTGCTGGGTTGGCTGTATCACCGTTCCACAACTCCCAAATGGTGGTGGCTCCGTGGTCAATCATGTATCCGTAACTGGGGTAGCTGCGCTGGGTGACTATTTTCATAGCCAGGTCTGTATGGCCACGGCGCGTCAGACCACGCATCAGATGCTGCATGCCCAGCACGCCACAACTCACGTGACCTCCAAACTTATCTTCCGTCACGCGCACGATGTTTTCCATCACACGTTCCTCTGCACCTGCTGGCACCAGTCCCAGCTCGAGCGACAGGAGGTTGGCTGTGACGGTGTTGTTGCTATACTGAGCCGTTTCGGGGTTGAAGAACTTGCGGTTGTAAGCCTCCTTGATGCTCTGTTGCAGCTTGGCATAGTATCTGACGTCTGCTCCCAGTCCCAGCTCTTCGCCCATCTCCATCATCATCCGTAGGCAGTCGTAGAAAACGGTGGTGCCCAGCACTCTGCCGTCTGTAATGCGCTCAGGATCTTGGCTGTTGATGAGTTCTTTGCTTTCGGGAGGCATACACCAGTCGCCATAATTGTCGCGCACAACCACACCGTCCTCCATCAGTTCATTCTCCACATACTGCATCCAGCGTCTGAGGGCAGGATAGTGCTCTCTGACAGCCTGCAGGTCTCCTTCGTGTCTGAAGAGCATGTAGGTGGCGTAGACGAATGCGGCTTGCCAGGTAACATTCTGGCTGTAGAGCTTCAGATGTACAGGACAGATGTCGCTCACGTGACCTCCGTCTAATTGGGTATCCTCAATGTCGTGCAGCCATTTGTAGTAGAGCGCGCTGTTGTCAAACAGTATGTTTTCGCCAAAACAACCTGTCACGCGGTCGCCTGTCCAACCCAAACGCTCGTCGCGCTGTGGACAGTCCATAGGCATACCTTGATAATTGCCCCGTATGCCCCACTGGGCATTGTGGAACAGCTGGTTGAGTAGCTCGTTGTCGCACTCAAATGTGGCACGCTCCTCCATGAGGTCGTATTGTACTTCGCCCAGGATGTCTCCCTGTGAGGGAGCTTTCGTCACTCCGCTGATTTCCACATAGCGGAAACCCTGGTACACGAGTGAGGGCTGATAGCAAAACGTGCCATCCACGGCGGGAATGTATGTGTTTGTACTTCGTGCGCTTCGCAGGTTGGCTGTATAGAGGCTGTCCTTATGCACAGGATCCAGAATCTCTGCATGGCGGATGACCACAGGTTGTCCAGCTCTGCCACGCAACTTGACGCGCAGTTGCCCCACCATATTCTGACCCATATCCACCAGGTAACGCCCCTCACCTGTTTGCCGTATGCTCTGGGGCTTCACGCTCAATTGGGTACGTCGGCCCGGACAAGGTTGTGGCAGTAGGCTTCCGCCAGGAGCATTCATACGTGTAGCATGCTCCCATGCTGAGTCGTCGAATCCAGGCTTTGTCCAGCCCTTCTCCTCCAGCCGTGCGTCGTAAAGTTCACCCGTATAGAGATTGTTTGAACGGATGGGTCCTCTCGTGCTGGCACGCCATTTCTCTGACGTGCCTACAACAAGCGTGTCGTGTGGTGTCTCTACCACCAATTGCGCCATGAGACGGGGCAAGCCAAATGAGGTGTGCTCACGCCTAAGTCCCAGAGCGTAGCCGTTGCCCAATACCGTTGCGATGGCATTCTCGCCCTTGTGCAGGAGAGAGGTGACGTCGTAAGTGTTGTAATAGACTGTCTTGTCGTAACCGCTCAGAACCGTTCCGAACACGTCTTGACTGACAGGTTGCCCATTGATGAATGTGCTGCTCACACCCATGCCGCTGATGTAAAGTCGCGCTCGCACTACCTTGTCTGCCACATGGAACTCGTGTCTCAGGTAGCGTGCCGCAAGGTCCTTGCAGCCTCCTTCTTCCACCACCACCTTGTCATCATCTTTCACTCCAATCCAGCTGGCACTCCAGTTGTTGTATTTCAGTCCAGTCGTGAACTTTTCTACCGCGCTCTTCACACACTCGCCTGTGTTGAGCCACACGGTCACCTGCCAGTAGACGTCCTTCTGGCTGGGAAGTTTGCGCCCTTGATAAGGCACCTGAAGCGTTTCTGTACTCTCTACCCGTTCGGAGTCCCAAAGCAACTGGTCGCCCTGACGTTTAAGCTCGGCAACGCTGGGAGCTACCACGATACGATAAGCTACCTGCCAAACATCCTGTTTTCCACTCTCCACTTGCCATGAGAACTGAGCTGTGCGCATCACTCCTGCAGCCTCCGACATACGGTTTACCCGCAGTCCCTTCACTCTGCTTGCAGCCAATCCCACTCCAATACTCAAAGCACAGAGCACTAACATCATCCATATTCTCTTCATCATCATCTTTTTCTTTATCTTTAGTTCTACTTAGTTTTTTTCCCCCTCCCTCAAGAAGTCAGATTCTTCCTGCCTGGGCTATCATGTTGCGCACATTCTTCACAAATTCGCGGTCTGCCGCCAGTCGCTCCAGAGTGAGGTGCATGCGGTAACGCCAATAGTGGTGAGGATTGGCTGGAATGTTGATACGCTCTGACTCCACATCGGGCGAAGCCAGCCTGTCACTGGTAGAGAGCCAGTCCTGCAGGCTCAGCAGACAGAGCATGGAGGGCGAATCCAGATGACGCTTTACAATCTCGCCACACAGCCAACTGGGCATCACCCTTGGTGCGTCGCCCTCATGATGGAGCACATGGCGCCAATAAAGGCTGGCTCGCTCGGGTTCCTCTTGCCACCAGCCACGCAGCGTAGGCATATCGTGAGTAAAAATCGTACATACGCTGCGGTAAGGATTATCTGCCAGGTTGGCAAAGAGCAGACCATAGGTCTTCGGCATGGTCTGTATCTCAAGAGTGAGAATGCGCAAACGCTCCAACACGGGTTGCACACAACTGGGCACCATACCCAGATCTTCGGCGCACACCAACATGTGTGTGGACTCCATCAAGACGGGTAGCACACGCATGGCGTGCTCCTCCCAGAGCTGCTCGTTTCGCTCATAGAAATAATGGTGATGGATACGGCGGAAGGCCTCCTGCTCTGAGGGTGTGAGAGCATGAAAGACAAACTCGCCATCAGCCCCTATGCGAGGATGAAACAGATGGTGGTGTTGCTCATCAGTAACGAAAAGCACCTGGGCGGTAAGGCGGAACAGTCCCTGGCGCAGACGTGTGGTACGCTCGGTGCCATCCTCGGGGAACCGCTCCAGTATCTGTCTCTGTGTGTGCAGACCTGTCTGCAGCCGATAGCGTCCGTTGGCAGACGGCTGTCTCTCCAGACAATGCTCTCTCACCCATCCTGCCAGATCCGCAAAGATGGCGTTGAGCACCGAATCCGTAATATAAGGCTCTGTCATCCACTCGCGCTTGAAGGGAAGCCCCATGCCCTCAATCTCCTCCTCGCTCATGCCAAGCGCAGGAGAGAAGTGGCCCAGCAGACCATCTACGCAGCAGAGTGGAATCTGCCAGATGCGGAAGAAGCCCAGCACATGGTCAATACGAAATGCATCGAAATAGTGCGACATCTTCTCCAAGCGCGCACGCCACCATTCGTAGCCATCCTGTGCCATTGCCTCCCAGTTGTAGGTGGGGAATCCCCAGTTTTGTCCTGTTGCGCTAAAGGCATCGGGCGGAGCACCAGCCTGACAATCCATGTGGAAGAGTCCTGGAGAGGTCCAAGCCTCTACGCTTGACGGACTTATACCGATGGGGATGTCGCCCTTGAGCCACACGCCCATCTCGTGAGCATGTGCGGCAGCCTCTCTCAACTGCCTGTCAAGCAGAAACTGCACAAAGGCGTAATATCCTGTCTCCTGCGCCCTACCATCCACCAGGCTGCGTATCTTGCCAGCCTCGTAGACCGAATGCTCTGGCCATTGGGTAAAATCGCACGTGCCGTACTCATCGCGTAGCAGACAAAATGCCGTGTAAGGCAGCAGCCAGTCTTCGTTCTCGGAAAGAAACTTCTTGTATTCGTCAGTATCCATCGCCTCTGCCCCCTCTTGAGCGTAGAGCGCGTGTAGATAGTCGTGCGTCAGATGATTCACCGCCTCGTAGTCTACTTGTGGCAGGGCATTCAGTTCAGCAGCTCTGGCTTCGAAGTGACTCATCTCTGCAAAGGACTTCAAGCGAGGTAGCTGTCTGAGGTCAACATACATGGGATGCAGAGCATAGATGCTGATGGCACTATAGGGATAACAGTCGCGCCATGTATGGGTCTGCGTGGTGTCATAGACGGGCAGCAGCTGTATGGCGTGCATACCTGTTTGTGCAGCAAAATCAGCCAAACTTGCCAAGTCTCCGAAGTCACCTGCCCCCTGGCTCCCCTCGCTGCGAAGTGAGAAGACGGGAATCACCACTCCTGCCACACGCCACCGTCCTTCGGGCAGATGCAGATTATGGTCGCAGACCGCCAACACCGTAGAAGCAGCCACCGTCGAAAGCGAAGGGCTCTGACGGTTGTTTCCCTGCTCCCATTCCAGCACGCTGCCCGTCTGCTCATCGAGCACCACATACTTATATTCGAAGGGCATACGCAGCCCCTCTGCGTTTATAGAAAGAACCCATTCGCTGGAAGCCTCCTTCTGCATACGCATGGCCTGGCTGATGTTCCATCCACCCAATTGCGGTTGGTTGCCAACCAAAGCCAGCACCTGCCCTGCACCTAACTGGGGAGCCAGCACACGAAACACTATCGTACGTGCGTAATAGACGAGACACGATGCTCCACACGGGCGATGTGCTGGTGCGCCACTATGCTCGTAAGCCGAGGTAAACAGATGGTTGCTCTCTGGAATGTCGCGCCAGTAATCGGGAAAGACAAACGAAAGGTCATCCCGAGCAGGAAACCTTCTGGGCACGGCACACCACTCGCGTCTCACCACTCTGCCATCCTTCATCACCACGTATGAGTAAACAAACGCGCGTACATCGCGTCCGTGCAAGGTAAAACTCCCTGTCCACGAATGTCCGTCTTCCGTTGCAAGCGGAAACAATACGTGACCGCGTCCGCCACCCACTCGCTCTGTCTCAATCTCAACAGACAGGCTTTCGCCCCAATGCGTACGGTAATCTATGCTGAAAGTCAGTTTCATCCTTATATAATATATATAAATTACATGATAGATTGTACATGCAAATTTAGTGGAAAAGAGAGAGAGAGACAACTTTTTCTATAGAAACATCAATCAAATTCTTGGAGGTAATGTAGAAAAGATGTACCTTTGTCATAGAAACAAGCAAGCGAGCTACAGACCTACCGCACTGGTTCGACTGGGATACTCATCAATAATTTACATGAAACCGAGAAAAGTTTCATTTGCCAATGGCGGGCCACGCTCCGAAAGGAGTTCCGATGAGGACGGTGGATTACAAAGGCGATGAACACTCAAAACCTATTCATTCGGAGTTTCATCACATCACCAGTGCGGTTCCCATAGGAGCGGACAGGAGTGCAACAAGACGCGCTTCTGCCCGCTCTCCTTTTTTATAGAAGCAAAAAGAAAACGGCTCTGTTTATTTTGGTTCGACCGATAAACCAATGGGAGCTTCGGAAGTAAAATCACAGGCATAACCTGTACTTATAAGCCAACCTGCTTGTCTGTACAAAGGATATAATAATAAGGTCCATACGAAACGGCTCAATTTATTTTCTTAGTTGGAGAAAAATATTTTCCCAGTTAGGAAAAAAGAAAAGCCCTATTGTGGCCCACTATTATCGTTTCATAAAATGGATAGTGCGTCTACCTTTTTACTCTGTTTATACTGTGAGAAAACGTATCTACGGAAATCAATAAACCCAAATCGGTCACTAGACCGAAACAAAGAACCCATTCCTGCTGATGGATAGTTCTTGCCAATCCCTATCAGCCTTTCTTCCGGCAGATTGTTTCCAGACTTGTCTTGACATAGCCCACTATGCCTTCGACACGTCTGAAAACAATCTGCTCGAAAAAAAAAACTAATATGAATCAGTATCTAATGACCGATTTGGGATAAAAAGTCACTCTAAAAAGTAAGCCGTCTTCATTGGCCAATGAAGACGGCTTCAATAGCCTTTGAAGACGACTTACTTGGGCTTTGAAGACTATATTACTTGCAATACCCCCTTAGCATCCATCCTTACCCTTGTGAAAACGGTTTCCTCTCTATTAGCCTGTCCTCGTCAAATTTCAGCTGAAGCTAATTCTATATTCCACCTCTTGGTTTATCTGGTAAGCCTATATTGTCTCTGAGCTTTACGACTACACCTTGGAGGCTCTGATTCTACGGTGATGGTTCGTCCCTCTCCCCTCATCCACAAGAGAAAGGACCGAGGAAGCGTTGACTTCCTTAGTTTGCAGACGAAGAGGAACTGGCGGAAGCGTCTGGGCTGGTGCAGAGACTTATCTGGTGGAGAATGTCGAGCGCGGCTTTTACGGAAGGTACGTTGGTGAGGAGCAAACTGCGGTGCCCATTCTCCTCCTGAAGTCTGCAGAGATGGATGTTGGTGGTGGCAAAGGCAATAATCTGTCCGAAAGCCTGACTCTGGAAGAAGGTAGTGTGCTCGTTTGAGACAAAAAAGAGTCGCATGCGTGCCTTTTTGAGCACAATGCGTTCCGCTCCGAAATGACACGCCAGACTGCGCAGACTGACCACACGTATGAGTTCGTCAGCCTCTGCTGGGATGGGGCCAAAGCGGTCTTGCAGTCTGCGTCGGAAGTCGTTGACCTGAGCGTCTGTCTGGAGCGAGTCAAGTTCCCGATACAGGAGCATACGCTCAGCGGATGTGGGCACGTATGCTTCGCTGAAACTCATGGGCAGATCGCTTTCGACAATACACTCGTCGGGCTGCAATACGCAGTCTTCTGCAGACGTCTCCTGTTGCTGCTCCGTCTGAGTCTGAAACTCCTCTCTCTTGAGCTCACTTACAGCCTGCGAGAGTATCTTCTGATAAGCTTCGTATCCCAGGTCGGCAATGAATCCGCTCTGCTCGGCTCCGAGCAGATTTCCTGCCCCACGTATGTCGAGGTCCTGCATGGCTATCTGTATGCCGCTACCAAGCGCTGAGAAGTTCTCGATGGCCTGCAGTCTTCGGCGTGCATCCTGTGGAAGAAGTGCCAGAGGGGGAGCCATCAGATAACAGAAAGCTTTTCGTGCGGCACGCCCCACGCGTCCTCTCATCTGATGCAGGTCGCTCAGTCCGAAGCATTGCGCCCCGTTGATGATGATAGTGTTGGCATTGGGGATGTCGAGTCCGCTCTCGACGATAGTGGTGGAGAGAAGCACGTCGTAGTCGTAGTTGGCAAAGGAGAGCATTACCTGTTCGAGCTCTTCGCTGGGCATTCGTCCGTGTCCTACCGCCACACGCGCGTCGGGCACACAACGTAGAATAAGCGCCTGCAGGTCGGGAATCTGGCTGATACGTGGTGTGACGAAGAGTACCTGCCCTCCCCTGCTCATCTCAAATTCAATAGCCTGCGTGATAATCTGTGCACTAAAGGTGCAGAGCATCGTCTGTATGGGTCGTCTGTTGGGTGGAGGGGTCTGAATGACGCTGAGGTCTCTGGCTCCCATGAGACTGAACTGGAGTGTGCGTGGGATGGGTGTGGCGGTGAGCGTGAGCGTGTCGACGTTTGTCTTCATCTGCCGTAGCTTCTCTTTGGTAGAGACACCGAATTTCTGCTCCTCGTCAACGATAAGTAGTCCGAGGTCCTTGAAGCGAACGGTCTTTCCGAGGAGTTTCTGTGTGCCGATGAGAATGTCGATACGTCCCTGTCGCAGGTCTTCGAGAATCGTTTTCGTTTGTGCTGCCGAGCGTGCACGACTGAGGTATTCCACCCGTACAGGCATGTCCTTGAGACGGGTAGAGAAGGTATGGAAATGCTGATACGCTAATATGGTGGTGGGCACAAGGAGCGCCACCTGCTTGCCGTCGGCACACGCCTTGAAGGCTGCCCTTACGGCAATCTCCGTTTTTCCGAACCCTACGTCTCCACATATGAGACGGTCCATGGGCTGTGCTTTCTGCATGTCTGCCTTCACCTCTCTGGTGGCTTTCTGTTGGTCGGGTGTATCCTCGTAAAGGAAACTGGCTTCGAGCTCGTGCTGAAGGTACCCATCGGGGCTGAAGGCAAATCCCTTCTCATGCTGCCGTTGGCTGTAGAGCCGTATGAGGTCGCGTGCAATGTCCTTGATGTGCGACTTGGTGCGTTGCTTCATACGCTCCCAGGCTCCTGTGCCAAGCGCGCTTAGGCGTGGTGGCTCGCCCTCTTTTGCTCTGTATTTCGACACCTTGTGGAGCGCGTGTATGGATACGAACACCACATCATCGTTCTTATAGATAATCTTGATGACCTCCTGCCAAGTATCACCATTCGGAATGCGCACGAGTCCGCCAAACCGTCCTATCCCGTGGTCAATGTGTACTACGTAGTCTCCTATCTGAAACTGCTGCAACTCCTTGAGCGTGAGTGCCAACTTGCCGTTTCGTGTGCGGTCGCTGCGCAGGGTGTAGCGATGGAAACGGTCGAAGATCTGATGGTCTGTGAAGCAGCATATCCGCAGGTCTGAATCGATAAATCCCGCGTGGAGTGTGTGATCAATAGGTGTGAATCGGAGGTCGCTCTGGCGGTCGCTGAAGATGGCTTCGAGCCGCTTTGTCTGACTTTCTGCATCGGAAAGCACGTAGAGAGTGTAGCCCTGTCCGATATAGTCTTGGAAACAACGGAAAATGAGGTCGAAATTCTTGTGGAAGACAGGTTGAGCAAGGGTGTGCGCCTCGAGCGTGAGAGTATCCTCTGTGGCGGATTCTGCTGAGGAAACGGTGTGAGGGCCGAGTGTGACACTTCTGAAGGCTTGCAACTGCTGACGGAATTCGTTGGGACTGACAAGGAGCGTACGTTTCTCAAGGGGAAGTCCAGCAAGCATTCCTGCTGTGTCTGGGGTAGGAAGGTCCGTACGGGAGCCTGCTGCGGCTTTACCAGGAAGTGCGTCAAGAGTGTCGGCAGGATACTCTTCAGTCTGCTGCGAGACGATTGCCTGTGAGGTGAATCCCTCGTCCCAGATCTGTCCGACAAGGTCTGCCACGTAAGCCGTATCGCACCCAACGAGCAACGTGTCTGAGGGGAGGAAAGAGAGAAAAGACTGCAAGGCGTAATCGCCCTCTCCTGCGGCAGAAGAAGGTATGATGCTGGCCTGTGTGAGACGCGAGACACTCAGCTGGTCTTGTACGTCGAAGAGGCGTATGCTGTCCACTTCGTCACCAAAGAAGTCGACGCGATAGGGATATTCGCAGGAATAAGAATAGACATCGAGCAGGCTGCCTCGCAGGGAGAATTGTCCAGGCTCGTAGACATAGTCGGTACGCTGAAAGCCAAGCTCGAGGAGTGTCTGCTGCACCTGCATAATATCAAGATGCTGATGAAGGGAAATCTCTAAAGTGTGTCGCTTGAGCTGCGTGCTGTCCTCCACCCTCTCAGCCATGGCCTGTGGACTGGCAACAAGAAAGAGGGGTCTGCCAGGCGAAAGGAGTCTGCTGAGCGCCTGCGTACGCAGGATGATATTGGCAGAATCGCGCTGTCCGTATTTGACAGCTCGCTTGAAACTGGAGGGGAAGAGCAGCACATACTCATCACCAAGTAGCTGTGTCAGGTCTTGATAGAAATAGGCAGCCTCTTCCTCATCGGGCAGAATGAAGAGCAAGGGTGCGCCCAGGAGCTGGGGCGAGCGTGTGGCAAGTGCCGCAAAAAAGAGTGCAGAGGAGCTGCCCTGCAGTCCAGACAAACGTATGTGGCGGAATTTTCCGTCCTGTATGACGTGCGCAAAGCGTTGTATGAGCGGATGGCGTGCGTAGATTTCCAGCAGTTTCTGTATTTCCATTTTTCTTCTTCCTCTCTCTTCTCTGTTTTGTATACTTTTATAGTAATTCTCACACTTCCAGTTGCTTCCGTATGACGGAGGCTTCCTTACTACTCTATCTCCCTTCACTCATATACACACACGTTCCCCCCCTCAAAGAAGCGTTTCCTACGCAGCTCGAAGTGACTCCCCACTCTCGCACACGCGCACGTACTCTTATATTATATAAATTATCCATTCGATGAGGAATAGACTCTATACTTCATCTCCCTCCCACACCTCGGTGCGAAAGAAAGACTACGGATGAAGGGAGGAGTAGACTACGGAAAAGGCAATACTTTTTTTTCTCTACAGGCTACAGACTTTCGAGAAAAGCTTCTGCCTGCCAAAGCGTATCGGCTTTGCCCACATCCATCAGTTTCAGTCCTGGTTGCACGTATCCGTGGATGTCCACCCTATCACAAATCTTCAAATAGAAATCGATGATACTGAACTTCAGAGGCCACTCGTTGAAATATTCAAACAAAGAGGGTTTCATGTAATGAATGCCTGCAAAAGCGAGCTTTCGGCATTGGCTTACGTCAAGGTCTGGATAGGGAGAGCGCACCTGCCCCGTGGCTATGTTGGTCCAGCCCACTAGGCGCATATCGTCGGAGAAGAGCAGATAACGCTGGGTGGAGCGTTCGGACACGAGCAAAGTGGCAGGGTAAGAGACAGCAAACTGGACGAACTGATGTAGATCGACATTGCTCAAGATATCTACATTATGGATGAGAAATCCGTCTTGTGCGCTACTCAAGAAGGGTACGGCGTGTTTGATGCCTCCTCCCGTATCGAGAAGCTCAGAGCGTTCGTCGGAGAAGCGTATGCCCATGTCCTGCGGATTCTGTTTTACCCATTGCTCTATCATGTCGGCAAAATGGTGTACGTTGATGACCACGTCTCTGCAGCCGAAGTCGCGCAACTTCTCCAACTGATGCTGCAAGAGCGGTTTTCCAGCCACGGGCACAAGTGCCTTAGGCATGTGGTCAGTGAGGGGTTTGAGCCTTGTGCCAAGCCCTGCCGCGAATATCATGGCACGCACGGGAGGGAAGGTTTGCTGTATGTGCTGCTCACGGTGCTGTACGTGCACCTCTACTCCAAATTTTTGATGGATGTGCTCAGCCAGATGCTGTGCGCTATAGACACTTCGGTGCTGTCCGCCCGTACAACCGAAGGAGAACATCAGACTGGTGAACCCTCTCTGTATGTATCTGAGCACGTGTGCGTCTGCCAGCTTGTATACGCTGTCGAGAAAGGTAAGTATCTCTCCATCATCTTCCAGAAAGCGAATGACGGGTTCGTCGAGTCCAGTCAGATTCTTATATGGTTCGTAGCGCCCAGGGTTGTGCGTGCTTCGACAATCGAAGACGTAGCCTCCTCCGTTTCCGCTGGGATCCTCAGGGATGCCTTTTCTAAACGAGAAGCTCCATACACGTACCACCAACGGTCCCTTGCCATCATACTTGCTGAAGGTGGCAAGCCCGTCTTGTGGGTGTGTGTTGTAGGGAGTGAAAGAGGTGGTTCGATATCCGTCCGCTCTTGGTGCGGGCTTTTCGTCGTGTGGCTGGAATTGTGGGAGTGCCACCAGACGTGTGAGCACTTCGTTCAGATAAGGGTACGGACAGCCACCCTGTTCGAGTAGTTGCTGCAGACTGCGCATGGCAGGCGGTATGCTCTTGAGGAAATGACTCTTGCGCTCAAAATATCCGCGAAAGCCATAAGCACCCAAGACCTGTAAGAGACGGAAAAGCACGCAGAGACGCAGTCCACGATGAAATTCCTGGTCGTTGACCTCGATGTATAATTTCAGATGCTCCAGATAGACGGCAATCAGTTCCTGACGCAGGCTGTCGGGATAACAAGCGGACGCCTGCCACAGGAAGCTTGCAACATCGTATTGCACAGGTCCTCTTCTGCCCCCTTGGAAATCGATGAAATAGGGATTTTCTTGAGCATCGAGCATAACGTTTCGCGCCTGAAAATCACGATACATGAAGGCGTCTGACTGAAGGGCGACAATATCCTTAACAAAGAGTTGAAAGGAGGCTTCAAGCTTCAGCTCATGGAAGTCGAGCCCTGTGGCTTTGAGAAAGCAGTATTTGAAGTAGTTGAGGTCGAAGAGCACATTGGTGGCATCCAAAGCCTCCTGCGGATAGCATTGTTTGAAATCAAGCCCTCTTGCCCCACGTATCTGTATGGAGGGCAGCAGTGCCATGGTGCGACGCAGCAGTTCGCGTTCGTGCTGGTTGTATCTGCCATGTGCCTCACGTCCGCCCTGCAAGGCTTGGAAAAGAGTATTGTCACCCAAGTCAGTCTGCAAATAGCGCAGGCCATCGGAACTGCAGGCAAGTACTTTGGGAACGGGTAGGCGACGCAGATTGAAATGCTGTGCCAGATAGCAAAAAGCATGGTTCTCATCCCGACTGGTTCCCACAACGCCTACCACGCTGCTTCCATCCTCCGCACACAAGCGGAAATACTGACGGTTGCTACCAGCGCCTGGCAGAGGGTTGCATGAGCAAGCATCATGGCCAGAGTATTCTTTATATAATTGAAGTAGTTGTTCCATAGCAGATATTTACATATACATATTTTTTTATGTGTGTGTGATTCTCCTTTATCAGACAGTCCGCTTCCAGATACGTATCACCCTTTGCCTTACAGCCAAAATGTTCAGCAGAGCCACCACAAAGAGCAAGATGAGTCCCGCAGAAAAGGCTCCAGCAAGACCAGCATCCTGCATGGTGGGAAACATCATCCACAGGCGTTCCATATACAAATGCCTGATGCCACAGAGCAGAAGCAAAGCGATAATCAACACTGCCACATTGATAGCCAGCGTGAGAATCTGATAAGGACGTGCCACAGCAGACGGACTGTAACCGATGAGCATAAGATTGCGCAGCTTCTCGGTATTCTTCTGTACGAGCAGATAGATGCTCAACATCAGTATATAGAGCGAGAGCAGACATATGAGCAACCCGATACCCATCACAACTCCAGAAGCCACCTTGAGGAAATAAGTTGCCTTGCCGCTTTCGGCTTTGTCATCGCTGAGCTCGTAGGCATGCTGGTCCATATAGCTGACAATGGCATCGTCGGCAGGATTATCCACCTCTACAATCAGACGCGTGGGCGCAGGCTCAGCATCAGGTGCAAAACGCGCGTTGCTCCAGGAGATGAAATCCTGGGGAACGAGAATGGTATTCAACCGTGAACTGAAGCCGACAACCTTAGCCTTATACTCCTCTCTCCTACCGTTTCCGCTTAGGGTTACGGTCATATCTACAAGACCAGCCACTCCCTCGGATATCTTGGGCAACTGTTGACTTTGCGCGAATCCAAAATTGTAGATGGCGAGGTAGGTGCGAGGCAAGATAATGGGAACAAGAGGCTGTTCGGGATTGAAAGACCAACGGCTGAGATGAGCATCGACATACTGGTCGGGAACACTCTCGAAGAACATGTCGGTGGAGAAACTGGCCATACCGTCAATTCCCATCCTGCACTGGACACTATAGTGGCTGGCTGTGAACGCTCCCACCGAACGGCAGAAGGGTTGCTTTCGCAGCTGTTCGATTTCCTGCTTGTCGAATGCCTGTGTGTCACTTCCTCCCAAGGCGGAGGCGGCAGACACATGCTTGCTGACAATCAGATAGTCGGGTTTGAGGATGCCATCCTGCCCATTCAAGAGGGGTTTCACATCCACGTAGAACTGCAATCCAAGCAGGAGAATAAGCACACCCAGAAGATTAGCAGCAAAGAACCCACCAAACTGCAAGGGGCTTATATGACGACGAAGCAACTTCCAGACAAGACTCATAATCTGAAGATTTTTGAATAAGGTAAATCCATATGTTTTCCAACGCTGGTGACGACAAGACCTGCGCCCTGGCTACGCGCCTCGGAGAGCATCACCTCAGCCATGGTACGACTGTTGGCATCATCAAGGTGGCTTATAGGTTCGTCTGCCAACAGGAAGCTAAAAGGCTGCACAAGCGCACGTATCATGGCCACACGCTGCTGCTGTCCGAAACTCATACGTCCCACCAACTCATTGCGCTTATCGGCAATACCGAAGGCCTCGAACCACTCGTCCACCTGCTTAGGAGCGCGCCAATGTGTGAGGTTGTTTTTAATCTGCACATTCTCAAGTGCCGTCAATTCGGGAAAGAGCCTCAGCTCTTGAAACAGATGACTCAAAGCCGTGCGCCGAACCTCTACCCATTGAGCTACAGAAAGGCTTCGGATATCGGTATTGTCGAACAGGATACGTCCCTCATAGTCGTTGCGATAACCAATCAGATAACTGCAGAGACTGGTCTTGCCCGTCCCGCTGGCCGCTTCTATGAGGTAGACACCACCTCGCTCCAGCGTAAGAGACTTTTGCCAGACATCGCTTTCGCTCATGTTTCTACCGTGAAAGATATTTGGCAAAGCCTTATCAAGAATTATTTTATCCATTTTATTTTTCTTGCTTTCCGTTTACAGATGCCCTTCAGTCTTTTTCGTCAGACAGCTTTGCTGCTGTCCGCCTCACGCGCAGAGTTAGAGTATCAAATTGTTTTAATGATTCCATCACAGCTGAGAACTGTTTGTCCATCAGAAGGAAGAGAAATCCTGCGTTGTCAGCCAAGGCTGGCAGTGAGACTTGTGCATAGAGGACAGCCCCTTCTGCATCGTCCACAATATTGTCGGGGTTACGTTCTGCCTCCCGACAGGCATCCAGAAACGTGTGTCTGTCTGTAGATGCAACCAAGATACCTTGACTAACTCCAAAGCAGAAGGTCTGTCCCAAAGCACTCAGGCTAAAGCAACTGTCTGACAAGGAGGTCAGATTCATGCCTAACCCTTGAGCAAAACCCTGTCCCCAATCGCTGCTGTTCTGCAAGAAACGTGTGTCAGAAAGTTGCGCCTTGAGCAAAGAGCCAGAGAGTGCATCGCCCGTACGTGGAATACCTAATGTGAGAGCTCCCCTAAGAGAACGTATCATCATGTCGGCATCAATGCACATATTGAGGGCAAGGAGCTGCGTCCGCAGACGCGGCAACTTGCGCAAGTTCTTGAGCAAGAGTTCTCCGTCTACTCCTACAGAAAGACTGGCCAAAAGGTCTGGACTGAGCTTAGCTACAGCATTTCTCCCCAATGGCAGCAAGAAGGAAGTGCTTGCTTCGGCATTAGGGCAAACGAGTTCGGCATCAAGAAGCAGAGTCTTGCCTTGTGGTTTCAGATTCACAAACACATCTCCATCCCACAGTCCGCTACACGCATCTGCCATTTCTGGTACAAAACGCGTCATCAGGTGACGCGCCAGAGTTGCAGAAAAAGCCACACTCAGAGGTGCATCATTGTCCTGCCCCATCTGTTGCAGCAGTCGATTTTCTGCTTTTTCATTTTGGCGCATTAGCCCAGCCATTTTCCCACGTGTGCGGTCCATTTCTTGTTCGGAAAGCGGTCCGTATGCCAGACAACGATCATCAGAGAAGGCCAGAAGCCAGTTGCTCCATCGAGTCCAATACATTCCTCGCTGACTCTCTATGGAAAGTCCTCTCTCACGTAGCAAAGACTCCCATCTCTTGCGACTGGCAAGAGGGAGAAGCACACCTGTGGCATTTTCTCCATCGACAAAGGCAAATATTTGTTTCTCCAAATCCAATCCGCTATTCTCCAGAAAAGCCTGTTGCTCTGCAGAGGGCACAAACACATGTTCCTGGCCTAGCTTCCGTACATCTAACACAGTAACAGCCTGCATCTGTTTGGGCAGGGAACTCATATATGTATTTTTCCTGTGCAGAAAGAAGATTACGGCTGAGGCGGCAAGCAGAAGTCCCAGCACTCCCAACGAAATGTATCGTACCTTATGAGTCATAAGCCTTGTTTTTTATTACATATATTATGTGTGCGTGTATGAGAGAGGATAAGTTTCTTTTAGAGTACTGTCCTCTGATCCTCTTTTCCCAAGAAAGACCTTAGCTCAGAAGGGCAACTGATGCGAAAGTTGCATCATATGTACCGCCACCAGAGCCGCTGTCTCAGTACGCAGCCGGCTCTTGCCCAACGTGACACTCCTCCAACCCAAACGCTCGGCCTGACGCACCTCTTCGATACTAAAATCTCCCTCTGGACCTACGAGAACGGTTACATCTGAGCCTGACTGGAGAAGGTCAAACAAAGGAAGGATAACGCTTTCTTGACTGATGTCGTGAGGATCGTAACAATGACAGATGAAGCGTTCGCTTGTCTGATTCGCACGCATGAAACTGTCCAAACCCTGCATAGGGTTAACCTTCGGCATCCACGCCTTGTGGCTCTGCTTTACGGCAGATATCACGATACGCTCTATGCGTTCTGTCTTCAACTGATGACGTTCGCTATACTGACAGTCAACAAAGGAAAACTCATCCACACCAATCTCCGTGGCTTTCTCGACCATCCATTCCACCCGTTCGCTCATCTTGGTTGGTGCCATGGCTATGTGCAGATGTCCTGTCCAAGCACGTTGCTGAGGCATACTCTCGATGATTCTGTAGAGGCAACGATGACCTGTTTGTGCGGAAATCTCTGCACGGAGAAACATACCGTCACCATCCATCAGATTGATTTCGTCGCCTACGCCCAACCTAAGCACTCTCAGCGCATGCTTGGCCTCATCGGCAGGAAGCTCACACTCATGCAAGGCGTCTGGCACATAGAAAAATCGTGTTTCCTTCATTTATATGTAGTTTTATTCTCTCTCTGGGATGACTTTTTTTTACATAGTCTTTTACCCTTCCTCTGAATGACTCTTTTTATATATGTGGCTTTATTTTCCTTCTGGCTGATGCTTATAGCGGAATAAAAGGGCAAAAGCAATAGCCACCAACAATGAATATGCTGCAAAAATATACCAGCACGTATTCCATCCATGCCAAACCGCCATGGAACCTGCCTGGGCAGGAAGATTGAACACATAATGGTTTACAACCACCTGAGCACACAACGTGCCGATAGTTGCGCCAAATCCGTTGGTCATCATCATGAAAAGCCCCTGGGCAGAGTTTCTAATACTGAGGTCCGTCTCCTTGTCTACGAAGAGAGAACCGCTGATATTAAAGAAGTCAAAAGCCACGCCATAGACAATCATACTCAACACGAACCATACTACTCCACTTCCTGGATTTCCGACAGCAAAGAACAGATAGCGAAGTACCCATGCAAGCATGGCCACAAGCATGACACGCTTGATTCCAAAACGCTTCAGGAAGAAGGGAATCAGCAGGATGCAAAGTGTCTCGCTTATTTGGCTCAGTGAAATCAGGATGTTGGCATGCTGCACCCCAAAAGTATCCTTGAACTCTTCTATATTGCCAAACGACGTGATAAAGGGATTGGCAAATCCATTGGTAATCTGCAAACAAACGCCCAAAAACATGGAAAAAATAAAGAAGAGTGCCATACGGTACGAACGGAAGAGCAGAAAGGCTTTTAACCCCAAAGCATCGACAAGGCTCTTATGCTCGCCCTTGCTCGTACGGCAAGGGGGCATCGTCAGAGCATAGACTGCCATAAGTATGCTGAGCAGACCGCTCCAACCAAACTGCAAGGGAGTAGACTGCATTCCGCCCAAATCCACAATCCACATACTTATGATAAAACCAACCGTTCCAAACACGCGAATGGGGGGAAAGGATTTTACCGTATCTAATCCAGCCTGATCAAGTGCGCTGTACGCCACGCTGTTAGAAAGCGCAATAGTGGGCATGAAGAATGCCACGCTGAGCGTATAGAGTGTAAACAAGGGGGCGAATTGTACTGTATCGGCTGACTGCCAACCGTATACACATGCAGCAAGCATAAAGATTCCCGCCATCAGATGGCAAAGCGAAAGCAGACGTTGTGCCTGCATCCAGCGATCTGCCACAATACCCATAAGTGCAGGCATACACAAGGAGACAAACCCCTGTACACTGTAGAACCACCCTATCTGTCCTGCCATTCCTACATTGGCCAGATAGGTACCCATAGATGTCAGGTAAGCACCCCAGACGGCAAATTCCATGAAGTTCAAAGCCGTCAGTCTGATTTTCATATTCATAACGCGTAATTTTGTCAGTTTGTTTTCTTTGGCTTATACACAATGATACAATCACTCAATATATAGTACCAATCCCTTCAGATACTCACCCTCTGGATGATAAATATTGATGGGATGGTCAGCTGGTTGATGCAACTGATGAAGAATGCGGACACGACGATGCGCCAACGTGGCTGCTGTAAAGACAGCCATGCGGAACTGGTCTTTGCTTACAGCCTGTGAGCAACTGAAGGTAAACAGAATGCCTCCAGGTGCTATTTTCTCCATGGCTTTGGCATTCAGCTTAGTGTACCCACGAAGGGCATTCTTTACCGCATCGCGATGTTTGGCAAAAGCTGGAGGATCCAGAACAACCAAATCATAAGGAACTGTCATCTCGTCAAGAAAGCGGAAAGCATCCTCGGCAAAAGCCTCGTGACGATTATCGTTGGGAAAATTCAGTTCCACGTTCGCACGCACCAGTTCCACAGCCTTGCTGCTGCTATCTACCGAATGTACCAAGCTGGCTCCTCCGCGAAGAGCATACACGCTAAATCCACCCGTATAGCAAAACATATTCAGCACCTTACGCCCACGAGCGTAGTGTTCAAGTAAGCTACGGTTCTCTCGTTGGTCTACAAAGAAACCGGTCTTCTGCCCCTTCAGCCAGTCTATATGGAAACGCAGTCCATTCTCCGTGGCTACGTCCGTATGGCTTTCTCCCATCAGGAAGCCGTTACCTCCGTCCACCGTGGCCTTGATGGGTAAGGTGGTCTCGCTTTTATAAAAGATAGAATCCAGACGACTACCCATCACCTGACTTAGAGCTTTGGCTATCTGCACACGACTGACGTGCATACCCACACTATGAGCCTGCATGACCGCAGTCTTCCCATATACGTCTATCACTAGACCAGGCAAACCATCCCCCTCGCCATGTACCAAACGAAAGGTGTCTCCGTTTTCCGAATCAGCCAAGCCTATGGATTGGCGTACTTGAAGAGCTGTGGCAAGACGCTCTTGCCAGAAGGATTCGTCAATAAGCCGTTGCTCGAAAGAGAGAACACGTACGGCAATACTGCCCACTTGCCAATGTCCAAGGCAGAGGAAATCACCCAGGCTATCAAGTACCGTCACTACATCTCCCTCCTCAGGATTTCCCTCCAGACGCATTACAGCACCTGAGAATATCCAGGGATGGAACCTTTTGAGGCTTTCTTCTTTGCCTCGTCGCAATATCACTTTTTTATCCATTCTGTCCTGTTGTTTCTGTCATTTCATGCTTCACAGATTCGGTCCTCTTGCTTTTTGCCACGACACGACTCTTGCGTGTTCTCTGGGGTTTGGGATTCGTTTCTTCCGCAGACGTTTTGTTCTCAGTTGTTCCCTCCAAAACGAAATTTATCGGTCTAACAGGATCCGATACAGGCATTACCTGCAAGAGATAACCTGCTGAGCGCAGTTGCATCATTCTTTCGTATAATTGTATGCATGCCCAAGCGTCTGTGGCAGCATACTGCTTCTGTGCATCGCTCAAGATGTCCGCCTCCCAGTTTGAGAGTCGTTGTGCCTTGCTGATACGTCCGCCCAACAAATTGGCGTACAGTTTTTGCAGACTAAGGTCCTTCAATCCCATCTCCTTGGCTATCTGCTGAATCTCAATAAAAGTTCCTGGCATAAAACTCTCTCTGCGCTGCAATCCGAAAAGGTCATCACGCCAGGAAAGTCCCACCTTTATGGTTTCACCTTCGTCAGAAAGCAGTCGGATCAGACACTTAGGCAATCCGATAACATTCAGCCGAAACAGGAAACAAACCTCTCTACTACTTACTTGCATAAGAGCGACAAGCGAAGAATGTCCTTTTTGAAACTGTGGTTTTGTTTCCGTATCAAACCCAAGAATTGGTTGCGACAGCAAATAAGCCACGGCCTTCTCCGCTTCATACTCACTTTGTACCACCTCTATGCGTCCTTCGAAAAGAACACGCTCAAGCCCACTTATGTTTTCCTTGTCGAACTTATCTAATATTGTCTCCATCCCCCTGCTTGTCCATCGTATATTTCAAGCGGTGCAGACGTCGAAGACTATTGACCAACGTTTGCCCCCAGTAAAGTTCAAAACTATCACGTACTGCCCAAAGAGCATCTTCCATACAATGCTCCAAGCGCTGTTGGTAAACCCACACAAAATTACGTAAGGGTTGATACACGTCTGCCAAAGACTCGCTCAAACTCACCCATCTACACTCGTCTGTGTCGCTGGCTTCGTCCCTTACCAGATCCTCGTATTCGTCCCAATCCTTTAGAACATCCTTCACACATCCGCGCACATATTCATAATCCTGTTCCGTCACATGGTCATCAGCAAGAAACTGACCGTCTGTCTCCATTGGGTCGAGCGTCTGACCATGCCAATACAACACAGGGACCAGGCGAAGCATATCATTCACGAATTCCATACGATCACGCCCCGCACATTGCTCCAACGCAGCACAAAACTCTGTGGCTGCTGTCAGAAACTCCATTACAGGACGAGCATAAATCGTTTTTTTCAATTCTTCTTTCATTCTGCCACTATAGCATTTTCTTTATCCATGCAAAGATACGAAAATTCCTTTTCCCTACACGGCTAATGAGCATCATTTTTGCATTTGGGAAACTCATCTGACCCAAGTTCCCAAATCGGACAAAGAGAGCCAAAACAGCACTGTCTAAATGTGGCAAGCACTTCGCAAAGGACTACGCTTCAGAATTAGGAAAAAGATACAAAAGAGGACGGTGGCATTTATGACCCAACTGATAGGATAGCAATAAGACAGGAAGGCAAGCGTGGGATTGAGCGGAAACACACGATAGAGCCAGAGAAGCCGCACTCCGCAAATAAAAAAAACGCATACCAGCGTAGGCGTGAGCGAATGTCCCAAAGCCCGAAGCAATCCAGAGAGAGTCTCATTGCAGGAATGTACCGCATAGAAGGTCAACACAATGATGATGCGCTGGGCAGACAGACGGATGACCTCTGGCTCCGAAGAGAACAAGGAACTCAGGGGAGAGGCAAAAAACACAAACACCAGGCTGACAAACATGGTGGCTCCCGCACCCAGCAAGATAGTGTCGCGAATAACCCTACGGCACCTTGCATAGAGCTTTGCCCCATGGTTCTGACTGAGAAAAGAGGTTCCTGCTTGAGCAAAAGCATTTGCCACAAAATAACAGAAGTAATCGTAATTGAGCGAAACGGTATTGGCAGCTATTGCCGTGGAGCCCAAAGAATTGATTCCACCCTGAATCAGCACATTAGAGAAATTGAACATCATGCCCTGTACACCAGCAGGTATACCGATTACGGCAATACTACGCAACGTTTCCCAATGAATGCGAATCTGACTAAGATGCAACCGCAAGCCGCCATGCTCCTTACGCAAAAGATGCGTCAACATGATAGAACTAAGCACAGAAGAGATGAGTGTGGCTATTGCCACTCCCTCTACACTCATGTGGCATCTTACCACGAAAAACAGATTGAGTGCCACATTTACCACTCCGCTCAGAGCCATCACTATCAGAGGACGACGGGTGTCACCCTTGCTACGCAAAACAGCCGCGGAGAAATTCATCAGCATCATAAAGGGCATTCCCAGAAAATAAATGCGGAAATAGAGTACTGCCAAATTCATAATCTCCGCTGGGGTGTCAAGCCAGAGGAGTATCCTGTCTGCAGCAAACCAGCCGAATACTGCCAGAAAGACTCCGCTCACGAGGGAAAGGGCTATAGAAGTATGTACTGCATATGAGACACGGCGCTCATCTTGCTCACCCAAGAAACGAGCTATCACCACATTGGCTCCCACACTCAGACCCACAAAAAGATTGATCATCAGATTGATGATGAAGGCATTGGCCCCAACGGCAGCTAAAGCAGAGCTACTGGCAAAACGCCCCACCACAGCCACGTCTGCGGCATTAAGCAACTGCTGCAGGAAAGCGGTACCTGCCACAGGAAGTGCAAACCACACCATCTTGATGGCTATCGGACCGTTAAGCATGTCCAAGTGAGAGGATTCACGCTCTTGAGGAGTGTTGTTATTCTGCATTTATCTTGCTGAGGTTTTAAAAGTGAAAAATACGGTCTGGCTCTCCTTATTCAAAGAGTCAGACCGTTTTTTTTGAACAGATACTTTCTGACATAATGACTTCTACACTCCTCTCTGAGGAGTCTACGTCATACAAACTTGTGGGTTTAGAACTTATAGCCCAACGTACATACGATGCTTTGCCGCGTCATGTTCACATCCACAGGATTGATACTGACATTCTTCAACTCTGGATTAGCTTGAGTAAAAGAGGTCTCGCCCTGTGCGAAAGAGGTATCGAAGGCATGGAAGTCGGCACTCTGATTGCGCACCTTATACGCCAAATCTACATAGAAGCCCTTCAAGCGGTAACCCACGCCCAAAGTGAGGATGTTGGTGTCGCCCCAACGCATGTAGCTGGTGCTGGTGGCATAGTCCATGGCTGCACTATTGATGTTGTACTGGTCAAAACCCACTTGGTTCTTATACGCTGAGGTGATATAGTTGTAACCAAGTCGCAAGGCAAGTGCGCTCACGGGACGATACTCCACGCCCGCACGCAGGGTATGTACTCCCTTTAGGGTCTGTTTGGTATGCTGGTTCATAGCCTTGTCGGTAGTGTTGGAAAACGAGCTGTGATAGTTGTCCCACTCGTCATACTTAGGATAACCCATGTGCATGCTACCATAGTTGGCATACTCATAGTCCACATCCCAAGCAAAAGACTTGCCCACGGTACTTCCCATGCTGGCACGCACCTTCCATGGAGAGCGTACGGTATATTCCAGATAACTCTCCTTCTGGTCTGTACGCTGGTTCCCCACCAGGTCGGTAAGGTCATACAGGGTACTACTCTTTAGCCTATACCACGTGGGGGTTTCTACAGCCAGACCCATTCTGAAAGGATTATTTTCGATGGGACGCACGATGAAGCCCAATTTTACGTTGACACCATAGCCCGTTATCTTATGGTCATTATAAAGTGAATAATCGCCCTGTACGGTTTCCTTCTGGTCATTCACATAGCTATTCTGCTCTGTATACTCTGTCCAAGAGCGATAGTCCACATTATCGAATCCTATATTCAAGCCCACATAAGTGCGATCCATAACGTTGGCACTGAAGTTAATATCATAGCCCTGCAGACTTCCTGCCGAGTGTCGTGTGTAGAAACTTCTTTCGCCACCGTACTTGTTATAGTAGCCAGTCGCCTTGTCTGGATTTTGCTCATCACCGTAGATAGGGGTCAGCCACTGGTTGTCCACCGCCAAACCTGCCAGATTGTACTGCGTATCATAGGCACTCGAAGCCAGTTCGGCTATCTGGTCCATCTGACTGAGCCCATTCAGATTGGCATTATCTGCATAGAAATTATAATTGTAGTTGGCTTTCTTCTGATAGTTGAAACCGACGTTGAAGTAGGGACACTTTTCGTTTCCCATCCTCACGCTGTACACAAATCCCATCTGGTCAAAAGTACCCGTACCACGATTCTCAGTATCAATTCGTTGTTTGTTCCATTGTCCGCCGAAGGTGAGTCCCACGTCGCTCTTGCGATAAAGACCTATGCCAGCAGGGTTCCAACTCATTACGCCCAGATCCGCGCCCAATGCACCCATTGCACCACCCATACCCACATAACGTGCGGTACCGATTAGATCTTGAGAACTGTTGGTCAACTGCTCGTTCATAAATGTATTCTGCGCCTGTCCCCCTGTTGCCACAAGGAGCAACACGGTTGCCAAATCTACTCTTTTCATAAGATTTTTCCTAATATCCGAAATAGGTTTATAGTTTCTTCACTTTTTTATCTCATCACATCTTTAACGACCACCGCGACCGCCACCTCCGTGAGAACCACCACTGAAGCCACCGCCTCCGCGAGAACCACCACCGAAGCCACCGCCACTGAAGCCACCGCCACTGAAGCCACCGCCACGAGAACCTCCACTATACGAAGAAGATGAGCCACGACTGTAAGTTGAGTTGGAAGACCCACGGCTATAAGTCGAACTGGAGGAGCCACGGCTATAAGAGTCAGAGGAACGACTACCAGTAACTCCTGTACGTCCGCCACGCTGAACCGTAGAGGAGCCATAAGAGCGCGTACCTGTTGCAGAACGTCCATACGAGGATCCCATACGAGAGGAACCTACTCTGCCACCCCGAACGGTGGATGAATAATTACCACCACCAGTCATGTATCTTCCGCCACGCTCACCATGGTTGCGGTAGGCAAGGCTTGGACGATGGGGAACAAAGTCGCGATAATATCCGTGAGGACCCCATCCGCAATCCCATCCTGGATGATGATGCCAGCCCCATCCCCAGTCAAACCAGCTATAGTAGCCATAATGATAATAGGGCATATACCATCCATACCAAGGATCATACCAGGGGTCGTACCATCCGTAACAGATGTCCCACATGAAGGGGTCATAAAAGTAACGACCTCTAAACCGATAAAGCCTGGAGGAATAATAATAGTCATCATCGTAATATCCTGCTTCGTCACGATATCGGTCTGATGGCTCAGGATCCACACCGTAAGCTTCATCCATTTTTTGTCCTGGCGCATAACGACTGGCAACAGCATTACCGCTACTGTCAACCGTGCTCACGTATAGTGTGTCGCCGACCAGACGAGTTGTAACCTTGTCCGACGAACTACCTCTACGATTATACTCATCCACATTTCTCAACTTACCCGTATGATAATCGGCATCCGCATCGTCTGAGGATTCTACAGGAGTGGAATCCACGCGTATTGGCTTTACGGTTTTCTCTGTCTTGGCCTTTTTCTTACCCGGAACGAAATACATGTCATCGTCTGTGCTTTGTGCCAGCATCGTCAGAGGAAGTGCTGAAAGGGCCAGAAGTAACATCACTTTTGTTTTCATATTCCTTGTTGTTTTATTTTAACATCACAAAGTTAGCCTCTTTCAGCGAGACATCCAAAAGGATTTAACCTATTTGCAAGAGGAAAATTCCCCCATTAGACTTTTTTATGATAATTTTGTCGTCTGATAAAGATTTTCATCTGAAGCAACCATACACAAAATCATGAAGTATACAGAAGTCACATTTCAGATTACGCCTTACAGCCAAACGGCATCTGACCTCCTGGCGGCTCTGCTGGGCGAAGAGGGATTCGAAACATTCGAAGACACAGAGAACGGACTGAAAGCTTACATACAACAAACTCTTTGGAACGAGCAACAAGTACGTTCCGCGCTTAAAGAATTTCCCCTGGAGAATTGCCACATTGACTTTTTGGCACAGGAAGCACCTTACCAGGACTGGAACCAAACATGGGAGGAAGAGGGTTTCCAACCAGTGACCATAGGAACGACAATCGTTGTTCACGACACCAAACACACCAACGTCCCACACATGCCCTACGACATCTGTATATCACCAAGGCAAGCTTTCGGAACAGGAAACCATTACACCACACGCATGATTCTGCAATGGATCTCAGAGAAAGACCTAAAAGGAATGCAGGTGGTGGATGCTGGTACGGGTACGGGGGTGCTCAGCATCATGTGCGTAATGAAGGGGGCGGAACACATTCTGGCATACGACATCGATGAATGGAGTGCCGACAACGCACGAGACAATCTCTTGCTCAACGGCATCGGTTCGGCAAAAGTGGAAGTGAAGTTGGGGGATGCCTCTTTGCTGAAAGACGTGACGGGTATCAACCTGCTGATGGCCAATATTAACAGGAATATTCTGTTGGCAGACATGCAAACATTTATAAATACACTTGCCGATGAAGGCTTACTGGTCTTGAGCGGATTCTACGAGGAGGACGTGCCCATGCTGATGGGAGAAGCCGAGCGTATGGGCATGCACCCATGCGACATGAAGACGACAGACCACTGGACCATGTTGGTACTGAAAAAGGAGGGAAAGCATCTTCGCTAAGCCAATGAGCAAAGTGATGCTTGTTTCTGCTTTGCCATAGCAAGAAAATAAAGGGTTACTCCCCAGAGTGTGTATAGAGGTCACTCAAACCTAATGCTACGCGCTGGATGAATGGTAGAAATAATACAACTGGGCAATACAAGTGCGAGCATACTGGCCACAAGGGTGAAAAGATTGATCAGAAGGAAATAAGGCCAACAGAAGAGTACTGGGACGCAATCCACATAATAGACATCGGCATCCAAGTGAATCAAGCCTGTAAAATGCTGAAGAGCGAGCAGACCCAAGGCAAGCAAATTGCCAAACAACATGCCACGGAGTATGATAAACGAGGCATAGTGCAAGAAGAGTGTACGCATCTCACCATTGGTGGCACCCATGGCTTTCATCACACCAATAAAGTTGGTACGCTCCAGAATGATGATAAGCAGACCGCTAATCATCGTAAAGCCTGCCACACAGGTCATGAGAATGAGAATCACCCACACATCCATATCTAACAAGTGAAGCCAAGCAAATACCTGAGGGTAAAGCTCACGGATAGTCATCGACGTATATTGCGCACCATAAGCATCCTGTTTCTTATTGATTCTCTTTACAATACGATTACTTACCTCGTCTAACCGTTCAAAGTCGCTCACCAGAACCTCTGCTCCTGAAAACTGGTTGGTATCCCACCCCAGCAGACGATGTACCGTATACAAATCAGCAAACACAATTTGACTGTCAAAGTCAGACAGATGAGTGCAATATATTCCGCTTACACGAAAACGACGTGCCCTAACAGCGTTCTCGAAGAAATAGGCATAGACGTCTGACCCAACTTTCAGCCTCAACTTATTTGCCAGCTGACTGGAGATAAGGAGTTGCCCAGAAGATGCCGAGTCGGTAAACACAGGCATCTCGCCCTCCACCAAATGACTGGAAAGGAAGTTTGTATCATACTCCTGCCCCACCCCACGAAACATCACTCCTTGGAAAGTGTCATCTGTCTTCAGCATTCCTGGTTTGGTACAGAATCGTTGTACATGAGCAACACCCGATACAGAAGAGAGACGCTTCATCACATCCTCATCTATCACGATGGGTTTCATCTCCTCCGCACCCAGACTCTCATAACTGAACACTTGTACATGCGCCCCGAAACCAAGCAGCTTCGACTGCACCTCCTTCTGAAAGGCAAGCGCAATAGAGACACTTATAAGCATTACAGCCACTCCTATGGCAACGCCCAACGTGGATATGCTGATGGCTGGACGCGACACCCGTCCCACATCACTCTGATGTGAAAACATGCGCTTAGCCATCATCCATGTGTACATGCCTCTCTCTCTTATATTACTTACTTCTTACTTGTGAGATACAAAATAGAAGGACAAAATGTCTTACCCTTCCTTCTCCCTACCGAATGGTGCCAGGATAGGCTTCCAACGCCTTCTGAAGGACAAAGAGAGCACGGTTAAGGTCTTCCTTCTTGAGTACGTATGCCAAACGTACCTGATCGCGTCCCGCTCCAGGAGTCGTATAGAAACCTGCTGCAGGAGCCATCATCACGGTCTCACCCTCATAGTTAAAATCGCTCAAGCACCATGCACAAAACTTCTCTGCATCGTCAACTGGCAACTTGGCAACCGTATAAAAGGCACCCATAGGAATGGGGCTATAGACTCCAGGAATACGGTTCAGTCCGTCTATCAGACACTTTCTCCGCTCCACATACTCGTCATATACTTCCCTGCCATACTCCTCTGGCTCATCCAGACTGGCCTCCGCAGCAATCTGACCTATCAATGGAGGACTAAGGCGAGCCTGGCAGAATTTCATTACAGCCTGACGCACCTGAGCATTCTTGGTTATCAAGGCACCTATGCGGATGCCACATTCGCTATAACGCTTACTGACGGAATCAATGAGCACTACGTTCTGCTCTATACCCTCCAGATGACAAGCACTTATATAAGGACTACCCGTATAGATAAACTCACGATACACCTCGTCTGAGAAGAGATAAAGGTCATACTTCTTCACCAAGTCGCGTATCTGATTCATCTCCCTGCGTGTGTAGAGATACCCTGTTGGGTTGTTGGGATTGCAGATGAGGATAGCTCGAGTGCGCTCGTTGATGAGTTGCTCAAACTTCTCCACCTTGGGCAAAGAGAAACCCTCATCGATAGTTGTCGCTATGGTTCGGATGACAGCACCTGCCGAAATGGCAAATGCCATATAGTTGGCATAGGCTGGCTCTGGTACGATAATCTCGTCACCTGGATTCAGACACGCTAAAAAGGAGAACAGCACAGCCTCAGATCCACCACTGGTGATGATGATATCCTCTGGAGTAAGATTGATGTGGTACTTTTCATAATACTTCACCAATTTGGTCCTATAGCTCAGATATCCCTGACTCGGACTGTACTCCAAAATCTGACGGTCTATATTCTTAATTGCGTCAATCGCCGCTCGGGGAGTGGGCAGGTCTGGCTGTCCGATATTCAGATGATAAACATGGACACCTCTCTGCTTGGCTGCATAAGCCAAGGGAGAAAGTTTCCTAATAGGAGACTCAGGCATCTGCATACCTCGAGAGGAAATTTCTGGCATTATCTTATCCTGTTTGATTTGTTTGGTCCTGCAAAGGTACAACAAAAGCGCAAAACACAAGCCATCGCACTAACGATTTGTTTTCCCCAGTCATTTCTCTTCCCCTATGCCAACTGGGTACTCACACGTATTTCTCTATTTGACTGAGATTCTTCTGCACATCCTCGTCCGTCAACTCATAGTTCTGCAACGAGCCAGAGAGGTATTGGTCATAAGCTGTCATATCTATAAGTCCGTGACCAGAGAGATTAAAGAGAATCACCTTCTCCTCACCCGACTCCTTGCACTTCTCTGCCTCGTTCACGGCTGCCGCTATGGCATGGCAACTCTCTGGAGCAGGAATGATACCCTCAGCACGAGCAAAAAGCATACCTGCCTTAAAGGAGTCGAGCTGCTTGATGTCCATAGCCTCCATCAGTCCGTCTTTAAGCAACTGGCTCACGATGACGCCTGCGCCATGATAGCGCAAGCCACCTGCATGTATGTTTGCAGGCATAAAGTTGTGACCCAGTGTGTACATGGGCAACAAAGGAGTGTACCCTGCCACATCGCCAAAGTCATATTGGAAGACTCCATGGGTCAACTTAGGACAGCTGGCTGGCTCGGCTGCCACGAAACGAGTATGCTTCCCTTCCAGAATATTATGACGCATAAAGGGAAACGAAATACCACCGAAATTCGAACCACCACCAAAACAGCCTATCACCACATCAGGATACTCACCTGCCTTCTGCATCTGTTTCTCTGCCTCTAGACCGATAATGGTCTGATGCAGGGTTACATGGCTCAATACTGACCCAAGCGTATACTTGCAGTTGGGAGTGTTCATGGCAAGTTCTATGGCCTCCGAGATGGCAGTCCCCAGCGAGCCTTGATTGTTGGGGTCCTTAGTCAAGATATCCTTACCTGCACGAGTCGACATAGATGGCGAGGCTGTCACCTGCGCACCGTACGTCTGCATGATGCTGCGTCGGTAAGGCTTCTGGTTGTAAGAGATCTTCACCTGATAGACAGCAGCCTCCAAACCAAACACGCGCGCGGCATAACTGAGTGCTGCACCCCATTGTCCAGCACCTGTCTCAGTGGTGACATTGGTCACGCCCTGCTTCTTGCAGTAATAAGCCTGTGCTAAAGCAGAATTCAGCTTATGCGATCCCACGGGACTGACACTCTCGTTTTTGAAATAGATATGAGCAGGCGTACCCAATGCCTTCTCCAGCCCATAAGCACGCACCAAAGGAGTAGAACGATAATACTTATACATATCTCTCACTTCCTCTGGAATGTCTATCCACGCATGCGTCTGATCCAACTCCTGTCTAGCCAATTCCTCAGCGAAAATAGGAAACAGATCCTCAGCCTTCAAGGGTTGCTTGGTGGCAGGATTCAATGGGGGCAAAGGCTTATTCACCATATCCGCCTGTATGTTATACCACTGTGTAGGTATCTCTTCTTCCGTCAGAAAAAAACGCTTCTGCTTATTGCTCATATCTCTCAACTTTAATTATATATTCACACAGGATTATACACCGTAAGTGTAACGCACTACAAATTTACAAAATTATAAGCAAACATAAGCATTCCTCTGCCTATTTTTAATCTTCAGCCTACCATTTAGTGAGTCCCTACATTTTGCAACATATAAAAGTTTTATTGGACTGCATTTTTTAGAACTTCAATATTTAGAACTCCGATATTTCATTTTTACCTTTCACAAAGTACATTCCGTACATATTGCGTTGGATTAGATTATTTAATTCAAATTAAAATCCTTTTATCAATTCTTTAAATTCGAAAACAACAATATCCGAACTTTGTCTGCTAACGGTTTTCTTTTCATACTTGACGATATTTCCAGCCCATCTTGTGGATTTCAAATCGGCTTTATTACGTTAACGATGATGTCCGCAGAAGATATCCTTGCATTTCTTGAGATGAAAGAAGAATCCATCTGTCTGATTTGTATCTTTACTTTGGTCTATGTTTCACCGAACCTCATTCGTTTGTTTTCCCTTCCATTCCCGTATCATTTCCGCTTCGTGATAGGAGCTTGATAGGAGAATGATAGGAGAACGATAGGAGAACGATAGGAGAACGATAGGAGAATGATACGGAAACGATACGGAAACGATACGGAAACGATACGGAAACGATACGGAAACGATACCAAACTCATACATAGAGAAGATGGCAACTATTTTATGGCTATAGCCACAATGTGTACACAAGGACCAAATACCCCTGTGTTGCAAAAGTACATGAAAGCCGATATTAGAATTATCGTCAGCAATAAACCGTTATGGAAACAGGTATTTGAACAAAATTTGTAAGTAAACAAAATGACACTTTGTAACAGCCCCTAATAGGACTTGCCACAAAGTGTCGTTTTTGTGAAGCGGGACTATAACGTGTACCCAAATATTAGGTGCTATTTCTAACTTTTGGGATTTAACCAGAGGTTATCTATTTGCTATTTTGTGGAGTAAGCATATCTGTAATCTTCTTGTCAGACCGATAGTATCGTTCATTTTTGAAAGTCAGATAGTTGTCACCTAAAACACCTTCCTTTATACCAATTATAAGTTTCTGCCCTACTACTCTATATTGTAGTTTTTCTATCAGTCGCAAAACCTTTGAATTATCATCAAGAGCATAGTATTCAACAGTTTCTTTACCGAAGTATAAGGCTGCAGCACTACCATCATTAACATTCTCCTCACTAGCAAATTGATGTATCCAAACTGTTCCTGTCAAGGAACGTGAGTCTTCCTCATTCTTGTCGCAAGAGGACATAATGCATAGTATTGATAGAAATAACAAATATAAGTATTTTCTAATTTTCCCCATAATTTGAATTTTCTTTAATTCTACCATTTTGTTACTTTTTTGATTAAACTTAATTTTTTTTCGAGTGCAAAATTATAATGTTATTATTGTCCATGCAAGTACAATCATCATGGGTCGGAGAAATTGAGGCATGAATCCCTATAAATCGCCGATGAACCTTATCCAACTACCCTACGAATCGTTCATAGGCGAAAATATTAGTCTTTTTTTCGAGCAGATTGTTTTCTGACGTGTCAAAGGCATAGTGGGCTATGTCAAAACAAGTCTGGAAACAAGATGCCGGAAGAAAGGCTGATAGGGATTGGTAAGAACCATCCATCAGCAGGAATGGGTTCTTTGTTTCGGTCTAATGACCGATTTGGGTTAAATCTATCACTTACAAAAATAGGTAGTTTTTGGCCGGAATAGAAACCCTGACTAACAAAACACGAAAATCCAAGCTTATAGGATACATTGAAAAGTATCTTAAGATACTTCGCAAAGTATCCTAAGATACTTGGCCATGTATCTTAGGATACTTTATGAGACTATTTTTTCATCCATCAGAACAATTCCAACGGAACGTCTGGTGTCACCAGATTTGCTACTTTATCGGAGAGGAAGAGACTTCAGATACGATCAAGCACTTCTTTTATCAAAGTGTCTATAGTACTTTTGTAGCCCACATTTGCCTCTTTTGCCACACGATTGGCAATCACCATGCAACAGGTGGTGGCTCTGTGACCAAGAAGTTTACTCAAACCGGCAAGAGCTGAAGACTCCATCTCGAAGTTGGTTATCCGCAGTCCCTCATACTCGAAGCACTCCACCTTGGCATTCTGATCGGGATCTGCCAATGGAATACGGAGTCTGCGCCCCTGAGGACCATAAAAACCGCCACAGGCAATGGTGATGCCATGTACCATATCCTCGCCTGCTATGCGTGCGGTCAACTCTGGATCTGCCTCGATAACATAGGGAGCACACAGAAGCGGATTCCAATGCATATGCTCCGTAAAGGCTTTCTCAAGCGCAAGATCACACACCTCATTACGCCCAGCATAGAAATTGAGTAAACCGTCAAAACCGATACTCTTCTCGCTGATAATGAACGTGCCAACGGGCGTATAAGGCTGTAGACCTCCACACGTGCCCACACGTACAATCTCCAACGAGGTTTTCTCCGTTTTCTCCGTACGGCTGTTGAAATCGATATTTACCAAGGCATCTAGTTCGTTTACAACAATATCAATATTGTCACAACCGATACCCGTGCTCACAACCGAAATTCTCTTTCCTTGATACATTCCTGTCACAGAATGAAACTCGCGGCTCTGTACCTCCATCTCCAAGTCTGTAAGATGTGAGGCTACAAGACTCACCCTGCCTGGATCACCAACCAGAATGACCTTTTGTGCAAGTTGCTCTGGTCTTAGATGTAAATGGAAAACGCTACCATCCTGATTGAGGATGAATTCAGATTCTTCAAATCGTCTCATGGTGCTATAGGTATTTTATTTTGTTTCTTTTTTTTGTAAAGGAGTCAGACTTACTTCTCGAGCTCAGTCTTGCGCAAGAGTTTCTCTTGCTTCCTCATGTCAGCCTGTTGCTGTTCGAACTTAGCTTCCAGAATGCGAATCTGAGGAGCAAGTGTCGCCTTGTTGGGCTTGCTTGCCTGTGCATACTGGTCGCGAAGCTTCTGCAGTTCGGTAGCCGTCTTCTCGGTCTCCTTACGCGATTCAAGCAGCCATGACATCATCTCACGCGCCTTAGCGTTATGGAAATCATCAAGAGTCTGGCAGATGTGACTGTCGTTGACCACGAAATAGAAGTCTCCCTTCTTTTCAGAATGCGTCCCCTCTCCCTTCAGCGAACTAAGTCTCTGCTGCGCCTGCTTCACCATCTTCTGATCTGTCCATGTATCACGAATACTGGCTATGCGTGCTAGACTTCTCAACTGGAACTCTTCTACAGCCCCTTCCTCATACGTTCTGCGTGTCTCGTTGGGAATGAAAGTATACAGGCACACGTAGCCCTCAGCCTGGTTACGGTCTGTGGCAAACCATCCAAGATTATTGAACTCATCTATGGCAAAGAGATAATCATTTGCAGGAGAATTGAAAGGCATTCCCAGATTTTCGGGCGTCAGATATTTGTGCTCATCTGCATCATAACGAGTCATATAAATGTCGTACCCCCCTAGACTCTCCTCATTCTGCGCAGCAAAATAGAGTGTCTGTCCGTCAGAAAGCATAAAGGGGTAGTTCAGATTATCCTCGTCATCATCGTCAATGCCGCGCAAAGGAGAAGGCTTCGACCACTCATCGCCATTCAAGACACTCTCATAAAGTTTCAGCACACCACCCTTGTCGAGTGCAGAAAACACTATCTTATTCTTCAACTGGTTTTCAAACACCACACAGTCAGGCGCATCCTTCTTTCCGAAATAATGCTCATAAGTATCTACCGTTCCGCTCTCCGAACCAAGTGTAAGAGCCTCGAGCAACTTCGATTTGGAGAGCACCAGACTGTCGATGATAGTCACACGCTCCGTGGCATGTAACTTCACGCTGTTCTTCTGTGCCACCTCCAACAGACTATCCTCTGTCTCTGTTGACTTTCTTTTCTTTTCAAGCAAATTTATTTTCTGTTGCAGAAGCTCCTCGGCCTTCGTAAAATCGTATTGCAACATAGCCTCCCTAATGGGCGCATCAAGTTCCTCAGCGCTAACCTTTCCCCTCTGGGCAGAAACATTAGCACAACACACTGAGAATATAGCTGCTAACAGATACTTATTCATTCTTTCACTTAAATATAAAATAGACTGCCAAAACTAAGCAAACCATAGCCGCAAGGTGGTTCCAATGCAACTGCTGCCCCTGAAACAAGACATTGGCAACCAAGCAAAAGACCACAAGCGAGATAACCTCTTGGATAATTTTGAGCTGCATAAGCGTAAACGGACCACCATTCCCCTCGAAGCCAATTCTGTTGGCTGGCACCTGGAAACAATACTCCAAAAAGGCAATACCCCAGGAAAAAGCGATAACAGCGATGAGGGGCCACGATTTCGTGACTCCCACATCCTGCATCTTCAGATGGCCATACCAAGCCAAAGTCATAAAGAGGTTACTGCAAACGAGCAGTCCAACCGTCTGAATTCCTCTCATTTACCAATCAAATACTGATTCATGGCTGCGGCAGCACGTCTGCCATCACCCATGGCAAGGATAACCGTAGCACCTCCACGCACGATATCGCCACCAGCAAATATCATGGGGATGTTGGTCTGCATACCCTCGTTTACTACAATTGTATTCTTTCTGCCTAATTCCAGACCTTGTATAGAGGTGGGAACAATAGGATTGGGCGATACACCTACAGCCACAATAGCTTGATCTATGGCTATCGTCTCTGTGGCTCCAGGAATGGGTCGTGGACTTCTGCGACCAGAAGCATCTGGCTCGCCAAGCTCCATTTTCTGCAACACCACCTCCGTAACATTGCCTTTCTCATCGGCATGATACTCGATAGGATTGTGCAGAGTAAGGAACTCTATACCCTCCTCTTTCGCATGCTTCACCTCCTCCAGTCGCGCAGGCATCTCTGCCTCGCTACGACGATAGGCAATAAACACACGCTCTGCACCCAAACGCTTAGCTGTTCGGCAACTATCCATAGCCGTGTTGCCACCACCTACAACCATCACACTCTTGGCCTTGCGGATAGGAGTAGCATATGCAGGATTAGAGGCATCCATCAGATTCACACGAGTCAAATACTCGTTGGAGCTCATAATGCCATTGGAGTTCTCACCAGGGATACCCATAAAATTGGGAAGTCCGGCACCCGAACCAACAAAAATGCCCTGGAAGCCCTGCTGCTCCAGTTCGTCTACCGTGATGGTCTTGCCCACCACACAGTCTTTCTGGAACTTCACACCTATCTTCTCCAGATTGCTGATTTCCACATCTACAATCTTATTGGGCAAACGGAATTCTGGGATACCATACTTCAGCACACCACCAATCTCATGCAAAGCCTCGAACACGGTCACATCATAGCCTGCCTTCGCCATGTCTCCAGCAAAACTCAGTCCGCTGGGTCCAGAACCGATAACAGCCACTTTCTTACCGTTCTTCTCTGCCACTTCGGGCAAAGCCATACATCCGCTCTCGCGCTCAAAGTCTGCGGCAAAACGCTCCAGGTTACCAATAGCCACAGCTGGCTCGTTCATCTTCAGATGTATACACTGGCTCTCACACTGCTTTTCCTGCGGACATACACGTCCGCACACAGCTGGCAGAGCCGATGTGCTCTTCAAAACGCGAGCCGCATTCAGGAACTCTCCACGTTCGATATTCTTGATAAACGATGGAATATTGATACTCACAGGACAGCCTTTCATACAGGTTGGATTAGCACAGTCCAGACATCTCTTTGCCTCGGTCATTGCCTGCTCCACAGTCAAGCCTTGATTCACCTCCTCAACACGAGTGGTAGCACGATAAGTAGGATCTAATTCTGGCATCTTGCACCGCTCTATCTGAGTACGCTCCTTAGCTTTCATACTCTTGCGCAACTGCTCACGATAGGGAGCCGAACGGTCTATCAGCTCTGCCACAGGTGTAGTGGTATCCATTTGCTCCACGCTCAAGGGAGCCACAGGAGCTTTCTCAGCCTTAGCTGATACAACCTCCTCCGCAGGAGCTTCACCACGAAGTGCTCTCTGATAAGCCTCCATTGCAGCTAATTCCTCTGCCTTGAATGCACCACCACGCTGGAGCATCTCGTTAAAGTCCACCTGATGTCCGTCAAACTCAGGACCATCCACACAAACGAACTTGGTCTTGCCACCCACGCTGATACGACACGCACCACACATACCCGTACCATCTACCATAATGGTATTGAGCGATACATCGGTGGGAATCTCATATTTCTTGGTCAGCAGGCAGCAGAACTTCATCATGATGGCAGGACCGATAGCAAAGCATTTATCCACCTTTTCACGCTGGATAACCTCTTCCATACCAACCGTCACCACACCCTGCTTGCCATAAGATCCATCATCTGTCATGATGATTACCTCGTCAGAACTCTTGCGCACCTCATCCTCAAGGATTATCAAGTCCTTACTGCGGCCAGCAATAACGCTTATCACACGGTTGCCAGCGGCCTTGAGAGCCTGAATGATAGGCAACATAGGAGCAGTGCCCACACCACCTCCAGCACACAAGACTGTGCCATAGTTCTCGATATGAGTGGCCTTACCCAAAGGACCCACCACATCTGCAATATAATCACCTTCTTTGAGCGCACACAACTGACTGGTGCTCGCACCCACAGTTTGGATGACCAAAGTAATGGTGCCCTTCTGCACGTCGCTTCCTGCTATGGTAAGCGGAACACGCTCGCCCTTCTCGTCCACACGAACAATTACAAAATGTCCTGCACGACGTGCCTTGGCTATAAGAGGAGCTTCCACCTCCAGTTTGAACACCTTCTCCGAAAACTGTGTTTTGCTTATTATTTTATTCATCTGTCTGATTCTGTTGTTGGATGGTTGTTGGATGGTTGTTGGACAATTTACTTTATCATGTCACAGCCCATATAGGGTACAAGTGCTTTAGGTATGCGAATACCCTCCTCTGTCTGATTATTCTCCAGCAGAGCCGCTACAATACGAGGCAGCGCCAAAGCGGAGCCATTCAGTGTATGCGCTAGCTCTGTTTTCTTGTCGGCAGTACGGCGTACACGGCACTTCAGGCGATTGGCTTGATACGTATCAAAATTGCTTACCGAACTAACCTCAAGCCAACGCTTCTGAGCCTCAGAATATACCTCGAAGTCATAACAGATACTGCTGGTAAAGCTCATGTCTCCACCGCAAAGACGCAGGATACGGTACGGCAGTTCCAATTTCTTGAGCAACCCTTCCACGTGTGCAAGCATCTCCTTGTGTGAGGCATCAGAATGCTCAGGAGTGTCTATACGTACGATCTCTATCTTGCTAAACTCATGTAAGCGGTTCAAGCCACGCACATCCTTACCATAACTACCTGCCTCACGACGGAAGCATTCAGTATAAGCACAGTTTTTGATGGGCAGGTCTTTCTCATCGATAATAACATCACGATAGATATTTGTCACAGGCACCTCTGCCGTGGGGATAAGATAGAGATCATCTACTTCACAATGATACATCTGACCTTCCTTATCAGGCAACTGACCCGTGCCGTAACCACTTGCTTGGTTTACCACCGTAGGAGGCATTATCTCTTCGTAGCCTGCAGCTCTTGCTTCGTCCAGGAAGAAATTTATAAGCGCGCGCTGGAGTCTTGCCCCTTGTCCGCGATAGACTGGGAAACCAGCACCCGTAATCTTCACCCCTAAATCGAAATCAATCAGATTATACTTCTTAGCCAACTCCCAATGAGGCAGACGAGCACTTTCTATCACAGGATTAGCATCCCAATTCCCTACGGTGTCTTTTCCTTCCACACACTCCTTGAGCGAGCTTTTCACTACCCAATTATCCTCTGCACCCGTACCTTCTGGAACAATATCGTACGGAATATTGGGAATTGTGCAAAGCAAAGCTACAAGATTGCGCTCAGCTTCCGACTTCTTGTCTTCCAACTGGCGATTGGTTTCCTTCAGTTTTGCCACCTCTGCCTTCACAGCATCAGCTTCCTCCTTTTTACCTTGTTTCATCAGTCCACCTATCTCTGCAGCCATCTTCTTGGCTTTTGATAGGTTTTCATCTAATTCTGCCTGAGTCAGGCGACGGGTCTTGTCGAAACTAATGACTTCCTCTATTGTCTTGGCAGCATTGGGGAAATGCTTCTTTTCCAGACCACGTACCACGCGGTCTTTCTCTTCGGTAATGAGTTTTAGCGTAAGCATATCTTTATGTTATAATTCTTTCATTTTAACAAGCACAAAGTTACTACTATTTCACGAAATAGACAGAACGAGCATACCTAAATTTAGGTATAAACAAAAAAGGGAGTGCATATGTACTACATACGCACCCCTTTTTTTTACTTTTTTTTCGGCAAAAGTTTCTTACTTCGACTTACCTCGAAGAAAGTCTTCTTGTCTACCTATTTTTATACAGATTCAAGTTATGCCTCTGCTACAGGTACCACGCTTACTGTGCTACGATCTCTACGACCCTTCTTAAACTCCACAGTACCGTCTACCAAAGCATAGAGAGTATCATCCTTACCCATACCAACATTCTGACCAGGATAATGACGAGTACCACGCTGGCGGACAATCACATTACCAGCAATACACTTCTCACCACCGAATATCTTCACACCGAGTCGCTGTGCTGCAGACTCACGACCGTTCTTAGAACTGCCGACACCTTTTTTATGTGCCATTTCTTGTTTCTCCTCAGTTTAATTGTTAAGCGATAACTTCCTTGATAGTCAACTCAGTAAACTGCTGACGATGACCGTTCAACTTACGATAGCCCTTACGACGCTTCTTGTGGAACACCAGTACCTTGTCACCCTTTACCAGAGTTGACTTCACCTCTGCCACCACTTTAGCACCCTCCACAGTGGGAGCACCCACGGTGATGTTGCCATCCTTGTCTACCAACAACACTTTCTCAAACTCAACAGTCTGACCAGCCTCTGCAGTTGCCATGTGATGCACGAACAACTTCTTTCCAGCCTCTGCCTTGAACTGCTGACCGTTAATCTCTACGATTGCGTACATTTTTTATTATTATTAAACGGGTTTTGACCGCAGGGCGAAGCCAACTCGTGGCTCACTTTTATAGCCTGTGCGGCATAATTCGGCTGCAAAAGTACAACTTTCTGCCTAAACGAGCAAAATTTTCTTTCTCTTTTTTACATTTACAATCGAAAGCGGTTCTGACATATTATCGTGTCATACTATAGCCACACATTATTTTCTCATCCATCGGTCCGTACGGAAACGAAGCAAAAAGATGATGCCACGAAAAGTGAGTTCCACAGCCATGGCTATCCACACACCCTGCAATCCCATACTGCCAGCCAACAAAGAGGCAAGAACAATACGCACCACCCATATACTGCCCAAATTCATAGTGCAAGGAACCAGCGTGTCTCCTGCACCCACAAATACACCATAGCATACAATGCTGGCAGCAAACATAGGCTCTGCAAAAGCTTCGATACGAAGAACGCTTACCGTCAATCCTCTCACAGCCTCATCTGGAGTCATCAGAGTCATTAGCGCAGGTGAGAACACATACATCACAATCGCCATAAAGGTCATAACGGCTATTCCCATACCAACGCTTATACGTCCGAAACTACGTGCTAAACGAAGTCTCTTGGCTCCCAAACTCTGCCCCACAAGAGCTGTAGCCGCATCCGAAATGCCATAGCCTGGCATGTAACAGAGCGCCTCTACCGTGATGCCAAAACTATTGGCGGCAATGGCAATCGTACCGAGTGGGGCAACGATAATAGTACTCACTATCTGGGCACCACACAGCACTACATGCTCAACTGCAAGAGGGAAAGCTATGCGCAGGGCTTTTGCAAGCGTCTGCCCTTGTGGGCGAAACGTACCTGTATCTTGACACAGATTGAGTTCACGACTGCGCACACAAACAAACCAACACATGGCAAGCGAGCAAACCACAAAAGCCAGCAGAGTGCCCAACCCTGCTCCCACTACCCCAAGACCTGCACCAGGAATAACAATCCCGCACACCTCTCGAGTTGGAAAAATAAGAAAGAGATTGAAAACAACATCAAGCAGACACATGAGGATGTTCAAGAAACTGGGCACATGCATATTTCCGCTACAGCGAAGCATTCCGCTACAGAGCGAATTCAGTTGGGAAAACGGAATTCCAAGACTGAAGATCAAGAAATACATTGATGCATCGTGACATATTTCCTCTCCTCCACCCAACCAATGCGGAAGATACGAACTGATGGCAACACCGATAGCACTAAGCGTAAGAGCGAAAAAGAGGCAAGAGATAAAACTCTGCCGCAACACGTGACGAGCCTCTGCCATTTCACCTGCTCCTATCCTATGTGCCACCTGGACGTAGAAACCCACGCTGGCAGAAGAACACAGACTACCAAAGAGCCAGAGCGTAGTACTCACCAGTCCAATGCTGGCACTCGCCTTGGCACCAAGGCTACCCACCATGCTGGCATCTATGTACTGCATGAGAATATGTACCAGCTGAGCCATCATGCTGGGCAAACTGAGCAAAGCCGCCAGCATAAGCTGATGGCTTCCCGTCATCTTCTCACCATTACGAATACGAGCGAGAAGCGAATCCTTATATTGAGTATAACTCATGCCAGACTATTCACATACGTCTCAATGCGCAAGGCTGCCTGCATAAGTCTGGCCCTCTGCGTAGCCAGGTTTATACGCACGAAGCCTTCGCCACCCTTTCCATAATGAGAACCAGGAGCAAGGCGCACACTCTGCTGCTTTATCAACAGTTGACAAAACTCTTCATCGTTCATGCTACACGCGCGCACATCCACCCACATAAGATAGGTGGCTTCTAAAGGCATGATACGCAACGATGGACAATGTTCACCAAGGTACGTAGCCAGAGCTTGGTAGTTGCCCCATAAATAATGGCAAAGCTCATTGAGCCATTCCTCGCCGCAGGTATAAGCTGCCTCTGTGGCCACCAGACCAAAAGGATTCACATCACACACCTCATGGATATTGACAGCACGATCTATGCGACCACGAACCTCCTCATTGGCACATACAATTTGGGCATTTTGCAAGCCTGCCATGTTAAACGCCTTGCTGGCACTCGTACAGACACAAGCATGCCGAAGAATAGGATGGTCGAGCGCATAAAGCGAAAGAAAGGTCTGCCCAGGCATAGTAAGCTCACAATGTATTTCATCTGATACAAGAAACACATTGTTTCTGAGACATATATCCGCAATCTTCTCAAGCTCTGTTTTACTCCACACTCTGCCTGTCGGGTTATGAGGTGAGCAGAGCAACATCACACTCACATCTGGTTTACAGGCACGCTGTTCCAAGTCCACGAAATCAATCACATACCTGCCATCTTCTCCCACTTGCAACTGGCTTTCCTCTGCCCTACAACCCAAATTACGTATACTGCTATAGAAACAGTTATACACCGGTGAGAGGGTCAGCACTCCATCGCCCGGATGAGTCATCGCCCTCAGAATAGCACTTATGGCTGGTACGACACCAGGAACCACAATCATCCAGTTTCGTTCATAATGTACCTTGTGCCTGTTCTTATGCCACCGAACGATACTTTCATAATAAGAGTCTGTGGGAACAGCATAACCGAACACCCCATGCTCAAGCCGTTTGGCAAGGGCTTCGCGCACACAGGGTGCTGCCTGGAAATCCATATCTGCCACCCACAAGGGATAATCGCTACAGGGCTCATCATCCCACTTCATACAGCCAGACCCTCTGCGGTCAACAGGGATATCGAACAGACAAGACGCACATTCTGCTCCAGACTGAGCCTTGAGAGCAGCTAAAGAAGAAGAAAAGGTATCAGAGCACACGTTTTCCATCCACAATAATTTGACAATCTGCAGGCTTACGTTGGTTTTCATCAATTATCAGTTCACCTACGCTCTCCACAGCAATATACCCACTTGTCGGATTCTTGATGCTGGGCACATACCCCTTGATGGTTGCTTTTATAGTACTATACTCAAAAGCCAAAACAGCATCCTCACCGATAGTGCAATCCTCCATATAGAGATTCTCACAATAGCATAGAGGTTGTTCGCCTGTAATATGACAACGTATAAGACGGAGATTACGGCTGTACCAAGCCAGATATTCGCCATTGATGACACTATCCTCCACGGTCACATTCTCGCTATCCCACAAAGCGTCTTTTGAGTTGAGCACACTATTGCGGATAGTGACTCCACGGCTATACTGAAAGGCATAATTACCCTCCTGATGATAATTTTCCAACAGCACATCATCGGTGTGCATGCCCAGATAGTCGGCATTGTCGGCACGTGAATCCCTAATGACAACACCCTTACAATCCCAAAGGGTTTCTTTCGCATCGCTAAACTGACAACGCTCTACCGTAACCCCATTCATGCGACGAAACATCTTGGGAGCATCCACCTGACAGTCCACCATATGTACATCGCTACTATACCAGAGCGAACTGCGTGCACCTGGCATAAAGAGGCTGTTGCGCACGTCGAACCGACGGCATTCCCAAAAGACATATTTGCCATCGAAGGTACATCCCTCAGCCTCTATGTTTCCTGATTCCTTGATAGAAGACTCACCCGTATGTATAGTTACATGCTCAAGACGTGCATCATGCAACCTGTAAAGGGGTCGCTCCCCCCAGTATTCTTTGTCTTTTATTAAAGTTTTCTGTGACATTTACAATCTCTCTTACTTAATATTTCGTTAGATTACATCCATACAACATTCTCCGTCACTCACCAAGGCGCACAAAAACGTATGTGTAACGAATGTATTATCGCCACACACCACGCAATTCATTCCACCATTACCTTGGAGGTAGAAGGAGACAGAAGCCCTTCTCCCCCTTACCTCTACTTCAACTTGTCGTTGCAGAGTCTAATAGCCTGATAAGCTTGAGGCGTTGTGAGCACAGTCTTAAATTTCGCATAATAACGAGTGCGCACCTCCAGTTCGCCCGACTCCTGCTTCTGTTTGCTCTGAAACAGTTCGTCACATTGCTGCGCCGTGAGCTTTCCCGTTTCCTCAGCCTTCTGATACTTTTCCCTCAAAGCTTTTCGGGGAGCTTTCACACGCGCAATCTCTTGATAATACTGGACAAGCAGAGGACGAAACTTGGCTACAGCCTCCTTGCTGAGGGAGAGATTCTTGAGCACATAGGCTATATGTGCATCCTGTTTGCCAGCACCACACACATCTGTGGGAGCAGCCATGAACATCATGCAGAATAAACTGCAAGCAATTAGAAACTTGTGTGTCATCGTCTCAACATTTTTAATGTTTGTGTAAAAGGATTAAGCAACCGAACGCTAATAGGGAGTTATTCCACTACCCTAAATACGTTCAACAACTGCAAAGATAAGGCTTTTCCCGTTGTAACAAAGTACACATTTGACGAGAATTATTACCATTATTACATCTTTTCACGTTTCTGTTTATATGTCATCTGATGGAATAATGTTCAATTTCACTTGTTCAATTGTTCCTTTTGTAATATCTTTGCACATAACAAAATATATAAAATCAAAACGACCGTAATGCAAGACTCTACAAAAATAGAAGAACTCAGTTTGGAAGACATAAAGGAGAAATACCACCTCACAGAAGAAGACTACACGAATGGAGTCGCTTATGGCAACAACATGGTTGTGTCTCACAACGTATGTCCCAGCGAAATTACTTACAAAAATAACTTCTCAAGCCCCATACGTCCCCAGTTCTCCATTATTTTTCTATGTACAAAGGACAACACACTCATACGTTGCAACTCCATCGAATGCCGCATACAGGTCAACACTCTATTTGTGTGCAAACCAGGTAGCGTGATACAATTCATAGATGGAAATCTGGAGCAGGTAAGTGTCATATGCTCATCAGAAAAGCCAGATGGTGTGATGAGTCTTTCCCTGCAAAAACTGTTGCCACACTACACAGAACTGGAAGCTCTGACAGTCTTAAAACTGAGTGCACACGAGACCAAACGACTAAACACAATGATAGGATTCCTGTCCGATGCCATCAAGGCTGACCACGATCTGCTCTTCTATCACGAGTCTGTCAAGGCACAAGCCTCTGCTTTGATATTCAACATACTCAACTTATTCTGCTCTGGACTCGATCTGAATAAATCCATCCAGCATACTGCACACTATCGCCAGCAGGACTACGTAAGGCAGTTTATGTCGCTCCTGAGTCTGCACTTCCGTCAGCAACGCAGAGTGACCTTCTATTCTGACCAAATGCACATCACGCCCAAATACTTAGGGACAATAGTGACGCAACAGACTGGGCGGACAGTTTCAGACTGGATAGACCACTTCGTAGTGTCAGAGGCAAAGGTGCTACTGGGCAGTTCGAGTCTCACCATACAGGAGATTACCTACAAACTGAACTTCCCCAACCAGAGCTTCTTCTGCAAATACTTCAAAGCCCACACGGGGCTAACCCCTTCTGAATTCCGTAGTCAAAACAAATAAGATGAGGAAACAGTCATGGAAATCCAGTTCTCAGAAATAACAAAATACAATCAGGTTAGCGTTACTGAGATAAACAGACTGCTCTGCCAACTGTCTCCACACGCCACTCCCATAAGCGAGAAGCAGATGAAAGAAATCATCTCCGCACCAAACAGCCACATGTTCGTCTTGCTCGAAGGAGAAAAAGTCATAGGCATGGTCACCATAGGCACCTATCAGACACCCACAGGCAGAAAAGCCTGGATAGAGGATGTCGTAGTAGACGAAATATACAGAGGGCACGGATATGGAAGGATTATAATAGAGAGAGCAATCCTTTTTATCAACCAATCCAGAGAGACCACCCTTATGCTTACCTCGAGACCAGAGAGAGAGGCTGCAAACAAGTTGTATCAGAGCATGGGATTCACACGGAAACAGACCAACGTATACAAAATGGAATTAGGTAAGCATAAGATCAGTCAGCGTTCTTAGTCACCTTTCTGTATTGGCAAAGCTCTTGAAAAGGCTAATGAGAAGAGAAAAGGCTTCGGAGAGAGAAATTATGAGATTTCTAATGACCGATTGGGGTTTATGATTTCCAAAACAGACGATAGAGAAAGCCTTATTCCGCCATGTGGATAAAATGGGCTTAACTTGATTAAGTCATCTTGGGCATGGCTGGTCACATCCGCAATGATTGCATCAGGATGCTGCCTCAATATGCTTTCGTATTTTTTTACGCTTAGTATCACCATCTGAAAATTTTGTCTCCATAGCAAGAGATTAACTCTTGTTTTATATTGTTGGGAAAATTGCAATCAAAAAAGGCGCTGTCTCCAATACTCGTCACACCATTTGGAAAGACGATTTTTTCAAAGAATTACAGTTCTCAAAGGCGCAACCTCCAATACTTGTCACACTATTCGGAATGATGACTTTTGCCAAAGATTCACACTCAGAAAAGGCTCCGACTCCAATACTTGTCACACTATTGGGAATGACGATTTCTGCCAAAGACTTACACCACGAGTATCTATTATTAGTTGATTATCAGTATTATACGCTCTAAACGGTAGAAAAGTGACAATATGGATTCTATATAGATACGAAATGCTTAAAATTTAACGTATTTAACTTTCTATTACACCGAATTTACAAAAACGGGGTGCTATGGGGTGATTAGTAGTCATCCCATATGTCGATTATTGCCATAGTGGCTCATTCTCCCAACCAACAGGGAAGCCAAGGGCAGCTTTGTCTATTTCTGGAAACGTAACAAAAAGTCTGTTCATCTTGTCAAGCATATCGTTGTTTGGAGATATGGTGTCAAGGAAATACTTGATGATGCACATGTCAAAGTACACTTTCAATGGGTCTGTTGGCAAGGTAATCCAAAGACGTGACATTCTAATTGGCATAGTAGCACGAATGGAGAACACCCTATTCCATACACGAGCATGATGACAACATGAGTTTCGTGTCACTGTGATAATGGTAAGCCAAGACTCAAAAGGGGCAACTTGCAGACCGAACGACTGGGCAATACGCTTCTTTGTCTTTTTATTCTTGATGTTTGAGTAAATATTGGTGATTACACCAAACGGCAATATCTCGGTCAGCATCCATGAAGGAGGGTACTGATTGGTATATGTCTCTTTGAAATGGTTGATGAAATCCTCTTTTGTATGGTTCAGTTCATCTTCTATAAGACG
>CAKRRN010000009.1 GCA_934394435.1 uncultured Bacteroidaceae bacterium
GTATAAGAGATGAAAAATTCTTCCTTTTTAGGCTTGCTACAATCTACGGATATCCCCATGAATAATCCGTTGAGCCAGTCTGAGCTCTGGAGGACGGGCAGCGTGGCTTTGGGGGAAATAAGACAGAAGGCAGATAAGTGAAAACCTTACCTGCCTTCTGTTCTGTGTGTGGTGCCACCAGGAATCGAACCGGGGACACAAGGATTTTCAGTCCTTTGCTCTACCAACTGAGCTATGGCACCCTCGTAAGAGTAACCCGCTTGGGGTTCGAACCCAAGACCCCTTCATTAAAAGTGAAGTGCTCTACCTACTGAGCTAGCGAGTCAACCTAAAGACAAACTGCGCTTCTTTGCGCAATTGCGGTGCAAAGGTACACACTTTTTCTTATTCCGCAAAGAAAATGTATGATTTTTTAAAGCGTAAAGGGTTTTCGTGTTCAGTCTCTGTGGTTTATAGAGGTAAATCTCCCCCTTGTTATTTCTCCTCTCCAATGATGAATCGTCGGTAGTAGGAGAGTAGCAGGGTGGTGAGCGGGAGTGCGATGATCAGTCCGATGAAGCCCATCAGGCTGCCCCAAACCGAAAGGCTCAGCAGGATGACCGCAGGGTTGAGTCCCATGGCGCGTCCCATGATGCGTGGGGTGAGAATCATGTCTTGGATGCCCTGCACCACGGCAAAGACAGCCAGAGCACAAGCCAGGATGATCCAGAAACTCTGTCCTGTCTCCTGTGACTTGATGAAAGCCAGCAGCAACGTGGGCAGGAAGCCCAGCGTCTGGAGGTAGGGAACCAGATTGAGTACCCCGATGAACAGTCCCAGTCCGATAGCCATCGGAAAGTCGATGATGAGGAAACCGATGCTGAAGAGGATTCCCACACACAAGGCGATGAGAGCCTGTCCGCGGAAATAAGCGTTCATGCCAGCCTTCACGTCCTGTACAATCATGGCAGCCAGTGTACGTTTCCCCTTGGGGATAAGCGTAAGCCAGGCAGACGAGATCTTCTCGTAGTCCATCAGAATGAAGAACATATAGAGCAAGACGATAAGGCAGCCCAGCAGTCCGAGTGCGAAGTCGAGTGTGCCAGCAACGATAGACCACACCTGGAGGGCTGTGCTCTGGAGTGCGTCCATGAAGGAACTCTGCTGTGCCAGATGTGCCAGGTTGACGCCCTCGGCATACTTTCTGACCGTCTGCTCCAATTGCTCCATGAGTCCCGTCTCCACCAGTGTGTCGTGGAAGTACACCTTTGCCAGTTCGCCTATGCGCAAGCTCTCCTCCACGATGGGCGGAATGATAAGTGCCAAAGCCCCAGCGATGACGCCCCCCACCAGCACCAGAGCCACCAGAATGCTCAGTACCCGTCCGGGCAGGTGGAGTCTGTACTGCAGGAAATGTACGAGCGGATAGAGCATGTAAGCCAACAGCCATGCTGCGAAGAACGGCAGTAAGACCGTGGACAACCTGTTGAGCAGCCATACGGCAGCCACACACAACAAGACCGTCAGCGTCCATCGCACCACGCGGTCGAAAGTGATTTTCTCGTCAAGCATCTGTGTCAGTCCCTCCTTCCTTATGTTTCTCGGCGTGGCACGCTTTTGCGTAGCACTCGCGGCAAAGCGGTTCGTACTCATGTTTCTCGCCCAGCATCACCTGTTTCTCGCCTGCCACGGTGCGGTGGCTCACGTAAGCCAACGCCCCACAATGCACGCAGATGGCGTGAACCTTGGTGACCTCGTCGGCAATGGCGCAGAGATTAGGCATGGGTCCGAAGGGCTGTCCCTTGAAGTCGAGGTCGAGTCCAGCCACGATCACCCTTATGCCCATGCCAGCGAGTGTGTTGCACACCTCCACGATGTGGTCATCGAGAAACTGCGCCTCGTCGATGCCCACCACGTCGCTGTCTTGTGCCAGTAGCAGGATATTGGTGGATGAGTCTACGGGTGTGGACATGATGCTGTTTCCCTCATGCGACACCACCTCCTCTTCACTATAGCGCACGTCGATGGCAGGTTTGAAGATCTCCACCTTCTGGTGGGCGAACTGTGCCCGTCGCAGTCGTCTTATGAGTTCCTCTGTCTTGCCAGAGAACATCGAGCCACATATTACCTCCACGCGTCCCTGGCGCATCATCTCTCCGTTGTTAGAGCCTACATCTTTCATTTTCAGCGTATCTGTTATGAATCACGATTTGTATCTATGGTCGTAACGCTTGTTACTGATGACAAAGGTAGTAATGTTTCTTCATGTGGCATTGCAGAAGAGGTTTTAAAATTTTCCCTTCAGAGTGTGGTAGTCTCTTATTTTATCGCTAATTTTGTCCCTAAATATAATAATGATGGGCACATTATACCTGGTCCCCACCCCTGTGGGCAACTTTGAAGACATCACGATGAGAGCCTTGCGGATTCTCAAGGAAGCGGATTTGATACTGGCGGAAGATACTCGTACGAGCGGTAATCTGCTTCGCCACTTCGACATTAAGAATGCCATGCTCTCTTATCATAAGTTCAACGAGCATCAGACCGTGGACCGTGTGGTGGAACGGCTGAAGGGAGGTGAGACGGTGGCTGTGGTGTCAGATGCGGGCACTCCCGGCATCAGCGACCCTGGTTTTCTGGTGGCACGCGAAGCCATCAAGGCAGGGATAGAAGTGATCACCCTGCCAGGAGCCACCGCTATGGTGCCAGCCCTGGTGAGCAGCGGACTGCCTTCGGACCGCTTTTGCTTTGAAGGATTCCTGCCACAGAAGAAAGGTCGGCAGAGTCGGCTGAAAGCCTTGGCAGAAGAACCGCGCACGATGATCTTCTATGAGTCGCCACACCGCATCGTGAAAGCTCTGGCTCAGATGATGGAAGTATTTGGTGAGGACAGACAGGCAAGCGTCTGTCGCGAGATAAGCAAGATACACGAGGAGAGCGTGCGAGGCACCCTGTCGGAGATACACGCCCACTTTCTGGAGAACGAGCCAAGAGGCGAGTTTGTGATTGTGGTGGGAGGATATGAGGAAACCAAGCCTACAACAGACAAAGAATATTTATCTAAGGAGGACTGAACTATGAGGTTACACAATTGCATGATTGTATGTGCGTGTGCGCTGGTGGCGTGTGCGTGCAACCAAGGTGGAACGAGCAAGGAATCTTTTCAGCAGGAGCGTGACTCGCTGCAACGCGTGATTGACGGGAAGGATGCTGAACTGGATGACATCATGGGTACCTTCAACGAGGTGCAGGAAGGTATTCGGCGCATAACCGAGGCTGAGGGCAGGGTGACGGTGGCTGATGCCACACGCGAGAATGCCAGTAGCCGCGAGGTGATAAAGGAGAACATGGAGTTTATCGAGCAAGCCATGAAGCAGAACCGCGACATGGTGGCTCAGCTGAAAGAGAAACTGCGCACCAGCAATATCAAAGGCGAGAAGCTCCAGAAGACCATTGCAAACCTGCAGAGCCAGATTGAGCAACAGGCACAACGCATACAGGAGCTGGAAGCCAGTCTGGCGGAGAAGGATGCTGAACTGGTGCGTCAAGGGCAGGAGATCAGCACACTCAACGACAACGTATCATCGCTCAACGCTGAGAACGATGCCAAGGCAAAAGCCATAGCCGCGCAGGACAAGGAGCTGAATGCCGCATGGTTTGTGTTTGGCACCAAGTCGGAACTGAAGGAGCAGAAGATACTGTCGAGCGGTGACGTGCTCAAGGATGAGAACTTCAACCGCGACTACTTCACCAAGATTGACATCCGATACGACAAGGAGGTGAAGCTCTATAGCAAGAGTGCTAAACTGCTGACCACCCATCCCAAGGGATCGTATACCCTAAGCAAAGATGCGCAAGGGCAGTATGAGTTACACATCACAGATGCCAAACGCTTCTGGAGCGTAAGCAAGTATCTGGTGGTGCAAGTGAAATGAAATCTAAAAAAAACTTTGAAGACAACCAGAAGTAAATATTACAATGCCTCGCGCTCTTCCCTCTCGCCAGAGACGGGAAAGAGCATAAAGGCGCAGTCGGACAACCTCGGAGGAGAGGTGCAGGAGACTGCTATACTGATAGGACTGGTGACACCCCTGCAGGGTGAGCGCAAGACACAGGAGTATCTGGACGAACTGGAGTTTCTGGCAGAGACAGCCGGAGCACACACCGTGAAGCGTTTTACACAGAAGATGAACGGGCCAAGTGCTGTCACCTATCTGGGTATAGGTAAGTTGCAGGAGATACGTGCCTACATACAGGCAGAGGAGGATGCCGAAAGAGAAGTGTCGATGGCCATCTTCGACGATGAGCTGAGTGCCAAGCAGTTGCGCAACATCGAAAACGAGTTGCACATAAAGGTGCTGGACCGTACAAGCCTCATACTCGATATCTTTGCCATGCGTGCACAGACCGCCAATGCCAAGACACAGGTGGAGCTGGCACAATACCGCTACATGTTGCCCCGACTGCAGCGCATGTGGACACACCTTGAGCGACAAGGAGGAGGAAGCGGTTCGGGTGGAGGAAAAGGATCCGTAGGACTGCGTGGACCCGGTGAGACACAGCTGGAGATGGACCGCCGTATCATCCTAAACCGTATGAGTCTGCTCAAACAACGACTGGCAGACATCGATCGGCAGAAGACTACGCAACGCAGCAACCGTGGACGTATGATAAGAGTGGCGTTGGTGGGCTATACGAATGTGGGCAAGAGCACGCTGATGAACCTGCTCTCGAAGAGTGAGGTGTTTGCGGAGAACAAACTCTTTGCCACACTGGACACCACTGTGCGCAAGGTCATCGTAGACAATCTGCCCTTTCTGCTGTCTGATACGGTAGGGTTCATACGCAAACTGCCTACAGACCTGGTGGACTCCTTCAAGAGCACACTGGACGAGGTACGCGAGGCAGACCTCTTGCTGCATGTGGTGGACATCTCTCACCCCGACTTTGAGGAACAGATAAAGGTGGTGGAGAAGACGCTGGCAGACTTGGGATGCGCCGAGAAACCCTCGATGATTATCTTCAACAAGATAGATGCGTACACCTGGGAGGAGAAGGATGCCGATGACCTGACGCCAGCCACGAAGCGTAACGTGTCGGTAGATGAGCTTATCCACAGTTGGATGGCTCGTATGGGCGACAACTGCCTGTTTATCTCCGCTCGTGAGAAGACGAATATCGACACTCTGAAGCGTGTGCTCTACGACCGTGTGAAGGAGCTGCACGTGCAGAAATACCCCTACAACGATTTCCTCTTCCAGCACTACGACGAGCAAGGGGAGTAAAAAACAAGCCCCTGCGCTAATATAAATAACAGACAATACAGAAAGTAAATTCGTTCAAAAAAAAGGAAATACATTATTATGGTAGAATTCAAGTATGCTCCCATGTTTCAGATGGGAAAGGATACCACCCAGTATCGGTTGTTGAGCCGTGAGGGAGTAAGCACATCCGAGTTTGAAGGGAAGACCATCCTGAAGGTCTCGAAGGAAGCCTTGACGCTGTTGGCACAGCAAGCCTTCCACGATGTGGAGTTCACCTTGCGCCGTGAGCACAACGAGCAGGTGGCAAAGATTCTGACAGACCCCGAGGCATCAGAGAATGACAAGTACGTGGCATTGCAGTTCCTGCGTAATGCAGAGACAGCTGCCAAGGGAATCCTCCCCTTCTGTCAGGATACAGGTACAGCCATCATACATGGTGAGAAAGGACAGCGCGTGTGGACAGACTTCGAAGACGAAGAAGCCTTGAGCCGTGGTGTGTTCAACACCTTCACACAAGACAATCTGCGCTACTCGCAGAACGCACCTCTGAACATGTACGACGAGGTGAACACCCGTTGCAACCTGCCCGCACAAATCGATATCGAAGCAACAGAAGGCGATGAGTACCGTTTCGTGATGGTGGCAAAGGGAGGCGGTTCTGCCAACAAGACCTACTTCTATCCCATGACCAAGGCAACCATCCAAAACGAAGGGACACTCCTGCCCTTCCTGGTGGAGAAGATGAAGAGCCTGGGCACAGCAGCTTGCCCACCTTACCATATTGCCTTCGTGATAGGAGGTACCAGCGCAGAGAAGAACCTGCTGACCGTGAAGTTAGCTTCTATCAAATACTATGACAACCTGCCTACCACTGGTGACGAGACAGGACGTGCCTTCCGCGACATCGACCTGGAACAGAAACTGCTGGAAGAGGCTCATAAGATAGGGCTGGGCGCACAGTTCGGCGGTAAGTATCTGGCACATGATATCCGTGTGATTCGTCTGCCTCGTCATGGAGCAAGCTGTCCTATCGGTATGGGTGTGAGCTGTTCGGCTGACCGCAACATCAAGGCAAAGATCAACAAGGACGGTATCTGGTTGGAGCAGATGGATCAGAACCCCACAGAACTGATTCCTGAGGAGCTGCGTAAGCCAGGCGAAGGTGGCAAGGGCATAGAGATAGATTTGGACAAGGGCATCGATGCCGTGAGAGCCGAACTGACGAAGTATCCCGTGAGCACACGTGTGAACCTGAAGGGTACCATCATCGTGGCACGTGACATTGCCCACGCTAAGCTGAAGGCACGTCTGGATGCAGGTGAAGAAATGCCTGACTACTTCAAAAACCATCCTATCCTGTATGCAGGACCAGCCAAGACTCCAGAGGGATATCCCTGTGGCAGTATGGGTCCCACAACAGCCAACCGTATGGACCCCTATGTGGATGAGTTCCAGGATCACGGAGCCAGCCTGGTGATGATAGCCAAAGGAAACCGTGGTCAGGTGGTGACAGATGCCTGTCAGAAGCATGGCGGATTCTATCTGGGTACCATTGGAGGTGTGGCAGCCGTACTCTCGCAGAGCAGTATCAAGAGTATTGAGTGTGTGGAGTATCCCGAACTGGGTATGGAAGCCATCTGGAAGATTACCGTGGAGGACTTCCCTGCCTTCATTCTGGTAGACGACAAGGGTAACGACTTCTTCAAGCAGTTAAAGCCCTGGACTCCCTGCACAGCTTGTCAGAAGTGATCAGAGAGAGACTGTCACTTTTTCATAAACCCCAAGTCAAACAATGAATGGGGCAAGGGGTAGAGGATGTGTCAACGAAGGACACATCCTCTTCTTGCTTGACAAGCAGACTCGGAGCAACCCGATGGCTCGGAGACCGTATTTCATAGAAACAAACATAATCAAAAACAGTTCTGCGTATGACAAACATCTCTTACAAATCAATCTTACGGAAGTTGCTGTTGCACAACAGCCTCTTGTCTTTTGTGCAAGCGTTCCTCTGCATCCTTCTGCTGTCCACAGCAGCGTGGGCGGCTGACATCAAGGGTACCATAACCTGCAAGGGCAAAGGCGTGGCAGGTGTGGTGGTGTCTGACGGTTTGGCCTTTGCTACCACCGATGCCCACGGTGCCTACACCCTCAACTCGGACAAGAAGAACGGTTACATCTTCTATGTGATTCCCTCTGGTTACATGCCACAGGTGGCAGACGGAGACTGGGCAGAGGAAATCTTCGGAGGTTTCTGGCAGTCTCTCACCTCGCCTCAGGATGACAAAGACGAGCAGCACGACTTTGCCTTGCGACGTGTAGACAACGACCACCATATCATGGTGTTCGAGGCAGACCCACAGTTGGCAAACCGTGCGGATACCAAGGATATGAAACTCTATAAGCGTCTTTTCCTGCCACGTATCAAGCAGGAATGCAAGAAGGCAGGTAAGACCCCCATCTACTCAACCGTGTTGGGCGACCTGTCGTGGGATAACTATTGGTACAGCAATCACTTCACCATTGCAGACTACAAGGCACTCATCGTGAAGAACCGCAAGTCGTACGGCATGAGACATTTCTGTGTGACGGGTAATCATGACAACAATCCTGCTACGCCTCATTCGGCAGAGACAGACTTCGAGGCTTCTGCCTCCTTTCGTGAAGCGGTCGGTCCCAACTATTATTCCTATAATATAGGTAAGGTGCACTATGTGGTGCTGGACGATATCGTCTATGAGAACCGTCCGAGCAAGTCAGGTAAGTACCGCAAGGGAATCGTGGGTATGCGTGATTATGAGACTGGTCTTACCGATGAGCAGTTGGAATGGTTGCAGAAAGACCTCTCCTATGTAGACCCTAACACCCCCGTGTTTGTAAGTATGCACGCCCCTGCATGGGCAGAGAATGGACGTTTTGAAGTGGTGGAACGTCTGCCGTACAACAAGACCACAGAGCGTCTGTGTAAGGCACTCAGCAAGTTTAGTACTGTGCATATCATGTCGGGTCACCGTCATCAATGCTATAATATGCAGCCCAAGCAGTATCCCAATATCATGGAGCACTCTCTGGGTGCTGTGGGCGGTAACCTGTGGGCATCAGGAGGCTATACAGGTCATCCCACTTGTGTGGACGGTACACCAGGTGGCTATCAGGTGTTCACCATCAACGGACGCGACATCTCATGGCAGCTACGCACCTTGGAGGGAACAGGCAACGAGCAGTTTCGTATCATCGATGGCAATACGCTGAAGGAATACCAGCGCACGCACAGCGTATGGCAAGCTATCATGAAAGCCTATCCTGGGCGACAAGACTTCTCGAAGCTGGCAGACAACACGGTGCTGGTGAACGTGTTCAACTACGACCGCGAGTGGAAGGTAAAGGTGTATGAGGAAGGAAAGGAGATTCCCGTAGAGCGTATCAAGTGTGAAGATCCCTATGTGACCATGACCTTTGACATTCCCATGTTTGCAAAGAAGAAGAAATATGGTGAAGGAAACTCTACCAAGTACAATACGCATACGTTCTGTGCTGTGGCAAGTAAGCCCGACACGAAGATAACCGTAGAGGTGACAGACCGCTTTGGCAGAGTCTATCGCAGTACCAAGGATCGTCCTATCAGTTGCACCCTTGAGGCTCTTGCACCCTCTGGGGAGTAATACGTATTAAATGGACAAGTAATACGTATTAAATGGGCAAGTAATACGTATTAAATGGACAAGTAATATAGTAATACTTTTTGGTTGAATCTATTTGTCAACTTCATAAGGTATGAAGTCAACTCTTTAGATATAGCTTACCACCTCTAAATTTCTACTGAGCTGAAATAAGATTTTATGACTGTTTTGTGTAAAAAAAAGCAATTGGACTTGTTTGCCCAATTGCTTTTTTTATAAATAGTGTAAGATTGACTTATTCAGCCTTATCCTTTGCTATCTGTTCGTCTACAGCCTTGATTTTTTGTGCCAGTAGACTGAGCTCCTCGCGCAGTTTGTCTGCTTTCTTCTTAGCAAGGTCAACCAGGCTGTTGCCCTTTTTGCTATTGCTTGTCAGGAAGCAAAGATTATTCTCGTAGGTCTTCAGCTCCTCCTGCATACGCTCATAGGCACGTGCCATGCGTTGGCGTTCGTTGTCGATGGTGCTTGTACCCTTTTCAATCTTCTGTGCCAGACTGTTCTTGAAGTTGTTCATCCTGCGTTGACGCTGGCTGGCACTCAGTGCACCATAAATCTTATCGCATATCTCGCGATACTCCTTGTAGAGACGATCCTTTTCGCGGAAAGGCACATGACCTGTCTCGTTCCATTTCTGCTGCAGTTCCTTCACCTGCTGCATGATGTCTTCGCCCTCTTTGGCAGCCAGTTCCTTCAGAGCTTCTATGATGCCCTGCTTCTGCTCCATGTTGGCTTTCTCTTCACCATGAGCCTGTGCGTTAGCCTTCTGCTTAGCTTCGAAGAACTGGTCGCATGCGCCAACGAAACGTTTCCACAATGCATCGGAATACTTATGAGGCACAGAGCCAATCTCCTTCCATTGCTTCTGCAGGTTAATCAGTATGTCACCTGTGCTACGCCAGTCTGTGCTGTCCTTCAGAGCCTCAGCCTTCTCCACCAGTTCCTTCTTCTTAGCCAGATTGCTGTTTAGTTCCTCTTTCAGCTGACGGAAGAAAAGAGCCTTCTGTTCGAAGAATGCATCGCATCCCTTGCGGAAGCGTTCGAATATCTGTGTGTTCACTTTTTGTGGAGCGAAGCCAATGGTCTTCCATTCCGCTTGCAAGGCGATGATCTTCTGTGTTACGGCATCCCAATCGGCAAAGGTCTTCAGTCCGTCGGTCTTCTCAGCCTCCAGTTGTTCGCATAGTGCAGTCTTCTTTGCCAGATTCTCCTCTTCGGCTTGCTTGATAGCCTCGAAATGTGCCTGATGACGTTTGTTGATAACGGTAGAGGCGTTTTTGAAACGAGTCCATATTTCCTCGCGCAGTTCCTTTGCCACGGGTCCGGTCTCTTTCCATTCCTGATGCAGCTTCTGCAACTGGTTGAAAGCCTGTATCACGTCTTTGACGTCAGCCAGAGCCTCTGCCTGTTCGCACAGACGAGTCTTGATTTCCAGATTCTTCTTGAAGTCATAGTCGCGTAGCTCGTGTCCCAGCTTCAGGAGGTCATAGAACTGTTCCACATAGAGTTGGTAGTTCTTCCAAAGTTCAGTAGCCTGCTCAGCAGGTACAGCCTTTATCTCCTTCCATTCAGCCTGTAGAGCCTTGAACTCGTCAAACGCCTGATTAGCCTCTTCGGGTGTGGCTGCCAGTTGCTGTATACGTTCCAGAATCTGTAGCTTGCGTTCCAGATTCTTTTTCTTCTGTTCTTCTTGTTCTTGAAGTAATGCAGCTCTGCGTTCGCGTATGGTCTGCATGGCAGCTCTGAAGACAGGCTCCTGCAGGTCGATGGGTGGCATGAAAGTCTCTTCTGTGCCTCCTGCTGCGAAATGTTCGTTGCGTGCCTCCTGTGCCTCGGCATTGTGGAACTTGTAGAAGAGTTGCTTGAGCAGTTCCAGTTCTTGCTTGTCGCAAACCTCACCGCTCTGTACAATCTCCTTTGCGCGTGCTACGACCTCCTCTTTGGTATCGTATGTCACGGTGGGTTTCACTTGCTCTTTAGTCTCTTCCTGGCTGTTTTCCTGTACGCCAGATGTCTGTTGTTCTTCTGCCTCAGACGCTGTCTGCGTTGGGGTCTGTTCAGCCTCGTTCACCGTTGGCTTTACTTCAGCATTGATCTCAGTGGACTGCTCCATGGCAGTGGTTCCGTTAGTCTCAGATGACTCCATCGTTCTCTGTATTTTTGAGTTAGAACTTATTTAGCCCTCCCTCTAATGAGGTTGGCAGATACAAAATAAGTTAAAATATCCCATCCTGCCTAATGGCATGACGATTTTTTTTGTTTTTTTTTACCTAAATCCAACTTTTCCGTCGGAAATACCATATAAAGAGCACTGTTATCACAGCAGAAAGTGCAAGTGCCATGGGGAAACCCCACCATGCCTGTTCCATTCCGTTGATTAGGTTCATACCAAGCAGACTGGCTATCAGTGTGGGGAACATCATGATAATGCTGATGCTGGTGAGCATCTTCATGACCACGCTCATATTGTTGTTGATGATATTGGCATAAGTGTCCATGGTGGAGTTGAGGATGTTTGAGTAGATGTTGGTGGTCTCTCTTGCCTGACTCATCTCAATGTTTACGTCCTCAATCATGTCTGCGTCCAGTTCGTCGACAGGCAGTTTGAACTTCAGTTTCGAGAGCAGGTTCTCGTTGCCACGTATGGAGGTGACGAAGTATGTGAGACTATCCTGCAGTCGGCTTAGGGCTATCAAGTCTGCGTTGCTTACGTTACGATCCAGATTCTGCTTGGCTTTGTCTATCAGTGTGCTGATTTGCTTGAGTCGCTTCAGGTACCAAACGGCACTGCATAGAAACAGACGGAAGATCATATCTACCGAGTCAGTAAAGCCCAGTCCTCGCTTTTGCTGATAGGTGACAAAGTCAATCATCATGTTTGTCTCGAAGTTACACACCGTGATGAGCACATCCCCCTTCATGATGATACCCAATGGTATGGTGGTGTAGGGTGTGCGGCTCTTTGTCTCTTTTACGTAAGGGATACGCAGGATGATAAGAATCCAGCCCTCGTCAATGTCATAACGAGCTCTCTCATCCGTATCGGCAATATCAGAAATATAATAATCGGGGATTCCCAGAGTGTCCTCCAGAAAACGTGTGTCCTCTTGTGTGGGACATGTCACCTGCACCCAGCAGTTGGGCTGCCATTCGTCAATGGCTTGCAGACCATTCTTTGTGTTCCAGAATGTGCGCATTGTTCGTTCCTTGTTAAAATGTGGGTTGCATAATTAAGCTTGCCTCCCGGGCAGGATTTCGAACCATGCTCATCGGGGGGACTTTCACTTAGTCATGTTTTCCGCGTGATAGTCGTCCATTTTTCTGTTCTCTAATGTTGTTTTTTTATTTGCCATGCAAAGGTAAGAAAATTCTGTTTTCCATATTCATCTTTCGGCTCTTTTTGTTGATGTACGTGTTAATCTCCAGTTTTTCATTTGGTCGACTGGAGTCGCGTTATTTATCTTTTTATGGGCAACTGCTTGTGGCTTTTCTTGCATATACGCATTCAGAATATTAACTTTGCATAGACATTAGAAATGCAAGAAGACCGAGGGATTGCTCGTGTATTTTTCTTGTTCTAATCACAGAATAAATATAATAATGAGATACATTTCAGAATTCGGAATATGAAAAAGTTGATTGCTAACTGTCCCATCCGCAATGTGCTGAGCCGTGTGGGCGACAAATGGTCACTTCTGGTTATGCTTACGCTTAGGGAAGAAGGCGTGATGCGTTTTGGTCAACTTCAGAGGAGTGTGGAGGATATTTCGCAGAAGTCCTTGTCGCAGACGTTACACACGCTGGAGGAAGATGGTTTTGTATTTCGCAACGTCTATCCAGAGGTGCCACCGCGTGTGGAGTATGGAGTCACAGAGCGCGCATGTTCCTTTTTGGACAGTGCAAGCCAACTCATATTCTGGGCACAGGACCACATGGAGGAAATTCTGGCAGACAGAAATCACACTCCCTCTGTGCAAAGTCCTGTGTTAAGATAAGTTAAACAGCGAAAACCAACTGCTTGTATAGTCCATTACTAACCTTTTGGTAAGTAACTGACTTATAGGTATCTACTTGCTTAATAGAAGAATCCCTCATACCTTTGCATCAGTCAAATAAAAAACAAGTATTGAATTATGAAGAACTATTCTATTAAGAATCTTGGTCCATGGGCTGAGATTGAAGGTAAGCAGTTTCTGGGTGAGGAACTTCAGTTGACAGGTGCTCAGGTGTCTGTACAGAAGTTGAAGGCAGGCGAGGATGCTCCATTCCTGCATAGCCATAAGACGCACGAAGAGGTGTATGTCATTCTCTCTGGCAAGGGTGACTATCAGGTAGATGGTGAGGTGTTTCCCGTACAGGAGGGTAGTGTGATTCGTGTCTCACCTGCTGGGGTACGTGCCTTGCGTAACTCTGGTGACACAGACATGGTGATGATGTGCCTTCAATACGAACAGCATCCCATCTCTTCCTTCATGGAAGATGCCAATGTGCCTGACGCTCCTGTGCGCTGGTAAGGCGATTTAATAGAAAATCTGTATTGAGTTACGGATTACGCGAAACACACGGACAGTCTTGTTTTTCTCCCTTAATCTGGAGTTTTGGAAAAATATGATTGTTCGTGTGTTTTTTTTGTTGTTTTTGGAAGAAGATGGCATAAGTCAAAGTTCTTCATGGGCATTCTGGTTAATCCTGTCTTGCTTTTCTTCCATGCTTCTTCTGTATTCCTCTTCTGCTTGTTCTCTGAACTCCGTGGGCGAAAGTCCGACAGCCTGTTTGAAATATTTGCCAAAGAAACTTTGGTTTGTAAAGTTGAAGGCTGAAGATATCTCCTTGATACTTTTGCCAGAGTAGAGCAGTGACTGCTTGATACTGTTGATGGTGACCTGTGTAATCCATTGTTTGGCAGTGCGTCCGGTCTTCTTCATGATAACGCTGGAGAAATACCGGGGAGTGAGATGTTGCTCGTGTGCGTAGAACTCAATGGCACGCTCATGTTTGTGGTTTTGAATGAGCGAAGTGAGGAAAGTCTGATATATGAGCTCTTTGGAGTCCAGGATGGGTTGTGCTGCAGGTTGGTTGCTGAAGACATAATAGAAAATCTCATGGAGGATAACCTCCCCCAGTTTGGAGAGTGAGATTTGCATGAACACCTTATTGTCATCATCGCTTTTGAGTGTGTTGAACAATCTTGTTCGGCGGTCTATGGCTTCCAGAAGTTCCTCCAGCAAGGCGCGCTGCTGTTCGGTCAGACTTATACAAGGATTCTCTCTCAGCGTCAGGATGCTGGAGGTGTATGAAGTGTTTTCCAACATCCCCATGGCGTAGCTTACGCTTGTCTTGTAAGTCACTCCGTAGAAGTCAGGTGTGGTGCTCTCCACTTTTACGTAGGACGAAGGCAGGTAGATGTACACGTCGCCAGGTTTAATACGTATGGTACGCCCGTTGGTTCTTACCACCGCCTCTCCCTGCTGACAGTAGAACAGAGCGCATGCGTCCGCATACAACAGGACATTGCGGTTGGATGTGAGTGCGTCTTGCAGTAGATTCATCGCAAAACGCTCAAAAGGTAGACTTATTTTTTCCATGTGGACAAAGGTATCTAAAAAAGTTTTTACATAAGCATAAAAAGAGCACAGAAAACAAGTTAAATTAAGGTAAAAACTACATTTTGAACAATCTTGTGTTCGTTTTAGCCTTTGTGACTACGTCTAATAGTCATACCTTTGCAACGCAAATAAGAAAAGTAGGATATTATCAAGAGTAAAAATATGAAAATCAAGAGACTACTCTACATTCTTCCGGTGCTTATGCCGGTTGTTTCTTCCTGCGGACATTCAGCAGGAGAGTCAGCAGAGACTGAGGCTGTGGTTCGCGTGGACACAGCCAGACTGCCCATGGGAGCAGTAGAACTTCAGTATCCTGGTCATGTGGTGGCTGCCACAGAAGCCAATGTATCCTTCAAAGTGGCAGGTTCGCTGAAGCGAGTGTTGGTAGATGAAGGCGACTATGTGAGGGCAGGACAGTTGCTGGCAGAGATAGATCCTGTGGACTATCAGGTACAGCTGAATGCGACCGAGGCGGAGTATGCTCAGATAAAAGCTGATGCCGAACGTGTCATGGGGCTTTACCAAGATGGCGGTACCACAGCCAGCAATTATGATAAGGCACGCTATGGTCTCAAACAGATTGAAGCAAAATTACAGAATCATAAGAACCAGTTGGCATATACCCGTCTTACAGCACCTTTCTCAGGGCGCGTGCAGAAACGTTATTTCTCAGGTGGCGAAAATGTGTCAGCAGGGTTGCCTATCCTCAAGCTACTCTCGGATAATGCATTGGAGATGGAGGTGAACCTGCCAGCTGTGTCCTATCTGAACAGGCAAAAGTTCAGTGCTTATTCCTGTACGTTTGATGTGTTGCCTGGAGTGAGAGTGCCTCTCACCCTAATCGGTATCTTGCCCAAGGCTAATGCAAACCAACTCTATACCATGCGTTTGGCACTGCCTAAGGAAGCTCAGCGCGTGGCTCCAGGTATGTCATCGTGGGTGACTATCAATATGACAGACTCACTCAGCACGGGTGTATGTGTGCCCACTACATCCCTGGTAGAAAAGGATGGCAAGGTACACGTCTATGCCTATAATACTTCAGACAAAAAGATAAACGAGGTGTCTGTGACGGTGCGCGAGCTTCATACAGATGGTACAGCCGATGTGGAGGGCAGTCTGAAGCCAGGTGATCTGGTAGTCTCCACAGGTGTACATCATCTGAAGAACGGTCAGAAGGTACGTCTGATGGCTCCTGTTTCCAAAACCAATATAGGAGGACTGATGTGATGGATTTGGGAAAATGGGCATTTAACAACCGTCTGCTGGTATATTTCCTGGTGGCGGTGTTCATGCTGGGAGGCGCATACGCCTGCTACGACATGAGCAAACTGGAGGATCCACAGGTGAAGGTGAAACTCGCTATGGTGGTTACCACCTATCCAGGAGCATCGGCTCATCAGGTGGAGATGGAGGTGACAGATGTGCTCGAAAAGCGCATACGCACTATGGGAGACCTCGATAACATAGAGAGTTACTCTTACAACGACCTATCCATCATACAGGTGGAGTTGCGCAGTACGGTGAGCAACGAAGATGTGGAGCAGTGTTGGGACCGTCTGCGACGGAAGGTCTATGATGCGCAAGCCGAATTGCCTGCTGGTGCCAATACGTCTGTTACCAAGGAAGATTTCTCTGCCGTGTATGGCATGTTCTATGTGCTTACAGCCGACGGACTCTCTGACCGTGAGTTGAATGACTATGCCGAGTTGATGAAACGCGAGTTGGGCAATGTGGAAAATGTAGACCGTGTGGATATCTATGGCGAGCAGAAGGACTGCATACACATACGTCTGTTGCAGGACAAGATGTCGAGTCTGGGAGTGTTGCCCGCAGAGGTGCTCGCCACACTCAACGGACAAAACAAGACCTCGTATGCAGGCTACTACGACAATGGTGACCAGCGTGTGCGCGTGACTGTGGCAGATAAGTTCCGCCAGGTGGAGGATATACGCCGCATGATTATTCAAGGACACGAGGATGACCAACTCCGTCTTGCTGATATTGCCGAAGTGGAGAAGAGCATAGAGAAGCCTGTGCGCAATGCCATTACCTATGATGGACAACATGCTCTGGGCATTTTGGTAGCATCGTCCAGTACCTCGGATATTGTGAAGGTGGGCAAGGCTGTGGAGAAGCGTATTGCCGAACTCAAGGAAGACCGTTTCCCCACAGGACTTGACTGTCATAAAGTCTTCTATCAGCCAGAGCGCGTGACTGAGTCGCTGGGACAATTCGTTATTAACCTCATTGAGTCAGTGCTCATCGTGGTGATTGTGCTGATGTTCACTATGGGCTTCCGCAGTGGACTTATCATAGGTGCCAGTCTGGTGGTAATCGTCTTTGGCGCCTTCCTTATATTAGGTAATATGGGAGGTACCATGCAACGTGTCTCACTGGCAGCCTTTGTGCTTGCCATGGGTATGCTGGTAGATAATGCCATCGTGATTATAGATGGAATCCTGGTAGACTTGAAACTGGGTAAGCCACGTAGAGAGGCAATGACTGAGGTGGGACGCAGGACTGCCATGCCACTGCTTGGTGCCACAGGTATTGCCATATTGTCCTTCCTGCCTATCTTTATGTCACCCGACACGGCAGGTATCTATGTGCACGACCTCTTTGTGGTGCTTGCTGTTTCGCTGTTGTTGAGTTGGGTTCTCGCCCTCACTCATGTACCCTTGATGGCTAACCGTCTGCTAAAGGCTCCTGCTTCTCAGGTTACGCAAGAGAACGCAGAGGACCTATACAGTGGTCGTATGTATCGTGCCTTGGGACGCTTGCTACGCTTCTGTATACGTCATCGGTGGAGCACCACAGTGGTAATGCTGGCATTGCTCACGCTGTCGGTACTGGGTTATCCTTTCGTCCATCAAGGCTTCTTCCCAGATATGGCATACAACCAGTGCTATATGGAATATAAACTCCCTGAGGGATGCAACAGCACCCGAGTGGAGAAAGACTTGCAGAGTATAGAGGCTTATCTACACACACGTCCAGAGGTGACGCATGTGACAGCCTCTATCGGTGGAACCCCTGGTCGCTATAATCTGGTGCGCACGGTGCCTACACCCTCGCTCTCTTACGGAGAACTGATTATAGACTTTAAGTCCGCTAAGGATTTGGATCAGAATATAGAAGAGATACAGGAATATCTCACGGCACATTATCCCGAGGCTTATGTCAAGGTGAAAAAGTACAACCTGATGTTCAAGAAGTATCCCATCGAACTTCAGTTCCAGGGACCTGACCCTGCTGTGCTGCATGCCTTGGCAGATAGTGCGCGTACCATCATGGAGCGCAGTGGTAAGGTGAGACTTATCACCACGGATTGGGAGCCCAAGGTGCCTGTACTCAATGTAGATTATGATCAAGCTGCTGCACGTAGCATCGGCTTGAGCCGTAGCGACCTCAGCTTGTCTCTGCTCACGGCTGGAGGTGGTCTTCCTGTGGGTAACTTCTACGAGGGTATTTATCCCAATACCATCTATGTGAAGTGTGTGGATGAGAAAGGAAATCCCGTAGACAATTTGCAAGACCTGCAGGTCTTCTCTGCCATGCCCTCGCTAATGGGACTTGCCAACGAGGATAATCTGATGCGTTTGCGCACAGGTACACTCACCAAGGATCAGTTGCTGGCTGACCTTCTGAGCACGACTCCTCTGCGACAGGTGAGTAGGGGCGTGAAGGTGGAATGGGAAGACCCTGTGGTGCCACGTTACAACGGACAGCGTATGCAACGGGTACAATGTTCACCCTGTCCAGGAGAAGAAACCGAAAAGACACGTGCAGCACTGGCACGCGAGATAGAAAAGATACAACTGCCAGCTGGTTATACTATGAGCTGGCAGGGAGAGAAGGTTGCAAGCGACCGCAGCATGAAATATCTTTTTGCAAACTTCCCTCTGGCAGTCATCTTGATGATAGCCATCTTAATCATGCTGTTTAGTGATGTGCGTAAGCCCCTTATTATACTGTGTTGTCTGCCAATGGTGTTTGTAGGCGTGGTGATTACGCTTCTGCTTACGGGCAAGACCTTTACCTTTGTTGCCATAGTGGGTGCATTAGGTCTGATAGGCATGGTGGTGAAAAACGGTATTGTGCTTATGGATGAAATCTCACTCCAGCTCAGTCAAGGCGTGGAACCCGTGCAAGCGTTGGTACAGAGTAGCCAGAGCCGTTTGCGTCCTGTGATGATGGCTTCGCTCACAACGGTTCTCGGTATGATACCCCTGCTTACGGATGCTATGTTTGGCAGTATGGCTGTTACCATCATGGGCGGTCTGCTCTTTGGTACACTCATAACCCTGCTGTTCATACCAGTGCTTTATGCCATGTTCTTTGGTATAAAAAATGCTAAGGAAATAAAGAACTCCTAATCAAGACGTAATAATGAAAAAGAATATCATCCTATTGTTGGTGGCTCTGGTGGCTGTACCCACGCTTGCCGAGACACTCTCCATAGAGGCGTGCAGGCAGATGGCTCTGCAACATAATCATGCCCGTCAGTCGGCATCGCTCAATACCCAACAGGCACTACATACACAGAAGAGCGTGTGGGCGCAGTTCTTTCCAGACCTTTCCCTGCAGGCAGGTGTGCTCTACGACACTGGTGATGGGTCGTTGGGTATCGAAGGCGGAATGCTTCCTGTCGGCTCTATGGGACAGACGGGGTTTGTTCCCTCTGGCACCTATGCCTATTTCCCAGGAGTGAATATGAAGTACGATATCAATGCCGTGTTTGCTGGTTCGGTCTTCTTGAAACAGCCCCTTTACATGGGAGGCAAGATACGGGCGTCCTATCAGATGAGCAAGATGGCTGTGGAACTCTATCGTCAGGGAGAGCGCAAGACGGAGGCTGAGGTGATACAGTCTGTGGACGATGCATATGCCAAAGTGGTGAAAGCCAGCGAACTGGTGCTTGTTGCCCAGAAGTATAAGGCATTGCTTCAGGAGCTGAATCGCAATGTGGAGAGTGCTGTGCGACATGGGCTGCGTATGCAGAATGATCAGTTGAAAGTGGGTGTGCGTATGGACGAGGTGGAGTTGCAACTTAGAAAGGCGGAGAATGGCTTGCGCCTGGCGCGTATGAACCTCTGTCACGTGACAGGTCAGCCACTTGACACCCCTTTGGAGGTCTCCAATGAATATCCCAGCACGGAGTCAATGGGACAGGTACAAACCTCAGATGTGTCTATGCGTCCTGAGAGTGCTATGCTGGAATATCAGACACGCATTGCCTCGCAACAGGTGAAAGTGGCAAAGAGCAGTATGCTGCCCAGTCTGGCTCTCATGGCCAAGTATGGTTATACGAATGGCATTGAGTTCAACGGTAGACGGTTGCTGGATGGGTGGAACTTCGGCGGGGGAGTGACCTTGAGTGTACCACTCTATCATTTCGGAGCGAATACACAAAAGGTGAAGGCTGCCAAGGTGAAGTTACAGCTGGCACAAGAGGAACAGGCAGACAAGCGAGAGATGATGCTCTTAGAACTGCAGCAGGCAGCCAATAATCTGGATGAGGCGCAACTGGAGGTACAGCTGGCAGAAAAGTCTATGGCGCAAGCAGAGGAAAACATGCAACTCAGCCAAAAGCAGTATAAAGCAGGAATGGAGACGTTGAGCGACTGTCTGGAGGCACAGGCATCTTGGCAGAAAGCCAGTGAAACACTGGTGGACGCACAGTTCCGTCGCTATCTGGCTATGGTTGATTATCGACGTTCTGCTGGCCTGCTGGCTCAGTAGATTTATCGATAGGTTTGGAGGGGGATGATGAGTCCTCCTCCTGTTTTATAGGCTCATCGTCGGTTGTCTCTGGTTTTGTATCTTTTTCCCAAGTAGGATGATTCCATGTGCGTAGCGGTTGCGAATTGTTGAAATCGGGTTGCGAGAGGTCGTACTCTGTCTTTTCTGCACGATAAGGAACCTTATCCTCATGCCAAGGAGTAATCTCTACAATATTGAAACCAGAGCGGAAAATATCCAGTTTTCGAGCAGCTGCATAACTTAGGTCTATCACGAAACGCTTGGTATGTGGTCCGCGGTCTGTAACCTCCACCACCACTTCTTTCCCATTCTTGGGATTCTTGACTTTAAGCAATGTGCCTAAAGGATATTTCAGATGAGCACACGTCATGCTGTCGCGGTGGTAAGGGTCACCGTTGCTCATGCGTCTGCCATGAAGTCTGTTGGAATAATAAGAAGCTTGTCCCTTCTGAAGTGTTTGTGCGCACACAGATAAACCGCAGTAGAATACCACTGCCATCCATAATATAATATATGTAAACTTCCTTCTGATCGTGTTTCTTCTATTTTCTTGTTAGTGTCGGATAGAGGAGACTCGAACTCCCGACCCCTACGTCCCGAACGTAGTACGCTACCAACTGCGCTACTATCCGATGGTTTCGCAATAGGCTGAAACCTCTGCAAAGGTACGTAAAAAAACTCAAAGTATCCTTTGTTTCACATTTTTTTTGTCTTTTGCTTGCCTGTATGGGATTTTCTGCATATCTTTGCAGCCGCAAATAAGGCGATGGTGCCATAGCTCAGTTGGTAGAGCAAAGGACTGAAAATCCTTGTGTCCCCGGTTCGATTCCTGGTGGCACCACATAGAAGACAGATAAGGTTTCACTCATCTGTCTTTTTTGTTCCCTCAAAACCGCGCTACTCCTCCCAAAATAATGGGTAAGGATGGATGCTAAGTGGGTATTGCAAGTAATATAGTCTTCAAAGCCCAAGTAAGTCGTCTTCATTGGTTATTGAAGCCGTCTTCATTGGCTAATGAAGCCGTCTTACTTTTTAGAGTGACTTTTTATTGATTTTCGTGGATGCGTTTTCTCATGGTATAAACAGTAAAAAGGTAGATGCACTATCTATTTTGTAAAACGGTAATAGTGGACACTTGTATTTACTCGATTTTTTATAACAAGCGAGAATTTAAGGGATATGTCAGAGAAAAAGCATATATTTACATTCGAATATCTTATGGGTGTATTTCAACGAGTACGTTGTTAAGCAAAAAACAAATAATAAAATAATACGAAAATGAAGAAAACGTTTCTGACGGGAGCAACATGTGCTCTTGTGGTATCTTTCTCCTCCTTTGCACAGGTGCATCAGACGATAACCCTGCGTGAGGGGTGGCTTTTCTCAAAAGAAGGAGCACCCTTTCAGAGGGTGACTGTTCCCCACGATTGGGCTATCTCGGGAGAGTTTGATCGGGAGATAGACTTGTGGAAGAGCGAGACGGTGGAGAACGGGAAGAAGGTGGTGCACGAGTCGGCTGGTAATACGGGTTGCCTGCCCTGGCCAGGCAAAGGAGAGTATAAGACCACGTTTAAAGTGCCACATCGATACACCCATGCAGAGTTGCTGTTTGACGGTGCAATGTCTGAACCAGAGGTGTATGTCAATGGTAAGCTCGCTGGCAAATGGGCATGTGGATATAATGCCTTTCGAGTGGATGCAACCCCATTTTTGAAGGCTGGAGATAATGAAGTGACTGTGAAACTCACCAATAAGGAATTGAGTAGTCGATGGTATCCTGGTGGCGGACTCTATCGTCCAGTAAAGCTTGTTCTCTCTGGAGATGACGCTATTGACATTTGGGGGGTGAGTGTGACTACGCCTAAGGTGTCTCGCTCGGCTGCTACCGTCTCAGCAGACATTACCTTGCGTGAGGGATGTTCTGAGGAATTGGATGCGGAAATCTCTGTGTTGGATGATAAGGGCGAGACGATTCTCAGCAAGGAGGAAACGGTCTCTCATGGTAGGCTGAATACGCAATTGGAACTGGTGAGACCAGAACTCTGGGCACCAGAGAGTCCACATCTTTATACCCTTGTCACCTGTTTGAAGAAACACGGAAAGGTCGTGGACGAGAACCGTACGCGCTTTGGTATACGCAGTATCTCCTTTACGAAGGAAAAGGGGTTTCAGTTGAATGGGGAAACCAGGAAGTTTAAAGGTGTATGTTTGCATCATGATTTGGGACCTTTGGGCGCAGCTGTGAACAAGGCTGCCCTCATACGCCAGATAAGAATCATGAAAGAAATGGGATGTGATGCAATACGCACATCGCACAACATGCCATCGACCATGATGATGGATCTCTGCGACTCGCTTGGGATGATGGTCATGGCAGAGTCGTTTGACAGTTGGATGACGGGAAAGACAGCCAATGCATACAACCGTTTCTTCAAGGAATGGGCAGAGAGAGATCTTACGAACCTCTATCTCAATCACCGCAATCATCCCTCAATCGTGATGTGGAGCATTGGAAATGAGATCCCTGACCAAGCCACGAAAGCTGGTGTGGATGCTTGTCGCCGACTGGTAAGCCTTATGCATGAGTTAGACCCTACACGTCCCGTGACGGCAGGAGTGGACAAGGTGGAGGATGCAACACGTAGCGGCTTCATCAACGAACTGGACATTCCAGGATTCAATTATCATACCCATTGCTATGAAACCTATATCGACTCACTCTCTAAAGGGTTCCTTTTGGGTAGCGAAACAGCCTCCACCCTGAGCAGTAGAGGAGTCTATCATTTCCCTGTGGTGCTTACCACGAATGGTAGCACACATGCAGACCGTCAGGTGTCCAGCTACGACCTCTATAGTGGTAACTGGAGCAATGTGCCCGACTATGATGCTTGGTACCAAGATCGTAAGCCCTGGGTGATTGGTGAGTTCGTATGGACAGGATTTGATTATCTGGGCGAAAATTATCCCTATAACGCAGAAGGGATGTGGCCCTCGCGAAGCAGCTATTTCGGTATTGTGGACCTTGCAGGTTTGCCCAAGGACCGGTATTATTATTATCGTAGCCGGTGGAACACCAAGGATGCCACTCTGCATCTGCTTCCACATTGGACGTGGCCAGGCATGGAAGGGAAAAATATTCCTGTAATGTGCTACACCAGTTATCCTGAGGCGGAACTCTTTGTGAATGGCAAGAGCATGGGTCGTGTGAAGAAAGATTCCACGAAACTGTTCGCTGCTAACCGTATCAAATGGATGGATGTGAAGTATGAGCCAGGTGAGTTGAAGGTGGTGGCATACGATGCAGAAGGAAAGCGTCGAGAAGAAAAGGTGGTGCGTACGGCTGGCGACCCAGTACGATTAGAATTGACTCCAGACCGTCAGGTGATAAAGGCTGATGGTGATGATATCTCGTTTGTGACTGTGAGGATGCTGGATGAGGCTGGCAATGAGTGTCCGAATGCAGATCAGCAACTGCTCTTCAGCGTAAAGGGTGCGAAGTTTCAGGCAGCCTGCAATGGAGACGCTTCGTCGCTCGAACCGTTTGAGAAACCTCAGATGCGTCTTTTCCACGGAGAACTGGTGGTGCTGGTGCGTTCGACGAAGAAAGCCGCCAATGCTGTGTTGACGGTGACATGTAAGGATCACCCAGATATCTCAGCGCAGACAAATATCAAGGTAGAGAAGTAGCGACTGAGTATGGAAAACAAAGATAGACCAGTTATCTGTCTCATGTGAGAGACAGACAACTGGCCTTCTTTTTGACGCTATGTTAAATCCAAATCAGTCATTAGAAAATTTCGCTTCCATCTTGTCCCAAAATAGAGCAAAAGTCACGTATTATGTTAGTATACAGATGTTATAACGAGAGTATAACCTGCTATAGCCTAACTTTTTGCATGGAAAAATCTCTAATGACCGATTTGGGGTCAAAAGGCTACAATAGCAAAGGAAAATACTTACAAAAGCAGAGAGAAAAATCTACCAAAGGGTGTTGGCTTCTTCGATTTTATGCTTATCTTTGCAATATTGTTTTGGGCTTTTAGCAGCACAATGCTGAGTAGATTCTCTGACATACACACGCATCGAATAATTTGTTTCATCCAATGACTTGCTTATCTGCAAAATCCAATGTCTGCTAATTTAAGGTAATTACAAATAAAAAACAAAAAAGAAAAAAGAAATGAGTAAAAAACGAGTTAAGCAAATGCTTTCCATGCTGCTGGTCACCGCATTGACGTTGTGCAACTATGCGTGCGAAAGCGAGGATGAACTGGTACGTCCCCAGCCCAGACAGGAAGATGTGAGCGCCAACTCACATGCTCTTAGCCAAGAGCAAGCAATGGCTTCTCTACAGGATTTTATGAAGTCTTTTGACGGTGGGACAACTCGGTCAGCCATGCATCGTAGAGTCAAAGAAGTCTTTCCTGTGGAGTACTATAAAGATGTTACGAGGGCGGGTGCCGACACCGTTGATTGCGAAAACCTTCTTTATGTTGTGAATTTCGAGGATGACCAAGGTTATGCCATTCTTGCTGCGGATGACCGCATAAAGGATGCCGTGTTGGCTGTGACTGAGCATTGTGACTTTGGATGGGGTGGACAGCATAATGGTTATTATACATCGGGTGTGTTTAAGCTGAATGATCAAGACGCGGAATATGACCATCTAGAAATGGACGACAATAGGAAGACTCATTACAACAACTATAAAAGAATTCTATCGTATGACTGATATGACTAATTATGGTCGGAGAGGGCTTAGTACATCATATTATACATTTGTAAGTATTTCCCTTTGCCTGTTGTGGCTTTTTACGAGTGCGACATGCGAGCCTTATACCTTTTACAGTATGGGCTATCCGTACAGTTTGGAAGTGGGAGCGTGTGGAATAGATACAATAGTGACTGGAAGAGTCCCCTTCTCGGACATGTGTTTGGACGTGCGGGAAGATAGTTGCTGGAAGGAATTTGGTGGCCAAAAGGATGCAGATGGATTGGGAGAAGAAGTAGAGTATGAATGGGTATATATAAAGACGACTTACGCAGCCAAGGAAGTGCGTGTCAAAATAAAGCCTAATTCCGAAAAAAAACCAAGGTATGCTACTGTGTCAAGTTGTTGTAAGGGAGGCAGCAATATTATTCGCTTCGATATTTACCAAGAGGGAACCGAACCTGAAAGTGATATAAAGATATCAAGGTAGAGAAGTAGCGACTGAGTATGGAAAACAAAGATAGGCCAGCTATCTGTCTCATGTGAGAGGCAGACAACTGGCCTTCTTCTTGACGCTATGTTAAATCAGAGTTTATTAAATGCCTGGTCGAGGTCGGCGATGATATCGTCAATATGCTCTACACCGATGGAAAGACGAACGGTGCTGGGAGTGATGTGCTGCTCTGCCAGTTCCTCTGGACTCATCTGAGAGTGAGTGGTGGTGTAAGGGTGTATGGCCAGTGATTTCACATCTGCTACATTGGCAAGCAGAGAGAAGATCTGCAGAGAGTCGATAAACTTCCATGCGTCCTCTTGAGTCCCATCAATCTCGAAGGTGAATATGCTACCACCACCGTTGGGGAAGTACTTCTGGTAGAGAGCGTGGTCCTTGTGTGTAGGCAGGGCAGGATGTGACACACTCTTTACCCGTGGGTGATGACTCAGATAGTCAACCACCTTGAGTGCATTGTACACATGGCGTTCGATACGCAAGGGCAGACTCTCTACACCCTGAAGCAGTATCCATGCATTGAAGGGTGAGATGGTAGCACCTGTGTCACGCAGAATGACCGCTCTGATACGTGTCACGAAGGCAGCCGCGCCTGCCACATCAGCAAAAACAGCACCGTGGTAAGAGGGGTCTGGCTTGGCCAAAGTGGGGTACTTGTCGGCATGAGCCTTGAAGTCAAACTTGCCGCCATCAACGATTACACCACCCAATGAGCTACCATGACCGCCTATGAACTTGGTGGCGCTGTGTACCACGATGTCAGCACCATGTTCGAGAGGACGGATAAGCAACGGTGCGAAGGTGTTGTCTACGATGAAGAGAATACCATGACGATGTGCTACCTCGGCAATAGCATCCAGGTCTGTCACGTCGCTATTGGGGTTGCCGAATGTTTCTGCATAGATAACCTTCGTGTTAGGACGGATGGCAGCCTCAAGAGCCTGCAGGTCGTTTACGTTTACAATGCTATACTCCACGCCTTGAGTGCTCAAGGTATGAGTGATGAGGTTGAACGAACCGCCATACAGATTGTCAGCAGCCACGATATGATCACCGTTCTGAAGAACGTTTTGGAGTGCGTATGTTACGGCTGCAGCACCGCTGGCAACTGCCAGTCCTGCTACTCCACCTTCCAGAGCAGCCACGCGTTTTTCGAACACATCCTGGGTGCTGTTGGTCAGTCTGCCATAGATATTACCTGCATCACGTAGTCCAAAGCGGTCTGCAGCATGTTGGGAGTTATGGAACACATAACTTGTAGTCTGATAAATGGGCACTGCGCGAGCATCACTTGCGGGGTCTGCGGTCTCTTGACCTACATGAAGTGCCAAAGTCTCAAGATGAAATTTCTGATTTGTAGCCATAGTCGTATATTTTTTTGTTTGTTTGTGTTATCGTTATCGTTGTGTTTGCTTCACTTGGGAATTATTGTGCTTTTTTTCCTTTGTTTTGCACTGCAAAGTTACGGTAATGTAGGCTTATAATACAAAAAGAATATGATATTAAAGAAAAAGGTTCTTTGGTAGTATGATTTTAGTATATGATTATTCTAATATCTGGTTCGTATAAGCCTTCTGGTAGAATAAGTGTTAGGTGGGTATGTATATACTATATGTAAAGGTGAAATATTCAGTCCCTAAAAAGAGATTTGTGTTTGATGTTTGCTTGATTGTTAATAAACCAATTTGCCCCATTCCTTACCTTTGCAAGTAATTAAGTCAGTATAAACAGTAAAAAGGTAGATGCGCTATCCATTTTGTAAAACGCTAATAGTAGACAATTATAATGGTCTTTTTTCCCTTTCTAACAGGGAAAATATTTTTCTTCAACTAGGAAAATAAGCAGAGCCGTTTTCATATGAAGCTCTGTACAGACAAGTAAGTTGGTTTATAGGTATAGGTTGCCCCAGTGAATTGTGTCCGAAACTCCCTCTGGTTTATCGGGTGAGCCCGAATTATGTTGCCAAAAGCAAAAATCCTAACCGCAAATATTTAAGCGGTTAGGATTTCTAAGGACGCGCCTGGTAGAGGCTGCTTTCTACAGTTTCTTGGTTAGTATACAGGCTTCAGTATGCCTTTTCCTGGAATCTGGCAAGTAGCATGTATGACCCTTTTTAGTTAACTGCCAGACTCATGGCAACGGGTCTTAGTTCAGTCTGGTGAGTCTCACGTAGTCCACCAGGGCATGGTTGGTGTGACGGTTCATGTTCTCGTTTTCTGCGCGGAACTCCAATACGAGTGTGTGTGTGCCTTTGGTAAGGTGGATGTGTAATGCGTTGGTCATGCCCCAGTCATTCCAATTACCCTCGCCACGCTGAGGCATAACGATGGTTCCAACCTTGCCTCCGTCAACGCACAGTGTGCGTACTGTGCATCGGTTGCGTGTATTGACAGGTCCATTGCCGTTGGCGTAGCGGAAGGTGATGCTATAGTCCCCCTCTTCATCCACTGTCACAGGAATCTCCAAGCGTGTGTTCTTGTCTGTCTCAGCAAATCCATTTCCTGTGTAGCCACTTACTTTGCCCTCGGGCTTATTCTTGGCTTCCTTGGATGTGATGGTGGTCTGTTCGTTTGGTAAACTGATATTGAAGAAGGGTCGTGTGGAGCGCGGTTCCGATGCGAAGCTCTCATTTCCCTTCACTCCTATCACCTGATATTCGCCAGGAGCTGAGGCGTCAAACGTTGTGCAACGTGTCTCAGCAATGCGCTTGCCGTCTTTGATAATAATATAATGCTCAATATACTCGATAGGGTTCCAGCAGAGCGTTTTCCCTTCGAGCCAAGTGATGGGAGTGAGAGGAGCTTTGGCATTGTTTACATTATTGACCTTCATGTCGGGGATATCGTTGTCTGCCATTACAATCTCTACGTTTAGATTGCCTTTAGCCTTCTTTGCAGGGATGAGGGCAGGCTGTTCCTTGCCGTTGACCTTGAAGGACTTTATGTCGCTGCCTCTTCCCTTCACTGTGATAGTCAGCGTGGCTTTGCGGTATTTGAAGTTGCTGAGGGTACGTGTGCCAGCCAGTGCCTTGGGAACGAAGGGATGGAAGGTCAAAGCGTCCTTCTGGTAGTCGATGCCAAAGAGAATCTTGTGGGTGATGGCGAGGTTACCGCTCAAGCACCACAGCATGTTGGATGAGTTGAGTTCGGTGGCAATGTCGCCATTGTCGAGATTGAAATTCTCCTTGTTCGTACAAAACAATGCTGCAGGGCGGAAGACAGCCCCGATGGCTTGCATTACCCCCTTCTCATTGCCTACCTTCGCATTGGCAAGAGCCCACCAAGAGCCTACCCAGGGCCATAGCGCATTGTTGTGATAAGCAGGCATATCGGCAATCTGGGGATAGAAGATGGCTGCGCCGAAGGGTGTGGTGGGATTGTGCTCTGTGATGGACTTCGCACGTTCCTCGTTGGTGACACCCCACATGATAGCCAGCGACTCACCTAAGGTTTCTGCACGAGGGTTCAGAATGAGGTTGTCCCTGCCGTAGAGATACATACCATAATAACCTTTGTCCTTCATCCACAAGTGGCTGTTGACAGCGTTGGCTATCTCGTCGGCTTTGGTCTGTGCCGTTGCAGCGGTCTTCTTATCACCCAGTTCGCTGGCCATGTCTGCCAGCACCTGCCATGCACGGCTGTGTACGATGGAGGTGGAGAGGGTCTCGGTGTTGAAGATGTCTGCGCATTGCATCCATCGAGGATGGCTCTGTTCGCGCCAATCGATAAAGGAAGTCTCGCCCTTGGCAAGCCCAGTCTGGGCATCATATACGGTGAGCGCGTCTGTCTCCAGTGAACGTTTCACTACTGGGTAGATAAACTTCAGCCAGTCTTGGTCGCCTGTTACCTTGTACACTTCGTAGGCTGCCACGCACCATATCTCGCGGTCGGTGCTCACAGGCCATGCGCCTCCACTGCCTGTGTCTTGTATGATGCGTCCCAGAGGATCCACCTTCTTGCGTAGGGAAATCATAGAAGCCTCTGGTTGCAGATAAGCCATCGAGAGCAGAATGGAGTAGCTCACATCGCGTGTCCATACGCCAGCCCACTCCTTGCCTGTTCTAAGGGTGGTGTCTGGCTCTACAGCATTCACCATCTCATCCAATCCCATGTTATAAATGGCTGTGTGGAGACGGTTGTCAGTGGTAAGTTTGGGATAGCCGGTAATGTCGTTTTTGAGTTTCCACCGTTTGCTGATAGGCATACGGAAAACTGGTTGTGCCGAGTAGGTGGACACAATCTCGTTTTCACTGGGAGCCGTGGCCATGTACTCCCCCTGGCTGATGGTGTCGCCGTGCCAGGAGTAAGCCTTTGTTTTCACAATCTCCTGAGCCTGCAGGGAGAGAACTCCGCATAGGGTCAGAGTGCATAATGTAATTTTCTTCATTTATATTTAGTCGTTCATGTATTGTTTGCTTGTATAATCTGGTACGCCTGTTGTGCTGAAGAAACAAATGTACGAAGAAAAACTGAAATGAAGTGTGGGAGGACTATGATTTTGCTGTACCTTTGTTGATGGAAATCAGATAAATGATGAAAACTATTACATTTGACATGCTGCAGACGGCAGGGCTGGGCGCGTTGGCCTTGGTGCTTGGAATGATATTGACACGTAGGGTATTTTGGTTACAGAAGTTCTGTATCCCTTCTCCAGTGTCGGGTGGACTAATCTTTTCTATACTGGCGCTTATCATGTACAAGGCTTTTGGTGTGGAGGTCTCGTTTGACGGTACGCTCAAGGATGTGTTTATGCTCGCTTTCTTTACCAGTGTAGGCTTTCAGTCTAACTTACGTGTATTGCGTCAGGGAGGTAAGACACTGATTGTGATGATAGCTTTATTAGTACTTATCATTGTGTTACAGAATCTGATGCCTTTTGCCCTGACACGTTTGATGGGCATAAATCCACTTGTGGGCATGGCTGCAGGCTCTATCTCGATGGCAGGTGGGCATGGTACGGCAGGAGGGTTCAGCGCGGTACTCGAGCAGATGGGGCTTGAGGGTGCGAGTACCATATCAATGGCGGCTGCAACCTTTGGGCTTATAGCAGGTTCCATGGTGGGAGGTCCCGTGGCAGAGCGTTTGATACAGCGCTATCTTAGCTCAGAACACCTTGAGCCAAAAGATTTTGAGGTTGATCCTGCGGTGGCAGGATTTGAGAGTGATGAGTCATTGCCCATTGGTCATGCCAAGCATATAAGTGACAATGAGATGGAATTCAGACAGTATGCGTCTGCCACTTATGCTCTGCTCATGGTGATGGCACTGGGTACTGTGGTAAGCCATTTGTTGCAGTATACAGGCATTACATTTCCTACCTATTTTGGTGCTTTGCTGGTGGCTGCCTTGGTTCGGAATATGATAGAGTTGACAGCTTGGCGTGATAAACTGCCCGTTGATAAAATTGTAAGTACAGGTAATATCGCTCTCTCGATGTTTTTGGGTATGGCTATGATATCATTAAAGTTGTGGGAACTGGAAAGCCTGGCTCTTCCCCTTTTGACCCTTCTCTTGGCACAGGTGTTGATGATAATACTTCTTACTTATTTCGTGGCCTTTCGCCTGTTGGGTAGTGATTATGATGCTGCCATGTTAGTGGCTGGTATCTGTGGCTTTTCCTTGGGAGCAACTCCCAATGCAATGGCTAATATGAGTGCTGTGGGATATAAGTATCATTATTCTGTGAAACCCTTTCTTATTGTCCCTATTATTGGTGCGATGTTTGTTGACTTGATAAATACAGGTGTGGTGACAGGGTTTCTTAACTGGATTGGTTGACCGAGACTGTGCTGGACTTAGGCGCAAGGACAGGCTCTGGCAAAGCTACACAACACAGGGGGCATGGATGACTCTCATGAGTCTACATGCCCCCTGTGGCTTATAATAGAATACTCGACGATGGTGGCTTATGCCACGCGGTTGAGCTTCTTGATGATACTGAAGATAAAGAGCGCAGCCACCAAGCAGATGCACATCAGCGTGCCCCATACGATGTAAAGGTCCTTGCCCCACAGAATAGTGGGAATGCTCACCAGAAAGTTACCTACGGCTGTTGCTACAAACCATCCGCCCATCATCATGCCCTTGAACTTCGGGGGAGCCACCTTGGTGACAAATGAAATGCCGATGGGGGAGAGCAGAAGCTCGGCAAAGGTGAGGATGAGATAGGTGCTCACCAGGATGTTGGGGCTTACGTTGGCCAAATGCTCAGGTGTCTCTGCGTTGGGAGCAGGCAGACCGATGGAGGTGGCTGTCATCAGCAGGTAGGCCACAGCTGCCACCAGCATGCCCAGGCCAATCTTCACGGGTGCCTTGGGTTCCTTACCCTTCTTGGCCAGCCAGCCAAACAAGGCAATGCTCACAGGAGTGAGAGCTACCACAAAGCAGGGATTGAACTGCTGGAAGATGGGAGCAGACACTTGCACCTCGCCCGTCTGTGTGTATTTCCAACCCAGTATGATGGCTGCTATTATGATTACTACGCCCCAGATACCCTTCTGCTTCATAGCCTTGCCCTGGAAGATGCCAAACAGACCATAGACTATCACAATGCAGAGTAGGAGGTTGGTAACGTCAAACTCCATGGCAGTCACGCCAGTGGCAGTAGTGGCCACATAGTCACGCGCGAAGTAGGTGAGTGTGGCACCGTTCTGGTGGAAAGCCATCCAAAAGAAAATAACCACGGCATACACGAGTACCAGGCACACGATGCGCTCCCTGGTCTCGCTCTTGCTGAGTGCTGGCACGCTGGCTGCCTTACTCTTGTTCACGCCCTGTTTCTTTATGTTGAGTACCTGTTGGAAGGTGGACTTGAAGCCATAGTATATGGCAATGGATACTATCAGTGACATGCAAGCCACGGCAAAGGCAAAATGATAAGAGTCAGCCTCGCTCACGCCCAGTGATTGCTGTGCCCATTTCATAATCTTAATGGCAGCAGTGGGGGCGAAGAGCGCGCCCACATTGATGAGCATGTAGAAGAGCGAGAAACCCGAGTCGCGCTTGGCTGCATATTTGGGGTCATTGTACAGGTCACCCACCATCACTTGCAGGTTGCCCTTAAACAGACCCGTACCCAAACTCACCAGTAGCAGGGCCGCGCCCATGGCTACAATGGCTGTTGTGCTGGATCCCATGGGGATGGATAGCAACGCGTAGCCTGCAAACATGATGAAGATGCCTATCGTCACCATACGGCTGTAACCCCACAGATCGGCGGCGATGCCACCAAAGAGAGGCAGGAAGTACACCATCATCAAGAAAGTGGAATAGACAAGTCCTGCTGTGGCACCATTCCAGCCGAAGTTGGCCTGCAGAAAGAGAATGAAAACGGCCAACATGGTGTAGTAGCCAAAACGCTCTCCCGTGTTAGCAAAAGCAAGGGCCCATAGCCCCCGTGGTTGTCCTTCGAACATAGTTTTCTTGTGTTAAATTAGTATTGCAAAGGCAAATGTACTAAAAAATGACGGGATGGCAAAGGGTGGTGGGCAAATAAGTGCTTGTCAGCAAGTGAGGTGCCCTGTCGGATACAGGATAAAAAAAGAGGCGGGATGTAGCCTATGCCTTTTGGCACTTTCTACATCCCGCCCCCCGAGAAATCCCTTGGGTGAGGGAAATATGTTCAGTGGATTACATCATGCCACCCATTCCGGGAGCACCAGCACCCATGGCGGGAGCAGGATTCTCTTCCTTGGCGTCACAGATGACACACTCTGTGGTGAGGAACATGCCTGCGATGCTGGCTGCGTTCTCCAGAGCCACACGAGTTACCTTGGCAGGGTCGATGATTCCGCTCTCCTTCATGTTCTCATATTTGTCTTCACGAGCATTGTAACCATAGTCGCCCTTGCCTTGGCGTACGTTGTTCACAACCACGCTACCTTCTTCGCCTGCGTTGGCTACAATCTGGCGCAGAGGCTCCTCAATAGCACGGCGCACAATCTGTATACCTGTGGTCTCATCTGCATTCACACCCTTCATGTCAGCCAATACACTCTGTGCTCGGATGTAAGCTACACCACCACCAGGGATGATGCCTTCTTCGATGGCTGCACGTGTGGCGCACAAAGCATCGTCTACACGATCTTTCTTCTCCTTCATCTCAACCTCGCTGGGAGCACCCACATAAAGTACTGCTACACCACCAGAGAGTTTTGCCAAACGCTCTTGCAGTTTCTCCTTGTCGTAATCGCTGGTGCTTGAGGCGATCTCATTCTTTATCTGATTTACGCGATCTTTGATATTCTGGCTGTCACCATGACCGTTCACAATGGTTGTGTTGTCTTTGGTAATTACCACCTTGTCGCAGCTACCCAGCATTTCGATAGTTGCCTGCTCCAACTTCAAGCCTGTATCTTCGCTGATAACCAGACCACCTGTCAGAATGGCAATATCCTGCAACATGGCTTTTCTGCGGTCGCCAAAGCCAGGAGCCTTTACTGCACAGATCTTCAGCTGACCACGCAAACGGTTTACTACCAGTGTTGTCAGAGCCTCACTGTCAACGTCTTCAGCAATTACCAACAAGGGACGACCACTCTGTACGGCTGGCTCCAATATGGGCAGGAAATCCTTCAAGTTACTTATCTTCTTGTCGTAGATAAGGATGTAAGGATTTTCCATCACGCATTCCATCTTCTCAGTGTCGGTCACGAAGTAAGAAGACAGGTAACCACGGTCAAACTGCATACCCTCTACTACACCGATGGTTGTGTCGCGACCCTTGGCTTCTTCGATAGTGATAACACCGTCCTTAGACACCTTTTGCATGGCATCAGCCAGCAATTTGCCTATCTCGGGATCGTTGTTGGCACTTACGGTTGCCACCTGCTCAATTTTCTGATAGTCGCTACCTACTTGTTCAGCCTGTTCTTTTATGTTTGCAACAACAGCTGCCACAGCTTTGTCTATACCACGCTTCAAATCCATAGGATTAGCACCTGCCACTACATTTTTCAAACCTTCACGAACGATAGCCTGTGCTAAGATTGTGGCAGTGGTTGTACCATCACCAGCATCGTCACCAGTTTTTGTAGCCACACTCTTCACCAGTTGAGCACCTGCGTTTTGGAAAGAGTCCTTCAACTCAACTTCCTTGGCTACGCTTACACCATCCTTGGTAATATGTGGCGCACCAAATTTCTTCTCAATTACTACGTTTCTGCCTTTAGGACCCAAAGTCACCTTGACAGCATTAGCCAACTGATCCATGCCCTCTTTCATCAACTCGCGAGCATCAGCATTGAATTTTATCTCTTTAGCCATAATTGTTTCTGTTTAGAATAAGATAGTTATAATATAAATAATGTGCACGCGATGAATTAGCCCATGATGGCCACAACATCGCTTTGGCGCATAATCAAGTACTTCTTTCCGTCCAACTCCAACTCTGTTCCAGCATATTTGCCGTAGAGTACTTGGTCGCCTACTTTGAGTACCATTTCTTCATCTTTTGTACCATGTCCTACTGCAACAACGGTTCCTTTTAGGGGTTTTTCTTTTGCTGTATCGGGAATGATGATGCCACCTACTGTTTTTGTCTCTGCAGGTGCAGGCTCAATGAGCACTCGGTCTGCCAATGGTTTGATGTTCATAACTATTGTATTTTTTTGTTTGTTACTAATTCCTACTTTCGTCCATACGAATAACGTGCCAGATGTGGTGGTAAGACAAAATGTCAGTCTTTAAACTGACAAAATCTGCCGCTCTGTCTGTTTCTGTCTATTTGAAATTCTTAGGCAATGAGGTTGGGTAAGAAAAAATAAGTATGTATCTTTGTCTCTGTTCGGCTACAGAGATGTTTTTTTTCCTGTGGTTTATCATTTATGCATAAATATAAGAAATATATAACATATGCGGTAATATTTGGTATCACGCTATTTATGGAATGGCTGCTGCCTCATTGCCACATGGCTATGTGGCGGTTGTGGGTCTTGCTGATTTCTTATTCATTACTTTTTACCTTACTGGTATGGCTTTCTTGTAGGTTGATTCGTATAGACGGTCGCCCCATGGAGATAAGCCTTACGGCCGTTTTTCTGTTTCTGTTTCTTCCTCGTGGTAGCGGATTGCTTAATCTTGATGTGGATTCTGTTGCCTCGCTGGCATCACAATGTATGGTTCCTTTCTTCATAGGACAATATATGCGTATACGCAGACGTGACTATGGGCATATATATACATTGATGCTCCTTATGGGTATATTTTGCAGCTATACGCATGATGGAATAGCGATCCCTTTGTGTGCAAGTTTCCTTTGGATGTCTTGGCTTACAAGGCGTTATTTCTTTCAGCGTGCTTGTTGGCCAATGGTTATCGGCTTTTGTTTGGGTACGGGTTTGTGCCTATGGCAGGCGTTGAGTACAGGGGTGATGAATTCACCTTTGGTTTTTGGAGATACGCTTTCGCAAACAACTTTAGCCTTGCAAACGCTTTGGGATACAAAGATTTTCCTGCTTGCAGCGGTGTTAACCACTTGGCTCGGAGTCAGTCGCTGGGGACGCCGTATCCTTGTTCGTACTTTACGTCGTCATATGCTCTTGTCTTTTTGTGCGCTGTTTTCACTCTGCACATTGCCTTTTGCACCGTTAGGACTGGATAAGGCTGCTGAGGGTGTTTGTTTCTTCTGCTTGTTTTGGACTTTGCTGCTCCTAAGGCAGTTGGCTGATAAATACTACTATAAAATCAATATTGTCAAATGAAAGAATATCTCGTAATCTCACGTAATAATGGTGTCACTCGTCAAGGTAATCCTTATGCTACACTAAAGGTGGCTGATAAGGAAGAGGTAATCAATGTGGCAGTATGGGATCTTAGCCCTAATGCTGCTCCAGAAATAGGGCAACTGGTCTCATTTCATCTTTTAAAAGATAATATGGGAAAAAAGTCTTGTATGGCTCTTGATTTGCAGGTTGGGGATATGCCTTCTCCTGAACATCCTCTTTACTCTCTCTTGCCTCGTCCTGTGTCTCGTAAGGTTTGGGACGAAACATTGGGTAAGCTTTTATCTTATTGTTCAGACGAAACTTTGGCTGACATTATACGTAAGTTTTCTGATCAGTTGTATGCTCCTTATAGCCGTTATCCTGCTGCTACCAGCATGCATCATGCTTTTCCTGGAGGCTTGTTGAATCATACTCATCAGATGTTGCATATGCTCGCTGGAATTTATCCTTGCCTTCCTTATCCAGTGAAGGTAGAACGCTGCATACTTGCCATTCTCTTTCATGATTACGGAAAGGTATATGAGTATAATACTCAAGGTGAACCGCAGCCTGATATGTATCTTATGGGGCATATCTATATCAGTGCGCATAAGTTACACAATGTGCTCGAACAGCGAGGAATAGATAATGAGGAAATAAAACGTACCATTCATTGCGTTTTGGCTCATCATGGAACGCGTGAGTTTGGCAGTCCTGTGGTGCCTTGCTTGCCAGAGGCGGCTTTGGTGAACTATCTGGACAATATCAGTGCCAAGACGGATGCTATGGAGGGTGCAGGTGACATGGAGATGGTGCCTGCTCTCGGTACGCATATAGTCAAGGATATTGAGAAATAAACTTGATTCGATGGGTTGCGAATGCAGAGTTCTCCTAAAAGGGGAGTTGTGAAGAACTATGGTGCCGATGGTGTCGGTGCCTTTTTCTTTTGGTCAGAAGCCTCTTTGTTATTGAGTGTTTTTGGATTGTTCTTACTTTCCTCCGTGTTTTCCTTCTCTTTTTCCTGTTTTGTGGTGGGCGAGTCGAAGAGACCATAGGTGGTGCGCAACACTTTAAACTCTGTGCGGCGATTTAGTGAGTTGCATTTTTCTTGCTGTGCCGTGTCGGACAGGGCCTTGATGAAAGTCTCTGTGAGTGTGTCTCCTTCGTGCAGAAATGCATTCTGTTCGGCAATCTTTCGCGTGACTACTTTAGGACGACTCTCACCATAACCAACGGGGGTGAGTCTGTCTTTTGCTATTCCATGCTCTAATAGGTATTTGACTACGCTCTCTGCTCTTCGCTGGCTGAGTTTCAAGTTGTATTCGTCCTTACCCCTATAGTCACAGTGGGCTGCCAGTTCGATGGTTACGTTAGGGTTCTCATTGAGCAGGTCCACCAGGCTATCCAGTGCCATGGTGCTGTTTTCTGTGAGTTCGGCACTGTCGAAGGCATAGAATACATTACGTATGAGTACAGGTACATTGATGTTGGCTAAGGGAAATTGCAATACATATTCTTTGCTTACACTGCTTGTGTCAATGGTAAGCTCTTCCTTGTGGTTAAGATATCCTTTACAGGTGCCTAAGAAAACGTATCGCACATGTGGTTTTATCTCTTGAGTGAACGAACCGTCACCTCGTACGCTCAACTTCTGGTTTGTGCCATCGTCTCCCACCATGTATACCAGCCCTTCTGGCAGTTCATAGCCATCTTTCTCATATACCCATCCCTTGACCGTTTGTAATACCTCTGGACATTCGAATGACATGATGTGATCCCATCCGCGTGCGTCACCACGGCTGGTGCTGAAGTATCCTTTGTTATGCAGTCCCTCAAAGGTCATGCCAAAGTCATCTCCACTACTGTTCATGGGGTAGCGGAGATTTTCTATGGTCCAGTGATCTGTACTGTCACATATAGCTTTGAATAAGTCTAAGCCCCCCATGCCAGGATGCCCATCACTAGAGAAATAGAACTCTCCGTTGGGGCGAAATGTGGGAAACATCTCGTTGCCTGCTGTATTGATGGGAGCACCTAAATTTTCTACACCTCCAAGACCATGTTCTGTGAGTGCTACTCTCCAGATGTCAGTGCCACCTAATCCTCCGGGCATGTCGCTTACGAAATATAGCCATTGACCATCTGGACTAACGGCAGGATGAGCATAACTGGACAATGTGTCTTTGCTAATCTGTAGTCGTTGAGGTGTACTCCACGATGCATCGGAACGAGAACTTGTGTATATTTCCGCATAACGTGGGTAGTCTGCATCGAATGTGCAACGTGTCAGGTACATGGTTTGTCCGTTTGGTGAGAAGCAACAGGCACCTTCTTCGTATTCGCTATTGAGCCCTCCTTCTACGGCAACAGGCGATTCCCATTTGCCCTTGTCGTCTTTCTTACTCATCCAAATATCAGCACTCTTTATGCCTGTTATGCCACTTATTTCTCCAGATGCAATCTGGGGGCGAGTGGTGGTGAGATAAATCTGGTCCCATTCATCGCCGAAGAGTGCAGGAGAGAAGTCTGAACGTCTTCCATTGAGTATGGGTTGTTTTTTTACGGTATACAGGGTGGGACTCTTCTTCCAGCGTGGAGCCTCAAGGCAACCTATGCGTCCGTTTTTTGCGAGTTGGTGTTCTGGCATCAGCTCAAGAAATGCATTGTAATTCTTCAACGCATTCTTGTAGTCACCTTGCTTTTGTTGCATTTGTGCCAAATAAAACAGTCCCATCGTGTCTGGGTAATGATATCGGATGGCGTTTTGGTAAGCTCCAATTGCTTTGGCTGTATAGTTGATATGGCGATAACATTCTGCCATTTTCCATGCGCGTTGTCCACGTTTGTCTTTGTCTTTAGTGGACGTACGCATGTATGCTTTCTTGTATTCAGCAGCAGCGTCAAAGTATTCCCCGATGGCATAGAATTGGTCACCCTTTTTCACGTTGTTCTCCGCTCCGCACGCAGTAAGTAGCATTACAAGCCCTACTCCTGCGAGTGCCAAAGTCAGTTGATGCCGCCATAGAGACGGTGTTGTGATGTAAGACCAATCCATTACTATTTGTTTTCCTCGTGTATGATAAAAGTCATGATGCTCAATTGTCTTTATTCTTTCCTCGTGGCATCAAAATCTTATGTCCCTTACTTTAATAACGTTTATTTCTTCTTTTTATTGCTTTTCTTAGTGGCAGGTTCTTCTACCGTTACCGTAACGCGTCGTGGAGTTGGGTCTGACATCACGGTCTGCACCAGTTCTGTTACCATTTGCTTTAGTTCACTTAGGAAAGCTGCCGCTTCATATTCGTGTCGCTCTATCTGGCGGAGTTTCTTTTCCCAGCGTCCTGTGAGTTCTGCACTCTTGAGCAGGTCTTCGTGAATCAGTCCTATAAGTTCCACGCCTGTTGGTGTAGCCCATAGGTTTTTCTTCTCCTTTCTTATGTAATGTCTGCGAAAGAGTGTTTCGATAATGGCTGCACGTGTACTCGGACGTCCGATTCCATTTTCTTTCAGAGCATCGCGTAGCTCTTCGTCGTCCACCATCTTGCCTGCTGTCTCCATTGCCCTTAGTAAGGTCGCCTCCGTGTAAGGCTTGGGGGGAGTAGTTTTCTTCTCTGCCAGGTCTGGTGTATGCGAGCCGCTCTCTCCCTTTTTGAAGTCAGGCAACTGCCGGTCTTTGTCTTGTGCAGACTCGTTATCTACTTGCCCCGTTACCACTTTCCATCCAGGGTCAGTTGTCACTCGACCAGTAGCCTTGAATCTTACATCAGCCACTTGTCCTAAGACGGTAGTGGCATTAAAGAGACAGTCTGGATAAAACACGGCTATGAATCGTCGTGAAATGAGGTCATACAGTTTCTCTTCCATCTCACTCATTCCATTAGCTGGAACACCCGTGGGGATGATGGCGTGGTGATCTGTGACCTTGCTGTTGTCAAATACCTTCTTGCTTTTTCTTAGTGGTTTGCCCTTGATACGCTCCATTAAAGGGAAATATTGTCTAAGTCCGTTGAGTATTTGCGGACATTTTGGATAGACATCATCGGGCAGAAAGGTTGTGTCAACACGTGGATAAGTAGTCAACTTTTTCTCATATAGAGACTGGATGAGCTGTAACGTAAGGTCAGCGCTGAAGCCATACTTGTGGTTGCACTCCATCTGCAAGCTCGTTAGGTCAAACAGTCGTGGTGGTGCCTCTGTTCCTTTCTTCTTTTGGACGTCAGTTACCGTAAACGGAAGTTCGCCCATAGAGGCAAGGGCAGCCTCACCTTCTTCGCGTGTGCGAAAACCTCTTTCTCCCTCTTCCATTATAGCTGTGAAGGTAACATCTCTATATATAGTGGTTAGCACCCAGTAGGGCACGGGCTCAAAGTGTTCAATCTCATATTGACGATTGACAATAAGAGCCAGAGTGGGGGTCTGCACACGTCCGACACTTAAGACTTGTCTGTTTGACCCATATCGTCCTGTATAGAGTCGAGTGGCATTCATTCCTAAGAGCCAGTCGCTGATGGCTCGCATCAATCCTGCTTCATACAATCCCTGGTATTCGCTCTGATCCTTTAGAGATTGGAAACCTTGCCGTATGGCGTCTTCAGTCAGACTGTTTATCCATAGTCTCTTCACGGGGCATGAGGCCTTAGCCTTCAGCATGACCCATCGCTGAATGAGTTCTCCCTCTTGCCCAGCATCGCCGCAGTTGATGATTTCGTCAGCCTGTTGCATTAAGGTTTCAATTGTATGGAACTGTTTCTCTACTCCAGAGTCAGCTTTCAACTTAATACCAAATCGTGGAGGTATCATGGGCAACCTACCGAGGCTCCATGCTTTCCATAGGGGGGTGTAGTCGGCAGGTTCCTTGAGCTCGCATAGGTGACCGAATGTCCAGGTCACTTGATAGCCATTACCTTCCATGTATCCATCTCTCTGATGGTCTGCTCCTAAGATGTGAGCGATATCGCGTGCTACGGAGGGTTTCTCCGCTATACATACAATCATTCTTGGTCTGCTTAATTTGTACAAAGGTAATGAGAAATCCATTTCTTGATGCCTTTTCGCTGGAGGAATATTGGTGATGAACGGCTTTTTTAATAACTTTGTGTGTGTAGCAGAGTATATGCTTTCTATGGAATTATCGGTCATTATACCTATATATAATATGTGTAGCACCTTGAGGCGGTGTCTACAGAGTGTTCTTCAGCAACCAGTTGATGGAGTAGAGGTGTTGCTTATTGATGATGGTAGTACAGATGGTAGTGGCTTGCTGGCTGATAAGTTATCCGAGTCATATTCTATGGTGACTGTTTGTCATAAACAGAATGGCGGACTCTCTGAAGCACGTAATGTTGGTTTGCGTATGTCCAAGGGACGTTATGTGACCTTTGTTGATGCCGATGACGAGGTGGCGCCAGACACATATGGAGTCTTGATGACATTGCTAAAGGAAAATAGGGAAATAGATATTCTGGAATACCCTGTGAGTGTTCATTCTGGACATGTTTCTGAGTGTGAACTTGTTTTACCAGACAGATGTTGGCATTCTGCTGAATCTTATTGGTTGGAGACGGAAGGGTGGGAGCATACGTATGCATGGAACAAGATTTATCGAAGAGAACTCTTCGAGCATATACAATTCCCTGTGGGTAAGGTTTTTGAGGATATGTGGACTATTCCTCGATTGCTCTCGATGGGTGTGAAGGTGCAGACGACAAGTCTTGGACGATACGTCTATCAGTGGAACCCTCAAGGTATCACCGTTACTGCCAATGGAGAATCGCTGGCTCATCTGTTGGAGGCACAGATTCGTGCGGCACAGTTGATGCACACAAGTTTTTTCTCATATCATGGTTGGAAGTTCTATAGAAGTATGTTTTATAGACAGTTGGATGTCTATCGTCTCACAGGGCGTATCCTTCTTTCATGGCCTTTTGTCAAACTTATTTGTTCTGTACATCAGTTATGCTCTTGATATCATTTATCATTACCTACCACAATGAACCTCTGCCTTGGCTTGAGGAATGTGTTCGGAGTGTTTTGCTGGTTGCAGAGGAGTTTGAACGAGTAGAAGGGACACCTGTTGCTGAGATTATTGTTGTGGATGATGGAAGTCATGTTTCTCCGAAGCAGATGCTGTTGCAGATAAACGAACAGATTCGCTATGTTTATCAAGAGAATGCAGGCTTATCTGCTGCACGTAATAGGGGAGTAGAAATGGCAAAGGGGGAGTATCTGCAATTTGTGGATGCTGATGATGCTTTGCTTCCGAAACGCTATTCACATACCTTTCTTCAGGCTTATGAGTTGAGGATTGATATGATGATGTTTGATTTTACAACCCTGCCGTGTCCTGCCCAATGGCGCGAAAGCCATTATCGTATATATAGTGGTGAACTTTATATGTATAAGAATAATATACGAGCCTCAGCTTGTTGTTATGCTTTTCGTAAGAGTTTGTTGGGCAACTTGCGCTTCGCAGAAGGACTTCTTCATGAGGATGAACTCTTTACTCCCCTTTTAATGCTTCGTATGGGGAAGGTTTGTCGTATAGATACTCCTGCTTATTATTATCGGCAACGGTTATCTTCAATCACGCATTCCTATACGCAAGAGCAAGTGGATCGTAGACTAAATGATACGCACGAAATACTTTGCAGACTGCTTTTGTCTGTTGATCGTTTAGAAGGCATTGCGCAAAAGGCTCTAAAACGCAGAGTGGAACAGCTGACAGCTGACTATATATATAATGTATGGAGACTGGAGATTGACAGTAGAAGGCGTTGGGAGCGAATGACGCAACTGAAGAAGGAACAGTTCTTACCTTTACCTATAAAATACTACACCAAAAAGCATTGGATTTTTTGCGTGCTGACTCATCTGCCATTCTTTATGTTTGACCTTTTGTTGCGAGGGGTGTATGTGGTTGAAGGGGGGAAATAACAGGACTGGTTATGACAGAGGATACAGAAAAAGGGAAAAGTAGAGTGAAAGGGCGCTTTGCTCCCTCGCCTACGGGACGTATGCATTTGGGCAATGTGTTTGCTGCACTTATGTCTTGGCTTTCAGCAAAGAGTCAGAGGGGAGATTGGCTACTGCGTATTGAAGATCTCGACCCTCAGCGTTCGCATAGGGAATATGCGGAAACTCTGATGGATGATTTGCTCTGGTTGGGTTTGCAATGGGATGAGGGTCCCTATAGGGAGTGTGGCAATGGACCTTATTGGCAGAGTCTGAGGGGAGCTTTTTACGAAAAGGCACTCTTATGCCTACAGAGAAAGGGGCTAGTATACCCTTGCACTTGTACTCGAGCTGATATTATGGCTACTCAGGCTCCCCATGAAAGTGACGGAAGGGTGGTGTACAAAGGTACTTGCCGACCACAGGCCATTATACCATGGGAACGAATCTTGACGGGAAACTTTTCTTCAGACTTGTTCTTGGAAAAACCTGCTTCCTCTGTGCGCACTTTTGCAGGAGACGGTGATTGCATAGTACAACAGGTTGCTGCTTTACGTTTGATGGTCCCTCCTGAGCATCTTGCTGATATGGGCTTCTATGATGGTCATTACGGAGAAATGCATATAAATCTTGCTACCCATTGTGGAGACTTTATTGTTCGTAGGCGCGACAAGGCATGGGCGTATCAGCTGGCTGTCGTTGTGGATGATGCATTGATGGGCGTGACAGAAGTGGTACGAGGGCGTGATTTGTTGCTATCGGTCCCTCAACAGGAATATGTGGCTCGTTTGCTTGGCTTTAGTACTCCTGCTTTTACACATATTCCTTTGTTGGTCAACGAACAGGGACAGCGTCTGTCCAAACGAGACAAATCGCTTGATATGGGGGTACTTCGTTCTCGCTATTCGGCAGAGGAACTGTTGGGAAAACTGGCGCATGTGATTGGATTAACATGCGATGAGTCTCCTGTCTCCGCACGTGATTTGATACCATTGTTTTCATGGCAGAAAATACCCACAAAGGATATTATCTGTAAGATGTAGTCAAGGGAGAGAGAGTCAGAACCATTCGATCTTCCCATCTGTGCCTTCTACGAAACGCTCTGCCAGCTTCTTTATGTAAATAGCACATTGCTCTACCTGCTCTTTATCTCCATCGTATCCATTGACAATAGCAAGTAGATGGGTGGTGTTGAGGCTTATTTTTGTGCGCTCGTTGTCTGTGGTAGGTGTGCCGATTCCCCCAACGGCATCTCTATAAACAGGCAGACAACTGATGTTTACTAACCCTCGTCCGATGCCTTCGTAGGGTTCTCCTTCACGTCCGATTCCTAAGGTGAGCGTGTCTCCCTCTATCTTGTCTTCGTCAAATCCGCCTATACTGTATCCATAGACGATGCTGGCTAAGTTTATAAGGTCCACTACGGTGTCCACTTGATATAAGTTTTTGCCTTGAAGGGTACGCCGCACCAGTGCTTCTCCACTTGGACGATAACGACTTGGGTCTTTGCCCAGGGTCTTATACATGTTACGCGTGGCTTGTATGGCCGGCATGTCTTTAATGCTTTCTGTAGTATAGTGTTGTCGGTATTCGTCTAATGAGTTGTTTATCTCCTTCCACAGCACATCATCATATTGTGTGTTGCGTAGGGTGATGTTCACAGTGGCACCTACAAATGAGGGACATGCTTTTCTTATTTCTTCAGATACGATTATCTTCATTGTTTCAAGTAGTTGTTTCCTTTTTCTAAAGGGATGATTCTGAATGGAAGATCTGTTGGTAATATTCTGCCTTTTTCTCAATCTTCATTGGGTAAGCGCGTGAGGTGCTGGGCATACGCCACCAGCGTATCTCTCTATTGCCAATATTACAAAAGGTATAGGAACCAACGGATGGGATGGCCTCTGCATCTGTCTGTCCCAGGAGCTGTTCGCTTGCTTTTCCTCCTGTGGTTACCACTTGGGTACATGTGGGGAGCTGGCTGAGCAACTCGTTCACGTTAGTCTGTTCCTGTATCTCCAGAAACTGGTCGCTGGCGTTATCCTTTGTGCGACATACTTTACGTGCGGTATCATAGAAAGCAAGACCATTTTCTTCTGCAAAGCGGATAATTTTTTCCTGGTCAAACTTTTTGGCTCCTTTCTCTTCTAAGGCGTGTCTGTCTTCCAGAAAGATGAGACCCATAATGCGCCAGAAGTCATTGAGCCAGTTGGGGTAAAAGAATTCCATGCTCCATCGCTTATGCGGTGGGGGAAAACTGCCGAGAAACAGTATCTGCGCTCTCTGGGGCAGGAATGGCTTGAGGGGATGTTCTTCTATTGTCATATGGAAAGGGTTGCAAGGTGAAGACTATCAAAAGGGGCGGATGCCGAGTGTTAATTGGTATCCGCCCCTTCCTGATATATGCCGTAGGTCAGGATTACTCCTTACCCATAAGCAGTTCCATCATCTTGCAGGCAGAATAAGGTACAGGAGTACCCGGACCGAATATGGCTGCTACACCTTTCTGGTACAGGTAGTCGTAGTCTTGTGTGGGAATCACACCGCCAGCGATGACCATGATGTCCTCACGCCCAAGCTTCTTGAGCTCTTCGATGAGTTGGGGAACCAGGGTCTTGTGACCAGCAGCCAGTGAACTTGCACCTACGATGTTTACATCGTTTTCCACAGCCTCGCGTGCTGCTTCTGCTGGTGTTTGGAACAAGGGTCCCATGTCCACATCAAAACCGCAGTCGGCATAACCCGTTGCCACAACCTTTGCACCGCGGTCGTGACCGTCTTGTCCCATCTTTGCTACCATTATACGGGGACGTCTACCTTCCTTCTTAGCGAACTCCTCAGTTAAGGCACATGCCTTCTCGAAGTCAGCATCGTTTTTACTTTCGCTTCTGTACACTCCTGATATAGTTCTGATTACTGCTTTATAACGACCTACAATCTCTTCGCAGGCATCACTTATCTCACCCAGTGTGGCACGATGTCCGGCTGCGATGACAGCCAGATTTAGCAGGTTGTCCTTGCTCTTCTTGCCCTCATTGAATTCGCGTACGCATTCTGTGATTGCTGCCAGGTCTTTCTTCACCTGCTCGTTGTCACGGTTTGCACGAAGTTGCTTGAGTGACTCCTCTTGCTCCAGACGTACGGCTGTATTGTCAATCTCCAGGATATCTATGGGGTCTTCGTGGTCGAGACGATACTTGTTTACGCCCACGATTGTCTGTATTCCTGAGTCAATACGGGCTTGTGTACGAGCTGCTGCTTCTTCGATACGCATCTTGGGCAGACCTGTCTCAATAGCTTTTGCCATACCGCCCAACTTCTCGATTTCTTGAATGTGCTCCCACGCTTTGTTGTACAACTCCTGAGTGAGTTTCTCTACATAGTATGAACCTGCCCATGGGTCAATGTGCTTGCACACCTGAGTCTCGTTCTGAATGTAAATCTGTGTGTTACGAGCAATACGTGCAGAGAAGTCCGTTGGCAAGGCGATAGCTTCGTCCAGTGCGTTGGTGTGCAGACTCTGGGTGTGTCCCAGTACGGCAGCCATAGCCTCGATACAGGTACGACCCACATTGTTGAAGGGGTCTTGCTCGGTTAGTGACCAACCTGATGTCTGTGAGTGTGTACGCAGAGCCATTGACTTGGGGTTCTTAGCTCCAAAGCTCTTCACAATCTTTGCCCACAGCAGACGGCCGGCACGCATCTTGGCTATTTCCATGAAGTGGTTTACGCCGATGGCCCAGAAGAAGGATAGGCGAGGTGCGAAAGCATCTACGTCAATACCAGCGTTGACACCTGTGCGCAGGTAGTCAATACCGTCTGCCAAGGTGTAAGCCAATTCAATATCTGCGGTGGCTCCAGCTTCCTGCATGTGATAACCAGAGATGGATATGCTGTTGAACTTAGGCATCTTCTGGCTTGTGAACTCGAAGATGTCAGCGATAATCTTCATGGAGAATGCTGGTGGATAAATATAGGTGTTACGCACCATGAATTCCTTCAGAATATCATTCTGGATTGTACCAGCCATTTCCTCCAACTTAGCTCCCTGCTCCAGACCTGCGTTGATATAGAAAGCCAATATGGGGAGCACCGCACCGTTCATTGTCATGGAGACAGACATCTTGTTCAAGGGGATGCCTGCGAAGAGCACCTTCATGTTCTCCAGTGAGCAAATGCTCACACCAGCCTTACCCACATCACCGACAACACGTGCGTTGTCTGGGTCGTAACCACGATGGGTGGGCAGGTCAAATGCAACGGACAGACCTTTTTGTCCGCTTGCCAGGTTACGGCGATAGAATGCGTTACTTTCTTCTGCTGTAGAGAATCCTGCATACTGGCGGATGGTCCACGGACGGAAAGGATACATCATGCTGTAGGGACCACGGAGATAAGGGGGGATACCTGCCACAAAGTTTAGGTGCTCCATGCCTTCCAGGTCTTCTTTTGTATATACGGGTTGGATATCAATCTGCTCGGGAGTCTTCCAGTTGGCAGTGATACCATTCTCCTTCTGCCATTGCTGGCCGTTCTTTGCCTCGATGTCTGCAAAGATATCTATGTCTTTAAATGATTTGCGTGCCATTGTTAAATTCCCAGTTTTGCGTTATACTCCTTCAAAGTCTTGAGTTGGTCTACACGGACATGGATGAAGTTTTCTATGCCCGCAGCCTTGAGGTCTTCTGCGCAGGCAGGTGCGCCAGCCACCACAAACATGGCTCTTCCGTTGAGATATTTATAGGCGGGAATAGCATATTCTGCGTATTCGTCATCGCTTGAGCAAATCACCACGATGTCTGCTCCTGCCTCCAGGGCCTTGTCCACACCTTCTTCCACAGTCTGGAATCCCAGGTTATCCATTACCTTATAACCTGCTGCTGCAAGGAAGTTGCATGAGAATTGTGCACGTGCCTGACGCATGGCCAGATTGCCGATTGTGAGCATGAAGGCAACAGGGGTCTTGGCTGCTTTCTCCGTAGAGAGACGCAATGTCTCGAAGTCGCTTGCCAAGCGTGTGGTACCAATTGCAGGAATGTCTCCTGTGCATGAACATTTGCTGCACTTGCTTTCCAAGGGCTCCTTGCCTTCGCTCTTCTCTGTGAAGTTGGGGAATTGGTTGGTACCCAAGAGGAATTCTTTACGCTTGCCTGCATTAGCATGGCGTGTGGTTGAGGTCTCGTTGATGGCAGTCTGAACCTTACCTTCCAGACTTGCTTTCAGGAATCCTCCTTCTTCCTCTACGGACAGGAACAACTTCCAGGCTTGCTCTGCAAGGGCTGTGGTAAGTTCCTCTACGAAGTATGAACCACCAGCCACATCGACAATGCGGTTGAAGTGACACTCCTCTTTGAGCAACAACTGCTGGTTGCGAGCTATTCTCTCTGCAAACTCAGTGGCTTCCTCATAAGGGGTGTCAAACGGTGTAACCACCATGCTCTCTACGCCTCCTAGAGCTGCGCTCATAGCTTCTGTCTGCGAACGAAGCATGTTTACATAGCTGTCAAACACAGTCTGGTTGAAAGTGGTGGTGTAGGCACATACGTGCATCTTAGCACTCTCCTTGTCTTCTGTGTATTTCTTTACTATGTGAGACCATAGCATGCGTGCCGCACGCAGTTTGGCAATCTCCATAAAGTACACACCGTTGATGCCTAAGTTGAACTTGATGTTCTGTGCTGCAAGTTCTGCTGGCACACCCGCTTCTGTCAACTCTGACAGATATTCGTTGCCCCATGCCAAAGCGTAGCCAAGGTCTTGATAACTGTAAGCACCAGCATTGGTTAGCTTGTAGGCGTTCACAGCAATGGCTCGGAAGTTTGGCCATGCTGCCAATGTCTCTACCATCAGCTTGGCATTGGCAAGCAATGCAGACTTGTCTTTTCCTTTGGTGAGTATCTTCTCGATTGGGTCAAAGCTGATGCTTCCTTCCACCTTCTTAGGGTCAGCACCTTTCTTCTGGAAGTAATCTGCCAGGATCTTTGCCAGTTCGAGACTCTTCTTTTGGCATGTGCTGAAGTTCAGCTCCACACATTCTACATAGATGCCTTCCAGCAAAGTGTCTATGTACTCCGCACTTACATCACCAGATGGGATGATAAATCCAAGGCTGTCAATGCCTCGGTTTAGTATGTCGAGAGCCTTTTCGTTAGCCTCCTTGGCACTTGTGCAACGGATATCTTGACGCACATACCAATTGTTGTCAGCTTTCTTATTTCCGCGCACATAGGGGTACTCGCCCGGTAGCGCGTTTACCGTAGCCAGTTTGTCTACATCCTCCTTTAGGTAGAAGGGCTGCATGGAGAATCCTTCGTTGGTTCTCCATACCATCTTCTTCTGGAAATCAGCACCCTTCAGGTCTACCTGAATCTTGTCAAGCCACTCTTGTCGGGTGGGGGCTGTGAAGTCAGAGAATAGTTTCTGTTCTTTGTTGTCTGCCATATTATTGTGTTATAAACAATAGTTCTTTTTTCAAAATGCAGGTAAAGTTACGCGTTTTCCTCGTTATTCACAAAAATAACTCGTCGTAATTTTGTTTTGTGGCGTATATCGGTGACTTTATGTAAGACTTATAAAGAAATTTTAACGAAACTTTGCTATCTTTGTAACTTATTGAAGTAAATGCCGAGCACATCGCGAAGGCATCTCTGCGTAATCACATAAAGGATAGATAAATCATAAATAGAAACAAATAAAGAAAATGGAATGGTTAAGTAGTCTATTTACCAGCACTGGTAGCGTAGCACACATGGTGCTGCTTTATGCGCTGGTTATTTCCATAGGCATTGGTCTTGGAAGGCTAAAGTTTGCTGGTGTCTCACTGGGAGTCACGTTTGTGCTCTTTATAGGTATTCTGGCAGGACATCTCTACAATCAGTTGGGTACAGTGTCTGGCGAGATTGCCTATGCTTGTCCGCCTATGCTGATGAATTTTATTCAGGATTTCGGACTCATACTCTTTGTCTATTGCATAGGCTTGCAGGTGGGACCAGGCTTCTTCGAGAGCTTTCGCGAGGGCGGTATTAAATTGAATCTGATGGCCACAAGCATTGTGTTGCTCAACGTGTTGTGTTGCGTCGCACTGTTCTTTCTCGTGTTTTGGGATGGTGGCAGTATGAGTCAGGGCGAGAATTCTGTGAACCTCTCTATGATGGTGGGTGTGCTCTGTGGTGCTGTAACGAACACGCCAGGTTTGGGTGCCGCCAGTGAGGCGTGCAATCAGATATTCGGAGCAGACAATGCCCCAGCCATTGCCAATGGATACGCATGTGCCTATCCTCTGGGTGTGGTGGGCATTATCAGCGCCACCATTGCACTTCGGTATTTGTGCCATATAAACATGCGCAAGGAGCAGGATCAAGTAGAGTCAGAGCATGCTGCCAACCCCCATATGACTCCGCATAAGATGACCCTCGAGGCCACCAATAAGGCTCTTGATGGTCGTACCCTGTTGCAGATAAGTCAGTTTTTAGGGCGCGATTTCGTCATCACGCGACTCCTGCATGATGGACAGGTGTCCATCCCCAACCGCGACACCCTCATCCATGTCCACGATAAGATGTTTATCGTTTGTGCAGAGGACGATGCGGAAGCCATTAGTGCTTTCATCGGAGAGCCTTGCGAGGTGGAATGGGAAGAGCAGCGTGTGGACTTAGTGAGCAAGCACATTCTGGTTACACACCCCAATATGAACGGCAAGACATTCGGTTCGTTGCATTTCAGTTCTATGTACGGCGTGAACGTGACACGCATACGCCGCTCAGGCATGAACCTCTATGCAGACCGTAACCTGCGTATGCAGGTGGGTGATAAGATTGTGGTGGTGGGTCCAGAAGATGCTGTTGACCGTGTGGCAGCTCTGATGGGAAACTCCGTGAAGAGTCTCGACCATCCCAACCTCTCCACCATATTCATTGGTATTGTCATGGGTATCATCCTGGGCTCATTACCTATAGCCCTGCCCGGTGTTCCTACTCCAGTGAAGTTAGGACTGGCAGGAGGTCCGCTGATTGTGGCCATCTTGATAGGACGCTTTGGCTATAAGGCCAAGCTGGTGGCGTATACTACCACCAGTGCTAACTTGATGTTGCGAGAGATAGGACTTGTCTTGTTCTTGGCAAGTGTGGGCATCAAGGCAGGTGCTACTTTTGCCGATACGGTGTTTAAGGGTGATGGACTTACCTATGTGTGGTGTGGATTCCTTATCACCGTGATTCCCTTGCTCATTGTCGGGATAGTGGCACGGTTGCGTTACAAGATCAACTACTTTACGTTGATGGGTATGATTGCAGGATCTACCACAGACCCTCCAGCACTTGCTTTCGCTAATCAGGCTGCAGGCAATGACGAACCAGCTGTGGCTTACTCCACAGTCTATCCCCTGTGTATGTTCCTTCGTATACTTACCGCACAGATAGTCATCCTGCTGCTGTGTGCTGTAGCGTAGGCGCGATTCTGGCTTGCCAGGGTATCTTAGGTTACTTTCTTAAGTATCCTAAGATACTTTGCCAAGTATCCTAAGATACTTTGTAAAGTAATATAGTCTTCGTTGACCAATGAAGACATCTTACTTTTTAGAGTGAATTTTTATTGAATTCCGTAGATACGTTTTCTCACAGTATAAACAGAGTAAAAAGGTAGACGCATTATCCTTTTTGTAAAACGGCAATAAATAGTCCTCTTTCTTTTTCTAACTGGGAAAATATTTTTCTCCAACTATGAAAATAAGCAGAGCCGTTTCGTATGGAGCTTTGTACAGACCATCAGACTGGCTTATAAGTGTACAAGGTCGTGCCTGTGAATTGTGTCCAAAACTCCCTCTGGTTTATCGGGCGAACCGAAGATTCTATGAAAAGAATCTTAGGATTGGGAAATATAATAGAGAATAAAAAGAGACAGGCTGCTCCCCTCTGAGGAATAGCCTGTCCTTTTATTGCTGTATAAACAGATGATGTTTTCTTACTTCTACTGAATCGCCTCGAGTATACGCTTTATTACGACTTCTGCAGAAATCTCACGGTTGGCTGCCTCAGGAATAACCAAGCTGTTGGGACTTTCAATGACATCGTCTGTAACGATAAGTCCTCGGCGTACGGGCAGACAGTGCATGAACTTACCGTTGTTTGTCCACGACATGTGTTCGCTGTCTATAGTCCACGACTTATCGCTGCTCAAAATCTTTCCATAGTCATCAGGGCGTGTCACACCTGGACAACTCCAGTTCTTGGCATACACAAAGTCAGCACCCTCAAGGGCTTTCTTCTGGTTATACTCTACCTTTGTACTTCCCACGAACTTCTTGTCAAGCTCATATCCTTCGGGGTGTGTGACAACAAAGTCTACATCTGCCGCATTCATCCATTCTGCAAATGAGTTGGGTACTGCCTGTGGCAATGCTCGGCAATGTGGTGCCCAGGTCAGTACCACCTTGGGTCTGGCTGTCTGTTTATACTCCTCAATGGTGATAAGGTCTGCAAACGCCTGAAGGGGATGTACGGTAGCCGTCTCCATTGCGAAAACAGGTTTGCCACTATATTGTACAAATTGGTTGACGATTGTTTCCGCATAATCAAAATCTCTATCCTTCAGTCCTGCGAAACTGCGCACACCTATAATGTCACAGAAGCTGCCCATCACGGGTATGGCTTCCAGTAGATGTTCGCTCTTGTCACCATCCATGATAACCCCACGCTCTGTCTCCAGTTTCCATGCGCCAGCATTCACGTCAAGAACCATCACGTTCATGCCCAGGTTCATAGCTGCTTTCTGTGTGCTAAGTCTGGTTCGCAGGCTGTTGTTGAAGAAGATCATCAGCAATGTCTTGTTGTGTCCCAGATGCTGATAGCCGAATCTGTTCGCTTTTACCTCTTTTGCTTCAGCGATTGCTTTCTGCAAATCGCCCAGGTCTTGTACGTTGAAGAATGTTTTCATATCGTTTTCCTTTTCTGTTTAGTTTCGGGTCAGATGACAAATTCGTGCCCCCTAAACATGTATTCGTATTGTTGTTGGTTCCTTTACGCTCTAATTTGACCGTTGCCGTCAATCAACCATTTGTAAGTGGTGAGAGCACTCAACCCCATAGGACCTCGTGGACCCAGTTTCTGTGTGCTGATACCGATTTCCGCTCCAAGTCCAAACTGCGCACCGTCAGTAAAGCTTGTAGGTGCATTCCAATAGACGCATGCAGCATCTATTTTTTTCTGGAAATATTGTGCTTCTTTCATGTCTTGGGTGACAATACATTCGCTGTGCCCTGAGCCATATTGGCTGATGTGACTAATGGCTTCTTCTGTAGACCCAACGATATGCAGTCCCATGGCATAGTCCATGTATTCCGTCTGATAGACTTCTTCTGCCTGTTGTTCCTTAATGGGGATGATCAGTGGAGCAGGGTAGAAGGTTGCCAGATGGGAGAGAGACTGGCTGTCGGCATGTATTCTCACATTCTTGTTTGCGAGTGGCGCAAGCAGAAGAGAGAGTTTGGAAAGCAGACTCTTGTGGACAAGCAGGGTGTCCATTGCGTTACATACACTTACACGGCGTGTCTTGGCATTTTCTATGATTCGTTGAGCCATGTCTATGTCTGCCGATGGAGCCACGTAGGCATGTACGACTCCTGCTCCTGTTTCGATAACTGGCACTCGTGCGGTGTCGCGCACAAATTGTATGAGCCGTTTGCCACCACGTGGGATACATACGTCAATATAGCCCACGGCCTCCAGCATCTCTGCTGTTGCCTCATGTGTGGCTGGCAGTAATGTTACGCTTGCACATGGGAGGTCGTGTCTGGTCAGTACTTGTTGTATCAGACTGACAATGGCTTTGTTAGACTCGTCCGCATCCTTGCCTCCTTTTAGGACACATGCGTTTCCGCTTTTCAGACAAAGCGAAAAGACATCAAAACTGACGTTTGGTCTTGCTTCGTAGATCACTCCCACCACTCCGAATGGCACGCTCACCCTTCGTATGTGAAGACCGTTGGACAGAGTCCTTTGCTCCAGCAATATATCTAAGGGAGACTGTAAGGTGGCTACGTGGCGAGTGTCACTGGCTATGCCATTGAGTCTTTCCTCGGTAAGCAAAAGCCTGTCATAGAGTGGTGATGTCTTGCTCATCCTATCCAGATCTTTCTGGTTAGCCTGTAAGAGCATATCTATGTTCTCCTCTATGGCATTTGACACATCGTAGAGTATGGCGTTACGTTCTTCATCAGTGAGCAATGAAATCTCCTGAGCAGCGAGTTTGACTTGTGAGAATATGGGCTTTAGAGTCATGGTCGTAAGTTTTTAGTCAATACAAAGGTAATCGTAATGAATGGCAGGCTTGACATCGTGTTTGCCTATTGCTGCATTTGCGTCTGTCGATGAGTAGGCACTGCGTCCTATACCCACCCTTTTTCCATCCGGGTCTATCACGCTGACGATATCTCCTTCCTCGAAATCGCCTTCTATCTTGGTCACTCCTACCATGAGGAGGCTCACGGCTTTTTCTCCACGTAGTGCTTCTGCCGCTTTGGCGTTGACATGTAACTTTCCCTTTGCAAAGCTTTGACTATGTGCCAGCCATTTCTTAATACCAGATATTGTTCCTTGGGCAGGCAGAAATTCTGTGTGTGGCGTATCTTTAGGTGTGTTTACCAAGTCCAGCAGGATATTGCTTCTTCTCCCGTTGGCAATGATTACCTTGATTCCCTCTTCTGCCACTCTGCGTGCGATATTGCATTTGGTGAGCATACCTCCTCTTCCAAATCCACTTTTCTCTGTTTGTATATACGGGGTAAGGTCTTGGTCTGCTGCGACCTCTGTTATCAGTTTCGCGTTAGAGTCTTTAGGGTTTCCGTTGTAGATACCATCAATGTTGCTGAGTATGATGAGATACTGGGCATTGAGCATGGAAGCGATAAGGCCAGACAGTTCGTCGTTATCTGTGAACATCAGTTCTGTGACACTGACTGTGTCGTTTTCGTTGACAATGGGTATCACTCCGTTATCCAGCATAACCTCCATGCATGCACGCTGGTTGAGATACTCTTGTCGTGAGGAGAAGTTCTCCTTCATGGTAAGCACTTGTCCAACGTGAAGACCATATTCGCGAAAGAGGTCATAATAGAGGTTGATTAGTTTCGCTTGCCCAAGAGCTGAGAATAACTGGCGTTGCTCCACGTTGTCAAGCTTGCGCTGGGTGTGTAGTTCACCTCTTCCACATGCGACGGCTCCGCTTGACACTATCACCGTTTGATGACCTTGTGCGCGTAACCATGCTATCTGATCTACCACAGCAGAGATGCGTGTGATATCCAATCTCCCATCATCACGGGTCAGTACGTTTGACCCTATCTTGATTACGTATCTCATCTATCCTTTTACAACCTTTCTACTTGACTGTCTTTCTAAGACTTTATTTAATGCTTGCCTTCAGACCTCGTATTACAGCGGAGGAGAATCCTGCGTGTTCCATTTCGTTGAGACCTCTGATGGTATAGCCTCCTGGAGTGGTTACCTTGTCAATCTCTTCTTCGGGATTGCTTCCAGTTTGTTGGAGCAGAGCTGCTGCGCCTGCCATGGTCTGCAGGACAATGTCTTTGGCATCTGTCGCACGTATACCCAGTTCGACTCCTCCTTCTGTGGCAGCACGGGCATAACGCATGGCATAGGCAATTCCGCATGAAGCTAAAGCCATGCCTGCAGATAGAAGACGCTCTTCCGTCACCATCACTTTTCCCACATTCCTTAGCAGTGTGGCAACCTGCTCTGTATGTTCTTGGTCTGCAGAGGCTGGAACCAAAAAAGTCATTGATTGCCCCACGGAGATGGCTGTATTGGGAATGGCAAGTAGAGTTTGTGGTTGTTGACCTTCTTTGTCTAAGAGCTGGCATATGCGTTCTCCCTTTAGTCCTGCCACCACAGATACCAACGTTTGGGTGTTGTAATCTAAAGTGGGTTTTATCTCCGTCAGTACTTGTTCTGCCAACCAAGGTTTCACACACAGAAATACTATTTCGGCATGTGCCGCAGCTTGTTGGTTGTCACTTCCTATGTTTGCTCCTTTCTCTTGAAAGTGAAGCAGTTTTTCTGTGTGTGGGTTGGAAAGCCACAGGTCAGAACCTTGCACACAACCTGCATTCAGCAGTCCGTCTGCAATGGCTCCACCCATGGCGCCCACGCCTATGATGGCAATATTCATATTTCAGAATGTTATGCTTTACTATCCTTTTCTCTGATTTCTACTCTTCGTATCTTTCCTGAGATAGTCTTGGGTAGTTCGTCTACAAACTCAATGATTCTTGGGTACTTGTAGGGAGCTGTCACATGCTTCACGTGGTTCTGGAGCTCGATGATGAGCTCATCGCCAGCCTTGTCTTTCCACTCCTTAGCCAACACGATGGTGGCTTTTACTACGGCTCCTCGAATTTCATCGGGTACACCTGTGATGGCGCATTCCACCACTGCAGGATGAGTCATGAGTGCATTCTCCACCTCGAAGGGGCCAATGCGATAGCCCGAACTTTTGATTACATCATCTATTCGGCCTTCAAACCAGAAGTAGCCTTCTTCATCTCTCCAGGCCATGTCACCTGTGTGGTAGTATCCGTCATGCCATACCTCGCGTGTCAGGTTGGAATCTCGATAGTAGTACTTGAACAGACCGATGGGTTTTGAATCACCAATGCGGATGCATATCTCACCCTTTTCGCCATCCTCACATTCCGTCAAGTCTGGGCGCAGGATGTGTACGTCGTACTGGGGATTGGGTTTTCCCATGCTACCTGGTTTGGGCTTTATCCAAGGGAATGTGCCCAGGGTCATGGTGGTTTCTGTCTGTCCGAATCCCTCGTATATCTGTATGCCAGTCAACTCATGGAATCGTTCTGCAACACTGGGATTCATAGCCTCACCAGCAGTGGTACAGTATTCAAGACTACTCAAGTCATACTTCGAAAAGTCCTCTCGTATCATGAAACGGTATATGGTGGGAGGGGCGCAGAATGAGGTGACGCGGTATTTCGCTATCTGATGCATGATAGCATCGGCGCTAAATTTCTCATGATCATATACGAAGACTGTGGCTCCAGCGAACCATTGACCATACAACTTGCCCCATACGGCTTTGCCCCAACCAGTATCGGCAACGGTCAGATGGATGGAATCCTCATGCAGGTTATGCCAGTAGACACCCGTTGTGAGATGCCCCATCGCATAAAGATGGTCGTGTGCCACCATCTTGGGTTCTCCGCTGGTACCGCTTGTGAAATACATCAGTAGGGTGTCCTCGTTGCTGTTTACGTGGTTAGGACGTTGAAACTCAGGTACACTCGTCCATTCCTTCATCCAGTCATGGAAGCCTTTAGGTACAGACGGTCCTATGCTCACAAGCACCTGAACGGTCGGACTCTCAGGCATTGCCTCCTGTATTTGCTCAAGCACATACTCTTCGCCACATGCAATGATGGCTTTGACCGATGCACGGTTGTTGCGATACACAATATCTTTCTTCGTGAGCATGTGTGTGGCTGGCACGGCTATTGCTCCGAGTTTGCTCAAAGCCAGCATAGCAAGCCACCACTGATAGTGACGCTTTAGGATAAGCATCACCACGTCACCGTGTCCGATACCCAATGACTGGAAGTATGATGCTGTGCGGTTACTTAGTTCGCGTAGGTCGCGATAGCTGAATGATTTCTCCTCGCCTTTATCGTTTGTCCAGAGGAGTGCGATGCTGTTGGGCTTGATACGTGCCCACTCGTCCATTACATCGTAAGCGAAGTTAAAGTCCTCAGGTACAATAAACTCCAAATGCTGTGCAAAGTCTTGCTCGCTGTCGAACTTAGTTTGTTTCAGAAATCTCTCAATCATTTCTTCTCAATCTTCTTTATACAATTATACAGACAAAAGTGGCGGGTTTCCCGTTGAGTGCTCTGAAGCAATGCTGGCGTTTGCTGTCGAAATAGACACTGTCTCCAGGTTGCAATACCAGTGGCTTGTCCTCGATGGTGAGTTCCAATGTGCCTTCAAGTACGTAGTCAAACTCTTGCCCGTCATGGGTGTTTTGGCTATACTTCTTATCGCCTGGAAGTGGGTCTACTTGTGCGATGAAAGGATCTACCTTACGGTTGCGGAAGCCCATGGCAAGGCTCTTGTATTTGTAGTCGTTTCCACGGTCTACCTCAGGTCCTTTGCCGGCACGAGTGACGTAATAGCCTTTCATGCGAGGCTCTTCACCAAAGATGAGCACATCCAGATCGATTCCGTAACGTTTTGAGATACGTGACAGTCGATATACAGAGGGGTCTGCTTCGCCAGCCTCTATCTTTAGATAGTGTTCGAGCGATACTTCGCAGAGTTCTGCAACCTCTTCGGCTGGAATGTCGAAAATGTCGCGTAGCCCTTTTAGTCGCTCTCCTATTTGCTTAATGTTATCTTCCATACTTGTTGTTTATAGTTATCCTGTTGTGTGTTTGCCTAATAGTGTGTTTATTCGTCTATGTGTCAGATACCTTTGAGTACGGTCTCCAAGCGTGTGATAAAGTCGTCCACCTCTGCTTTTGTGAGGCATAGGGGTGGCAAAATGCGCAGTACATTGGTGCCAGCACAACCTGTGAAGCAGTGCTGCTCGTGAATGAGACGTGAGCGCACCTCCTTGTGAGGGATATCAAGCACAATGCCCACCATCAGTCCACGACCGCGAACTTCCAAAATATGGTCAGTACGCAATTGCAGTTGGTGTAACTGCTGGATGAGATATTCACCTGTTTCATGTGCGTTCTCCACTAAGTGCTCCTTTTCGAATACGTCTAATACAGCCAGAGCAGCTGTGCAGGCCAGATGATTGCCACCGAAAGTTGTGCCCAACTGTCCGAATACGGCTTTGAATGTGGGTGATATGAGTACGCCTCCCATAGGGAATCCGTTGCCAATACCTTTAGCTACGGTGATGAGGTCAGGTCTGATACCTAACCATTGGTGAGCAAAGAATTTGCCGCTTCGTCCATAGCCACATTGTATCTCGTCGCAGATAAGATAGGCACCATTCTGATGACAAGCCTCTTGAAGTCCTTGCGCGAACTCAGGTGTGAGCATGTTACATCCGCCTACGCCCTGTATACACTCAACGATGCAGGCACACACGTCTCCCTTCTCCAGCTCACGCTTCCAAGCGTCGAGGTCGTTGATGGGCAGGTATGTTACGTGGTGGTTGGCATTGATAGGTGCAATAATCTTGGGGTTCTGTGTAGCCTCTACTGCCAAAGAAGTGCGCCCGTGGAATGCTTTCTCTGCTGACAGAATGCGTGTGCGTCCGTTAGTGAATGAAGCAAGTTTCATGGCATTCTCGTTTGCCTCGGCACCTGAGTTGATGAGAAAAAGATGATAATCCTCATATCCACTTGCCTTGCCCAGGCGTTCTGCCAGTTGCTCTTGCAGACGGTTAATCACAGAATTGCTGTAGAAGCCAAGTCGTGTCAACTGCTCCTGTAGCATCTGTGCATAGTGTGGATGACAGTGTCCTATGCTTATTACTGCGTGTCCGCCATAGAGGTCCAGATATTCCTGCCCCTTGTCGTCCCACACTTTACAGCCTTTTCCCTTGACAATATTGATGTCGAAGAGAGGAAATACTTCAAATAACTTCATATCAAATTATGCAGGCAACCCTTACGCGCCCTACATGAGTGGGCCATCGTCATCCGCTGGGTTGCCATGCTTGTTGTTGTTGTTTTTTTTATACTTTCTTATATATATGTTCTTCTTTATCTCCTTTGCGAGATAGAAGGACGCTTCTGTAGACACTTTAGAATGCGCTTGCCTTGAGCTTTAGCCCAGCATCTTCAGGCAGACCAAACATCAGATTCATGTTCTGAACAGCCTGTCCCACAGCACCCTTTAGCAGGTTGTCAATGCAAGAAACCATGAGAAGTTGGTCTTCATATCGCTCCACGTACACCACTGCCTTGTTGGTGTTGACCACTTGTTTCATATCGGGCGACTTGCTTACTACGTGGGTGAACGTTGCATCTTGATAGTAGTCCTCGTATATCTTCCTTACGTCTTCTATGGGTGTGTCACAGTGTGCGTATGAGGTTACGAAGATACCTCTGGCAAAACAACCGCGCTGAGGAACGAAAAACATGCGTCCGTCGTAGCCAGGACAGAGTTCCTGGATAGTCTGGTTAATCTCCAACAAGTGTTGGTGAGTGAAGGTTTTGTAGATGGAAATATTATCGTTGCGCCATGAGAAGTGCGTGGTGGCACCAGGCTTTTGTCCTGCTCCTGTGCTACCCGTGATTCCGTTGGTGTGGATATCTCCACTTATGATACCTGCTTTCAGAGCTGGCAACAAGCCAAGCTGGATGCAGGTGGCAAAGCATCCGGGGTTAGCCAAATGCTGGCATGACTGTATAAGGTTGCGGTGCGTTTCGGGCAAACCGTATACATAATCATGGTCTCCTGCGATGCGAAAGTCTTGTGCCAGGTCTATAATCTTTACGTGCTTGGGGATGCTGTGCTCCTTGAGAAAAGCCTCGCTCTTGCCGTGACCGAAGCAGAAGTACACCACGTCCACTTTCTCAAAAGGCATTTCGCTGGTGAAGCACAGGTCTGTGTCTCCTACGAGTCCCTCATGTACGTCACTTACCAGATTACCTGCATTGCTCTCGCTGTTGGCAAACACAATCTCCACGTTGGGATGGTTGAGCAGCAGACGGATGAGTTCTCCGCCTGTATAGCCTGCTGCTCCCAGTATACCTACTTTAATCATGCTTATCTCTCCTCGTCGGGGTGAGCCAGATAATAGGCACGCAAAGGTGTGCTTGTTACCTTGATGAAACCTTTTGCCTCTTCGCTGGTCCAGCCTTTGGCTCCCTCACCGTACTCGCCCAGCTTGTTCTTGACTAGATCGTTGGGCGTGTCGCAACCTACAGTCTGGAAGCAATATGGGCGCAGTTCCAAAGTGACAGTTCCAGTCACGTGTCGCTGGCTGCTGGTAAGCATAGCTTCGATGTCTGGCATCACAGGCTCCAGATACTGGCTCTCATGCAGGAACATACCATACCAGTTGCTTACCTGGTCCTTCCAATACTGTTGCCACTTGCTCAGTGTGTATTTCTCCAAGAATCGGTGAGCGCCGATAATGAGCATGGGGGCTGCTGCCTCAAAGCCTACGCGTCCTTTGATACCCACAATCGTGTCACCCACATGGCAGTCGCGTCCGATAGCATAGGCGGCACCTATTTCCTCCACAGCTTGAATAGCCTCAATGTGGTTTGTATATTGCTTGCCGTTTACGCTTACCAGTTCACCCTTCTCAAAACCAAGTGAGAGAATCTCTGAGTCGCTTTTTGTAGGATGTTTCAGATAAGCACTTTCGGGCAGTCCCTGTGTACTGTCAAGGATCTCTCCTCCACAGATGCTTGTACCCCAAATACCCACGTTGTAGGAGTACTTCAGCTTGGTGAAGTCTGCGCTAAAGCCATGCTGGTTCAGATAGTCAATCTCCTCTTTTCGACTGAGGTTACCGTCTCGTGTCAAGGTTATGATTTCTACGCCAGGAGCCATCACCAAGAAGGTCATGTCGAAGCGTATCTGGTCGTTACCTGCTCCTGTGCTACCGTGTGCAATGGCACTGGCTCCTATCTCCTTGGCATAGCGTGCGATGGCAAGAGCCTGGAAGATACGTTCAGAACTAACGCTGATAGGGTAGCAGTTGTTTCTGAGTACGTTGCCGTAGATCATGTACTTCAGAGATTTCTCGTAGTACTCCTGTGTCACGTCAAGTGTCACATACTTGGTTGCTCCTAGCTTGTAGGCGTTCTCCTCGTTGGTCTTCAACTGTTCTTCACTGAAGCCACCTGTGTTGGCACAAGCCGCATACACCTCGTAACCCTTCTCCTTGGCCAGATACATAACCGTGTAACTGGTGTCCAGGCCGCCACTGAAGGCAACCACCACTTTCTTCTTGTTTTCCATAATCTATGCTCCCATTCCAAACATTCTCTGCAGAGTATATTATATATTGCTACATGCAGTTGTTTGGGCTCTTGTGGGGATTTTTATTGTGTTCTTATATTTTTTTCTTTTCCTATCTTTTCTTCTCAGTTGGAGTTCCCTGTTTACTCGATACCTCTTAATACCAGGGCTCTCATCACATCCTTAAACACCTCAAGCGAGGTAGGCTCGCCATGGTGCTTGTCAGGATCCCACAACATACCTGTGCAGATACAAAACTTTCGTTGCTTCTCTTCCAATATCGTGTGGTTGCAACATCCCAGACATCCATGCCAAAAAGCCTCGTCATCTGTCAGCTGGTTGAAGCTTACAGGTACGTAACCCAATGCAGTATTCATCTTCATTACCGCATCGCCACTCGTCAGACTGAATATTTTTGCGTGTGGCCAACGTATGCGTGCCAGAGTGAATGTGTAGTCCTTGATTCTCTTCGCTATGCCGCGGCCTTGATAGTCAGGGTGTACGATAAGGCCACTCGTAGTCACATAGTGCTTGTTGCCCCATGTTTCGATGTAGCTGAACCCAGCAAACTTGTCGCCATCCAAAGCCAAGATGGCTTTGCCTTCCTTCATTTTTGTTGCCACATATTCGTGTGTGCGTTCTGCAATACCTGTTCCACGCTTCTTGGCAGCCTCCCTTATGGTGTTGAGGATTGTATCTACATAGATTTCGTGTGCAGCCTCTGCCACCACAATTCTTATGCTGTCCTCTTTCTCTTTCATTTCCTTTTCTTCAGCATTTGCTGTGCAATCTGTCTCTTGCATCTTTTTCTCCCTGACTGGGTCTATTCTTTTTTTATTTATGATTTATTTATTCACTCTCTTTTTATACCTGCTATTTGGCCAACTGTGGAATGAGACCGAGTACAACGCTACGTGCATCCTCACGCTCAACTTCTTCAGCCAATACCACTATCACAGTATCATCTCCTGCTACGGAACCCAAAAAGAAAGGATGGGCAGAAGAGTCTATTTCCAATGCCACCATGCTTGCATGACCAGGGGGCGTATGCACCACCATGAGATTGGCGGAGAAGTGCAGGCTCCATAGCTTGCGCTCTATCTCTTCTCGTGTAGGGGGAACCAAGAACTGCCCCTCGTGGGGTAAGGCATACGCGCTATGTCCGCTTTTTCCACGTACCTTACTTATACGCAGTTGTTTCAGATCTCGACTCAAAGTTGTTTGCGTGCATGGAAAGCCAGCTTTGTCCAACTCAATCATCAAGTCCTCCTGGCTACATACCATCTGTGATGAAACAATCATTCGTATAGTCTGTAGGCGGGTCTTCTTATCTTGGCGATATTGCATATTATTTCCTTTTCTGACTGCAAAGTTATGAAAAAAACAGCTCTCGAAGGTGTTTCTGCCAGATAATTATGAATTTTTATGAAAATAATTATTGCATATTTATTCTATGCCTCTAAGGCGGATACATGTTTGTGTCTTAAATCAATAGTTCGTTAAAATTTAAGATAAAGGCTAAGCGGCTTTACGCTGCCAGCCAAAGAGTTCTTTGATAGTATGACTAATTAACTTTCGGTTCGGCGTGTTCCGACACTTGTCGAAAATTAATTTTGCGATGTATGTGCTTGCCATGAGTTCCTTGAAAGAAGCCATGGAATACGGTACTCCGTTTTTCCTTCATCATTACCTTTGCAACATTCTGTGATGCGAATGATGCGTTGTAGGAAAAGTCCAGCTGGTTCTTGTGTCTTGCCTGACAATGTGTAAGACCAGTCAACTGCTTTGCATCGTGGAAACAAAACTCAATCTGGAATCCTGAGCGGTATGTGCGCAATACATCCTCACCCGACATGGATGTCTTTGTGGAGAAGAAAAGTTTGTGTCTGCCATTAGGCATAATCCAAATGACAAGGCGCACTTTCTGCTTCAGTGCCCTTGAATATGCGTGTAGGCTGTGCCTTCAAGTCTCTCTATGTGTATCTCCGCCATGATTGCCAACTTGCATACTCGCAAGGATGAGGTGCAAGAACAGATAGACCTCATAGCCAGACAGTTCGGGTAGGGCTGTGTGGATAATGCAGACTTGGCAGCACAGATGTCTAAACTGCGCAAGGAGTTGGAAAGCATAGACAAAAAACTTGCTCTTCGACAGAAGATGCTCAATGATGCCAACGCTACGATTACGGAAGCCAAACAAAGACTTGCAGAAATGAAGCATGAACACAGCAGAATGATGGACGTTCTTGGTGAAGACAGGGACTTGCACTCAATTCAACTTCAAAGAAATATGCTTGCCACTTTCAACAGTATGCTCGTTTCTTCCTTAGAGCCTCTTGTCTC
>CAKRRN010000010.1 GCA_934394435.1 uncultured Bacteroidaceae bacterium
TACTGAAAGCTGCTACTAACGACTCATAAATCTACCCTTAATCGTGTATTGGATGATAGTTGCGGATTTTAGGTTTATGTCAATATAACAATCTACTGTCAATCCTATGTCAAATGTGGTGCAAAAGTACATATTTATAGTCATAAAGTAGGGCGGTTTTGAACGTAAATTTGCGTGTGACACATAATTGTAATAACTTTGCATGGAATATAAGTGAACCAAATTTGAACCAACAGACCGATGAGTAACCAACGTTACATGATGCGCGGAGTAAGCGCAGCTAAGGAAGATGTGCACAATGCTATCAAGAACATTGATAAGGGTATCTATCCACAGGCTTTCTGTAAGATAATACCGGATATTCTGGGAGGTGATCCCGATTACTGCTGCATCATGCATGCTGATGGTGCTGGTACCAAGAGCAGCCTGGCCTACACCTACTGGCGTGAGACTGGTGATTTGGGCGTGTGGAAAGGCATTGCTCAAGATGCTCTTATTATGAATACGGATGACTTGCTTTGTGTGGGTGCTGTGGATAATATTCTTGTGAGTAGTACTATCGGACGAAACAAGATGCTTATTCCGGGTGAGGTGATAAGTGCCATCATCAATGGTACGGATGAACTGATGCAGGAAATGCGTGAAATGGGTATTGGTATTTATGGTACGGGTGGTGAGACTGCGGATGTAGGCGATTTGGTACGTACTATCATTGTGGACAGTACTGTCACTTGTCGTATGAAACGTGCGGATGTGATTGACAATGCCAACATACGTCCGGGCGATGTGATAGTAGGTCTTTCCAGTTGCGGTCAGGCTACCTACGAGAAAGAATATAATGGCGGCATGGGAAGCAATGGACTTACCAGTGCGCGTCACGATGTGTTTGCCAAATACCTGGCAGAGAAATATCCAGAGAGTTACGATAAGGCTGTTCCCGACGAATTGGTGTATAGTGGACATTATCGTTTGGATGATGCTGTAGAGGGCAGTCCTGTGTGTGCAGGAAAACTGGTTCTCTCACCTACGCGTACTTACGCTCCAGTTATCAAACGTATGCTTGACGAAATGCGCCCTTCTATTCATGGCATGGTACATTGTACGGGTGGTGCGCAAACCAAGGTGCTCCATTTTGTGGGTGATAACTGCAGAGTCGTGAAGGATAATATGTTCCCAATACCTCCCCTCTTCCGTGCTATTCAGGAGGAAAGCGGTACCGATTGGGCAGAAATGTATAAGGTGTTTAATATGGGACACCGTATGGAAATCTATGTAAAACCAGAAGATGCGCAGCGCGTGATAGACATCAGCCGTTCCTTTGGCGTGGATGCTCAAGTGGTGGGACACATAGAGGAAGGCAAGAAGAGTTTGGTAATCAAGAGCGAGAACGGCACTTTTGAATATTGATATGGATATACTCGAGAGATTGGATGGACTGGTAAGCCGTTATGAGGAGGTGTCAACTCTGATAACGGATGCCCACGTCATTGCCGACCAAAAGCGTTATGTCAAGTTGACCAAAGAGTACAAGGATTTGGGTAAACTGATGGACGTTCGCAAGGAATATATGGGTTGCCTGCAGAATATGGAGGATGCCAAGGAAATGTTGGCTGAGGAGACAGATCCTGATACAAAGGCGATGCTGCGCGATGAATTGGCAACAAGCGAGAAGCGCATACCTGAGTTGGAAGAAGAGATAAAACTTCTGCTTGTGCCCGCAGACCCAGAGGATGGCAAGAATGTCATCATGGAGATACGAGGTGGAACGGGAGGAGACGAGGCCGCTTTGTTTGCAGGAGATCTCTTCCGCATGTACAGCCGCTACATAGAACTGAAGGGATGGAAGATGAGCGTGAGTAGCTTCAGCGAGGGAGCTGCAGGTGGTTTTAAGGAAATAATATTCAGCGTGACGGGTGAAGGCGTATATGGAACACTCAAGTATGAGTCGGGTGTACATCGCGTTCAACGTGTGCCTGCCACCGAAACACAAGGACGCGTACATACAAGTGCTGCTACGGTGGCTGTATTGCCCGAGGCGGAAGAGTTTGATGTGGAAATCAACGAAGGAGCCATCAAATGGGATACCTTCCGCAGCAGTGGTGCTGGAGGACAGAATGTGAACAAGGTGGAGTCTGGAGTACGTGCACGTTACATGTGGCATAATCCTTTCATCAATGAAGACGAGGAAATATTGGTGGAATGTACCGAAACTCGTGACCAACCTAAAAATAAAGAACGCGCGCTCGCACGCCTGCGTACCTTTATATATGACAAGGAACACCAGAAATATCTGGATGATATTGCCAGCCGACGTAAGACGATGGTGAGTACAGGTGACCGAAGTGCGAAAATCAGAACTTACAACTATCCCCAAGGCCGTATTACCGACCATAGAATAGGATATACTATCTATAACTTGGCTGCTTTCATGGATGGGCAGATACAGGATTGTATCGACCATCTTATAGTGGCTGAGAATGCAGAAAGACTTAAAGAATCAGAATTATGACCAGACAAGAACTCGTTGCCAATATCAAAGGGAAGAAAAGCTTCCTTTGCGTGGGATTGGATACAGACGTTAAAAAGATTCCTGAGCATCTGTTGCAGGAAGAAGATCCCATCTTTGCCTTTAATAAGGCTATTATTGATGCTACAGCTCCTTATTGCGTGGCCTATAAACCCAATCTTGCTTTCTATGAGAGCATGGGAGTGAAGGGATGGATAGCTTTTGAAAAGACTGTGCAGTATCTGCGTCAGAATTATCCTGACCAGTTTATAATTGCGGATGCAAAGCGTGGTGACATAGGTAATACAAGTGCTATGTATGCTCGTTCCTTTTTTGAGGAATTGGACTTGGATGCTGTGACGGTCGCACCTTACATGGGAGAGGATAGTGTGACTCCTTTCTTGGGATACGAAGGGAAGTGGGTCATATTGCTTGCTCTGACAAGCAACAAGGGTAGCCATGACTTCCAGCTTACAGAGGATGCCCAAGGCGAAAAACTATTTCAGAAGGTGTTGCGCAAGAGTCAGGAATGGGCTGGCAATGACCAGATGATGTACGTGGTGGGTGCCACACAGGGACGTGCCTTCGAGGAGATACGTGCTATTGCCCCGCATCATTTCTTGCTCGTACCTGGTATCGGAGCACAGGGAGGTTCTCTGGAAGAGGTATGCCGTTATGGAATGACCAGCGAGTGTGGACTGATTGTTAATAGTAGCCGTGCCATTATATATGCTGACCACACAGAAGCCTTTGCACGTGTGGCTGGTGAAAAAGCACACGAAGTGCAGATGCAAATGGCTGAACAAATGAATAAGTATGGAATTTAACGCACAGATGATAGCCAGCCTCATAGGAGGAACCATAGTGGGAGATCCTGAGGCAAAAGTGAATAATTTTGCTAAGATAGAGGAGGGAAAACCTGGTTGTATCAGTTTCCTTGCTAATGACAAGTATGAGCATTACATCTACACTACAGAGAGTAGCGTGGTGCTGGTGAATAACAATTTCGAACCAAAGCATGAGATAAAGGCTACACTCATAAAGGTGCCCGATGCTCGTGAGGCTGTGGCGCAACTCTTGCAGGCATACGAAAGTATGAAACCCAAGCGTACAGGAGTTAGTGAATTGGCGTTTATAGACTCAACAGCCAAGGTGGGCAAGGACTGTTATGTGGGTCCGTTTGTAGCTATTGCAGAAGGTGTTGAAATAGGTGAGGGCTGTGTCATTCATCCGCATGTTACGATTGGCAAGAATGTAAAAGTAGGGGATAATACAGAAATATATAGTAATGCTGTTATCTACCATGATTGTCAAGTGGGCAACCGATGCATCTTGCACGCAGGATGCGTAATTGGTGCGGATGGTTTTGGCTTCCAACCAACAGAACATGGCTATGACAAAATTCCTCAGATAGGTATTGCTATTATTGAGGATGATGTGGAGATTGGAGCCAATACTTGTGTGGACAGAGCTGTGATGGGTGCTACCGTTGTGCATAAAGGAGTCAAACTGGACAACCTTGTTCAGATTGCGCACAACGATGAGATTGGTAGTCATACTGTGATGTCTGCTCAGGTGGGTATTGCAGGTAGTACAAAGGTAGGCGAATGGTGTATGTTTGGCGGACAGGTGGGTATTGCAGGTCATGCCACTATAGCCAATCGTACAATGGCTGGTGCTCAGGCTGGCATTCCCAACAGTGTCAAGAAGGAGGGCACTGCCATTCAGGGGTCACCTGCCATCGATGGTCGTAACTTCTGGAAGTCAAGTGCCATTTTCAAATGTCTGCCCGACATATGGAGCGACCTCAATCGTATGAAGAAAGAAATACAAGCTCTGAAGAGCCAATTAGAAAATAAATAGGCAGAAATGTTAAAACAAAATACACTCAAGGAGCAATTCTCACTTAGCGGAAAAGGATTGCATACAGGGCTCCATCTTACGGTGACTTTTATGCCTGCTCCTCCAGACCATGGATATAAGATACAGCGTATCGACATGCCTGGGGAACCTATATTGGACGCTATTGCGGAGAACGTTATAGATACTCAGCGAGGAACTGTTCTTGGTAAGAAAGATGTGCGTTGCAGTACGGTTGAACATGCCATGGCGGCTCTTTATGCCCTGGGCTTGGATAATGTACTTATTCAGGTAGACGGTCCTGAATTTCCTATCCTGGATGGTAGTGCCGAACTGTATGTACAGGAAATTCAACGTGTGGGAATTCAAGAACAGGATGCACCAAAGGATTTCTATTATATTACAAAGAAAATGGAATTCCGCGATGATGAGACAGGTGCATGCATTACCTTGCTTCCAGATGAGGACTTCTCTATCACCAGTATGATTTCTTTTGAGAGCAAAGTGCTGAGCAGTCAGTTCGCTACACTCGATAGTATGGATAAGTTTGCTACGGAGGTGGCTGCCGCGCGTACTTTTGTGTTTGTACGTGAGATTGAGCCTTTGCTTATGGCTGGTCTTATCAAGGGAGGTGATCTTGATAATGCTATCGTAATATACGAGCGCGAAACCACACAGGAGAATCTTGATAAGTTGTGTCAGCTGACGGGTTCCGAACATCATAATGCTGCTGAGTTGGGCTATCTGCAACACAAGCCTTTGGTTTGGGAAAACGAACCCGCCCGACATAAGTTGCTTGATATTATTGGTGATATGGCTCTGATTGGCAAACCAATCAGAGGACGTATTATTGCTACTAAGCCTGGACATACCATCAACAATAAATTTGCGCGCATGATGCGCAAGGAAATACGTAAGCATGAAGTACAGGCTCCATACTATGACCCTAACAAGGAACCTGTGATGGATATCAATCGTATCCGACAGATTCTTCCTCATAGATATCCTATGCAGTTAGTGGACAAGGTTATTGAAATCAAGGAAAAGAGTATTGTGGCTATCAAGAATGTTACCAGCAACGAGCCATTCTTCCAGGGACACTTTCCCAATGAACCCGTCATGCCTGGAGTCTTACAGATAGAGGCGATGGCACAAACTGGAGGATTACTGGTGTTGGGAAACGTGGAGGATCCAGAGAATTATAACACTTATTTCCTGAAGATTGATAATGTGAAATTCCGTCAGAAGGTTGTGCCTGGTGATACACTTGTCTTCAAAGTGGAATTAGTGTCTCCTCTCCGTCACGGAATTGGCACTATGCAGGGATATGCTTTCATTGGTGAGAACTGTGTGGCAGAGGCCACCTTCACGGCTCAAGTGGCAAAGTAATATACGCTTGACATTCTTGTCTACACTACAACAACAAGAAGAGAGAGAGAGAGAATGGTTCTGTATGGAGTCGTTCTTGAAGTCGGGAATAGACAAGAGAGTATCTGACTAATATTATATATAGTATAACAATATAGCTGCAAGAGAAACTCCTACATGAATTGCGGCTCCTTCCCTAAAAACGGAAGGCAGGGGTGGGACTAATATGAGCAAAATAAGTCCGTTGGCCTATATCCATCCAGAGGCAAGAATAGGCGAGAATTGTGAGATTGGACCTTTCTGCTACATCGACAAGGGTGTGGTGATAGGTGATAACAACACGTTGATGAACAGCGTGACGGTTCTTTATGGGGCACGTATAGGTAATGGTAATATATTCTTTCCAGGTGCGGTTATCAGTGCTATTCCGCAGGATCTGAAATTTAAGGGAGAAGATACCACTGCAGAAATAGGGGATAATAATAAGATTCGAGAGAACGTGACCATCAATCGTGGTACGGCTGCTAAGGGAAAAACCGTTGTCGGAAGCAACAATCTCTTGATGGAAGGAGTGCATGTTGCCCATGATGCCATTGTTGGCAACGAATGTATTATCGGTAATTGCACAAAGTTGGCAGGCGAGATTGTCATTGATGATAGGGCAATCTTGAGTGCGTGTGTCCTCATGCATCAGTTTTGTAGAGTGGGCAGCTACTGCATGGTAGGTGGAGGTACTCGCTTTAGCCAGAATATACTTCCCTTCAGTCTTGTCGCTCGTGATCCTGCAGCCTTCTGTGGCTTGAATATCGTAGGATTGCGTAGGCGTGGGTTTAGCCGTGAGATAATAGACAATATTCACCAGACCTATCGTATCATCTTGCAGGAAAACGGTAAGCTCAATGACTTGCTTCAGCGCGTGGAAGATGAAATTCCAATGAGCCCAGAAATTCAGTATATTCTCGATTTTATCCGTAGTAGCGAGCGTGGATTCATCCGCTAACCGCTGATACTAACAAAGAATTCTATGACTCTCAGACTAACACTCTTCAGCCAGGAGGTGGAAGACTTCGTGGTGGAGATAAAAATTGATGCAGATGCTACATTTGCTGACCTTCACCAACTGATACTGCAGGATTGTGGTTATCAGGAACTTGAAGGGCAAAAGTTTTTGATCTGTGATGAGGATTGGCGCGTGGAGAAACAGGTGTGTATGCGTGATATGGATGCTCGCTCGGAGGAAGACGTGTATCTTATGGAGCATACTTCCGTTGGCGAATTGATGGATGATGAGGGGCAGCGTTTTGCCTATGTGTTCGATCCTGATGCCAAGAGATTCTTCTTGATGGAACTCACAGAAAACGTGTTTGGTGAACCAAAAGGAAAGCCACATGTTAGTCGTAGACATGGGAAGGCTCCCTTGCAGATGCTTCAGGAAGAGGATGCTCCCACGCGTCAGTCAGACTCCTCTGAGGCTGTAGAGACAGGGGAGAACTTCTATGGTGAGGATGGCTTCGAGGATGAGGAGTTAGACCTGGATGGTTTTGAAGTAAGCAACTGACGTAGACATGCTTGCATGACACTGATTGTACTGGTTGGACCTACTGCTGTAGGAAAGACAGCTGTAGCTATACGTTTGGCTAAAGCTCTTTCGTGCCCTGTGATAAACTGCGACAGCAGGCAAATCTATAAGGGAATGGATATTGGTACAGCTGCACCTACTCCAGAGGAAACAGCCCAGGTACAGCATTACTTTGTGCGGATGCTTGATTTAGGACAGGAATATAGTGCCGCGCGTTACGAACAAGATGCTGTTGCTCTCATCGAGAGGCTTTCATCCTCTCACCGTTACGCCGTGCTTTCGGGAGGAAGTATGATGTATGTGGATGCGGTTTGCCAGGGCATAGATGATATTCCTACGGTGGATGCTCATGTACGGGCTGACTTGAAGACACGTTATGAACAGGATGGTCTTGACCCCTTGCTTCAGGAGCTGAAATGCCTTGACCCAGAATATTATCAGATTGTAGACCATCATAATCATAAGCGTGTGATTCATGCACTTGAGATTTGCCTTACTTCAGGACAGACCTATAGTTCCTTCAGGGTGAGGAAAAAGAAGGTGCGTCCTTTTCGAATCATAAAGGTTGGATTACAACGCGAACGGTCGGAACTGTTCGCACGTATCAATGCTCGTGTGGACGATATGATGGAGCGGGGTTTTTTAGAGGAGGCTCGTACTCTTTATCCACATCGTAATCTCAATGCGCTTAACACGATTGGTTACAAAGAAATATTTAAGGTGCTTTCTGGGGAATGGGAATTGCCTATGGCAGTGGAGCGTGTAAAGAAAAATTCGCGCGTGTATGCAAAAAAGCAAATGACCTGGTATCAGCGTGACGAGGATATCAAATGGTTTCATCCCGATGATGTAGACCGCATCATCGAATATGTGACTCTGTCGGCAGATAAATAGTAGTCCCAAGCTCTTTTCGTGCGAAGTGGCTCCGCTAATATTCCCAGTTGGAGAAAAATATTTTCTTAGTTGGGGAGTACAAAAAAGCCCTCTGCTATTACCGTTTTACAGCATTGGGAGTGTGTCTACCTTGTTTTAGTTTATACAGCGAAAAACGTGTCTGTTGACTTTAATAAAAATCACTCAAGTCTTCCCTATTTAATACCATATTCAATGTACATTTAATACTATATTCTATACTGCTTCACCGTTCATCCTTACTTGTGAAAAAGCGGTTGCCTCTATTAGTCTGCCCCAATAAAAATCTACAGAAGCGAAGTAAAGACTAATAGAGATTGGCGAGAGCTACCCGCCAGACAGGAGTGGACTCTTGGATTCGACTTAATGACCGATTTGGCTTTGTAAAATGTAACAGACAAAGAGAAGGATGTCTTTAGAATTGACTAAAACATCCCGTATATTTCCCGTAACAATCTCGTATTATTCCCGTATTTCGTTTGCCAGGATTTCTTTTCCGATACAGAACTCTCTATTTTTGTAAATGAGAGATTCAATGTTTTCTCTCGATGAAATGTGAGAGTGTAAAATAAAATTCGTCCTTTGTGACTTATCTTCTATGAAAAAGACCAGCTGCTTCATTCTGTTTCCTGCGAACGGTTTCTTTCGTATCGTTTCCGTATCGTTTCCGTATCGTTTCCGTATCATTTCCGTATCGTTTCCGTATCATTCTCCTATCGTTCTCCTATCGTTCTCCTATCGTTCTCCTATCAAGCTCCTATCACGAAGCGGAAACAATACGAAGTGGAACGAAAGGTGAGCGAATGAAGTTCTATGGAGCGAGGATGGTTAATAGACTACTCGTCACAATCTGATTGCTGGTCTGCAAAATGATGAGGTTACAATCTTTGTTCTCAACCTTCCAGACAACAATTCATAACGGTTGGGGTGCTTTTGTGATAAAAATATCTGGGTAAGTAGGGAGGTAGGTCGCATAAGTTTTAGTAAATTTGCATGTGCAAACAACGCAAAATACAAAAAAGAGTATGAAAACAGCCTTGTTCTGTCAAAAAGTAAAACGTGGTTTACGCAGGCTCTATAGTGGTCCTTGGTATAAGAAACTGCTTGTGTGGCCTTGCACCTTCGTATTACTGCTGATTGTCGGTCTGATGGCTGTCGATTGTAATTTTCTGTTCCTGTTTGGCCGTTCGCCAGGTTTTTCTGATATAGAGAAACCTGTTGTGAGTGAGGCTTCTGAGATTTATAGTGCAGACAGTGTGCTGCTCGGTCGCTATTTTAGCGAGAATAGAACACCTGTAGAATATCAAGAGATAACGCCTATTCTCATCCGTACACTTATTGATACGGAAGACGAGCGTTTCTATCATCACCATGGCATTGACTTTACAGGTCTGTTTGCAGCAGTAAAAGACATGGCGCGAGGACATGCGCGTGGTGCCAGCACTATCACACAGCAGTTGGCTAAGAATCTGTTTAGGGTGCGCACGCAATACTCTACGGGTTTGCTGGGATATATTCCAGGTGTGAAGTTGTTGGTAATGAAAGCGAAGGAATGGATTGTTGCTTCCAAACTGGAGATTATCTTTAGTAAGGAGGAAATTCTGACCATGTATCTGAATACGGTGGACTTCGGTAGTAATTCATTCGGCATCAAAACCGCAGCCCGTACCTATTTCGGTACCACGCCAGATCAGTTGACCTATGAGCAGGCTGCGGTGTTGGTTGGGTTACTGAAGGCTACCAGTAGTTACAATCCGCGTATAAATCCTCGAAACAGTTTGGTTCGCCGAAATACAGTGCTTGATTTGGTATATGCCCATGGGCATCTTTTCTTGAATGGCAAATTGGCTTCTTCTGCCCAACTGGATTCTATCAAGGCATTGCCAATCCAAGTGGTAAGTAGGAATACCGAGAGTAGTTATGACGGTTTGGCTCCCTATTTCCGAGAGGAATTAGTCGATTATATCAGCGACTTGTGCGATATGGGATTGGTTGCTGGGTATGATCATGACAATAAGCTTGACCTTTATGCCGACGGACTTACCGTATACACCACGCTTGACAGCAGAATGCAGGAGTATGCTGAGAAGGCGGTAAGAAAACAGATGGAGGTTATTCAGAAGCGCTTTAATGACCATTGGGGCAATACTCCTCCTTGGCAGGATAGGCAGCATAAGGAGATTCCGCACTTCATAGAGGATTTGGCACGACATACCGTACATTATAAATACTTGAAAGAACGTTTCCCTGACCAGCCGGATTCTATAGACTACTATCTCAACCTGCCACATCCTGTGAAGCTCTTCAGTTATGATGGGACGGTGGAGAAGGAACTGAGCACCCTGGATTCCATACGTTATATGGTCAAGTTTATGCACTGTGGATTCGTGGCGATAGAGCCAGACACGCGGCAGGTGAAGGCTTGGGTAGGGGATATAGACTTCAAGCCTTGGAAGTATGACAAGGTGACTGCCATGCGACAGCCTGGCTCAACCTTCAAGCTCTTTGTCTATACGGAAGCCATGAACCAGGGATTGACTCCGTGTGATCGTCGGTTGGATGCATATGTGGCTTATCCCGACACCGTTGACAACAAGCCTACGGTATGGGCTCCTCATAATGCCAATGGATATTTCACAGGTGCGGAGATGCCTCTGAAGAGTGCTTTCGCGCAGAGTATCAATAGTGTGGCTGTACGCGTGGGCATGGAGGTCGGAATAGCCAATGTGGCTCGCACGGCACATGCAATGGGTATTCAATCTCCTCTGCATGAGACCAAGTCGCTTAGCTTGGGCAGCAGTGACGTCAATCTGTTGGAACTGGTCAACAGTTATTGCACGGTAATTGATGAGGGTAAGTATAATATGCCTATCATGGTAACCAAGATATTGGACCGAGACGGTCGGGTTATCTACGAAGCAAAACTCGATGAGAAGCAAGCCATACCTTATCGCTCCGCATATCTGATGCAAACCATGCTTCGTGCAGGGCTGACAGAGAGGGGAGGCACTACCGCTGCTCTCTGGAGCTACATCCATCCTGTGTTGCAATATACAGAGTTCGGAGGAAAAACCGGTACGAGTAATAACCATTCCGATGCTTGGTTTGTAGGTGTGACACCTAAACTGGTGGGCGGAGCCTGGGTTGGCGGAGAATACCGAAGTATACATTTTCGCACGGGTGCCTTAGGGCAAGGAAGCCGTACGGCATTACCTATCTTTGGTTATTTCATACAAGATGTGTTACAGGACAAGCGTCTTGAGAAATACAGGCAGAAGTTTGCACCTGCACGTGATTTGGATGCAAGCCTATGGTCGTGCAGCGGATACTATGCCCAACCAAATGACAGTACAGAGTCTGACTCTTTGGATATAAATATGGAACTCAATCCGGAGTCTGTGGATGAAGGTAGTGTTTCTGAACCGTTGGAGGAAAATAATATCCAAGAAGAAACTGTTGAATGACAGGAAGAGAGATAGATACCTCATGCGAGGAATTCCAGAATGCCCTCTCGTTGATTCAATTTACTAACCAGTCAGTTTTTTTGACTGGAAAGGCAGGTACGGGCAAGAGCACGTTCTTGAGGTATGTTTGCAAGAATGTGAAGAAAAAACATGTGGTTCTTGCTCCTACAGGTATCTCTGCTATCAATGTGGAAGGTAGTACTTTACATAGTTTTTTTAAACTTCCTTTCTATCCTCTTATTCCTGATGACCCCAAGTTCTTGCCTCGCAAGATAAGAGATTTTCTGAAGTATCGCAAGAGTCATATAAAATTACTGAAAGAAGTAGAACTTATCATCATAGACGAGATATCGATGGTAAGAGCGGACATCATAGATTTTATTGATCGTGTGTTACGTGTTTATTGTGGCAACATGCGTGTTCCGTTTGGTGGAAAGCAGATGCTCTTTGTGGGGGATGTTTTTCAGTTGGAACCTGTCGTCAAATCTGACGAACGCGATATTCTCTCTCGATATTATCCCAATCCTTTCTTCTTTTCCGCACATGTGTTTGGGGAGATGCAACTGGTGAGCATAGAGCTTAGGAAAGTTTATCGGCAACGAGACCTTGCTTTTATCACCGCACTTGACCATATTCGTGAGAATAAGATTAGTGAACTTGAACTGAAACTGCTGAACACGCGTTGCGTAGAAGGGGAACGTGTGCGACACGAAATGGATGATACGGCGTATAACATCGTGCTTGCTACTCGACGTGACAATGTAGATTATACTAATCAGTCGGAATTGGACCGACTCCCTGAGAAATCAGTTGTCTTCGATGGAACAATAAGAGGGGAGTTTCCTGAGACATCCCTGCCGACCTTGCTTCATCTGGAACTGAAAAAGGGAGCGCAGGTAATATTCGTGAAAAATGACCAAGAGAAAAGATGGGTCAATGGTACGCTTGGCACTATTACGGAGATGGACGAGGAACATCGCGAATTAGAGGTCGTGACTGAGGATGGTGAGCTTGTCACCGTAGGACCAGATGTATGGAGCAATACACGTTACACACTCAACGAGAAGGAGCATAAGATTGAGGAAGAGGAGATTGGAACTTTTACCCAGTTCCCCGTGCGCCTTGCTTGGGCGATTACCATTCATAAGAGCCAAGGGTTGACTTTTAAAAATGTTACCGTAGATTTCTCAGGTGGTACTTTTGCAGGTGGTCAGGCTTATGTGGCACTTAGTCGGTGTACCTCGTTGGAGGGGCTGACTTTGAAGAGACCTCTTACTCGCTCAGATATCTTTGTTCGTCCAGAAATCGTTTCCTTCTCAGGGAAGTTCAATGATCGTAATGTACTCCAGCACGCTCTTAATTCAGCTCGCGCCGATACGGAATACCAGGCGTGTGGTAAAGCTTTTGATCAAGGGGATATGGAAGCATGCCTTAATCATTTCTTTACAGCCATTCATATCCGTTACGATATAGAGAAACCTGCTGTAAAGAGGCTGATTCAACGCAAATTAGGAGTAGTGCGAAAACTTCGTGATGACAGGGATAGAATCAAACGGATGTATGATGAGCAGAATGAAAAGATTACGTCGCTGGCAAAAGAGTATTTGGCAATGGGGGATGAGTGCATCGTGTCTGCGCACAACTTTAATGCTGCTCTGAAGAATTATACGAAAGCTATTGACCTCGATGCACGTCTGACGAATGCTTGGGTACGTAGAGGAGTCACCTTGGCAGACGTTGGTCAGTTGGACGAAGCGATGCATGATTTGAATCAGGCAGTGTCGTTGTCACCGAAATCATTCAAAGCTTATTATAATCGTGGTCGTGTGTGGATGCAGAAGGAGTTGTGGGCAGAAGCCGTCAATGATCTTACTCATGCAACCAGTCTGAATAGCAAAAGCCCCAAGGCATATAAATTGCTTGGTGATGCCTACTCTCGTCTTGGTGAAGAAGATAAGGCATTATTGTGTTGGGAACTTGCCAAACGGCTCGAAAAATAAGCCTTCAGACAACATCTCTTAGCATATGCCCTTGCACAGAGTCGGGTTTTTATGCAATATTTAACTTTTATTTGTTAATTTTTCTTAAATGGGTTATAATCGCTATTAACAGCGTTAGGCTATCCCTGAGAAATGATGTAAATTTGCTTTGTTAAGTGTCTCCTGATATGAGGATGGAAACCGCAAAAGAAGGTTAATTGGTGAAAGTTCTCAATGTATGGGTGGATTCGAAAAAAATAATAAACTAAAATAATAACACTAAAAAATGCGTATGACAAACCGTTTAAGCAAATGGAGCAGGCATTCATCACGACTGGTGTGCCTGTTGGCAGCGTGCGGCCTGATGTATGCTTGTAAGGATGAGTTCACGCTGGACGATGAAAAGCCCAGTTGGCTCAACTCCAGCATCTACGAAAGTCTGCAGGAACGCGGTAATTTCAAAACGTACTTGAGGTTGCTATCCGACAAAGACGTGAATCCCGCGAATGCACGTCCGTTGTCTGAGGTGCTGGGAAGAACTGGTTCGAAGACAGTCTTCGTGGCTAATGACGAAGCTTGGGAGAAGTTCTTCAAGGCAAATGCTTCTCTGCCAGAAGCCAATCCTTGGCATTATGCCACAAGTTACGAGAATCTGAGTCAGGCTCAGAAGAAGCTGCTCATTCACACCAGTATGCTCAACAATGCTATTGTGATGGAGAATCTGGCAAGTAGTGAGGCAAGTGGTGAAAATTCACCTGTTCGCGGTGAATATATGCGTAGGTACACCGACGTGGAAATTACCGACTCGGTGACTTACCTTGCTTCAAAGGACCTGCCTGTCAGCTATAGCCCCGTGGATAAAGACTATTGGTGGCGTTTCCGTGAGGAGAATGGTGGAAAGGGTCTGTATATGGTGACCGACAATACTCCATCTATGATGCTTCACTTTACCAGTGAGCACATGACGAAGAACACGGTGACAGATAATGACTTCGCCATCTTTATGGGTAAGGAGCGTGTGACCAGCGATGTACATATCTATGGCTCCAAACTGATTGAAAAAGACGGTGTCTGCGAAAACGGATATGTGAACGTGACCGAATCTCCCCTCTATCCTTTGGCAAGCATGGCTGAGGTGATTCGTACTAATGGCAAGACAAACATCTTCAGCCATATGCTCGATCGTTACAGCGCACCTTTCTATAGTAAAGAGTTGTCTGAGTCGTACCACGATTTGCATCAGGAATTTGATGATTCAATCTTCGTGAAGAGATACTTCGCAGATAATGGCTACGGACATACCAAATGGGCATATGAGCCTGGACCTTTGGGAACTCTGGATACATACATGCCTTATAAGGATAACACCAGCAAGGACATTGTTCCCAGTCTGAAATTCGATCCTGCATGGAATGGTCTTTACGACGAGGTTCGTGTAGAGAAGGATATGAGTGCTATGTTCATTCCCAGTGACGATGCTCTTTGGAATTACTTCACAAAGGGTGGTGGTCTGCAGTTGATTGAAACATACGGAGATCCCAATATGGTTTATGAGAGCGTGGATGACTTGTATAAGAACATCGACAATATTCCTCTGGGTACTCTGCAGAGTCTTATCAATATCATCATGCTTCGCTCATTTACTGGTAGTGTTCCCAGCAAGATGACCAAGCTTCGTGATGATGCTCAAGAGCAGTTGTTCTATGCCGAGGATATCGAGAAGATTGATACCTGTCTGTTGGCTTCCAACGGTGCCGTATATATAATGAGTGATATCTACGGTCCTGCCGACTATACTTCGGTGACGTCTCCTGCTTATATCAGTAAGACTAACAATATTATCAAGTGGGCTATCTACGACCAGACTTACATGGGTCTGAACTATTATGCGTATCTGAAGGCTATGCAGAGCGAATTCACATTCTTCCTGCCTTCTGACTCCGCTTTGTTGTATTACTATGATCCCACCAGTATGAAGAGCCGTACACCTCGTGTGATGCAGCTTTCATATCAGAATAAGGCATTCCCAATCGTAGCGCGTAACTACAACTACTACGGTCTTTACAATTCTAACGGTGATAATCCAGTGGGTACTATCGGACGTCCTATCACAGGTCAGGGTGGTACTGTGGAACAGAAGGAAATCACCAACCGTCTGAAGGATATTCTGGAGAGCCACACTATTGTGCATGACGGAACCAATCCTATCAACGGTGAAGACGAGTACTTCCTTTCTAAGAACGGTAATGCCATCAAGGTGGTTCGTGATGAGAACGGACATGTGATTCAGGCTATGGGCGGTTTCCAGTTGGAAAACGAGCGTCAGAATATTGTAGGTTCTCCTGAGTCAAAGGGTGTCACAACATGTAACGTTACCAAGCCTTTTGAGGGTCTGAAGAACGGACAGACCTATGTGATGGATTCTCCTCTGATTCCTACTTATCGTAGTGTATACAGTATCTTGACAAACGATGATGACCAGAACAGATGGGATGAGGAAGCTTGGGAAAACAATCCTTATTCTCAATTCTACTATCTGTGTCAGGCTGATGCTTATGACAATATCATCATAGGTTGTGGTCTTGTTGACGAGCGCTGGTCAAGCTCTGAGCAGAAATCAGCATTGAAGAAGTATCATGTATTCGTAAACGATAATGGTCCTGACTACAATGTGCAGTTCTTCAACAACTATCGTTATACTGTGTTCGTGCCAACCAATGACGCTGTAAAGGCTGCCATTGCTGCTGGTCTGCCCACATGGGAGGAAATCGAAGAAGACTATATGTCTCATCGTAAGAAAGAGTGGGATCCTGAGACAAACGACTGGAAACAGAGTGTTGATTCTCGTCCTGATTCTATCGTATATGAGTATACAGACTCTTTGGAAACTACCGAGGATAGCTTGCGTATCCAGACTAAGATTGCTTATCTGACAAACTTCATCCGTTATCATTTCGCAGATAATTCTGTTTTTGCAGACAATTCAGTTTTGGCTGATAACGAGATGGTGACATCAAGTTATGACAAGGAACTTGGACTCTTCTGTAAGATTCATGTGGATCGTGTGAAGAACGGTTCGGAGACGGTTTTGCGTGTTTGTGATGACGTGACTTATAAGACTGATCCTAATCATAAGATGGAGACCGTGGGTGAGAAGAATGTTATTGCACGTGATATGTCATGTTCAAAGCGTCCCGTGGGCGTGGTGATGACAGGTATCAGCTTGGATGCTTCCAGTGCTGCTGTGATACATCAGATTGATGGTGTGTTGAACCATACCGAACTGGTGAATGGCAGATATGACTCTACATGGGCAACTCCAGCTGCTGCCAAGAGATATCTTAAGAGATACGGTACTATAAAGTAATACACTTTCACTATGAACAAACTTATTAAGCTTATATTGCTTTGGGTAATAGCCATGATGGCATTGCCCGCAAGTGCACAGCAACGGCGTATCTCCGGTACCGTATCGGATGCTATTGATGTCATCATGGGTGCCAACGTTGTGGAGAAAGACAAGAATAACCGTATTGTCAGCCAGACTGTGACGGATATGAATGGTAATTTTACCATGAATATCAAAGATCCTAACAATACGCTGTATATCTCTTTCATGGGCTACAAGACGTTTGCCCAGAAGGTTGGCAGCAAGAATGTGTTTAAGGTTACCCTTGAGGATAATGTCAAGACTCTGAAGGAGGCCGTGGTTACTGCCAAGAAGAATGCTCCTACTACAGGTCTTGAGATTCCTGCACGTGAGTATGCTGGCGCAACCGCCAAGTTCAATATGTCAGATGTGGAAGGTTTGGCCTTCGAGTCTGTCGACCAGGCTTTGCAGGGACAGGTTGCAGGTTTGGATATCGTGCCAAACTCAGGTAACCTTGGTTCGGGTACCACCATGCGTCTGCGTGGTACAACCACCATCAATGGTAATGCACAGCCTCTGATTGTTGTGAATGACCATATCTTTGAATTGCCCGATGATGCTCAGGATACGAATTTTGAGACAATGGACAACGAAGAGCAGTTCTCAACACTGCTGAACGTGAACCCTGAGGATATTGAGAGCATCACCATTCTGAAGGATGCTGCCTCTGCTGCTAAGTGGGGTATGCGTGGTTCTAACGGTGTTATCGAAATCAAGTTGCGTCGTGGTCACAAAGGCCCCACCAACGTGGCTTTCTCTTATAAGTTCAATGGAACATGGCAGCCCGATGGCTATAAGATGCTGAACGGTGATGGATACACCATGATGTTGAAGGAAGCTTATTACAACCCCAATCAGGTTCCTACAGAAATTCCTGAGTTGGACTATAATAAGGAGTATCCTTTCATCTACAATCATTATAGCCACAACACAGATTGGGTTGACGCTGTAACACAGTTTGGTAAGGAGCATAAGTATTATGTTACACTCTCTGGTGGTGGTGATAAGGCTACCTTCCGTATCAGTGCAGGTTACGATAAGAGCACAGGTACCATTATTGGTCAGAAGCTCGATCGTTTCACCACAGCTACAGCTTTGGACTACTATGTGAGTGATCGTATCAAGTTCAGCAGTAACATCAACTTGACTTTCACCACAAACCACAAGAATTACGGTAATGATATCTTGGCTCGTGCTTACAATGCTATGCCAAACATGAGCATATATGAGTATGATGTGAACGGTAATCGTACAGGTAATTACTTCAATATGCTGCCCTTGGCTGCTACTTATTCTACATCTGATACAAAGGCATCTTATCAGAACGGATATCGTACTTCCTATGAGTTGCGTGACCAGTTTGTGAATGGTAACCCTGTGGCACGTGCTATGAAGGCATGGTGGAAGCAGAAGCAGTATAACTTGACTCCTCAGTTCAGCTTGGAATACAAGCTCTTGGGTAAGGATGATGATCACCATCGTTTGAATTATGTTGGTGATGTTCAGCTGAATATTTACAATACAAGTGATGATCAGTACTGTCCCAGTGAGTTGAAGACCATGGACTGGGTATGGGGTGGTGATAATGCTGCCGCTCTGACCTCCAACGAACGTAACTATGTTAGTAATGATGAGTATAAGTCATTAGAGTTTACAACCCGTCACGACTTACGTTACTATTCTGCATTCAAGAACAAAGATCATAGTCTGAGTGCTTTGGTTCGTTTTGAAATGGCTACAGGTAGCAGTAGCACACAGAATCTGGGTCTATGGAACGTACCCGATGGTATCACAGATCCTACTGTTGTAGCTTTGCTTCGCAGTGCAAGTTCTGGTAATAGTGAATGGAGAAGCCATAGCTTCTATGAGCAGGTTCACTATGCTTACAAAGGAAAGTACTCTTTGGATGCCACTCTGCGTACTGATGGTAGCACCAGTTTCGGCGCAGGTCATAAGTATGGAACATTCCCCTCTATCGGTGGTCGTTGGAACATCAGTGATGAGAAGTTTATGACATGGAGTAAGAAGTGGTTGAGCATGTTGGGCTTCCGTCCTACATGGGGTATCACAGGTAATACTGGTGGTAGCGGTTCTGACCAATACAACAAGTATGTGTCAAGTGGCTATTACAACAATCACCAGGTAATTAAGCCTGAAAATCTGTCGCTGACAGAGTTGAAGTGGGAGAAGACCAAACAGTGGAACTTGGGATTCAACCTTGGTCTGTTGGATGATTTGCTGAGCTTTGAATTGGAAGTTTACAACAAGAAGACCACTGACCTGTTGATGAACAGTCTGCGTATTCCCAGTGCAAACGGTTTCAGCAGCCTGTCTAAGGCTAACGTAGGTGTTTTGCGCAACAAGGGTTGGGAGTTGAATGCTTACACTTCTAAGTTTGCAAGAGTAGGTAAGTTCTCTATGAAGTTGCGTGGTAACATCGCTCAGAACTTCAATAAGGTTGAGGAAATGGATCCTCTGATTCTTGAGGCTTTGAATGGTGCAGAGACTTATCAGCCAAAGAATCTGAGTTATAATAACCGTGTTCAGATTGGCAACGCATTGGGTTCTATCTATGGTTTGAAGTACAAGGGTGTTTATCGTTATGATTATGACCACAACGGTTTCACAACAGCTTCTATCAGCTCTTATGGTTATGCAGAGGTGAACAATTCTGGTTATGATGCTCAGGGCAATCCTATCAACACAGCTGCTGCTGCACAGCGCCGTGGTGAGAACTTTACATGTCCTATTGCATATGACGCTGACGGCAATATGCTTACCGATGCCAAGGGTATTCCATTGCCTATGTATTATTGCTACAACGAGAGTTACAGAAAGCAGTTCCAAGGTGGTGATGCCATCTATGAGGATATAAATCACGATGGACAGATTGACCGTTATGATATGGTATATCTGGGTAACTCTAACCCCAAGTGTAACGGTGGTTTCGGTTTCACACTGTATTATGGCAAGTTCTCTTTGAATACGGGCTTCAACTTCCGTATGGGTAACAAGATTATCAACTTGGCACGTGCCAACTATGAGAGCATGCTTAGCAATACAAACCAGAGTTTTGCTACCACATGGCGTTGGCGTAAGAATGGTGATGAGACCGTTATTCCTCGTGCTTTGACTTCTGTTAATGGCTTCAGTAGTTATAACTCACTCCCCAGCGATCGCTATGTGGAGAACGGTAACTATCTCCGTTTGCAGTACGTACAGTTGAGCTACGACTTCGATGTCCAGAAGCTTAAGAAGTATGGTATTCGTCAGTTGAAGTTGTTCGCATCTGCCAACAACGTATGGTGCTGGACTAAGTACACGGGTGTGGATCCTGACGTTTCTCCCCAGGGATTCTCAGTCTGCACTGATAACAGCAGAACCCCACGTACCAAGTCATTTACATGCAGTGTAAACCTCAGTTTCTAAAATTAAGTTGACATGAAAAGTAAGATATATATATCAATGTCCTCCTGCCTAATAGGGATGTTGGCCTTTACGGCTACATCCTGCGAGGACTGGCTGACCGTATATCCTCAGAATAAGGTTGTAGAAGAGGAGTTCTGGGAGGACAAGAATGACCTGGAGGGCGTTCGCTATGGTGCCTATCACCAGATGGCTGGTACTGTAAAGAAGTTGGCTGTATGGGGCGACCTGCGTTCAGATAGCTATAATCTGAATCGTACCAAGACCAACAAAATGGATGACTATGATACTTATAATGAGATAATGAAAGGTATGCCTGATTCCAGTATGACTGTTTTTGACTGGGAAAATGTATACAAGACTATCAATCTCTGTAATAAGGTCCTTTCTCATGGTGATGAGATTCTTGCCAAAGACGCTCAGTTTACCACTACGGAATGGTATCAGATGCGTGCTGAGATGAAGGCTCTGCGTGCGTTGAACTACTTCTATCTGATTAGAGCTTTCAAGGATGTTCCTTATACAACTCGAGTTATCAATAACGACCGAGAGGTAACAACCTTTGGACAGACAAACCAGTTGGAGGTTCTCGATTCTATTATCGTTGACTGTGAGAGTGTGAAGGGACAGGCCCGTAACCGTTTCACGAGCACTTCTGACTCGAAGGGTCTTATCACGAACTGTGCAATTTACGCAATGTTGGCAGACATGTATCTCTGGCGTGCTTCTTTGCACCAAGGGCGTGGCATGATGCAGGATACTGTTAAGGTGGACACAGGCTATGTGGCACACAGTGTGAATGGTGACTATCAGATTGCAGCTGATTATGCAGACCGTTCTTTGGCATCTCTCGCCAAGCAGAATGAAGACCGTTATAGCAGTTCTTTCAATCCCAATATGGTTGAGACAGAGAATTATGGTCTGACAAACTGTGACATGATTGAGAATGATTTCATTGGTGCATACCAGTCTACAGATCCTACCTTGAGTGCTCAGGATGAAATCTTCAAGAAAGGTAATAGTGTTGAGAGTATCTTCGAGCTTCAGTTTACAACCAACCAGCAGAAGAACGACGCTGTAAACTGGCTGTATGGTTACACCAATACATCGCATCTTGAGGTTAGCACGGATGCTATCGGCCAGTGCTTCGGAGGATGGGGCAATGCCAAGTATGACTCACGTATTTGGGTTGGTGTACAGAATCTGATTACGGAAGATGATGATAACTCAGGAAGCGCTTCTACTCTGAGTGCATACTATTGCACCAAGTGGCAGCAGCCGAAGTTGTCTTGGACAGGTCAGCAGAGCAATCGTGAAATTAAGAAAGTTACTATTGAGAGTGACTCTTGGAACAACTGGATTGTATATCGCATGACAGATGTGATGCTTATCAAGGCTGAAGCTTTGGCATGTATCGGTGGTGCTTCTAACAATACCATTGCCAAGAATATCGTAAATGCCATTCACAGACGTTCATTCTGTAACTATAATGAGTCAAAGCCTGTTGATACAAATTTGAGTTCGAACGTTACCAACGGTAATGCAGCTACCAATTCAGACGTTGTTCGTATGGTAATGAACGAGCGTCAGATTGAATTGATTGGTGAGGGTAAGCGTTGGTTTGACCTGGTTAGATATGCAGAGCGTAACTCTAATAGCGATGCCGAAGCTGACGATGAGCGTGAGAGCACAGAGGAGCATCACGTAGGTAATGGTCAGAAGGGTATGATCAAGATGGTGGATACCTTCATGAGAAATGCTTACTCTAACTACTACACCACTCTGAAGAACAGGTTCAAGAATCGTTACGGACTTTATTGCCCCATTTACTATATGGACGTAAAGGCAAGTAAGGGCAAGCTTTTGCAGAATCCTGTTTGGAACAAATCTAAGTATGACCAGTAAATCAGAGAATGTACATATAGTATTATATTGTATAAATTCAAAAGAATTATGGCAAACAAGAAATTAAACAAATACATTGGTACAGTAATTCTGGGAACAGCCATCTTGGCTGTACCCGGATGCTCTGACACCTGGGATGAGCACTATGATGGTGGGGGTAATGGAGAAGTTGCCACCAAGACGTTGTGGGAGCAGATTGAGAGCAATCCCGAATTGAGCAAGTTCGCCGAAATAGCTAAACACGCCAAGTATTATCGTGACGAGAAACACCCCGTCAACGGATATACTTTTGCTGATGTGCTAAAGGGCGGTCAGGTGAATACCGTATGGGCACCTGAGAATAGTGCTATTTCTGATGAGGAGTATCAGAAGTTGATGACTATGGCAGAGAATGACGGCTATAACCTCCAACAACAGTTTATGGGTAACCATATCGCTCTGTGGAGACGTGATTTCTCTGGATCGGATGTTGACACCGTAAAGGCTATTAACGGTAAGAACTTGATTTTCGACAAATCAAAGGGCACATTCCAGAATGAGCCTATAAACGTTAAGAATGTACCTGCTGTCAATGGTATCTTGCACACCTTGAAGGGTATTGCTGAGTTTAAGTACAACCTTTATGAGTATTTGAAGTTTAGTGGCACCACGACAACCATGCATGACTACGTAGTGGCACGCGATACCACCTATTTCTCTTCTGGCTCAAGTATCGAGGGTCGTCCTGACGAAAATGGTAACCCCACGTATGTTGATAGTGTATATTTCACTTCAAACCGTATGCTCAGCAGTCGTTACTATCTCCCCAACACGGGTGCAGATGACTGGATGATGATGGAGAAAAGTTTTGGTGAGGGAATCGATCGTGAGGACTCTTCGTACATCATGATTATCCCCACCGATGCTGGATGGACAGAGGCTTACAACAAGCTGAAGCCCTATTATAACTACGCCACTTCTTATGAGGATAAGATAAAGGGTAACCAAGGTACAGTATATGTATACAACAACCTCAACTCAGATTCTCTTCAGAAGATGAGTGTCGATATGGACATTATCACTCCGTTGGTGTTTAATGTACATAAGCAGGGTAAGGAAAATGGCAACAAGAAGGCAGCCATGTGGGAGCTTGATAACTTTATTCCTACCAAGGGTGCCGCTGCCGAGTATTTCCTCAATTCTGTTGGCGATACCTTGCGTAACACTCCTGAATGGGACAAGACCACACTCTTCAGTGGCAGAGAAGTGAAGATGAGTAATGGTTATGGCTATCTGTCAGATTCTTGGAATTATCCTGTTGAGTTCTACAAGCCTGATGTGGTGGTGGAGATGTCTTATGGCATGTTCTACAATACCTCAAGTTCTTCTGCTTACAAAGCAGGTTCGGGTACTTCCTCACAGTCTTTCAATAATGAGAATTACAAGGATATCTCATCCAAGTATGGAAAAGTGAGCAACAACAACTTCTATCTGCTTGAGAACCCGGGAGCATCCTCTGGTGCAAAGGTTGAAATAGCCCTTTATGGTAACTATTCAGGTGCGTATGTACCCAGTGCTCAGGTGATGAGTGGCAAGTATGACATTCAGGTTGTGGTGGTTCCTTACTACTATAAGATGATTGCTGATGCTGGCACAATAGATTCTTCTTACTATGATTCTCTCTACGTGGACTCAGTGGCAAAGAAGAATATGAATAAGTTCACCACTCGTATACGCTATTGCAATGGTGCTGCACGTGATGTGCAAAGCAAGGAAGTGACCAGCACTACCGATGGACTGAGAGTGGATACGATAACCGTTGCCCAGGATTTCGAGTTCCCATACTCATATAAGAATCTCCGCTATAGTTATCCAACCATCACTATTGAGAGTAAGGCAAGTGCAAGTGACAGACGTAAGGGTTATATCCTGCCTATCTGTATTGACCAGATTATTCTGAAGAGCAAAGAGACTGGTAACGTAGTAGTTGTTGACCCTAAGGAATAAAATAAGATTATGAAAAATATTTTCAATCATACATTCGTGCACAGAGCATTGGGCGCAAGCCTGTGCGTGCTGATGCTATCTGGCTTGAGCATTTCTCGCGTGTATGCGCAGGCAGAGGATGGCGATACAGTTGCAGTACGTCGTATAGCAAAAGCTAAGAAGGGCAAGCAGTACCCGACAAAGAGTGTGACGGGTAAGGTTACCGATAATGCCACAGGTGAGCCTATGGGTGGTGTGCGCGTTCAGGCTTTGGGGCTTGAGGCTTACTCAACCCTTACAGAGGAAGATGGTTCTTATAAGCTGGATATACCTGTATTCTCAGATGCAGTGTATGTTTATGCTGAAGGCTATAATCCATTGCAGGCTGCTGTAAAGAATGGTGAGGCTAACGCTTCATTGATAACAACGCAGTTCAATGCCTACTATACGGAAGGTACTTCTATTACTGCACAGCGTACGGCTACTATCAGTGAGACCAGCGGTGTCAGCATTGATGATGATATCGAACGTAAGTTGGGTGGAGATATCTACACGACAAAGCGTAATGGTCTTCCCGGAATTGGTTCTTATATGACCATTCGTGGTGTCAACTCACTGAACGCAAACACACAGCCAATGATTATCGTGGATGGCAATATCATTGACACCCAGTATGATCGTACAACCATGCACGAGGGATTCTATAACAATATCCTTCTGAGCATTGACCCTGAGAACGTAGAGAGCGTACAGGTGATAAAGAATGCCACAGCACTTTATGGTGCAAAGGGTGCTAATGGTGCGCTTATCATTACCACAAAGCGTGGTAAGAGCATGGCCACAAAGATTAACGTTCGTGTTTACGGTGGCGCTGAGCTGACTCCTAAGAAACTGGATATGCTAAGCGGTGATCAGTACTCTTCATATCTGAGTGATATGGTAAGTACTGTGAAGAATAACAAGACAAGTTCGCTGGATGCTTATCGCTTCTTGGACAAGAGCCCTAGCAACTATTACCGTAAGATCTTCAGCAATAACACAGACTGGCAAAAGGATATGTACCGCAATGCCATGACCCAAAACTACAAGATTAGTGTGGAAGGTGGTGATGAAATCGGTATGTATGACCTCTCGTTGGGCTACACAAAGAGTGAGAGCACTGGCGAAGGTACCGATATGAATCGTCTGAATCTGCGTTTCAATACCGATATCAAGATTTTCTCGAAGTTGAGCACCGAATTGGATATCGCTTATAGCCAGAGTAGTTATAGCATTTTGGACAACGGATGGAGTGAGGACTATTCTATGCAGAACATAGGTTCTACAAATGTACTTGGACTCATCCAGGCTCCATTCCTCAGTCCCTATGCTTATTACTATGACGAGAATGCTACTGATGCATATGCTTCAGATCGTTTGAGACTCTCTCGTGAGTACGCTGGTAAGTACGGTGCTACCAACAGCGATCTCATTCAGAACCCATTCAATTTCTCAAACTCTATCAACACGGGTACAGACGTGATGAATGAGGCTTTGCGTAATCCCTACTGGATTCTGAAGAACGGTGACGGTAACAACAAGAACTATGCACAGACCACTCAGATCAATCTGAATGTGAAGCCCACCTATCAGGTGACCAAGACTTTCTCTATCAGTGACCGGTTTAACTTCAACATGAACCGTGGCAATGAGAAGTATTTCTTGCCTGTTAGTGGTACCACCTCTTATTATCTGCAGGATTTGGGCGATGTGACCAGTGTGCAGAAGACTTTCTTCTCTAAGGCTACCACCTTGCAGAATGATCTTCGTCTGAACTGGGCAAATACCTATGGTGCACATTATATAAATGTGTATGGCGGTTGGCGTTACAATAATTATTCCTACAGTTACAACTACATGCAGGGATACAACAACGAGAACGATAAGCTGCCTATCCTGTCTAAGGATATGAAGTACATCAACTATGGTGGTACTAACGACAACTGGATTGACATGGCTTACTATTTCGATGCCAACTATAACTACAAGCATCGTTATTTCGCTGACTTTACTGTCAGCTCTCAGGCCAGCAGCCGTTTCGGTGATAACACCAAAGATGGCTTCCAACTGGGTGGTGTTAGTTGGGGCGTCTTCCCCTCATTGCAGTTAGGTTGGGTTCTTACCAATGAGTCTTGGTTCAAGACTGGCAAGGGTGTCAACTATTTGAAACTGACTGCTGGTGTTGACCAGAGTGGTAACGATGATCTTGACTACTATGCTTCTCGTACATACTGGGAGAGTGTGAATGTTTCTCATAACACAGTAGGTCTCTACCTGAAGAATATTGAGAACAGCACCATCCAGTGGGAGACTACTACCAAGTACAATGTGGCTTTGCAGGGTAGCTTCTTGAACAACCGTTTGCAGGCAGGTCTTGACCTCTATTGGCACAAGACAGACAATCTGCTTACCATGCGTGAACTTCCTTACATTTCTGGTATGTCAAACAAGTACTGGACTAATGACGGTCAGTTGAAGAATAAGGGTGTTGAAGTGAATGTAAACGCTGCCCTTATCAACAAGAAGGACTGGAAGTGGGAAGTTGGTGCAACGATGGGTCATTACAACAACAAGATTACCAAGTTGCCTGGTGGAAAGAGCAATACCATTACTCTGACCGATGTGAACGGTGGTCACAAGCAGACTATCCACGGTTTTACAAACAGCGTATATGGCGAGGATAATATTCTGACAGCTGTTGGTTATGCTGTAGGTAGCTTCTACGGATGGCAGACCGATGGTATCTTGAAGGACGACCAGCAAGCCAGCACAGCAGGTGCTCTGGGTTATCTGAAGTATCCTACCGGTTTGGCTGACGAGAACAAGAAGTATTACAATTTCCAGGCTGGTGACGTGAAGTTTGTTGACCAGAATGGTGATGGTGTGATAGATGATGCTGACCGTGTGGTGATAGGTAATCCTAACCCCGACATCTATGGTAACATCTATACCAGTCTTACATGGAAGAACCTCCGTCTGGATGCCAACTTCAAGTATAGCCTTGGTAATGATATCTACAACTATCAGCGTTCAGAGATTGAAGGTCTAAATACCACATACAACCAGACTACCGCAGCTTTGCGTCGCTGGAACTATGAGGGACAGGTGACTGATATGCCAAAGGCTTGCTATACCTATAGTGATGACTGGCGCAACAACGAGCGTATGTCTGACCGTTGGATAGAGGATGGTAGTTATCTGAAACTGAAGAATATTCGTCTTACCTATAAGATTCCTTATAGCAACAGCTGGTTGCAGGGTCTGAAGGTTTGGGGTGAAGCCAACAACGTCTTTACTGTAACCAAGTACTTGGGCACAGATCCTGAGATGAGCAGCCGTAATAGTGTTCTCTATCAGGGTATTGACACTGGTATGATTCCTAACGGACGTAGTTTCAATGTAGGTGTATCAATCAACTTGTAATCATTGAATCAAAGGATATAAGATTATGAAAACAAAATCTATTATAAGCCTGCTTGTCTTCTGCATGACTTTGGGGATGTTTACCACCTCTTGCGAGGACATGCTTACACCCGACAGCGAGCGTCACTCATATCAGGTGGCGAAGGATACGCTGTACTCTTACTGGGGCATTGTCAAGTCTCTGCAGAATATTGCAGAGCGCTATGTGATACTCAACGAGTGTCGTGCTGATCTGGTTGAGGGTACGGGTTATGTTAGTGATACCATCGCAGCCATTCTGAACTTCGGTCAGAATGGTTACGAGGACAAATATCAGGATGGTGCGTGCAAGTATTTGCGTATCAGCGATTACTATCATGTAATCAACAGCTGTAACGCTTATATTGCAAATTGTGATACTTTCCGTACCACAGGTACTGACCGCAAGTACATGATACGTGAGTATTCACAGGTGCAGGCCATCCGTGCCTGGGTTTACATGCAGTTGGTTTATGCCTATGGTGAGGTTCCTTTCTATACGGAACCTCTCCTCACCACAGATGCTATCAACAAGATGGCGAACAATCCCAATCGTCAGATGGCAAATGCTCAGAACCTTGTTGATCTTCTTGGTAAGGACTTGATTTCTATGGAGTATGTGGAGCGTCGTTATGGTTTCCCATTCTATAGCAGTTATGGTAACGGAAACAATTTTGTTTGTCACAGCTCTAAGGTGATGTTCCCTGTCAGCCTTGTTTTGGGTGATTTGTATCTGATGAAGGGTGATCAGGCTTCATGTAAGGAGGCTGCCCGTCATTATTTCAACTTCTTGAATACAAAGAATGGTGGTCCTCTGCCCATAACAAAGTTCTATAGTACGGCAAACATCCAAGAAGGCGAAGAAAGTGTAATGTATGAATATACTGGTAGTCCATATACAGAGACATCCGAGTTTTCTCGTAGCTATGAGTCTATCACCTGTATTCCCAGTAACCGAGGTAAATTGGATGGAAACGTAAATACAGATATTTCACGTCTCTTTGGTTTTGAACCTCAGACATCAACAGGAGGCTCTGGCGATGACCAGTATTCTTCAGTAAGTCTGACAATGAACTTCGAGCGTCAGTTGATTGCAAGCCGTGGTTATGAGGCTCTCTGTGATTCTCAGCAGTACGAAACCTATATTGGCGATTCTCAGAATCCATTCCTCTCTTTGGAGGTGATGCCAGGTGCAGGTGATGCTCGCCGTTCATGGATTATGAACCCTTCTACAGGTAAGCAGTATACCGGTATGCTTGGTCAGGATCGTGTGTATGGTAAATTTGTAAGCAAGCAGAATCCTGGCAGAAACTTCTCTACTGTATATCCTGTCGTATATCGTCGCTCTATGGTTTGGCTGCATTTCGCAGAAGCGCTTAACCGTGCCGGTTATCCCAGTTATGCTTTCGCTATCCTAAAGACCGGTTTGTGCGATAACGAGAGCTGGTATCCCGAAGAGGAAGACTATGCTCCGACAAAGGTTATGTATCGTTGGATAAATACTAACGACACATTGGATGTTGATACTATTCCTGAACAGAACGGTAAAGATACGTATTATACAGCAGAGCTTCTTTCAAAGACGGTATACGAAACTTACCTTGCACTGGGACTTGACTCTGCAGATGTGAAGTCATGTGGCTATGTTGATTCTATAGTTGCTTCGCGTGCAAACTATGCCTCTATCTATGATAGACCCTGTTACTATCTGGATCGTCGCGAGTTTGAGCAAAGGAATAAGGAGTCTTTCCTCGACTTCAATACTTATTATCTTGAGGGTAGGTATTCTACATATACCATCAAAGGCAAAACTTCTATGTACAGCCGTTCAAGCTACACGACTACTTATCCACAATCTGTGATTTCTGATTTCTATCCTGCTATTGGTATTCATCAGCGTGGCTGTGGTTTCATCCGTTATGATGAGCGTGCACAGAGCGGTAAGGAGAGTGTTTACAACTACGTTGACCAGGTGGCTAAGAAGATTAAGCAGAATCATGGTATCACCGTTACCAAGGAAGATATCTATGGTGATGATGAGACAATCCGTGGCTATGTGATTGAAGCTGTCGAGGACCTTATCATTGATGAGGACGGTCTGGAACTTGCATTTGAGGGAACACGTTTCTCTGACTTGGCTCGTGTGGCTATGCGTCGTAATGATCCTTCGTATTTGGCTAAGCGCGTTGCAAAACGTGGTGGTACAATGGATATGGGTCTTTACAATTTCCTCAGCCGTAGCACCAAGAACTGGTATCTGCCTTTCCCCACAGAGTAAATCGCACTTGATTTCTTCTCTTGTCATTTCGTACAGAGAAGAATAATATACACGGAGAGCCTTCTGAAGATATTCGACTTCGGAAGGCTCTCCGTTTTTTCTGTTACAAAGGAATAATGCCTTGAAAAGTATCATAGGATACTTTCTAAAGTATCTTAGGATACTTTGCCAAGTATCCTAAGATACTTGGGCATCTATCTTAGGATACCCAAATCGCTCTTATGTTTGATTTGAGTTCAGGTGAAGCGAGGTGCTCATTCTGCTGAGGGATATTTCTTTCTTTAGAATTTTGACTTTTTTTTCTGAATACAGGGTTTCTATCCGTGTTTTTCCGTACTTTTGTATTATGTATTGCTTGGCGTCAAGCCTTGTAGAACTTACAGACAAACCAACAATAGTATAGAAAATGAAAACTTCGCTTCTTAGAAACCTGTTCTGTGCCGCTGCGCTTGCAGTCACTACCTCATCTTTAAATGCGTCTTCTTTTTCTTCCAGTTTGCGTATTCCTGTTGCAGAGGCTACAGGCACGTATCAGCCTACAGCAGATAATCTCCGAGCACGCGAAGCCTTCGCTGACCATCGGTTTGGTATATTCCTTCATTGGGGTATCTATAGTATGTTTGGACAGGGAGAATGGTATTTGCATACAGGTGGTCTGAATCGTCTGGAGTATGCAAAAGCTGCACATGGTTTCTATCCATCACGTTTTGACGCTAAGGAATGGGTATCTGCTTTCAAACAAGCAGGTGCCAAGTATGTCTGTTTTACCACTCGTCATCACGATGGCTTTTCTATGTTTGCTACCAAACAGTCAGATTACAATATCGTTGATGGCACTCCTTTTCATCGCGATGTATTACGCGAGTTGGTAGACGAGTGCCGCAGACAAGGCTTGGCAGTTCATTTCTATTATTCTCATCTGGACTGGATGCGCGAGGACTATCCCATAGGTCGTACGGGGCAGAATACTGGGCGTGATCGTTCGAAAGCCAATTGGCAATCATACTTCTCCTTTATGAACGCTCAGTTGACAGAGTTGGTCAAGAATTATGACCCAGATGCCATTTGGTTTGATGGAGTATGGGATCATGACAGTGACCCTACGCCTTTTGATTGGCATCTGGAGGAGCAGTATGCTTTGCTTCATAGCCTAAAACCCAGTTTGCTTGTAGGAAACAATCATCATCTCACTCCCTATCCCGGCGAAGACATGCAGTTTTTCGAACGCGACTTACCAGGAGAGAATACTGCAGGTTTGAGTGGGCAGTCTATCAGTAGCCTTCCTTTGGAGACTTGTCAGACGATGAATGGTAATTGGGGATATAGTGTGAGAGATCAGAATTACAAGAGTGTCAGCCAGCTGGTTCATCTTTTGGTGGGTGCGGCTGGTAAGGGAGCCAATCTCTTGCTCAACATTGGTCCCATGCCTGATGGTGAACTTCCCTCGCTGTCTCTTGACCGTCTGCGTGGGGTGGGCGAGTGGCTTAATAAGTATGGTGAAACTATTTACGGTACAACAGCAGGAGATGTGTCGACACGTCCTTGGGGCGTAACCACAAGGAAGGGCAACCGCCTCTTTGTGCATATTCTCTCCCATTCTGACAGTAGCCTGTTCCTCCCCATGAACGCCAAGGTGCGTAAGGCTATTGACTACGACACGAAGAAGCCGCTGCGCTTCAGCCAGACGGATGACGGCGTGCTGGTTCATCTGGGCCAAGTACCTCAGGGTGTTGACCATATCGTGGAGTTACAGACCAAGTAACCAGCCCTGCGGTTGGTCGCGCTTCCTCCCAGCTGTTCGGGATTGAGGTAAGTAATGTCCAGGAAATGCTCTTTCTCCTCGAAGCATGAATGAATTGAGGAACGAGAGCAGTAGTTCCTTGTTAGCCTCCGTTCCGAAGATTTTTTTGAAAGCGAAATCTGTGTGGAAGTTCACATATCTTGTCTGTGAGTCGGTCAGTGACATATCTCTTCCTTATTCTTGTTTTGTGCCTTATATGGTCATACGCAAGGCGAGCCTTATATCGTACGTGCGCTAAAGTACGAAGTATTCCTCTTACGACCAACCTTTTTGCTTGTGTACCTTTTTTTACCCCAATCGACCATTAGACCGAAACAAAGAACCCATTCCTGCTGATGGATGGTTCTTACCAATCCCTATCAGCCTTTCTTCCGGCAGATTGTTTCCAGACTTGTCTTGACATAGCCCACTATGCCTTCGACACGTCTGAAAACAATCAGCTCGAGAAGAAAAACTAATATGAATCAGTATCTAATGATCGATTTGGATTTAGTCGAAAACGATTATACTGATTATTGTAACATTATTTAACGTTTTTTTTTTTTTTTGAATTGCCGTCTGGCTAAATTTGCATCGTTGTGATGCCGCAATTACGTAATAAATATATAAGAAAATCTATAAGGTGCATAAACCAAACTAAAGGCTAATATGAATATATGAAAAGGCTATTTCTGTTTATCGCATTTGTCGGTGCAATGCTGGGTGCATACGCTGACAAGGAGGAGTATCATCCCAAGGAGACCGACGATTACATTACCATCAATGATGTGACGGTCGTGCCTGGAAGTGCAGACACTTACAAGGTGCAGATCAGTCTTGTAGGCACAAAAATCTACACGGCTTATGAAATGGATTTGGACTTGCCATCGGGACTTGAACCAGAACTGGATAAGGATGGTACTCCGAAGGTGTCTCTGTGGAAGAGAAGTAATACGATTTACCCCTATACAGAAGACGAGGACTCGGGTAATAAAGACTTCACACATATTTTGGCAAAATCTTATGGAGCGGTGGGACCCAATATAATAAGGATGTCCTGCATCAGTTTGAGTGCTCAGGAACTGACGGCAACGGAGGGTGTCTTGGTGACGATTACCCTGAAGGCCACCCCATACCTCAAGCCTGGTGATGTGCAGATAAAGGTGACCAACCTGCATCTTATCACCAATGAGGAGATATGGGTGAAGGGTGAGCAGTTTAACGGACAGCAGTACAACTGCAAGGACCAGACACTCACTGTGCACGTGAAGGGTGAGAGCCGGGCTACGGTGGCTGTCAGTGCCAAGAATAAGTACAGCACCTGCGTGTTGCCGTTTGATGTGAATGAGCTTCCTGCTGGGCTACAAGCTTATACGGTGACGGAGCGGTCGGCTGATAGCCGTTATGCTTATCTGAAGGAGGCGAAGACCATGCGTGCGTTCACTCCTTATATCCTCTATGCCGAGAATGGATTCACGGGTGAGTTTGGTGGGACTGTAGATGAGAGCCTCTATCAGGAGCAGGTGGTGGAGGGTATACTCCATGGCACTCTGGTTCCCTGTTCGGTGGATGATGGTTTCATCCTTCAGAACCAGGGCGAAGGGGTCAAGCTCTATGCCATGCAAGGAAATGAATTCTTGATTCCCGCTGGCAAGTGTTGGGTGTTGCCCAAGATAAACAATGGTACGGAGGTGAAGTCTATCGACATGCGATTGGATGATGCCACGGGTGTGGAGTCGGCTGTGCAGGAGCATGAGTCAGACGCGTTCTATTCCCTGGAAGGCAAGCGTGTGTGTCATCCACAGCGCGGACATATATATATAATGAGTGGAAAGAAAGTCTTGATGTTAAAATAACCAGTCAATATACTTTTGTGTTATGAGAAAGTTGTTTATTGTAACGCTGTTTGTCTGCCTGGGCGTGGTGCAGACAATAGCACAGAGTTTTACCTACACGGACGCGAATGGCAAGTGGACATGTACCGTACTTTCTGCGGAGGAGAAGACGGTGAGTATCAACCGTGACTTTGAGCCTGGGCAGGAAGTGATAATCCCCAGTACCGTGTCTGACGGCACGAACGAATATATGGTGACGGAACTGTACAACAACAATTATTTCTTTCACTATACAGACCAGGACGGCAATTACCGTGCTTACGATGTGAAGAAGGTCACTCTGCCAGAACATCTACAGAGCATAGGTAGCCAGCTTTTTTATAATTGTAACCAGCTTCTTGTAGTAGAAAATACCTCTCATGTGAAATCAGTGGAGAGTAGCGCTTTTATAGGTTGCTCCAGTTTGCAGACTGTTGACTTGCCCGTATGCACATCAGTAGGGGAGTATGCTTTTGATTGTTGCTCCAGTTTGCAGACTGTTGACTTGCCCGTATGCACATCAGTAGGGGAGTATGCTTTTTTTAATTGCTCCAGTTTGCAGACTGTTGACTTGCCCGTATGCACATCAGTGGAGGGGCGCGCTTTTTCAAGTTGCTCCAGTTTGCAGTCTGTTGAGTTGCCCGTATGTACATCAGTGGGGGCGTATGCTTTTGAGAGTTGCTCCAGTTTGCAGTCTGTTGATTTGCCCGCATGCACATCAGTAGGGTCGGGAGCTTTCTATAGTTGCTCCAGTTTGCAGACTGTTGACTTGCCTGTATGCACATCAGTAGAGGAGCGAGCTTTTGAGAGTTGCTCCAGTTTACAGACTGTTGAGTTGCCCGTATGCACGTCAGTAGAGGCGTATGCTTTTGAGAGTTGCTCCAGTTTGCAGTCTGTTGATTTGCCTGTATGCACATCAGTAGAGGAGCGAGCTTTTTATTGTTGCTCCAGTTTGCAGTCTGTTGATTTGCCCGTATGCACATCAGTAGGGGAGCAAGCTTTTTATTGTTGCTCCAGTTTGCAGTCTGCTGATTTGCCCGTATGCACATCAGTGGGGGCGCATGCTTTTCAGAGTTGCTCCAGTTTGCAGTCTATTGGGTTGCTCGTATGCACATCAGTGGGGTCAGATGCTTTTCAGAGTTGCTCCAGTTTGCAGTCTGTGGATTTACCTGTTTGTGTGACTGTTGGAGATGATGCTTTTTCTTGCTGTGCAAAACTGTCAAAAGTAAATTGGGATTGTTTGGAAGCATTGGGTAGTTGTGCCCTTTCGGGTACAGCATTATATGAGATATCCCTTCCAAAGACGTTGAAGAGTTTGGGGTATGGATGTTTTAATGATAATGTTGTTTGCATGCTTAATTCTGAGGTTCCTCCTGCAATCGCAGGTCGTGGTACTCTTGGCGGATTTCTGTTTTCGACCACCTCATTGATTCGTGTGCCAGAGTCAAGCCTTGCTGCATACAGGTCGGCAGACGTGTGGAGCAAATACAAGGATAAGATTATATCGCAGAGCAAGCGGGTGGACTGGGATGTGCAGACACAAGCACTGGAGACAGCTGCAGGACTGGAGAAGGTGGTGCCCACGACCGACATGGCGAATGTGGTGTCGCTGAAGGTGTCGGGCACAATCAATGGCTATGACATCTTTATGATTAGAACCAAGATGTACAACCTTCATTACCTGGACTTGACGGATGCAGAGTTTGTGGCGAATGACAAGGAGTACTATACAGGATGCCATACCGAGGACAACACCGTGGGCGCGAGTGCTTTTAGAAATCTTGATAATCTGCTTACGCTGGCATTGCCCAAGAACGCAAAGACCATTGACTCGTACGCGGTGGATGACTGTGATAACTTGCAGAAGGTGACCTTGCCCGAAAAGCTTGAGAGAATTGAGTATAGCGCTTTCAGCTCTTGTTCACGTCTCGCGGACATCCAGTTTCCTCCTTGTTTGAAGAATATTAACAGCTATGCGTTTTCTTATTGCAATTCTTTGCGGAAAGTCATGTTGCCCGCATTAGAGTCAATCGGCAGTTGGGCTTTCTATGGTTGTAGTTCTTTGCGGGAACTTCGAGTCCCCAGTTCCTTGCAGTCGATATCAGATAATGCTTTTGATATGTGTCCTCTGGAGAAAGTCTATACCTACACCGTGGAGCCTGTGAATATCAGTCAGAACACCTTTAGCTCGAGTGTCTATCAGACAGCAGAACTGTGGATGCCTACTCAGAGCTACGCCAACTATTTCTATAACACCGAGTGGGGACAGTTCCGCAGCGAGAACTACCACTGGTTTGACGAACCGTATGAGTACTTCTATGTGAACAAGGACTACACCCTGGACAAGGACAACAGTGCCGACAAGGACAAGGGACGCTTCGATGGTACTCCCGATGTGGATATCAATCCTGGAGGTGGACTAATCGTGAACGGAGATGAGAATCAAGGTGCAGACGAGATTCATCTGAAGGGCGATGGCACCAACTGGGCCTCCATCATCGCCAATGCCAACGTAGATGCCAAGAAACTATATATCGACATCACTGTCCGAGCCAACCGCTGGTACTTCTTCTGCTTCCCCTTCAACATCAAGCGAAGCAACGTCAGTTGCGGAGGTAGTTTTGTGTTCCGTTGTTATGATGGACGCATCCGTGCCGAACAGGGACACGGCGGATGGGTGAATGTGCCCAATACAGAGGAGTACCTGCAGGCAGGTAAGGGCTATATCTTCCAGACCTCGGTGGAGGGCACACTCTCCATCCTGGTTGAGCGTGAGCAGTTTGGTAAGTTGCCAGGGGTGAAGGTTGATTGCAGCCTGGAAGCCAATGCCTCCACCAACGAGCAAGATGCCAGCTGGAACTTTGTGGGCAACCCCTTCACCAGCTTCTTCAATATGGAGGACATGGGCTATGCTGCCCCCGTCACTCGCTGGAATAGTGAGACAAACACCTATGAGGCTGTGCGCCCTGGTGATGATGATTGTATTTTCCACCCCTTCGAGGCATTCTTTGTACAGCGTCCTGCTGACAGTGACAATATTGCCTTTCCTGCCGAAGGACGTACCACTCAGATAGGGGCTGCCAAACTGGCGGAAGCCAACAAGGCAAAGCGCAAGCAGCGCAGACTCAATCCAGAACGTCTGCTCGTTAATCTCACCCTGTCCGATGGGAAGACATCCGACAAGACCCGTGTGGTATATAATCCTACTCGCAGTAACCGCTATGAGATGGAGTGCGATGCAGCTAAGTTTGAGAGCGGAGAGGCAACTCTGCAGTTGTACAGCATCGAGGCACAGGCAGGTCGCTTGGCCATCAACGAGCGTCCTGCAGGCAGTGTGCGCCTGGGATTCACTGCCAGCAAGAGAGGTGAGTATACCCTCTCTGCCACTCGCATGGATCAGCCAGTGCTGCTCAAGGATAATGTGATGAACGTTACAATTGACCTCAGCAATGGTGACTATCAGTTTACTACAGATGCCGGGACGTATGACGACCGCTTCATGCTCCTGCTGGATGGCAGTGCAACCGGTGTGGCTGACATTGCTCGCGAGTCAGGTGTGAACATCCTGCCCATGGAGGGAGGTCTCAACATCACAGGTGTCAATGGTGCCCGCGTGAATGTGTATTCTCTCTCAGGTGCGCTCTATGCCACCCGCAGTGATGATGGTTTCCTTGCCCTGTCGCGTGGAGCCTATGTGGTAGAGGTGGGCAAGATGAAGGCTAAGGTGATGGTACGTTAAGCAGATTCTTATGGCAGCAATGACTAAGAAAATGTTCATTCTTGCGCTTGCGCTGATGCTGCATCCAGTCCTTGTGGCTGGCAGCAGTGTCAGTGCAGCAGCAGAGGATGATTACGATCCGAGTAATCCACCCGAGCCGAATGCCCTGTTCACCGTCACCCTGCAGTCTGCCCACGGCTGGACATCGGGGGCTGGCACCTATCAGCAAGGCAATAAGGCAAGTGTGAGTGTGTCCTCGTCTGACGAGAACTATACCTTTGCCTATTGGGCCAAGGATGGGAAGAAATACACCGATGAGCAAACCTTCACCTATGAGGTGCAAGAGAACGTGCACTTCGAGGCTGTGTTCGACTTCACACCCATTGACCCCTCTGAACCCGTCACCCCCAATGCCTATCGTCTCTACCTCTCGCCCGACCTGGAGGGCAGTTGCTCCTTCAACAGGACGAGTGGTGCCAAGACTGAGGCTGGTGAGTATGTGACCCTTACAGCCATTCCCAGTCCAGGCTTTGAGTTCCAGGGCTGGTTTCATAATGGAAACAAGTTGAGCACCAACCTTACCTTCAACTACTTTATGCCCAGACAGAATGTTGCTTTGGAAGCACGCTTCTCCTACAACCCCACCAGTCCAGGCGAGCCAGAGTCTGATGGCAATCAGACGGGCAATGTGGACAATGGAGGCAAGACGGGTGACGTGAATGGTGATGGGGTGGTGAGCACCGCTGATGCTGTACTACTTACCAACAGTTATGTGACTGGTGCGGCAGACAAACTGTCTAAGGCTGTGGCTGACATGAATGGTGACGGAGTGGTGAGCACCGCCGATGCTGTGCTTGCAATCAATAAATATGTAAACAATAAATAAAAGCAGAACGATGAAAAAAGCATATGTGACACCCTCCATGCAGGTCGTGGAGTTTGAGCCCATGGGTATTATTGCCAGTTCGGGTGATCGACAACTGGAGATGAGTTGGCGCCAGGGTGGAGAAGGGCAGGATGCCAGTGAGGACTTTGAGGTGCTGACCAAGCAAAGCCGCACGGATGACTTTTGGCAGTAATCCAAGACGAACGATAATGAAATAAGGTATCTTGACACACTTGGGGGCGCAAGCAATTCGTTTTCGCCATGTGGATAAGACTCATACACGAGGTGACCTGAGCCACATGAGGAGAATGATTGCTTGCGCCTTTTTTTGCTTTATGAGGAGGTGTCGGTAAGGTACGTGCGAGACAACAGTGGAAAGCAAAAACACACATTTTGCAATAAAAGTGTTGACAAAGTGAAAATAAAGCTGTACTTTTGCCTTGAATTTTGAAAGCAAATACCCAAAAATAGGAGTCAAGAGATGAGTAAACTGATGAAACCTGTTGGCTATCATGCCCAACTGGATTTGAAGCAGACCGAATTGGCCATCAAGAATATAAAGGATTTCTTTTTGAGCGGACTGAGCACAGAGTTGCGCCTACGCAGAGTCACAGCTCCGCTGTTTGTCCTTCGTGGACTGGGACTGAATGATGATCTGAATGGGGTGGAGCGTCCTGTCAGTTTTCCTGTGAAGGATATGAATGAGGCAGTGGCTGAAGTGGTGCACAGTTTGGCAAAATGGAAACGTGTCACGCTGGCGGATTATCATATAGAACCTGGTTTTGGTATTGTCACCGATATGAATGCCATCCGTCCAGATGAGGAACTCGATAATATTCACAGTCTTTATGTGGACCAATGGGATTGGGAACGTGTGATTACTCCGCAGGATCGCTCTATAGCTTTTCTCAAGCGTATCGTACGCAAAATTTATAGTACAATTCTGCGCACGGAGTTCTATATTTGCGAAACTTATCCCCAACTGGAACATTTCTTGCCCGAAGAGGTTCACTTCGTTCATAGCGAGGAACTTCTGCAGATGTACCCTGATAAGACAGCTAAGGAGTGTGAGGACCTTATCTGCCAAAAGTATGGTGCTGTGTTTGTGATGGGTATTGGTGGAAAGTTGAGCGACGGAAAGGAACATGACTTGCGAGCTCCTGATTATGATGACTGGAGCACACCTAATGAAGAAGGTTTTGTAGGACTCAATGGTGACTTGCTGGTGTGGTATCCGACTTTGGGCAGAAGCATAGAACTGAGTAGTATGGGTATTCGTGTGGATGCCGAAGCATTAAGACGACAGCTAAAATTGCAGGGTAAGGAAGATCGCCAACAGCTCTATTTCCATCGTCGTTTACTTGAGGGCACGTTACCGCTTTCTATTGGAGGTGGTATCGGACAGAGCCGTTTGTGTATGATACTCCTTCATAAAGCGCATATTGGTGAAACTCAGTCAAGCATTTGGCCAGATGAGATGCGTCAGGAGTGTAAACAAGCAGGAATGCCTCTGATTTGATAGAGGAGAAAGGGTAGGTAAGCCTACCCTGATTTTAGATAATAACAATTTATTTATGTACAACAAACAGATTCAAAAGCTGGAAGTCCTAACCTGGAGGCATTTTGCTCATAAGGGTTTTAGTGCTTTCGCCAGCCTGCATCGTCAGGTGAGAATCGGTGTGCTCAGTGTTGCCACTCTGGGAGTGGCAGCACAGGCAGAAGCACAACTCAACAATGCTTCTGCCCCTCAGACGGTCTTGGATGATGAGCAAACCGAGGAGGCAAAGCCCATGGACGAGGTGACCGTGAGTGGCACCCTGGCTCCGCTGACCCAGTTGCAGTCAGCACGTATCGTGAGTGTACTCCAACGTCAAGACATAGAACAGGCGGGGGTACAGAGTATCAACGACCTCTTTAAATTAGCCACTGGCGTGGACGTCAGACAGCGCGGTGGTTTTGGTATTCAGTCTGATATTTCTATTGATGGTGGCATCTTTGATCAGATAACCATTCTTCTGAATGGTGTCAACATCAGCAATCCGCATACGGGACATTTGGCTGCGGATTTTCCTGTGAGTATTTGTGATATAGAACGCATAGAAGTGCTTGAAGGTGCTGCCAGCAGAGTGTATGGTGGGCAGAGCTTCGGCGGAGCTATCAATATAGTGACGCGTAAGGACGAAGAGACAACCATGGAAGCTGGTGTCCAGGGAGGATCTTATGGGACTTTTGAGGCAGATGCCCGTGTCGGACTCAATCTGGGACGAATGTCTCACAGATTGAGCGGTGGTGGCGGACGAAGCGATGGCGGAACACTCAATAGTGACTGGCGCAAGGGACAGCTCTATTACCAAGGTGATCTGAATACTCAGCGAATGACCTTGGACTGGCAGTTTGGATTCTCAAAGAAGTCTTATGGAGCCAATACCTTTTATAGCGCTGCGTATCCTGATCAATACGAACGTAATGAACGCTATCTCATCTCTGTAAAGGGAGAAACCAAAGGTAAGTTTCACTTTACCCCTCAAATCTATTGGAATAGGACTTACGATAATTTTGAGTTAGTACGTGATAAGGCCTTCGGTGAGAATTTTCATCAAGCAGATGCCTACGGAATCAAGGCTGGCGGATATGTGAACTGGTGGGCTGGTAAAACAGCCTTAGGAGCAGAGTTGAGACAAGAGGGTATCTTGAGTACCAATCTGGGACGTGACCTTGATTCTGCTCAGTTTGTGAAAGCACGTCATGGTGACGGTGCGCTCTATACCCGTCAGGATGACCGTACTACGGTTTCTTATAACCTGGAACATAATATATTGCTCAGTCACTGGACGATTTCTGCTGGTCTGTTGGCCAGTATGACCACCAGTGTTGACCATCGTTTCCGTTTTTATCCAGGAGTGGATATTGCTTACAGACCTTCGTCGCAATGGAAATTGTTTCTTTCTTACAATAAAGGATTCCGTTTACCCTCCTTTACAGAGCTTTATTATAAGAGTGCTACGCATGAGGGTAACCGTGGTCTGAAGCCAGAGCACAATCGCTCGCTGCAGTTGGGTGTGCAGTATGGTATACAGGGCGTGCATGGTACCTTGCGTGCCTTCTATCATAGAGGAAACCAGATGATAGATTGGGTGATGTATAATGCGGAGGACACCTATCATAGTGCAGCGTTTGACTTGGATAATATGGGAGTCCAAGCAGAAGGGAGATTTGATTTCAGACAATTGCTTCAGAAAGATACGTGGCTCAACACCTTGAGTCTGGGCTATACTTATATGCATCAGAAGCGTCACGATGATACGCAAATATACAAAAGCAATTATGCTATGGAGTATCTGCGTCATAAGTTGACAGCCAGTCTGAATCATCGTATTTGGAATCGCCTGTCTGCCACATGGAGTGTACGTTGGCAGGATCGTATGGGCAGTTATGTACGCTACTCAGGAACTTACGTAGATCCGAATACAGGCTATCTGCGTGGAGAAAGTACAGGAGAATTGGTGAGCTATAGTCCTTATGCTACATTGGATTTGAAACTTCAGTGGACAGCTAATGTCTATCAAGTGTATGTGCAGGGTACCAATATCACCAATCACCATTATTATGATTTAGGCAATGTACGCCAGCCTGGCATCTGGATAATGGCAGGAGCAAGAGTAAGAATTTAACCCCAATCGGTCATTAGACTTCGATTCATAGGAGTCTAATGACCGATTGTTTTTATAAGAAGGGTGGGGGTGGAGTTGGCTCATCCGAGTCACTCTAAAAAGTAATACTATAATACTTGCCCATTTAATACTATATTCAATGAGCATTTAATACGTATTACTTGGGCATTTAATACTATAATCCCCTTAGCTTATCGGGTGACCCCTGGAGTTTTTGTCGGATATATTGTCCTTTCTGGGGTATCTTCTTTGCATATTCATCCAAATTCACTACTTTTGCGTCAAAATCAGATTTATCCGATGGAAAAACTTGTTATGTTGGCTGCAGCACTATTGGTTAGCCTCTGTGCCAATGCTTATACGCTGGTGATAGATGCAGGTCATGGCGGAAAGGATGGCGGTGCCAAGGGAAGAGTAAGCAAGGAGAAGAATATAAACCTTGCTGTGGCTTTGGCCTTTGGAAAACTGGTTGAGGATAATTGCAAGGATGTGAAGGTCGTCTATACAAGACAGAAAGATGTGTTTGTGGAATTGGATGAGCGTGCGAATATCGCCAACCGTGCAAAAGCAGATCTTTTCGTAAGCATACATACAAACAGTACAGCCAGTAAGGTAGGACCGCGTGGCGCGGAAACCTATACATTGGGTATGCACCGTGCAGCAGATAATCTGGAGGTTGCCAAGCGTGAAAACTCTGTGATCACACTTGAGAGCAATTATGAACAGAAGTATGAAGGGTTTGATCCAAAAAGTAGCGAGAGCTACATTATCTTCGAACTGATGCAAGACCAGAATATGGCTCAAAGTGTGAGATTTGCAAAGAAAATTCAGGAGCAGTTTCGTACAACGGCTGGTCGGTTAGATAAAGGAGTACATCAGGCAGGATTCTTGGTGCTTCGCGCTACCAGTATGCCCAGCGTGTTGGTAGAGCTTGGCTATATAAACAATCCTTCTGAAGAAACTTATCTGAACAGTAGTTCGGGTGTGTCTGCGATGGCTAAGAGTATATACAAAGCTTTTTTGGCATATAAAAACTAACGGCGGCCTACCAAAGCCTGCCAATTTATAAATAAATAGGTAAGACGATGAGAAAAGAAGTAAAAATAGGATTGACGGGTGTGGCTGCCCTGATGATATTGTTTTTTGGCATCAAGTTTCTCAAGGGTGAGAATCTTTTTAGTTCAAGTGACACTTATTATATACGTTTCAGCAATGCAAAAGCATTGAGTAAAAACAGTACTGTATATGCGGATGGCTATAATGTGGGTACGGTGAGCGATATTATCTACGATTATGATCATCCTGGACAGGTGCTTGTGGAGATAAGCACAGCCAGCGGTCTGCGCATACCCAAAGGTAGTACCGCATCGTTGGATGAGGCTATGTTGGGAGGCTGTACACTGAATATGCTGCTTGCCACGAATCCTCGTGAGTCTTATCAGCCTGGTGATACTATTGTGGGTTCGGATGCCAGCGGTCTGATGTCAAAAGCCAGCGACTTGATGCCAAAGGTTGATCAAGTGTTGGCGCGTGTAGACACTTTGCTCGCTACTCTTAATACGCTTGCTGCTAATCCCAACCTCCCTCAAGTGATAAAGAATGCCGAGGCCTTGACTGCTAATCTGAATGAAAGCAGTGTGGAGTTGAAGAAACTTTTGTCGAAAGATGTGCCAGCGATGACCCATACATTTAATAAAGCAGGTGAAAATGTGGTCACTCTGACAGATAATCTTAATCAACTTAACCTGCAGAGTACGATGGATAGCGTGAACTGCACCATTGGTAGTGTAAACCGTATGATAGCCCAGATGCAAAGTACAGAAGGAACGCTGGGTTTGATTATGAAGGATCCTGGACTATATAATAATCTCAACCAAACGGTACAGAGTGCAGATAGTCTCTTGGAGGATTTAAAGGCACACCCCAAGCGCTATGTTCACTTCTCTGTATTTGGCAAAAAGGATAAGTAACTCTCTTAATTGAATTTAATCAAAATAGAATTCTTTGTGGATAATAGGTTCATGTAGTTGTATTCTTGCTTGATTGATAAGGAATTATAAAAGCATAGGCTTGTTTGTTTGCGAAAGGATGTGAAAGTTTGTGCTTGCTTCTGTTTCAGTACGTTGCGCCATGTTGATGATTGAAGAAAGGTTTCTTTTCTGAAATATTTGTGCAGCTATCTCTGTTTCAGTTTGTTGTGATGTGATAGTTAAAAAACTGTCGATGAGGGATGATTTTGCTTACTGAAGGAAAGTCTGTATATTTGCATCAGTTTTAAGTAAGAAAAGACTAAACGACATCGTATTCTCAAAAAAATAGAAATGGAAAAGTCACCACGCGATAAGTGGAAACTGTGTCTGGGTATCATCAAGAACAACTTGGATGAGCGGGTATACAACACATGGTTTGAGCCCACAAAATTCAAGTCCTATGACGCGGAGGAGAAGAAGTTGACGATTTATATTCCGTCTAACTTTTTCTATGAGTATCTGGAAAGTCATTTCCGGAAACTCCTCCATATGACTATTGCGAAGGTGTTTGGCGCCGATCAGCACTTGAGTTATGAGGTGAGAGTGGCTGGAAGTGAAACTGTGAGCGTGGAGAGTGATGAACCAACACCTTTTGACAAGCCGGCACCAGTAAAAAGTCCAGTTGCACAGTCGCCAGGTGTATCACGCTTGATAAGTGCTCCTCAGGATTTCAATTCGTGCTTAAATGCTAAATTGAATTTTAGCAATTTCATAGAAGGAGTCAGTAATAAGCTGCCGCGTAGTATTGGTCTTTCCATTGCAGAGAATCCAAGTCAGCAGACTTTTAATCCTTTGTTTATCTATGGTCCAAGTGGAGTGGGTAAAACGCATTTGGTCAATGCCATAGGAACCCGTATGAAGGAATTGCACCCAGAAAAGCGAGTGCTTTATTTGAGTGCACGTCTTTTTGAGGTGCAGTATACATCGTCTGTAAGTCAAAACAGGGTTAATGATTTCATGCATTTCTATCAGAGTATTGATATGCTGATAGTGGATGATATTCAGGAGATGGTTGGCAAGAAGGCAACACAATATACATTCTTCCATATATTTAATCATCTTAGACAGAATGGACGTCATATAATCCTTACCAGTGATAGACCTCCTATGGCTTTGCAAGGAATGGAAGATCGTATGATAACTCGATTCCAAAGTGGGCTGTTGGCAGAATTGGAGAAACCAGAAGAGCGTTTGCGCAGGAATATTTTGGAGAGTAAGGTTAAGCATGACGGATTGAAGATTCCTGAAAATGTGATTGACTATATCTCTCAAAATGTGTCGGATAATGTGCGAGAACTGGAAGGGGTGGTGCAGAGTCTGCTTGCTTATTCGGTGGTGTATAACCGTGATGTAGACCTACAGTTTGCCATGCGTGTCATGAACAGCAGTATGCATGCCGAAAAGAAACGAGCGATTACAATAGATCAGATTGTAGAACGAGCATGTGATTATTTCCAAATCAAGCAAGAAGATGTCTATGGTAAAAGCCGAAAGGCTGGGATAGTGCTTGTGAGACAGTTGAGCATGTACTTGGCACAGCATCATACACAGTTAACTTCCAGTAAGATAGGTGTCCTTGTGGGTAATCGAAATCATGCTACCGTGATTCATAGTGTACGAACTATAGAGGAACGCCTAAAGAAAGATAAGGAGTTTCAAAAGAAGGTGACAGAACTGGAGGGTAAGTTGAAGGCGTGAATTAAAGTCATCAAATTGATATCAATTATAAAGAACAACGTATGAATATACGTACGCGAAAAACCATACGTAAATATAAGCAGCAGCCCATTGAAGAAGGGCTGCTGAATCGCTTGTTAGAGGATGCCTCACATACTCAAACGATGGGTAATCTGCAGTTGTATAGTGTTGTGGTAACCAAGACGGAAGAGGGAAAACGAAATTTAGCACCTTTCCATTTTAATCAACCTATGATTACAGAAGCCCCTGTAGTGCTGACTGTCTGTGCGGATTTTCGACGTACGACAGATTGGTGTGAGTGTCGGAATGCTCAGCCTGGCTATGATAATTTTTTGAGTTTTATGAATGCTGCTACTGACGCACTGCTTTTCACTCAGTCTTTCTGTAATCTGGCTGAGGAAGAAGGCTTGGGCATATGTTATTTGGGCACCACCTTGTATATGCCTGGGCAGATAGCAGAACAACTCAAGTTGCCTCGCCTGGTTTTTCCTGTTGCTACTCTTACTGTAGGTTGGCCCGATGAGAATCCTGCGGTGCAGGACCGTCTGCCTTTGAAGTCTTTTGTTCATCAAGAAGTCTATCAGCCTTATACTGCTGAACGTATTGATGAATATTATTCGATGAAAGAGTCTTTGCCCGAAAACCATCATTTCGTGGAAATAAACAAAAAGGAAACGTTGGCTCAAGTGTTTACAGATATCCGATATACCCAAAAGGATAATGAGACAATGTCTGTTGGGCTCTTGGAAACGTTGACAAAACAAGGTTTCTTGAGGGAAATGGTTCATGCAGACAGGCCAGAGGTGGTAGAGACTCGTCCAGAGGTGCTTGAGTGTGATGTGGTACGATTCCAGAATAAGAAGGAGAAGTGGGTTGCTTTTGTCGGTTTGCTCAATGGATATCCATACGAGATATTCACAGGTTTGATGGATGATGAAGAAGGAATATCCTTGCCCAAAAGTGTTGTTCATGGTCGAATAATCAAGCATGTGGAGCGTGACGGACAGAAACGTTATGATTTCCAATTTGAAAACAAACGTGGTTATAAAACTACTGTTGAGGGACTCAGCGAGAAGTTCAATCCTGAATATTGGGATTATGCCAAACTTCTCAGTGGGGTATTGCGATATAGAATGCCCATAGACCATGTCATCAAATTGGTAAGCTCCCTGCAACTGGAAAGTGACAAAATCAATTCTTGGAAGACAGGTGTGGCAAGAGCACTAAAAAAATATTTGCCCGAATCTCTTCAGGTGGAAGACCTATCAGAAGTGTAGCTCTCTCTCTTTCTCTCTATGCAGATAGATATAAAAATAGACCGTCTGCGGATCCATGCTTTCCATGGAGTGTTGCCGCAGGAGAAACAGGTGGGGGCTGATTTCTATGTCACATTGGTTGCCACTGCAGAGGTGTCTGAAGAAGCCTTGTTGCACGACCGATTAGTGGGCACTGTTGATTATGGTACGTTGGTAAGAGTGGTTCAGCATGAGATGGCTATTCCCTCAAATCTGCTCGAACATGTTGCTATGCGGATGGCATCAGCAGTACTTCGTACTTTTCCAACGGTACTTCGCATATCTATACTTTTGGAAAAAGAAAATCCACCTTTAGGAGTTCAATCAGAAGGCATAGGAGTCAAAATAGTACTTGATAGATAATATTATCATCGCAAAACTGCGCAAAAAGAATAAAAATGCGTAATTTTGCGATGAATTTGTATTTTAGTTAGTCAGAAAATGGAAAACTTAGGAATTGGATTGGAACTCATGATTGTGGGCATGCTCACGGTTTTCGTCATCTTGCTCATTGTCATTTGGGGAGGAAAGCTGCTTATTGCTGTTGTTAATAAAGTGGCTCCCGAGGAGGTCGTTCCTGTCAAAAAAGGTGGAAAGTCAGTCGCTACTGTTGATGGTAGTACTATGGCAATCCTGCAAGAGGTGGTAAAACAGATTACGGGGGGAAAAGGAAAGGTAGCGTCAGCCAAGAAAATCTGATTGCTGTCCTTGAGACCGTTTGCTCTTGCTGACTGTTTCGTGACGTTTTTTTCTGTTGTTGAATGTATGCAAGGGAGCAAGTGCGCTAGCTCAAAGTCAGAATAATTTTTTTTTCTTTGGAAAAACATTCTAATGAAATTGAAATTGTGCTGATTTTTTTAAGTCTTATGCTCTTGTTTGCGTAGAGGGAACAAAATAGTCCGTTGCCGTTTGAAGAGAATATTTATTTAAGGAAAGAAAGTAACAAGATATCGCAAATGAAAAGAGAAGTAAAGTTTAGCTTGGTTTTTCGCGACATGTGGCAGAGTGCTGGTAAGTATCAGCCACGCGTAGACCAGTTGGTGAAAGTGGCTCCTGCCATTATCAGAATGGGTTGCTTTGACCGTGTGGAAACCAACGGAGGAGGCTTTGAGCAGGTTAATCTGCTGTATGGCGAAAATCCTAACAAAAGTGTACGCCAGTGGACTAAGCCTTTCCATGAGGCAGGTATACAGACACATATGCTTGATCGTGCGTTGAATGGACTGCGCATGAGTCCTTGTCCCAAAGACCTTCGTAAACTCTTCTATAAAGTCAAGAAGGCACAGGGTACAGACATCACTCGTATCTTCTGCGGACTCAACGATCCTCGCAATGTAATTCCCTCAATCCACTATGCTAAGGAAGCTGGCATGATTGCACAGGCATCTCTGTGTATCACTCACAGCCCCATCCATACCGTGGAATATTACGTAAACCTGGCTAAGACCTTCATTGACGCTGGTGCCGATGAGATTTGTCTCAAGGACATGGCTGGTATTGGTCGTCCTGTATCGCTGGGCAAGATCGTAGAGGGTATTAAGGCTTACAAGAAAGATATTGTAATCCAGTATCACAGTCACGCAGGTCCTGGTTTCTGCATGGCTTCAATCTTGGAGGTGTGCAAGGCTGGATGTGACTATATCGACACTTCTATGTCACCTTTGGCTTGGGGTACAGGTCATGCTGACATCATCGCTGTGCAGGAGATGCTCAAGGACGCAGGCTTCCAAGTGAAGGAAATCAACATGGAGGCATACATGGAGACTCGCACACTCATTCAGGAGATGTATGATGACTTCTTGGGTTACTATATTCCCAAACTCAATCACATCAACAACTCACTGTTGGTGAAGCCCGGTTTGCCTGGTGGTATGATGGGTTCACTGATGACAGACTTGGAAGACAACCTGAAGAGTCTGAACAAATGGAAGGTGAAGAACGGACAACCCGAACTGACCACCGACCAGTTGCTGGTGAAACTCTTCGATGAGGTGGCTTATGTGTGGCCCAAGGTGGGTTATCCCTGTCTGGTGACCCCATTCAGCCAGTATGTGAAGAACCTCTCACTGATGAACGTAATTCAGATGGAGAAGGGCAAGGCTCGCTGGAGCATGATTGCCGACAATATCTGGGACATGATTCTGGGTAAGAGCGGACAACTGCCTGGTCCTGTGGCTCCTGAACTGGTGGAGATGGCTAAGGAACAGGGTAGAGTATTTGAGACTCAAGATCCACAGTCATACTATCCCGATGACCTGGATACTTACCGCCAGAAGATGCAGGAGAAAGGCTGGGAACTGGGTGAAGATGACGAGGAACTCTTCGAGTACAGCATGCACCCCTCACAGTATGAGGCTTACAAGAGTGGTAAGGCAAAGGCAGACTTTGAGGCAGACTTGGCTGAGCGCAAGGCGAAGGCAAAGGGCACTGGCGTTGCTGAATTGCCCAAGAGCATCAAGGTGAGTGTGAATGGTCAGACCTACGAGGTGAATATTGCCTATGGAAATGACAATCCTGCTGCTACTACAGCAGCTGCCACAACAGGTGCTCCTGTAGCTGCAGGTGAGGGTGAGGACATCCTGGCACCGCTGGAGGGTAAGTTCTATCGTGTGAAGGATTCTCAGGAGACTCCCAAGCAGATTGGTGATGAGGTGAAGGCTGGTGATGTGATTGGCTACATCGAGGCCATGAAGACCTACAATGCCATTCGCGCAGACTTCGATGGTGTGCTCACAGCCATCCTGGTGAACAGTGGAGATGCTGTGGAGGAGGATGATCCCATTATAAAAATTGCAAGGAAGTAAGAGGTAAAGAATGGATAAGATATTTGAAGCCTTAGAGAAGGTCTATGATATGACTGCGTTCTCCAACATTGCGGAGAACCCACTCTTCATAGTTATGTACCTTCTCGCTTTCACGCTACTCTATTTGGGTATCGTGAAGAAGTACGAGCCCCTGTTACTTGTGCCTATCGCCTTCGGTGTACTCATCGCCAATTTTCCTGGCGGTGAGATGGGTGTTACGCAGGCAGACAGCAACGGCATGGTTATGGTCAACGGTGTGGCAAAGAACATCTACGAGATGCCTTTGCACCAGATTGCGCATGACCTGGGCTTGATGAATTACCTTTATTATGCACTCATCAAGAGCGGTCTGTTGCCCCCCATCATCTTTATGGGTGTGGGCGCGCTTACAGATTTCGGTCCCATGCTGCGTAACCTCAAGCTTGCCATCTTCGGTGCTGCCGCACAGATGGGTATCTTCTCGGTGTTGCTTGTAGCTTTGGCTGTAGGGTTCACTCCCCAAGAGGCTGGTTCATTAGGCATCATCGGTGGTGCCGATGGTCCTACGGCTATCTTCACCACTATCAAGTTGGCTCCCCATTTGTTGGGTCCCATAGCTATCGCTGCCTATAGTTACATGGCACTTGTGCCTGTGATTATCCCTTTGGTGGTGAAGTGCCTATGTACTAAGAAGGAACTGATGATTAACATGAAGGAGCAGGATAAGTTGTATCCCGATGCCACGCAGATTAAGAATATGCGTGTGCTGACGATTATCTTCCCTATTGCTGTGACCACCATTGTGGCTATCTTTGTGCCAACGGCTGTTTCGTTGGTGGGTATGCTTATGTTTGGTAATCTGCTCAAGGAGATCGGCAACGACACCTCTCGTCTGTTTGACGCAGCCTCTAACGGTATTATGAACGCTGCTACCATTTTCTTGGGACTCTGCGTAGGTGCCACTATGACGGTGGATGCCTTCATCAATGTGCAGACCCTCGGTATCGTAGCAGGTGGCTTCTGTGCTTTTGCCCTCAGCATCGCATCAGGTATTTGCATGGCCAAGGTGTGGAACCTCTTTGCCAAGAAGAAGGTGAACCCACTCATTGGTGCCACAGGTTTGAGTGCAGTGCCTATGGCCAGCCGTGTGTGCAATGGCATCAGCACCCAGTATGATCCCAAGAATCATGTGCTCAACTACTGCATGAGCTCCAATATCTCTGGCGTTATCGGCTCAGCCGTGGCTGCTGGTGTGCTCATCAGTTATCTGGGTTAATCTACGATATATATGCTGGCAGACAGATTTGTGTCTGCCAGCATTTTCTTTTTCCTAAAAGCAATAAACCAACAGATTATATTTTGCTATGAGATACACCTCACTCGTGCTTTCAGTCTTGTTTGCCTCAATGACCGTTAATGCCTTTGCTGGTAAGCATATTGTCAAATTTGATTCAAAAAAGGAAATGACGGGGGCAAAGATTGCCCTTCGTGACATCAATCCATCCATGCCCAGGGATTGGAATGGTTATAACTATGTGGTGGTGGAGTTCCGAGTATCCACTTCACAGCGTTTTTTCCTTGGCTTTACCACCTCGCACGGCTATGACGAGGTGCGCATCCACTCTTATGTGCCAGGCGAGTGGAATCGCTTGGCTATACCTATTATATATTATAGTCAGCCACCCGCTTCAGCCATTGATATGGCTGCCACCTACAATAAGCCACGCTATACAGGCTGGATCAACATTGGTGGAAACGTAGGTCTGATGACAGGTGTTGATTCCATAGGTGTGCGTATGCGTGCTCCCATAGGTGACCAGCGGATAGAGATACGCAATGTAAGTCTTTCGGTAGATGACCCAGGGGATGCCTACTTGGGCAGTCGCCCTGCAGTGGATGAGTTCGGACAATCCAATCTGGTCAAGTGGCCAGACAAGGTTTCAAGCCTCAAGCAATTGCGCCGACGCTGGCAAAAGGAAGAACAAGAGAGCATTTCTACCACCGAACTCTATGGATATTCGAAGTACGGAGGTTATTTGGCCCATCGCTATGACCAGGGGACGGGATATTTTCGTACTGCCCAAGTGGATGGGCGATGGTGGTTTGTAGATCCCGAGGGGTATCTGTTCCTCTCTGTGGGTGTTGACTGCGTGTACACCTTAGGCGGTGGTGACGTTCGTGATGTGGAGAAGCGTGAGGGCATGCTGGGAATATTACCCCCTGAACGCTTCATGAGCAAAGGGCGTGGCGGAACCACAACCGCACGCTATGCGCTGTGGAACCGTGAGCGTCGTTTTGGTGATGATGCAGAAGAGAAGGCTGCAGAACTTGCGTTTAAGCGCATGGATAAATGGGGAGTCAATACCATCGGTAACTGGTCGGATAAGAATCTGGAACGTCAAGGACGAAAAGCAATCACCTGTACTTTCTATCCAGCAGGAGCCGACAGCCGGCTGATGGGACTGGGTGATGTTTATGGTGACCATTTTAAGGAACGCTTGCGTGAGTCGCTTCAGCGTACTATTGCCCCTCATCGCGACAATCCATGGCTCATAGGCTACTTCATGGGCAATGAGCCCTCGTGGGTGGGACAGGAGCAGAGCCTCTGCCAGATGATTCTCGATGGTGAAGAGCGTGGTATCAAGACGGCTTTACGTCAATGGCTCTCGCACCACGGTGATTCCCGTGAGCAGCGCAAGGCATTTGTGTATGATTGCTTCCAGCGATATATTGAGGCGGTGAAGGCGATGCAGCTCGAACTTGACCCACATCACCTGTGCCTGGGTTATCGCTTTGCCAGCGTGTATGATGTGAATGAGACCTTGCTTGGTATTTGCGGCAAGGTGTTTGATGTGCTCAGTTTCAACTGCTACTCGCTCTCCCCCGAGCATGCCATGCTGGACCGTGTGCTTCGTCAGTCAGGACTTCCCATGATGGTAGGTGAGTTCCATTTCGGTTCTGTTGACCGTGGGCAGGGACAGTCTCTGTGGCAGGTCAACTCGCAAGCCCAGCGTGGCGTGGCCTATCGCTATTACGTGGAGAATGGATTTGCTCATCCTGGACTCATAGGAACGGCCTATTTTACTTGGTATGATCAGGATGTGATGGGACGATTTGACGGTGAGAACTATAACTGTGGTTGTATTGATGTTACGGATGTGCCTTATCCCGAACAGACACAGGCCATGATGGAGAGTGCGCGTGTGCTTTATGCCGTACATGCTGGTCAGGCAACTCCTTATGCGGAAAAACCAGTGCGCGCACGTGGACATGACCATGGACCCGACATGTGGTAATGAAGAGTATATCGAGTAGAAAAATCAAATGCGGAAGCACAGCTGTATGCTGAAAAAAGCGTATTTTCGCAGAGCAAAACAGACTAGTATCTATAGTATGGAGGTAATAAAGACAAGTATCGAGGGTGTTGTCATCATTGAGCCACGTATCTTCAAGGACGCGCGTGGATATTTCTTTGAGAGTTTCAGTCAAAGGGAGTTTGACGAGAAGGTGCGTCCCATCAACTTCTGTCAAGACAACGAGAGCATGAGTAGCTATGGCGTACTGCGTGGACTGCACTTCCAACGTCCGCCCTTCACGCAGAGCAAGTTGGTTCGTTGCGTGAGAGGAGCTGTGCTTGATGTGGCAATTGACATTCGCAAGGGTTCGCCCACCTATGGTCAGCATGTGGCTGTGGAACTTACTGAGGACAATCATCGTCAGTTCTTCGTTCCCAGAGGCTTTGCCCATGGGTTTGCTGTACTCTCTGAGACGGCTGTGTTTCAGTATAAGTGCGACAATTTCTATCATCCAGAGGCAGATGGTGGCATCTCCATTCTGGATGACACTCTGGGGATTGACTGGCGAATACCCACCGATCATGCCATCCTGTCGGATAAGGACACCAAGCATCCTATGTTGAAGGACTTTGATAGTCCGTTTGACATCAGCGTGGATTTGTATTGACGTCTACTTTTCCGTTGTGGAATAATTCTTGAAAACGAGATGGAGGAAGGTGCCAGCCTTATGCAAGCGGTGCCTTCCTCTTTGTTTGTTTCGGGGTAGGCTATGGCTGTATCTTTATGCTCACAGCCTTGAGTTGTTGCCATCCAGCCTTGTCGGTCAGTCTTATCATGAAGTGATAGTCGCCTGTGTCTATTTCCTCGGGAATGGTGATGTCCAGTTTTGCTTCGAAGGATTTTCTTCCCGCTGGTATCTTTTGACTCTGGTTGAACACCCATGGGTTGATAGGTGATTTCTTAGGGTCAAGCGTGCATTCTGTGGCTGAGGTGGAGTGAGTGTGATGGTCGAAATTGTTGTGTATCTCGATATTGAAGTTTCCCAGTTCTTGATTGTCTGTAAACGTGTAGCGCAGGGGTATGACTTGCCCTCGTGTATACACTTGGCAGTCTATTGGGTTGGGAACCTGCCCGTCCTCGATGCGTGGCTTCTCTATGTCCTTTGCTTGCGTCTCGTTGCTGTCGTCAGAGCATGAAACCATGAGTAGAGTAGTACCAAATATGAAAGCTGTGAATGTTGAATAAATAAAATGTCTTATAAGCATAGTCTTGTACTTTTTGCGTTTCTGGAAAGATGCCGCCTGGCACAGCGCAGTCTCTGTGCGTATGGTACCAGGCAGCATGATTCTGGTTTGTTCTTGTTATCCTTCCTGTGCTTTGGTGATGATGACATCTTCGGCTTCCTCGGTGGTGGAACTGCCGTTTGCGTCAGTCACTGTGAAGTGTATGTGATACTCTCCTTCAGGCGCGTCGGCAGGAATCTGCGGATGTTCATGGAAGAGTACAGAAGTTTGGCCGAGATATTTCTCATCGATGTATGTGAAAACATGCTCGTAGTCAGCGGAGGTGTTGTGGAACTCAACTTCAATCTTGGCTATTTTGTGTGGAGCCTCAATCTGTGCTTCCAGATGCATTTTTTGACCTATCACTGCCTTGTGGTTGTCATTCTCGCCCACTTCCCTAAAGGTGATGATGGGAGCTGTCTTGTCAAGTGCCTTGATCGTAAGAGCGGAAGTGAATGTAGTGCTCTGACCAAGTTTATCGGTCACAACGAAGGTTAACTTGTATGTACCTGGAGTGGCATCGCTGGGAATGTCAAGATGCTCGTGGAAGGTGGTGTTCCTTATTCCGATGTACTTGCCTTCGGTGTATGATTGTCTTATAATCTCGGTTTTACCATCCGCACTCATAATGGTGACGTCAATGTGTGCGATGAGGCCATCGGCCAGGATTTCTCCTTCCAGATGCAGGTCTTTGCCAGCAATAGCCTCTTTACTATTCTCTTCACCCACTTCGTTAAGGCTTACTGACGGTTTGCTTACAGTGGGCTGCGGATCATCATTGTCACAGGATGAAAGCACAATGCTTGACACACACAGCAGCACGGTGGCTGCAATAAATATAATCTTCTTCATTGTTGTTACTTTTTTTTTGATTTTTGATATTACTTAAATTGTTGTGTTGTATGACTCACGCCTATGGCTAGGGGGAAGCATTTTGCTATCCATCCATGCGACTGTGGGTCAGAAGTTCCATGCTGCCATCAGCGAGAAGTTGCGCCCAGGTTCGGGCACGCCTATTAGGCGATAGTAGCTGGTGTGGTCGTAGTAGCGTATGCCCAGCAGATTCTCACCACGCAGAGTCAGTTCCAGTGTTCCTTTACCTACCCTCATGCTTTTACCTACACTTACATTCAAGAGCTGGTGTCCCTTGGTAATATCTTCGGGAGGTACCACCTGCTTCTGTGGTCCTACTATCCTCCATTCGATGGCCACGTGTCCAGCCTTGGCTGGTGAACTTGCGTGGAACATGTAACGCAGTTCTGCACGTGCCGACCATGGGGTGGAGAAAGGAAGACCATAGCCTTTCTTCTCACCGCTGAGCTGACGCGCATAGAGATATTCGCCTCCAACTTCCATTCTCAAGCAGGATAGTATTTGCCACAAGGCATTTGCCTCGAATCCCCATCTCATTACCCTTGCCTGGGTGTAGTGGTAGAGCTGCAAACCCTCCACATACAGCGGCGTGGGATTGAGGTAGATGTAGTTGGGAAAATAGTTGAGGTACGGAGTCAGCTGCAGTGTCCATGCACCATGCTCGTATACGATGCCAGCATCGGTCTGGTACGACTCCTCAGGCGATAGTCCACTATTGCCTTTCTCGTATCGGAATATGCTATAGTTGACACCATCGGTTCCAAGTTCCTTGGCAATGGGCATACGGAAACTCTTGCCTACGTTCACCTTGAACACCCAGTTGCCTACCATTTGGTTCAACCCCACCGACCATGTGAGGCTGTTGAAGTCTCGGCAGATGTGGGCAGAGCGTTCCACATAGACCGAGTCACCATCCACGGGTGTCTTGTACCAATCGTGGTAACTGTGGATTCTCACACTCCCATGGTCATATCTGACCCCGGCTGTCAGAGCAAGGCGGTCACTTAAGGACCATCTGTCCAAGGCAAAACCACCAAGTGTGAGTTGCTCAAAGCGTGGAAGGATGAATCCCCAACCACCACGCCTGTTGCGCTGGTGCTCCAGGTTGATACCTCCCTGCAACTGATGCTTACCTATCTCGTGTCTTGCCTTTAGACTTGCCGTTAGCGTGTGTTTGTCAAAGCTACGCTCCAGTGTTCCTGGCGGAATGGGCATGTAACCATGTGACACAGGTTCAGCGAACTCCCGCTGGCGGTTGTTCTGATATGCAAGGATGGCCTCCAGCATGCCGCCTGTCCAACTCCTGCTGGAGTGACTTGCCAGAGCAAGGTGGTTGGTGCGGTGATAAGGTAGGTCGATGTCACGGCGCGAGTGGTCATAGTCGATGTCAGACAGCCTCACCTCCAAGCCGTGGGCATTGGCAAAGAAACCTGCTTTTGTGTCCACATCAGTAATGCGCAGATTGGTGCGCCATCTCTCTCCAGCATAGCCCAGCATTAGGCTAGCATCCATCTCACGTCCAGCCGTGTTGCGTAGGCGTTGCTTCTTGAGCTTTATATAATAGGAATAGTACTCGATGCTGTCAGTGGGTACTCGATAGTCGGCGTAATCTACCCATGTGGCATTCGCCTTGTACCAGAATCGCTTCTGTCTGCCAGTTAGGCGTACAGAGAAACCTATTGACTCATTGTTGCTGCGTGCAAACAACTGTGCAGATCCTGAGAATGGGTTGATGGGCAAAGAGTTGCTCCTAAGATTGATGACACCACCGATGGCGTCGGAACCATAGGCGAGTGACGCTGGCCCCTTGATGACTTCGGCATGCTCCACGGCAAACTGGTCAACTTCCAGTCCATGATCATCGCCCCATTGTTGTCCCTCGTGTTTGACTCCGTTCTCTGCCACCAGCACACGGTTGAATCCAAGCCCACGTATCACAGGCTTTGACTCTCCTGAGCCGATGCTCATCGCCTGCACGCCTGGCAGACGACTTAGGGTCTGCATAAGCGAACCGCTGAAATTTTCCCTGATAAACTGCTGGCTTGCGCTGGATACATTGAGAGCAGAGGCCATCTGCATGTCTTTTGCTGCATGCTTATCTGTCACTATCACTTCCTTCAGGGAAACATCTTTCCTTGCCTCGCGTCTGATGCTGTCTACCAAAACGTGACGAGTCACAGAGTCCGCTGCTGGTGGCAGCAGGTTGGCACTTGCCTCAAGCGCATGACAAAGAATGATGAGAATAGGAAGCACAGCGAGAGTGGTCTTCTTGTAAATCATCATCATTTGTTTAATGACTGGACATTACGGAAGTTTCCTCATCTGCCAAAACGCAGATGAGGATATCCATTAGGTGTCAGAAAATTAAAATGAGATGAATGCTGGAGGAGCTCGTGTGGAAAGGGGGCCGCTGTGGCGAGTCCTAACAAAGGGGCAGGGCATTGCGTATGCGGCACTAACTGCAGTTACAAAAACTGCTACATGAATAATGGTTGGCACCACATAAGGCAGACTGCGGAACTGACAGAGTAGACAATCATGCAGGATGCCATGTTGTGCGGTAATGTGTCCGTTGTGATGGATGTGGTGTGCACAGTCTTGACAATTCTCAGTGACATCTTCCTCCACCGATCCGTGGTGGTGGAAGGTGACAGCGAGCATCATGGGCAGATACACCAGTATCAGCAACCATGCTATCCTTTTCGTCCTATTGTCAAGCGCGTACACCTTGCTTTTCAAATTTACTTATGCAAAGTTATGTATTTTGTGCTTACGGCTTATGCTTCTGATGCAATAATTAACGTATGTTTAGGTTTTCTACGGTTGGGATAGGTGCGAGTGGAAAGAAGAAAAAAAACGATGCAGATGGTGTTGGTACAGATATTTTTCGCATCTTTGCATTTATGGAGAAAACAAATACGTGTAACATCGCTGTCATTGGTGGTGGGGCAGCAGGATACTTTGCGGCTATCAAGGCGAAGGAGAGATTTCCTCTGGCTTCTGTTGATATTTACGAGCGTGCGCAAAAGGTGCTGGCTAAGGTTGCTATCACGGGAGGCGGACGCTGTAATCTGACCAACTCGTTTGATGATGTCACCGACCTCAGACAGGTCTATCCCAGAGGACACCAGTTGATGAGACGTCTTTTCGCACGCTTTGACTACAGAGATGCTTACGAGTGGTTTGAACGGCAGGGCGTACAGTTGGTGACGCAGGATGACGGGTGTGTCTTTCCTCGCTCCCAGGATGCGATGAGCGTTGTGCGATGCCTGACGTTCAGAGCTCGGCAACTTGGCGTGAGAGTGCACACAGGGCGAAGGCTTGTTGGTTTGGAGAAGAATGGGGACGATGATCCTTTTGTGCTCAGCTTTCAAGATGATACTAAGTACGAGGCCAGCAAGGTGGTCATTACCACAGGCGGTTCGCCTCGTGCCGATGGACTTGCTTATCTGGAGCGTTTGGGACACAAAATAGAGTTGCCGGTTCCCTCGCTGTTTACGTTCAATGTGAATGACAGACGGTTTTGTGAACTAATGGGTACTGTGGTCGATCCTGTGGTCATGTCCATTCCATCTACAAAGTATTCCAGCGAGGGAGCCTTGCTCATCACTCACTGGGGAATGAGCGGTCCTGCCACACTGAAGTTGTCCTCACATGCCGCACGACATCTGCATGAGCATGGGTATGACGAGACAGTACGAGTCAATTGGACAGGCAAGCGCAAGCAGCAGGAGGTGGAGGAGGAATTGCGGAGCATCATGTCAGAGCATCCGCAGAGGCAGCTGGGTAGCGTGCGTCCCTTGGGACTTCCTGCCAGACTGTGGCTGTATCTATGCTGTAAGACAGGTCTCGTGCCAGAAAAGAAGTGGGCAGAGGTGGGAAAGAAAGGGCTGAATCGTCTTGTGGAGACACTCGTCAACGATCCTTATCGTATAAGTGGGAGAGGAACCTACAAAGAAGAGTTTGTCACCTGTGGTGGTATCTCGCTACAGAGCGTCAGTCCAAACACACTGGAGAGCAAGTCGTGCCCAGGACTTTATTTTGCAGGCGAGGTGCTCGATATAGATGCTGTCACGGGAGGCTTCAATCTGCAGGCAGCCTGGACCACTGGTTTCATCGCGGGCGAGAGTATCAGTCTGTGACCAATCTGTTACGTGATGATAACTGAAAAGTCTCGCGAGTCATAGAACTTTGTTTACGCGTTCCGAATGCATCCCAAACAAATGGGGGCTCACCCGATAAACCAAGGGGAGCTTCGGAAGTAAAATCATAGACATAACCTGTACTTATAAGCCAGCTTGCTTGTCTGTACAAAGGATA
>CAKRRN010000011.1 GCA_934394435.1 uncultured Bacteroidaceae bacterium
AGCAAGCTGGCTTATAAGTACAGGTTACGCCTGTGGATTTACGTCCGAGACTCCCCCCTGATTTATCGGGTGAGCCACTCTCTCTCTGGTAATAATGCGCCCTGTGTGTGGGGAGGGAGTAAATCTCTATTGGACTCCCTTGTAGGCCGTAGCTCCGTCATATTTTCGGTGTGGGAGGCTGATGTCTTGCTTTTTTTCTGTATTGAAGGGTTCTTCTGGGTTGCAGATACGATTGAGCCTTACCTTTGCATCGTCAAAAGGGAACTTGCAGGTAAGCTCCAAATCCTATCAGAGTTCAAAAGAAAAGAGAGCAAGATAGTAGTTACAGATATTTATATATATACAAATTTCAAACAAAAAAAGTATCAGACATGAAGAAAGCATTTGTTATTTTCATTGCTGTGGCAGTGATTGTCGCACAGGCAATGGCTAAGGGAGAGGCTTCGGAGAAGGTGACGATAAAGACATCTAAGGTGTGTCGAATGTTGGTGCAGACATGGGCTGATGCTTACATGAAGCAGCATCCGCAGGCCAGCATACAGGTGATAGACGGCAGTAGAAGCGATGGCAACCAGCCAGACTTGGTAGTAGAACCGGGCAAGTCCGAGCAGTCGGCATCCATCGTGGGACGCTACATCCTGCTACCCGTTACCAGCAAGGATAATCCAGCGGCAGACGAATTGCTAAAGAGGAGGCTATCGCAGTATGACCTGTCGCTTCTCTATTTCGAGCAAGACCCCTATGAGACAGACGACGAAGAGGAACTGAGCGCGAAGCGAAAGCAGTTGATTGAGCGAGTGACGGTATATAGCGGAAATCGTCATGGCTCGGCTGCCGAAAGTTTCGCTCGAGTGCTGGGATATAAGACCTCAGACCTGCGAGGGAAGAAGATAGGCGGCGATGACATCTACCTGCTGTCTGCCATAGAGAAGGATAGTACGGGCATCACGGTGAGCAATGTGGCTTATCTCTATGACACCTCCAGCCGCGCATTGCGTGCAGACCTGCTCCTGTTGCCATTGAAGGCAAGCAAGGAGCAGAGGCAGGCTCTCGAGAGTCGCAACCTCGACCAGCTACTTGCCGTCTTTGAGCATGACGACTCAGACATCCTGCCAGCTCAGAACCTCTTGCTTGAGGCATCAGGCAATCTTTCGCTGACGGCAGCAGACTTCGCTCACTGGATAGCTACTGATGGACAGCAGTACAACAATCAGGCAGGATTCCTTCGTGCCGTATCTTCATCGGGAGACTATGGAGCCGTGGCACAAGCCAACTAACACTTAGTAAGCACATACACACACTCTCTACACATGAGACATATATTATCTATTCTTGTTGCCCTAACGTTCTTTGTTGGAGCAACCGGGGCAGCACGTGCTCAAGTGATAAACGGCACGGTGAAAGATGCCTCCAGCGGAGAAACATTGCCAGGCGTGTCTGTACAGATAAAAGGCTCCAGCCAGCGTGCCAGTACAGATACCGATGGACACTTCAGCATAAAGGTCAGCAAACTTCCCGCCACAGTGGTATTTAATTATATGGGATTTCGCAAACTCACTCTTGATGTATACGACACAGACGATTCTATGGAAGTCGAGTTGGCTGAAGAACGCAACGCACTGTCAGAGGTAGTCGTGGTGGGCTACGGCACGCAGAGTCGCAAGCAACTTACAGGCTCTGTGACCACCGTCAAGCCTGGTGAGCAACTGAAGACAGCCACCAGCATCAACGACGTGTTGGGCGGAGCCGTGGCAGGACTCTCCATCTCGCAGTCCTCTGGTCAGCCAGGAGCCTCCTCTTCGGTGCGCATCCGTGGCGGCAACTCCATCACAGGTGGCAACGAACCACTCTACGTCATCGACGGAGTGCTCATTTACAACAGCGATGATGCCACACAGACGGGTGTGGGACGCTCGTCTGGCAACTTCGACCCCCTCTCCACCATCAATCCCTCCGACATAGAGTCGATAGAGGTACTCAAGGACGTGGCTGCATCAGCCATCTACGGCTCGCGTGGAGCCAACGGCGTAATCATCGTGACCACACGCCAAGGCAAGTCGGGCAAACCATCCGTCGAGTATGGCTACAGCGTAGGAGTGTCATCGGTGAGCAAGAAACTTGACCTGCTCAACGCACGACAGTGGGGCGAACTCTACCTCGAGATAGCCACTGACGCTCAGAAAGCTGCCACGGGCATCACCCCCTCTGAGGTAGGGCAGTGGGGCAAGGGTTATGACTGGCAGGATGCCTACTTCCGCACAGCAGTGTCGCAGCAGCATCAGGTGTCGGTGAGCGGTGGGTCAGACAAGGAGCATTACCTCGTGTCGGCGAACTATACAGATCGTAATGGCGTGGTACGTGGCACAGACTTTACTCGTTATGGGGGGCGTATCAACTACAGCCGCGAGCTCTTTAAAAACTTCACGCTTGGTGTGAATGTAAATGCATCGCGAAGCACACAGAATGGCCTCTCCAACTTCACCAGTTTCTCCAATGGCATGAGTGGACAACTTGAGCAAGCTCTGCGTACCTCGCCTGCCGTGCCAATCCGCAATGACGATGGCTCATGGAACTACAGCAACCCCTTCGAAGCTGGCGACCTGGTGAAGAGTGGGGGTGTAACGCCCAATGCAATAGCCGAATTGGAGACCGTGACATCGAAGACTAAGGTGGCGGACTTCCTGGGTACAGCTCACTTGACGTGGAAGCCCGTGAGCGGACTGACCCTCAAGCTACAAGGCTCCACCAATGGCATACATACCACCGAGGACTTCTTCTCACCAATGTCAGCCACCGCAGGGTTCTTCTGCAACGGCTATGGCTCGGTGGGCAACAAGTCTTGGCAGAGCAATCAGCTGGAGGCAACTGCCACTTGGCACAAGGCTTTTGCCGAGAAGCACGATCTGGAGGTGCTGGCTGGCTTCACTACGCAGGCTATCCACAGCGAGAGTGCAGTGGCTTCAGCAGCTGATTTCGCCAATGCCACACTTGGCTACAACTCCCTGCAATCGGGAGCCCAGCGGTTGGCACCCCTTACAGAAAGCGTGACAAACACCCTCAACTCCTTCATAGCTCGTGCTAATTATACCTATCTGGAGCGCTATAACTTATCAGCCACACTGCGCTCTGATGGCTCAAGCCGTTTTGCTCAGAATCACAAATGGGGCTACTTCCCCTCGGTTGGTGCAGCATGGAATGTGAGCGATGAGCCCTTCCTCAAGCACACGCGCTGGATAGGCAATCTCAAACTACGTGGAAGCTTTGGTATAGTGGGCAATCAAGAGATAGGCGACTATCAGTTCCTCTCAAAGTATGCGAGCACACTGGGCTATTATTACTTCAATGGCGTGCTAACCACGGGTTATTATCGCTCGTCGCTCTCCAATGCCGACCTCAAGTGGGAATCAACACGCTCGTTTGATATCGGACTTGACTGGTCGTTGCTACACGGACGACTGACGCTGACCGCTGATTACTATGTCAAGAAGACGTCAGACCTGCTCGTCAGCATTCCCGTAGAGCAGACCACAGGCTTCTCACAACAGTTGCGCAACGTGGGGGGCGTGTCTAACAAGGGTGTAGAACTCTCCGTCAGTGCCATCCCTGTGCAACGCAAACGACTCACCTGGACACTTAATGCCAATGTTGCGCATAACCGAAACGAGGTGACAAGTCTGGGAGATGGTCAGAAGCAAATCATCAACTCCAACCAGACAATCATCCGTGTGGGGCAGCCTCTTGGCTCCTTCTATGGATGGAAGTTCGATGGGCTGGTGCAGAAGGGACAGAATCTGGAAGACGTGCCCGTGCCCGTGACAAAGACCAACGTAGAGTATGGTGATGCGAAGTTTGTTGACCAGAACCATGACGGACAGATTGACCAGGAGGGCGACCGCGTCGTTCTTGGCAGCACTCAGCCCAAACTCACCTATGGATTTGGTTCCACACTGCGTTATCGCCGTCTCGATATAAACCTGCACTTCCAAGGTTCCTATGGCAATAAGCTCTACAACCGTCTGCGTCAGTCACTTGAAACTCCCTCTACGAGCTATAATGTATCCACAGCCTTGCTCAACCGATGGACTGAGGAGAACACCAACACTCTCATCCCACGCGCCACAGGCAAGGTGAGCTACAGCAACTATCTCGACAGTCGCTATGTGGAGGGAGCCAGTTACCTACGCCTCAAGAACATCCAGGTTGGCTACACACTCCCCATAAGGGTTGCGCCCAAGCAAAGAATCTATGTCAACCTGTATGCATCGGCACAGAATCTGCTCACCTTCACTCCCTACTCAGGATATGACCCTGAGTATGCAGGGGCTGTGGATAATGGCAACTATCCGAGTGCCAGAACCTTTACTTTCGGCATAAAACTGACTTATTAAAAGTCTGGTAAAACTTGTTGCAAACAATATAAATAGATATTATGGTAAGACATTATATAAAAGCCCTATGGCTGGCATCACTTCTAGTCTCGGCATGTGCCGACCTCGATCAAGTCCCTCAGTCAGAACTGTCGGGTGCCAGTCTTCCCCAAAGCGATGACGATGCTATCGCGCTCGTCACCCCAGTCTATGCAGAGAACACCCTGCTCAGCACAAAGTACTCCTATATGTCTGACCTGGTCACCGAGACCACCGTCTCGGGCGAGAATCCCAATGGCGGTGGAGGCATGCTCGGACTGCTGAAGTGGGATGGTACCAATAGTTACATAACGAGCATGTGGAAGAGTTCCTACTCGGCCATAGCCCAAGCCAATGACGCCATAGCCAAGGTGGGAGCATCCTCGCACGTGAGTGAGACTATCCGTAGACGTGTGGTGGGCGAGGCTAAGTTCCTTCGTGCCTACTATTACTTCAATCTTGTGCAGTTCTTTGGTCCTGTTCCTCTGGTGCTCACCCCCGATGGTGGTAAGGGCGTGAAGCGAGATGACGAGGGCAAAGTGTATGCTCAGGTAGTCAAGGATCTGGAGGATGCAGCCCAGGTGCTTCCCGAGAAAAGCCAGCAAGCATCCTCCGACATCGGTCGTGCCACACGTGGTGCTGCCTTGGCTGCCTTAGCCAAGACCCTGCTGGTATGGGCGCAGAATGATGACAGTTTGAGCCAGGCTGATCGCCATGAACGTTATGCGCTTTCCGTGGAAGCTGCACAGAAGGTTATCAACTCGGGCGAGTATGCGCTTGAGGAAGATTTCCATAAGAATTGGGATAATCAGAATCGCAATGGACGCGAGAGCATATTTGCAACGCAGCATTATGTTGGCTCATCGCTTCAGAGTGATAATACGGGCGGAAACCACTTGGTACACTGCTCCTTCTCGACAGGATTTTCCATAGCATTACCTCATGTGACACCTTCTCCAACCCGCGAGGTGCAGGATTCCTATTTGTTAGGCGACCAACGGAGAGACGTATCTTTTGCTGACTCATTGTGGAGAGAAAAGGATGGCAAGTACTTCTATTTCTACTATGATGCCGATGGAGATGGTGTGCGCGAAGCTGGATTCCCTCGCTACAAGAAATATATTGACTTGGATAATCCCGAGAACAGCTCAAACATCAGAGCTATGAATCGTACGATTCTTCGTTATGCAGAGGTGTTGCTCGTCAAAGCCGAAGCCATCAACGAACGTGATCATGGAGCCAATGCAGAGGCACTTAATGCTTTCAATCAAGTGCGTCGGCGTGCCTTTGGTGAGAATATCTCCAGCAGTGAGTCTCAGCCCCACGACCTGAATGTGACCTGTTATGAGGATTTTCATAATGCTATAGTGCAGGAGCGTGCTTGGGAATTCGTGTATGAGCAGAAACATTGGTTTGACTTGAAGCGATGGAAAGTACTGGTCAAGACTATACGCAACAGTCGTCTTGCTCGCGAATATCCAGAGTACAACAAGGCAGCAATAGACTTCCGTAATTATCGCTATCCTATCCCTCAAGCACAGCGTGACATAAATCCGAACCTGTGGCAGAACTACGGCTACGACGGTTCCTCAATAACAGATAATCCATATAAAAACGCAGAATAAACATGAAAACAGTATCAACAATTCGGCTGGTGGTTGCTTTGGCGATTGCAGCACTGTCAACAGACAACTATGCACAGAGTTTCCCTAATGGCGTCTTTCGTAGTAAAAGTACTTGGGAGCAGTATGCTAAGAATAGTCCGTCGCTCAAGGCGCATCTTGTCCAGCGTGCCAGAGCACTCAAGGCCTGGGAGTCCATATCTCCCTCTTTATTAGAACCAGTGACACTGAATGCCACTGTGACAGCCAAGAACCGTGGCGGATCACGAGAGTTGCGTATCCGCAATTTCCACTATATAGGTGACTGTGGTTACAAGCATGGTGGACAGGATACGGGAGTGGAAACCCAGACTACGGCACGTGGTGTGTTTGCCTCTGACATTACAAATTCAATTCTTGATCAAGCTGCACTCTCGGGCATCGCCATAGACTCGTTGTATGTGAGTATCAAAGGGCAACCAGACAAACAGCCCACAGAACGTGTCAATTATACTCGTAACTTCCTCTATACAGTGCGTATAGCTTCTAATGCCAGTGATAGTCAGTTGGAGAAGCTGGTGGAGAAGGCCGAGCAGCACTCGCCTGTGATCAACCTTATCAAGCGTGCCGTAACTCCCCAGCTTACCATTGACTATAAGCAAACACCGAGAGGGCGTGTTGTGGAGGGAAAGACTCTGGCAGGCTTGCGCGAGTATATTCATGGAAAGCGCCAGGCGATATTGGCTTATAGCCGCCCAGATACAGCCAAACCAGCACCTGTATCTGCAACGTCGATTCCGCAACCTTACGTAAAGGTTCTTCCCAATGGGGTGCGTCAACTTAATGTTCCTACAGGAGGGGCCTGGTATGTTATCAATCATGATAATCCTGAATACTTGGGTGGAGCGAACTCGGGGCAGACTTCTCTCGAAAATGCATTGGGCGTATTGGGTACTTGCATTACGCATATCTCTGAGATACAAGCAGCGAAACTCGACCTTGATGTAGATTCACTGCAACTGAGTGTTGCAGCAGAAATAGATCCTAGAGCAGGGCGAAAAGGCTATGAGGATGTTCCTTTCTGGCCTCAGAACGTACGTTACACGGTGCATGTACGCACTCCTGAAACTCTGGAGACAGTGAAGAAATGGATAGATAGTGTGGAACATATATGCCCGATGTACAATGTATTCAAGGATACCCAGACTTTTGAACATCGTATTGAGCGTATAAAATAATGATAATGGAGAGAGTGTGCGTCTGAGAAAATGGGCGCACACGCCCATTTTGCTGTTTATTAAAAATAAAGTGTAGATATGTTGACAGCATTACTCTTTTTACCGATAGGCATTGATACCGTGGCTGCAGATGCAAACCATTTGGCGGTTCCTGCTGCCTTTCCAGCTTCATCGCGCCATGAATGCGTGGATTCACTTAAAGCCGAAGTAGAACGGCAAGTGAGGGCACGTTTTGGTCAGCACTATGGATGTTCCGCACTTGCTTTCTGTGGGCTTTGTGCCACTTTAGGTACTACGTTGAACGAACATCAGCTTCGCAGTATGTCCGATAGCTTTGCTGGAGGAATTGCTCATCGTTTTGGCGATGGCACATGTGGGGCGGTACTTGGCTCGATACAGGCACTCTCAATGTATGCCAGAGGCGATCGTCATAAACATTGGAAACTGGCACGTGAGGTTTGTGATGCTTTGCAGCAGCAAGAGGGAGGGACCAAGTGCAGTGACATCTATGGCAAACACAAGTTTGAACATTGTGACGCCTGTGTGTTCTGTGCTGTGAAGAAGGTGGTGGAAATATTGCATCGTGAAGGTGATATCTCCACCCGAACAATACAGTGCGTAGAGGCAAATCCATCTTCTGCTCATTCTGAGGAAAGTAATGCGACAGAATCATTTCGCTAAGCCAAATTAGCAAAATGAAGTTCGCTTCGACTTTGCCATGGCGAGAAATAGAAGGATAGAATCCAACCATAGAGTGAGTACAGTATGAATAATTGTATGCTCAGAGTAGACCTTGTGTCGAATGTGAAGATGCAATGAAGCACTCCTTCTTCGCTCTTTTTTACTAATTTTGCAGTCGTGATTCATGCTGGCAAAAAAAGTTAACTCAAAATAATAACGAGGATATCATGATACAGAATCTGGATGACACAGACATCAGACTGTTACGTGCAATGCAGGAAAACTGCCGGGTAACCACCAAAGAACTAGCAGCTAAGATACATCTTTCTACCACCGCCACTTTTGAACGTCTACGCCGACTTGAGTTAATGGGCGTGATGCGAGGTTATGTGGCTGTGCTTGATGCCGAAAAACTTGAGCGTGGCTTTGTCGTGTTTTGCAATGTGGCTATGCATCGCATCAATCAAGAGACCGTAAATGATTTTGTAGCTCATGTGCTTGAGTGGCCAGAGGTGTCTGAATGTTACAATGTGAGCGGTGAGTTTGACTACATGCTCAAGGTCTTCTGTAAAAGTATGGAGGAGTACCAGCGTTTTGTCATTAGAACAATCGGCACGTTGGAAAATGTAATTCGCATACAGAGCGTCTTCGTAATGGATACGCTAAAATTGACCTATGGTATCAAAATATAATATATAGAAGGGCGAAATCCCAACGTGCTCGCATGCAAGAAAATCATACATGAGGTGAAGGCACAGACGTGTGGTTGAAGAGTTTGTAAAAAAATGCCATATTATTGGGCAGTATGGTGAAATAATGTTAACTTTGAGGTGCGATAATCAAACAATTAAAGTTAATACTCTATTATTATGAAGAAAACAAAGTTTATGGCTCTGCTTCTCATGGCAGGTCTCACCTTTACGGCATGTGATGATGACGATGATTTCAAAGTCTCAGGAGAGGAGCAGGAGAAAACCGTTACTGTTGACTTCGAGAGCAGCTACTTCTCTGCTTTCATCGACACTCCCCAGTATGGTGGATCACTTCTCTATGGCGAAATGGCAAAAAACTATCGCTGGACAGATCCCACAACACAGCTCACAGGTGGTATGACAAACAAGTGGGGTGGTTCGTATGGATTTGCTGAGGGTGGTGTTGCCATCAGTAACTATCTGGACGATACTCTGGACTCTATTCATTCATTTACAGATCAGCTGGCTGTACCTGTGACCAATGGTTCTAAAAACTTTGCTGTGGTTTTCGATGAGGCTACGCTGCTTTTTGCTGATAGTGTGGCTCGCAAGGTTAAATCCATGGATGTGATAGGTACCACTTATATGCTGAGTGTGGCAAAGAATGGTGATGGCAATGACTACGCACGTGCTCTGACTCGTTCTACTGACTATCTCACAGTAACCGTTACAGGTTACAAGGGTGCAGAGGAGGTTGGCACCGTACCTGTAACTCTTTGTGCCGCTGGTGGCTATATGGCTGATTGGTATACGCTGGATCTCTCTTCTCTGGGTGAGGTGACCAGTTTGAAGTTCACCATGGATGGCAGTGATAAGGACGAGTATGGACTGAAGACTCCAGCATACTTCGCACTTGACAATATCGTTATCAAGAAGTAATTCTGCTCGGGGATATCTAAGCTTGGAAAAAAAGGAAAGAGAAATGTGTCACTTTCAGTTGCGACACAATTCTCTTTTCTCTTTTTTTGTGTGTATGTGTGTGATGTCACATACCAGCAATTCTTGCCATGTGAATGATTGCTCTTGGAGGGATGAATAGAAAAACGTACCTTTGCGGATGATATTATGATTCAGAAAGAAAAAACAGGAAAAGTATTCCTTATTGCCGGTACTGAACCGTTGGGAAGTGCTGGCGTGCAGGCAGACATAAAGGCAATTACGCGTTGCGGAGGATGGGCTGCGGCTGCTCTGACTGCAGTGGTAGACGAGGACGTGAACCGCATAAAGGGAGTCTATCCCTTGGATGCTGATTTGGTGGTGTCTCAGGTGGAGTCGTTCCTCAGTACGGTGGGAGCAGACTGTATCAAGACAGGCGTGTTGCCCTCTGCAGATATTATTCGTGGTGTGGCAGGCGTACTTCTGCAATACAGAAAGCAACCGATACTGATAGACCCCGTCTTGGTTAATTATGCAGGTTGCCAGCTCATTAGCGATGAGTGTATTGCACTTTATCGTGAACGGCTGTTCCCGTTAGCCACTCTCATCACTCCCAATCGTCACGAGGCAGAATTCCTGCTGGGGCGTCCTTTGGCAGACATTCATGCGGATTTGCGTGAATTGGCGCACTGGGGATGCTCAGTGCTGGTGAAGAGTGTGGAACGCGAAGATTATTTGGTCGATTACTTGTATGATGTTTCTAATGATACTGTCACCTCGTATCCAAAGCGAAAGCTTCATCTGACAGATCGAAATGGAACGGGAGATACATTGTCAAGTGCTGCTGCCACCTATTTGGCTCTGGGCGAGAATTTGCAGGTAGCTGTGCGCAAGGCAGAGGAGTATATGCACGACTTCCTTGCTTCGCCTAGATATGTTATTAGCAATGGTTTGGGAATGGGAAAAACAAATGGAGAAGAATAGAATGTTTGCGCACGTACGACATTATGTATATGTGCTAATCGCATTTTCCCTGATGGGGGCAGGATGGCTGTCTTTGTCATGCGTCAATAGTCGGACAAACGAAGCTTCTGCGGGGGGAGACACTCTACGAATGGCTTATGCCAAGAATATAGAGATAATAGAGTATGAGGATCATACAGATGTTACCATGAGGAATCCTTGGGACACGACTCGTATCCTTGCTCATTATATTCTGACCGCAGACAGCATGGTGAAGGGGGCTGATGTGGTGCATGTTCCCTTGAAGTGTGCCGCAGTATTTACTTCTGTTCACTGTGCGCTGTTTCAAGAGTTGGGCGTAAAGGATGCCGTACGTGGTGTATGTGACCTTCAGTATATGCCTATTGCCTATGTGCACGATGGCGTGGCAGACGGACATATCTGCGATTTGGGCAATAGCATGGAGCCAAATGTAGAGCGTCTTATTGATTTAATGCCTGATGCCGTATTGCGTAGTCCGTTTGAGCAGAGTGGTGGCTATGGTAAGATAGGACGCTTGAACATTCCCGTGATAGAATGTGCTGACTATATGGAGGTCGGGCCTTTGGCTCGTGCAGAGTGGATTCGTTTTTATGGACGTTTGGTCGGTAGGGCAGCGTGTGCTGACAGTATCTTTAAAAACGTGGAGCAGAGATATCTATCGTTGAAGTCCTTGTCTGATAAGAATTCTTCCAAGCCCAAACTGGTCTGTGAGGCTCCTTATAATGGTCAGTGGTATCTGCCAGCAGGAAGGAGCACTATGGGGCAGATGTATGCAGATGCAGGTGCTGATTATTTGTTCTCTGATATAAAAGGTACAGGCAGCAGTGCCATGAGTATAGAGCATGTCTTGGAGCGTGCACTGACAGCAGACGTGTGGCTTGTGAAGACTTATGGACTGATGAATCGTGAACAGTTGATACATGACACTCCCTTGCTGAAAGGCATAAAGGCCAGACTCTGGACCTGTGACCCTTCTTCTACAGGCTTCTATGAGGAGACTCCTTTTCATCCAGAGTTGCTTCTGGAGGACCTGGTTTCTATCTTACACCCTGAGCAGAGTGTAACTCCTAGTAAAAGATATTTCCATCAGATTCCATGAAACACGGTCTAACCATATTATTCTTGCTCATCCTTACGTTGCTGCTCTTCATTGCCAATATCTGGTATGGCTCACTCAGCATGCCTTCTTCTGCGGTATGGAGAATCCTGAATGGGCATGAGGTAGACGGACATCATGCCTGGACTTATATAATATGGGAGAGTCGTGTGCCTCAGGCAGTGACAGCCCTGCTGTGCGGAGCAGCTCTGAGTGCCAGTGGTCTTATGTTACAAACGATATTTCGTAACCCTTTGGCAGGACCCTCTATCTTGGGAATTGATGCAGGTGCCAACTTGGGCGTGGCTGTTGTGATGCTCGCTTTGGGTGGTACGGTCGTGTTGGGTGATCTTACTATTGGAGGTTATCTGCTTGTTATCCTGTCTGCTATGATAGGCGCATTGCTTGTCATGGGGCTGTTGATGATGCTTGCCCAGTTGCTCCATAGCAGTGTGATGCTACTTGTCACGGGTGTGATTATCAGTTACGTTACGGGTAGCATTATCCAGTTGCTCAGTTATCTGGGAACAGAAGAGGGGGTGCATAATTTTGTTATATGGGGGATGGGTAATTTCAGTAGCGTGTCTCAAGACAGGTTGCCCGTTTATTGCTCACTCATTCTCTGCGGGTTGCTTGCTTCGGCATCGTTGGTAAAACCTCTGGATGCTTTGCTGTTGGGTGATTATTATGCTCAAAACCTGGGTGTGAATGTGAAGCATGTACGTCAGAGACTACTCTTAGCAACAGGTTTGCTCACAGCCACCACCACTGCATTCTGTGGACCCATCTCGTTTCTGGGACTGGCTGTTCCTCATGTGGCACGTATGCTTTTGGGTACGAGTAGCCATCGTGTTCTTTTACCTTCGACAATGTTGGTAGGTGCCATTCTTACGTTGGGGTGCAACCTCTTGTGTACGATGCCCTCTGGAGGGAGAATCATTCCCGTGAATGTCATCACTCCTTTGGTGGGAACTCCTGTCATCCTATATGTGATATTGCGTAGGAACAAAGCATAGGTCATTTGCTCAGAATTATCATAATGACAGAATATTACTCTAAAAACTCATTTAATTAAAAAATAGAACAAGATGAAAAGGAACATTCTCTTATTGCTTTCTGCAATGTATGGAATATCCGCTATGGCTCAAGTGAATTTTCAGACTATTCCTATGCCTCAGCAGATTGATGTTGACCCCAGTGGCAAGGAAGTATTGCTCATCAAGGGACAACAGGTAACTTATCCTAAGGGTAATGAAAAAATGCAGCGTAACGCACAACTTGCTGCGGAGTACTTGTCGCTCAAAGCTCAAGAAGCTGGTAAGAAATCTGAGGGCGGAATCCTGCTGAGCCTTGGACTCAAGAGCGCAAATCCTGATGCGTACAAAATTACGGTAGGCAAGAAGGGGATTAACATACAGGGAGCCAGTGAGAGTGGAGTCTTCTATGGACTACAAACCTTGCGCAAGAGTGTGTCTGAAGTACAGGGCGATACCATACGTTTGCCCTATGCAACAGTAAGTGGTGAGCCACGTTTCCAGTATCGTGGAACAGAATTAGACTGTGCTCGACATTTCTTTCCCGTGTCATTTATCAAGAAGTTTATTGATATTCTGGCTTTGCATGGGGTTAACAGGTTTCACTGGCATCTGACAGATGACCAAGGGTGGCGCTTTGAGGTGAAGAGCATGCCAGAATTGGCTACCAAAGCAAGCGTACGTCCATTTACGGTTATTGGCAAGAATATCGGATTGAATAGTCCTGATAATGGTATCTTCGATGATACACCAGAAACAGGATACTATACGCAGGAGGAAATGAAGGAGATTGTGCGCTATGCGGCAGACCGTTTCATTACGGTAATTCCTGAGATAGATTTGCCTGGACACATGGTGGCTGCGCTGAGTGTATATCCTGAACTTGGTTGCACGGGTGGTCCCTATAAGGTATGGAGCCAGTGGGGTATATCTCAGGATGTGCTCTGTGCTGGAAATCCCAAGACAATAGAGTTTCTGCATAAGGTGCTGGACGAGGTGTGTGAGGTGTTTCCAAGCAAACTTATTCATATAGGTGGCGATGAGAGTCCGCGCAACCGATGGAAGGCATGCCAGAAGTGTCAGAGTAAGATGAAGGAATTGGGACTGAAGGAGGAAGCTCAGTTGCAGACCTATATAAATAAGGATATAGAAGCTTATCTGGCTAAAAAAGGACGTGAGATTATTGGATGGGACGAAACTCTTGAGGGAGGTCTTAGTGAGAAGGCGAGTGTGATGAGTTGGCGAGGATACCAAGGGGGCATAGAAGCAGCGCGTCAGCATCATCATGTTGTGATGACTCCAAGTAGCCATTGCTATATTGACCATTATCAACTGAAAGATCATGATCGCCAGCCTTTGGCTATAGGTGGTTATTTACCTTTGAGTAAGATGTACAGTATGGAACCTGTTCCTGCAGAATTGACGGAGGAAGAGGCTAAATACATTATGGGCGTACAGTGTAATCTATGGACTGAATATGTTCTTAGCCCTGATCATGTCATGTATATGCTACTGCCCAGACTCGCAGCTATGAGTGAAGTCCAGTGGTTACAACCAGAGGCTAAGAATTATGAGGACTTCAGTCAAAAGCGACTACCTGTGTTACAGAATCTTTATCGTCGTTTGGGCTATAAGTTCTGTTCTACGTTTGAATAATTCAATCATAAGTTGTCTGCCTTAAACTTAATCTCTTTATTCTGAAAAGAAAGATGATTAAGATTGCTAAAAAGGGTAATGGTATGAGGATAAAGTTAGAGGATGTGTCTACGGGCTACGGACACCATGTCGTTGCACAAGGATTGAATGCTGTCCTGGAGCAAGGTGAACTGGTGAGTCTGCTTGGTACGAACGGTGCAGGAAAGAGCACTCTGCTACGTACCATCGGTGGATTCCAACCCATGCTCGGAGGACGCATCCTCATGGGTGATACGTCTTTGTCAGATCTTACGCAGGCAGAGATGAGCCGTATGGTGAGCGTGGTTCTGACAGAACGTATCGAGATACAGGGGTTGAGCGTACACGATCTAGTTGCTATGGGGAGAGCTCCTTACACTGGATTTTGGGGTAACCTGAAATTGGAGGATGAAAGCATTGTGAATGATGCCATTCGACAGGCAGGAATAACGGACTTGGCAAGCAGAATGGTATGCTCGTTAAGTGATGGCGAACGACAAAAGGCTGTTCTTGCTAAATCGTTGGCACAGCAGACCCCCGTTATTCTACTGGACGAGCCGACAGCATTCTTAGACTATCCATCTAAAATCGAAACTATGCGCCTGCTGAAATATCTGGCTCATAGCATGAAAAAAATCATATTGCTAAGCACTCACGATGTGGAGTTGGCATTACAGCTGAGCGACAAATTATGGCTTATGGACACTCACGGGCTCTGTATGGGTAGTCCCCGTCTGTTAGCAGACAATGGTACAATAGCCCGTTTCTTTCAGTGTGCAGGTACAGAGTTCTGCCCCGAAACACTTACGTTTGTCCTCAATGGCGATTCGTGATTTTGGCTGATAGCCTAACCTTTAGCCTCTTTCTCCTTTTTTCGAACTAGAGCAGCAAACTCATGGTTCTTCAGTCCCCATTTGGGGGCAATCACAAATTCAGGTGGGCTTTGGCTCACAAATCTTTCCAATATGATTGAACTGGGCAAATGGCTGATGTATTCCAATACCAAATCTACGTATTCCTCAGCCGTGGGCACAGCCCATGGTGATGCTTGATATTGCCGTGCCAGTTCTGTTCCACGAATTATCTGCAACTGGTGTAGCTTGAGTGTGGTAATCGGTAGAGTTGCCAATATGTCAGCCTGCCGCATCAGTTCGCAACGCTCTTCCCATGGGAAACCAATAATCATGTGTACCCCTACGGGAATGCCTCGGGCTGCAGTTTGTCGGATTGCATTTTCAGCCTGGGCAAAGGTATGTCCACGATTCACTCTGATAAGTGTCTCCTCGTTGGCACTCTCCACACCATATTCTACCAGTACAAATGTCCGATGGCTCAGTTCTTCCAGATAATCAAGAACGGATTCTGACACACAATCAGGTCGTGTCCCAATCACGATGCCCACGACATCAGACACGCTCAGTGCTTCTTCGTATAAGGAACGCAGTCGGTCTATGGAGCCGTATGTGTTGGTGAAGGACTGAAAGTAAGCCAGATATTTCAGTGTGGGATACTTACGTCCGAAAAACCTTTTCCCCTCTTCCAGTTGCTCTGTGACGGAGCCTCCATTACGACAATAAGAGGGATTGAAAGTGCGATTGTCACAGAAGGTGCAACCGCCTGTGCCTATCGCTCCGTCTCTGTTGGGGCAGGTGAATCCCGCATCCACTGAAATCTTCTGGGCCTTGCAGCCCAGTTTGGCCTGCAACCATGTTCCAAACTCTATATGTTCCATGGGACAAAAATACGTAAAAAAAGAGAAACGCGAAGCCTATGGGTGTGGCTTTTACTGATTTGTTGTACCTTTGTCCTTGAAGAATGAAATAAAATCAAAGACAGACATGAAAAGGCTATTACTGTTGGCTGCATTGTTCTGCGGTCTGACCACCGTACGCAGTGCAGAGAATCTGACTATCGAGAATCTTACAAACGGAACGTATTCCGCACGTAGTATCCATGGTGTTAATCCTCTGGCAGACGGTGAGAGTTACAGCCGGTTGAGCGATGATGGAAGACAAATCCTGCGATACAGTTTCCGCACGGGTAAGCAGACAGGTGTACTCTTTGACCCCAGCCTGATTAAGCAGCGTATACGCATTCCGCGCATTGATGGTTACATTATGAGTCCTGACGAAACTCACATCCTGTTACAGACAGATACACGTGCCATATATCGTCACAGTCGTACGGCGGAATACTATATATATAATGTAAAGAACAAGACCATTGCAAATTTGAGCGATAATGGTGCGCAGGAAGTTCCCAAATGGAGTCCTGATGGTAATATGGTGGCTTTCGTGAGGGACGGAAATCTTTTTATAGTAAAATTGCTCTTCAATAATAGCGAAACACAGGTTACCAAAGATGGTAAATTTGGTGAGGTGCTGAATGGAAAACCAGATTGGGTAAACGAAGAGGAATTCTCTCTAAGCCGCTCGTTTGACTTTAATAGTGATGCCACCATGTTGGCATGGATTAGATATGATGAAAAGGAAGTGCCCAGTTTCTCTTTCCCACTCTATAAGGGACTTGCTCCCGCAAAGGATGAATTTGCAGAATATCCAGGAGCTTATTCTTATAAATATCCAGTAGCAGGTGCGCAGAACAGCAAGGTCACGGTGCAGAGCTTCGATATCAAGAGTCGTGTAATAAGGACCATGCAGTTGCCTCTTGACCCTGATGGGTATATTCCACGTATCACGTTTACAAAAGATCCTCTGAAGCTGCTCGTACTGACGCAGAACAGGCATCAGAACCGTCTGGACATTTATGTGGCAAACCCCAGAAGTACCGAGTGTCGTCTGATTGTGCGTGACGAAACGGAAAAATATATTTCTGAAAATGTGTACAAGAGTTTTCAGACAACAGACAATGGTTTTGTGCTGATGAGTGAACGTAGTGGATGGAACCAGCTTTATCTTTATGACCTTAATGGTACGCTCAAGCGTCAGCTTACAACAGGAAAGTCTGTGGTGACAGATTTCTATGGCTATGATAGTCGTTTGGGAATGACGTATTATGCAGGTAATCAAGAGGGACCACTTTATAAGGCTGTCTATAAGACGGACATTAAGGGGAAAACCGTAAAACTGAGCACACAGAAGGGAACAAACAATGCCATCTTCAGTCAGGGATGCAAGTATTATATGAATATCTGGAGTAACTTGCAGACTCCTCCTATCACTACGTTGTGTGACGCTAATGGCAAAACACTCAGTACGCTGGAGGATAATGCTGAACTGCGAAGCAAACTGGCAGCTCTGAGTCTGGGCGAAAAGCGTATTCTCTCATTCAAGACACAGGATGGAGTGCAACTGAATGGACTAATGGTCCTCCCACCAGATTTTTCTGAGACAAAGAAATATCCTGTTGTGCTGTTCCAGTATAGCGGTCCTGGCAGTCAGCAAGTACTTGACAGTTGGAGTGCAGGCAATATGGGAGGAATGCTCTATGAGGAGTATCTTGCGCAACAAGGCTTCATCAGTCTGATTGTTGACGGACGTGGCACTGGGGGGAGAGGTAGAGATTTTGAACAGTGCACCTATCTGAAGTTGGGACAGCTTGAGAGTCATGATCAGGTAGAGGCCGCTTTGTATGCAGCTTCATTGCCCTATGTAGATGGCAAGCGAATCGGAATCTGGGGATGGAGCTATGGAGGCTTCTGCACGCTGATGAGCATGAGTGAGGGTCGTCCTGTATTCGCAGCAGGTGTTGCTGTGGCTGCTCCCACAGATTGGCGTTATTATGACAGCGTTTATACAGAACGTTTCATGCGCACGCCTAAGGAAAATGGTCCTGGATACGATGTGTCACCCATTGGACGTGCATCTCAGCTGAGTGGACATCTGCTACTCGTACATGGACTTGCTGACGATAATGTTCATTTCCGTAATGCAGCGGAATACACAGAGGCATTGGTACAGGCAGACAAGGATTTCCGTGAACTGACCTATACCAATCGTAATCATGGTATCTATGGGGGAAATACCCGTGCACATCTTTTCCGTCAGATAACGAATCATTTCAAACAGTATCTTCAGTAGTAATAATAATGAAATTATCAGCTATTCCCTTGGCACTGATAGTCTGTCTATCTGCGTTTGCTCAGCAAAAGAAGCCTGGTACTTCAGTAGAGATATCATATGGCGGAACCTTACTTTCTTTACAAGAAAATAAAGCCAGGGTATGCTATGTGGATAAGTTAAAAGGGATTTCTGGCGAAGGTTATCAGGGAATGGAGGTCTATGGAGATACCGTACTGAGTGCTCAGAACTCAGGATGGTTGTCTGTATACACCTATAATGGTGAACAATTGAAACAGATTGTTGCACCGTATAAAATGGATTGCTATGATAAGGTGAACCATAGTAATGTGGTGAGTCTGTCTAATTATCGATATGAGAAATCTGACCCTCTGCCTTTACTTTATGTGAGTCAGTGTGCTCGTCAGCCTTGGCAGGGTATGAAGGATGTTCTGTTTGTGGAACGTATCGCTCCAGATCTGAAATCCACTCAAACGGTGCAGACCATCTACTTTAAGGATATTGCTCACCTGTTCGGATACGCTTTGCAATGGGTTGTTGACCGCGATAATGATATGCTCTATGGTTATGGCAATACGATAGACAATGAGAATAAAGCTAATAAACATCGTATAGTCAAGTTTCGTCTGCCCAAGTGGAATGAAGGTGAGAATGGGCTACTGGTTCTTACAGAAGCAGATTTGCTCGAGAACTATTTGTTAGAGGACACCTATAATTGTTCGTTCATGCCCATCGGGCAAGGACTCTTTGTTCACCGTGGGCAGCTCTTTATGCCTACGGGATTTGGCAGTGCGGATCATCCTTCTGTCCTTTACGTCTGGAATCTTCAGACCAGGTCTATGCAGAATGTGATAGATTTGAGTCGTTCTACTTTCAGCGAACTGGAGGATTGCGCGCTCTGGAGAGGATCATTGCTATTACAGGCACAAGGTCATCTCTTTAGCCTTACAAATCTATAGTAGGTTACTTCCCAAAGTATCTTAGGATACTTGAGCATCTATCTTAGGATACTTGGGCAAGTATCCTAAGATACTTTGAGAAGTCTTATTAGACACCGGCAGACTTTTGGGTTTAATAAGAATTTTGTGTTAGTGGGGACAGATTTCTACTTATCCCCTAAACAACCTACTTCTATTGCTATATATGAGGAATGCGCATTCCTCGTTTTTCGTATGCCTGTCGGCAAAGTTATGTTCTTAACATTTTGGGGGGCTTCTGGTATTCTTTCGCACATTTCTTGCCCATAGAATGAAGGCGAAGTTAAAAGATTTATCGGTGAACCGTAAAGTTTTTGCAAACTTGATAGAATATAGAATAATGAAGAAAGAGAGAAAGCAGGCACCCTTGGTAAGGATAAACTTGCATTCTCTCTTTCTTCTTTTTTTATGTGTGACTCCGGAGGGATTCTAACCCTCGACCTTCAGAACCGGAATCTGACGCTCTATTCAGCTAAGCTACGGAGCCATTGTCTGAGTACAAAGGTACAACTTTCTTATGAAAGGATGAAATGGAATGTTGAAAATGTTTGTCTCAGCCTATGCCTCTGCCAGAGGTGGAAGCATAGGTTTGCATTCATTTGTCATCAACTGCCTCTCGTTTGGAAATTGTATGTCCTTGTATCTTGAAAAGCAACTCGGAATACTGTTTAGTATATATGGATTCTGTCTCCTCCCTTCTTAACCAGCTCTTCCTGTATTTTTTTCTTCTGGATGAACTGGGACATTATTCGGGTATAAGCCTCCTTGTCTTTTTTTAAGGCAGGATCCATGACTTGTGCAATGAGTGATTTCAGCTCCTTTTGCACGTAGTATAACTGGATGTTTGCCACCAGAGAGATAATCGTGTCATCAACACGTTGTTCTTCGGACGAATTTGAATAGATTTTGCTGAGTGGCTCCCCCTTTTCACCCAGCTCAAAGGCGAGGGTGCTGATGAGTGGATCTGGGTGTCGTGAATAGAAGACGCTGGCATTGAACCCCTCATCGTGAATATGCTGCATGCCATCCTGCAGAGCTCTCTCATAAAGGGTAGACGATAGCCCAATACCGTAGTCCTGCATACTCATACAGGTGTATTCAATGGCGGTAAGTGGTTTCTCATTCCCATTTTCGTCTTCAGTGTAGCAGATGACTGTATCTCCTTTGGTCAGTAGGTATTGCATTAGGTCTTTCTCCAGATTGGCTATCTTGGCACTTTCGCCACGCTCTGCAGAAGGATTCCCACCTATTGTGGTCGTTGTCAGAGGATAGCTCTGTTGCATAGCTGTACCAGGAGTCTGTGTTGCAGCCAAATTTGTATCTATGCTCTGTTTGTGTTGTCCTTCTTCTTGGGGAACGGTATTGGTAATCCTTCTGTGCTCTCTTTCTGCCTCTCTGCGTTTTTCTTCTTGTCTTACTCTACGCTGTTCGTTCACAACATCGGTAATCAGTCGTTCCTCCATCTGGAGCTTTTGGGCTGCTTGTCTGGTATACAAGACTCTGGTTATTTCGTCAGGAATGGCTGCTATACTGCTGGCTATGCTGTGTACTAATTGCCCAAGCCGTGTGGGGTCATCCTTAGCTTGTGCCATTAGGTGATTTGTCTTATACTGGATGAAGTCTACTTGATGCTCTGTCAGGTACTGTTGGTATTCTGAGGCTGAGTGTTTCCTTGCAAAGCTATCTGGGTCGTCTCCGTCTGGCAGCAGCAGGAGCTTGACGTTCATGCCCTCAGCCAGTAACATGTCTGTGCCTCTTTCGCTGGCATGTATGCCCGCTTCATCACCGTCGTAGATAACGGTGATGTTATCGGTCATACGGTGTATGAGACGTATCTGATCCGTGGTAAGTGCTGTACCTGATGATGCAACCACGTTTTCTACTCCCTGTTGGTGCATAGCCATCACGTCAGTGTAGCCCTCCACCAGATAACATAGGTCACGCTTGCGTATTGCTTCACGAGCTTGAAAGAGTCCGAAAAGTTCCTTGCGTTTGCTGTAGATAATGCTTTCTGGGGAATTAAGGTACTTAACGCTCACACCCTTTGTTGCCGCATCCAGCACGCGTCCTCCAAAGCCTGCCACGCGTCCGCTCATAGTGAATATAGGCCAAATGACTCGTCCGCGAAAACGGTCTCGCAACAGACCATTCTCATTCTTTATGCATAGGCCAGTGCCAATGCTCATACGGGGATCCTTCTCATCAATGGTGTTGGTCAAGTATTTCTCTTGGTAACCAGCCTTTAGAGCATCTGCTCCAAGCGTCTGATCTCGCTTGTCTGGGCAGAATCCCAGTTGGAAGCGTGCGATAATGTCATCGCGAAAACCGCGGTTGCGAAAGTAAGCCAGTCCGATGGCACGTCCATCGGGTGTGTCGTTGAGTTGATGCTGAAACCATTCCTTTGCCCAGTCGTTGAGGATGAACATACTGTCGCGGTCTGTCTGCGACTGCTTCTCTTCGGGGGAGAGTTCCTTCTCCTTTATCTCTATGCCGTATTTTTTTGCCAGATAGCGGAGTGCGTCGTAGAAGCTTAGTTGCTCATGCTTCATTATGAAATCCACAGGACGCCCACCAACACCGCATGCAAAGCATTTACAGATGTTCTTAGCAGGAGACACCATGAACGAAGGAGTACGATCATCGTGGAAAGGGCATAAGCCTTTTAAGTTGGCTCCCGATCGCTTGAGGGTCACAAAGTCCGACACTACATCTACGATGTTAGCTGCATCCAGAATCTTGTCTATGGTCAGTCTGTCTATCATCTGTCAGTATTGTTGAGGTTGTGCTGTGTGCTTACGTATCTCAGCATCAGATGCTGATGCCGCAGTCGTTCTTTATCTCTGACATTACAAAAGTGCTCTCTATGCTGCCCACACTCTCAATGACTCCCAGTGTATTGAGTATGAACTCCTGGTAAGCTTTCATGTCTGGAGCGTGTATTTTAAGCATATAGTCGAAGTTGCCACTGATGTTGTAGCACTCGCTCACTTGCTTGACCTCCTTGATGCGCTCAGTGAAGTCTTGCGCGATTTCCCGATTCATACGCCGAAGCTTTACGTTACAGAATACCACAAAACCACGATTCAGCTTGTCTGCATCCAATACAGCTACGTATTTACGTATGTAGCCCATTCTTTCCAGACGCTTCTGCCGCTCAAAGACAGGCGTGGTGGAGAGATGCACCTGTGCTGCCAGTTCTTTGGTTGTTAGGCGTGCGTTTTGCTGCAAGGTACGCAAAATCATCAAATCCGTCTTGTCAAGTTCTTCTGTATGCATTGGTGTAATCGTTTTTTGGGGAAAGTGAAGATATGGCTTCTGCTATTCTTCGTCTTCGGTGTCATCCATGTCGAACTCAAAGTCGCCGAAGTAGGTAGGTACTTCCTGTGCGAATTCCTCCAGACTTCTACGGTCTTTCTTAGTAGGTCTTCCTGTACCTTTCGCTCTGTTGACGAAGCCACTTATGTGGCTCATCTCCAGAAGTTCGTACTGTTCCTGCGGAGTCACGTTCTCCAGTATTTCGGGAAGGAGCCTGGCTCCAACGCGCTTCTCGATGGGCTGCAATACCTTGAAGGAATAGGTGATGGGCGGTTTTCTTACGCACACCACGTCGCCAGCCTTTATCGTGCGGCTGGCTTTCAGTTGTGCTCCTCCCATGCTTACCTGTCCCTTCCTACATGCGGCTGTGGCCAGCGTGCGTGTCTTGAAGATGCGCGCTGCCCATAGCCATTTGTCTATTCTTGCCTCTTGGCTTGCCATTCTTCTTAGGCTTTTTCTGCTGTGAGACGGCAGATGTTAATGATAGTCTTCATGGCTTTTTCCATGCTTTGGATGGGTACAAATTCATTTTTGCCATGGAAATTCAGTCCTCCTGCGAAGATGTTGGGGCAGGGGAGACCTTTGAAAGAAAGCTGTGCACCGTCTGTGCCACCACGAATGGGTATTACATGACAGAAGCCACATGCTTCTTCAATGGCCTGTTTGGCTATGTCTATAATGTGTGGTTTGTCTTCCAGTTGACTAAGCATGTTGTAATATTGGTCTTTGAGTTCCACACTTATCGTGCCCTGACCATACCGATTATTGAATCGTTCGGCAACATCCAGTAGTATCTGTTTGCGCATCTTGAACATCTGACTGTTGTGGTCGCGGATGATATAGCTAAGAGTGGCTTCTTCGACCGTTCCTTTCATGGAGGTCAGATGATAGAATCCCTGGTAGCCTTCCGTCTTTTCTGGACGCTCGTTTTGTGGCATCTCTTGGATAAACTCGCTTGCCACAATGCAGGCGTTGATCATCTTGTCCTTTGCATAGCCAGGATGCACGTTGCGCCCTTGGATGATGATTTTTGCTCCAGCAGCATTAAAGTTTTCGTATTCAAGTTCACCTACTTCGCCTCCATCCATGGTGTATGCCCATTGGCAACCAAATTTTTCTACATTGAATAGGTGGGCTCCAGCGCCAATCTCCTCATCGGGATTGAATGCGACACGAATTTTTCCATGCTTTATTTCTGGATGCTGCATGAGGTAAGCCATTGCAGTTACGATTTCTGCTATTCCTGCTTTGTCGTCAGCTCCCAGCAGAGTGTGTCCGTTTGTTACGATAAGGTCTTCGCCTATGTGTTCTTTCAGTTCGGGAAACTGTTGCACGCTGGTCGTTATACCTGCTTCTGCATCCAATACGATGTCTGTCCCATCGTAGTTCTTGATGATACGTGGCTGTATGTTAGCCCCACTGCAGTCTGGACTCGTGTCCATGTGTGCGATGAATCCGATGGTGGGTATAGCCTTGTCTGTATTGGCTGGTAATGTGGCATAGACGTATGCGTGGCTATCCATCTCCACCTCGCTCATGCCTATCTTCTGCAACTCTGCTTGTAGGTAGCGAGCCAAATTCCATTGTTTTTCTGTGCTTGGACACTGTGTGTCGTTCTCTTCGCTTGACTGTGTGTCGATAGCCACATAGTTGAGAAATCTTTCTGTCAGTTCCATAGGGTGTCTTGATATTTATGGGTAATTAGGTTGCTGCAGGTATTTCCTTACTTGTTATTGTAGTTGCACATGGCAAATTGCATTCCGCTTAGGGCGAATGCTTTTATAGCATCGCATGCCACAGGCACTTTCTCTTCCACTTTCAGGTTGTCTTCAGGATTAAATTTTCCAAGAACGAAGTCTACTTGTCCTCCTCGTGGATAATCATTTCCTATGCCAAACTTCAGTCGGTTGTATTTTTCTGTACCAAGCATCTGTGCGATGTTTTTCAGTCCGTTGTGTCCACCAGCACTGCCAGATGGCTTCATTCTGATGGCTCCCACGGGCAGACTCAGGTCGTCTACAATAACCAAAAGGTTCTCGATGGGAATCTTCTCTTGCTGCAACCAGTATCGTACAGCATTTCCTGAGAGGTTCATGAATGTGGAGGGTTTCAAGAGTACTAATTCAGCATTCTTGACTCTCGTGTGGGCTACAAATCCGTAACGCTTGTCTTCAAAAGCAGTCTTGGACGCCTGTGCAAGGGCGTCCAATACTCTAAATCCGATGTTGTGACGGGTTCCATCGTACTCATCTCCGATGTTTCCCAGCCCCGTTATCAGGTATTTCATCTATATTCTGATGGATGACAATATTCTTTAAATTTGTTTTGTCTTATGCCTTAGCAGCTGCACTCATGGCAGAACGTGTCATCTTAACCTGGCAAACCACAACGCTGGGACTTGTAACGAGCTCAAGACCCTCGAAGTGTAACTCACCTACCTTGATGGTCTTGCCCAAACCGAGGCTGGTAACATCGATGTTCAGTTTCTCAGGGATAGCTGTGTAGGGTGCACGTACCTTCAGCTTACGTACGCTTGCAGCCAACTTACCACCGGCTTTCACACCTTCTGCCAAACCGTTCAACTGGATGGGTACTTCCATCACGATGGGCTTCTCTTCGGTAATCTCGTAGAAGTCAACGTGGAGCAACTGGTCTGTTACGGGATGGAATTGCAGTTCCTTCATTACAGCCTTGCACTCCTTGCCGTCAATGTTCAAGTTTACACTGTAGATGTCTGGAGTGTAAACCAACTTGCGGAGCTCGTCTTGAGTGGTTGAGAAGCTCATAGCTACATTTGCGCCATTAGCATCTTTCTGCTCACCATACAGGTTGCAGGGAACAGCACCAGTCTTGCGAAGCTCACGAGTGGCCTTCTTGCCAGTAGCGGTACGGGCAGTGCCCTTTACGTCGATACTTTTCATTTCTTTTAATTTTTTTTGTGTTACTCTAAATTAAGTTTCTTGTGCTCAATTCGCCATCACACGGCTCAAAAAGCGCGGCAAAGATACTGCTTTTATCCGAATTTCAGATGGTTTCTGGTAACGTTTTTCTTTGCTAAGGAGAAAAATAGACTCTTGTGAAGTGTTAAACAGACCTATGGCCGTCAGGCGTGCTTGTAGATTATAGGGCGAAGTTTGCAAGGAGGTACGGTCGCAAGACAACCTCCTTATAAAGTCTTCGGTGTGTCTGACGGGAAGGCTTCCGGTTTTGTTCGGGTGGTTTTCTGATTACACTCGTTCGTCGCATTATAGTTCTGTGGAGAAATCCATGTCAATATGTATTTCTCCGTTTTCCTCCTCTTTTCGGGGTTCTGCTTCGTGATTGTTTTGTGCAAACGTCATGGCTTCTGCCATACTCTCTTTGAATTTGTCAAAATCTTCTGGAAAGAGGAAAATCTTATGTTTTTCGAAACTTACGTGTTGGCTATCCTGCATTCCGGAAATCATTTTCTTGCTTTCCGTTATGCTCAGATAATTGTCGCCACGCTTGTTCTTCTTTACATCTATATAATATACTCTTTGTCCGGCTTTTACTGTTCGTGAGAATAGAATGTCGGCTTCTGTGCCATTTGGGGTATTCTTTGTATCCATTGTTATTATTTGTGTGTGTTAGCTTGTTTTACACATCAAAATTCCTATAATTTTCTCTATCTTCCAAAAAAAACAATGAAAAATGTGCCTGTTTGGCTCAAAATGTGTACTTTTGTCCACCTTTTTAGACTTATGGTATGATAAATCGCGAGTTGATTCGTTTGAAACTTGTTCAGATAATCTATTCCTATTATCAGAACGGTTCTCAGAATATGGATGCTGCGGAAAAGGAGTTTCTATTGAGCCTTTCCCGAGCTTATAAGTTGTATGCCAACCTTCTTTTACTGATTGTGGAGGTGGGACGTATGGGACTTCGTATGGAAGAGATGCGCAAGAACAGGGCGCGTAGGTTAGGCCTGGAGGCTCCTTTGAGTGCGCGCTTCTCGGAAAATAAGTTCTTGTTGCAGCTGGAAAGCAATCGACAGTTGCGCGCGTATGTGGAGGACCAGAAGCTCTCTTGGGCAGATCAAGAGACCTTTGTTCGTAACCTGTATTCGCGTATAGAGGAGAGTCCACTCTATGCTAAGTATATGGATGCTGAAACGGTAACATATGCTGATGAACGTGATTTCTGGCGTCAGGCATACCGGCAGTTTATTTGCAACAACGAGGAGTTGGACGCTATCCTTGAGGAGATGGATCTTTATTGGAACGATGATAAGGCGATTGTAGATACGTTTGTGCTCAAGACCATCAAACGGTTTACAGAGGACAGCACAGACGAACAGCCACTTCAGCCAGAGTTTCGTGATGACTCAGACAGACTGTTTGCCGTTCGCCTGCTACGTCATGCTCTGGCTGGTGCGGATACATATATGAGTCTTGTGGCTAATACTACACGTGGGTGGGACATCAGTCGTGTGGCGCTTATGGACCGTATCGTACTACAGGTAGCGCTGGCAGAGATTCTTACCTTCCCAGAGATTCCTGTGGGTGTGAGTGTGAACGAATATGTGGAGATAGCCAAGATGTATGGAACTCCGAAGAGTGGAAAATATGTGAATGCAACGCTTGACAACATCGTGAAACGTTTGCAAAGCGAAAATAAACTTATAAAGAATGCTCCCGAAGAGGAACGTCGGACAGACAACGGAAAAGTGTCGGAGCACGAAGCGTAGGAATAATAAATAATACGATATTGCTATGATTACAGTATTAACAGCATCTGCGATGCAGCAATACCAGCCTCTGATTATGCTGGGACTTATTATCGTCATCATGTGGTTCTTCATCTTCCGCCCTCAGCAGAAGAAGCAGAAGGAAATTCAGAACTTCCGTAACTCTATTGCAGAAGGCCAGACCGTGGTGACCGCGGGCGGCATCTATGGTACGGTGAAGAAGATTGACGAGGCAGACAATGCCCTTCTGATAGAGGTGGCAAAGGGCGTTTGCATCAAGGTCGATCGTAATTCTGTTTATGCAACAGCACAGCCTACTGTGCGTTGATAGGCAAGCCCCAATGTTTCTTGTTGCCGGGGAAAGCCGGCAGGCTTCACACAAGCAATTAGACAGCAGACATGAACGCCAGAACAAGCAGAACCATTAGAAAGATCAGACTTGCGCTCCTAAGTTCAAAGGCGCGCGAGACACTGGTCTTTCTCTTTTTTCTGGCTGTTTCCTTTGGCTTCTGGCTTTTGCAGACGCTAAACGAATCGTTTGATATACGTCTGCGTGTGCCTTTGCAATTGACGGATGTGCCAGAGAATGTCGTTATCACCACTCCGCTTCCGCAAATGATTACGGTAAGCGTGCACGACAGAGGAACCTCGTTGATACGTTTCATGCGCAGAGGTGAGCTGAAGCCCGTAAACATTAGTTTTGCTACGTATGACAATGGCGCTTCCAGCGCACGGGTACAGATTCCTCTTCAAGAAGTGCAACGTGAGCTTCAAACCCAATTGGATGCTACCAGTCATATACAGTCCATCCATCCCGACACCATAGAGTACTACTATAATAGAGGACTCTCATACAGACTGCCTGTGCGTGTGGGTGGTAAAATCACTACTACGCCCCAGAACTATCTGGTGGGGACGCATTCAGATCCAGATACACTTACCGTATATGCTCCCGTTAATGTCTTAGACACGATGCAAGCCGCTTATGTCAATGTCTCACTCTCGAAGCTGACTGGTAACACCACTGTAACGGCTTCTCCTCGGTCGATGAAGGGGGTGCGCTATGAGCCAAGTGAGGTCAGAGTGACAGCCTTGGTGGACTATTATACAGAGAAGACAGTGGAAGTGCCCATTATTGGTCTTAATTTCCCTGCAGATAAAGTCTTGCGCACATTCCCTGCAAAGGCTCGTGTGACGTTCAGAGTTGGCTCAACCCAGTTCTCACGGTATACGGCAGACAACTTTGTGCTGGCAGCCACATACGAGGAACTTATACAGAATGAGGCACCCAAGTATCGGCTCCATCTTAAATCATTACCAGAAGGTGTGTCTAACGCACGCATCGTGCCCCAAGAGGTTGACTATCTGATAGAACAACGGGATGAGTCGGATGACGTGTCCGATAACCAGTGATTAAATCAGCAGAGGCAATGCGAACAAAGAATCCAGAGCAGATAAGGATAGGTATCACAGGAGGTATTGGAAGCGGAAAAAGCTACGTGGCTCGTCTGCTGTCTGACTATTGGCATGTACCTGTGTACGATTGCGATACAGAAGCCAAAAGACTTACGTCGGAATCGAAACAGATACGCCAGCAGCTTACAGAGTTAGTGGGCAAAGAATTGTGGCATGATGGTCAGATGCGGAAAGATATTCTGGCTGATTATCTGTTTGCCAGTTCCGTTCATGCTGCACAGGTGAATGCCATCATACATCCTGTCGTGCGCGAGGATTTCCTTTGCTGGGCAGATGCTCTTGATTGCCCTGTAGTGGCTATAGAGAGTGCCATACTCTATGAGAGTGGTTTCTATACAATGGTAGACCATGTAATATTGGTGGAAGCCTCACAAAATGTACGGTTGGAAAGAGCTATGGCAAGAGATGGGGCTTCAAAAAGCCAAGTGGAGCGACGTATGGCTCAGCAACAAATATCTTTGGCTGCTGATAGCGCTACGTTCATAATAAGAAATGATACAGCTGGCGATGAAAACTTACTTGAGCAACTAAGGGAGGTGATGACCAAACTGCTGATGTTGAAAGAAGAGCCAGACGTGAGAAATAATTTGAATAAAACAGATATACAATAATTATATTTTTAAAAAAATAGAAAGAAACATGTTGAGAAAGATTTTGGCCATTTCAGGCAAACCAGGTCTGTATAAACTGGTTTCACATGGTAACCGTAGTCTTATTGTTGAAACGTTGGATGCACAGCATAAGCGTGTTCCCGTGTTTGCTACAGACAAAGTGGTATCTTTGGCTGATATAGCTATGTACACGGATGAGGAAGAGGTTCCTCTGCATCAGGTCTTGAACAATATAAAGCAGAAAGAAGATGGGGGTAAAGCCTCTGTTGATTATCGTAAGGCAAGCAGTGAGGAACTGACAGACTATATGGCTGCTGTGCTCCCTAATTATGATCGTGACCGTGTTCACATCTCTGATATCAAGAAACTCATACAATGGTATGACCTTCTGATATCTAATGGAGTCTCAGACTTCGATGAAGAGCAAGCTGCTACTTCAGAGGAAGAATAAGTATACTTTCTTTTAAACGAAGATAAGTGTGGCCACTGGGAAAAACTCCTGGTGGCCTTTACTTTTCTAATGCATTCTATTTCTCATCTTGCTTAACACACTAAGATAAACGACCGTTCGCCCCCAAGGCTGAACGGTCGTTTATCTTAGCTTACTTTGTAAAGTATCTTAGGATACTTCACTGTTCAGCCTTGGGAAGGACTGCGAATATAATAAGTATACAGGATTCACTGGAAACCTCTCGAGCGTGGGCATTAAGGATAAAACAATATTTTTTGCATTATTGCCCGGTATAGTGGCAGAGGAGAAACTTTAAAGTTGGACCTTGTATCTTCCATTAGTGATGGATTCCAATGTGAGAGGCTGATAGAAGAGGCTGTAGTCCTCTGGCGCTTGTTCGAGATAGAAGCCGATACGCCCGTCTTTCTGAAGGGTCATAGTACTGTATGCTGACGAGTAGAAGACAATCTGTAGTCCAGGCTCCCAATCTTCAGCCAGTGCTTGTGCTGTATGAGGGGTATTTTTTGTAAGTTCTTTGTAGTAAATCCCTACACAGGTACGCCCGTTGCCTGTTGGCAGACTTTGCAAGAGAATGTTGGTTGGCAGACCCGTTTTGCAGTCTGTTGCAGGAATCAGCAGGATTTCTCCATTACAACTGTTTGCTCCTACCCGGATGCCTCCTTTGGCTTGCTCGCTTGCAACAGGCTTGTCCCATAGACCTGTCGTAAAGTCCTCGGAGGTGAATCTCCAGACGTTGAACCATCGTCCGTACCATTTGCGCCCACTTAATAGGATGTCCCCTCCCGGGAGTTCCTCCACTTTTGGTTCATCGCTTCCTGGACATGCTTGTATGCGGACATCGCCTCCCAATGGAAACCAGCTTGAGCCAAAGTCATCTGAATACACTACGTAGGCTCCTTGCATAGCTTTGCCTCTGCAGAGCATGGCAGCATAGAGCCTGTAGTATTTGCCTTTTTTTACTTGTCTGCTTTGTATGATGCGCCCACTTCCAAAGAACCCTCCATAGGGAACTACGCTACTGTCTGCAGGTGCGAAGATGCTTTTCCCTGTCTCTCCCCAAAAGAGTTTTGTTATATTCTCTGGCTTTTCCCATGTAAGTCCTCCATCGTGACTGCGTAGTCGGGCGATACAAGGATGTTTTTCTGCTGTGGCATATGGGTATGGGATGCATCCGCTCACGCACATGATTAGTACTTCGTCACTTTCTCTGTCTGCCACGATGGCCGCATCACCATATCCTTTTCCGAAGAATGGATATTCACTGATGCTGTTGTCTCCGTCTGCAATACATGTGGGTTCGCTCCAAGTGAGTCCGTTGTTGGTGCTGTATCTGCAGAGCAAATCAACTTCGCCAAAACCAATGTCTGCTCCACAGGGTCGCTCGTCAGCAATGGCTACCAATGTACCTGTACGTGTCGTAGTAATAGCAGGTATACGTCTGGGAAATCCTTGCTTACTTTTGCCGAACCAGAGGAATTGTCCCTGATTCTTATCTTCTTTTGAGATGTATCGTAAGCTGTCTTGTGGGGTTGTTGCGTAGGCAGAACTGCTCCAATAACAGAGCAGACAAAATGTGATAGGCAGTAATATCTGCGCGAAACGATGTTTTCTTTTCATAGATTGTTTTTGTATGTTGGTGAAAGAGATAACTGTCAGTTTTCTAATCCTTTTCTAAGTTATAGCTCATGTAGGGTACGGATTTGTTTCTTTTGTCCGTTTCCACATTTTTCTCTTCTTTTGTCGTATGAGTATTTGTTGTCTTGGAAACTATGGGAAAGGGCGTTAATCATTGGCGAATAAAATGCCTGCTTTCCTATTATCTTATTTTAGATGACTTTTTCTCTAAAGAAGTAATATTCCTGTAAGTCCGCATAGCACAATGAGCAGAATAGCTCCCATCTTGTATATTCTCTGCCCGATGAAGGCAAACAGGAAAAGTCCTATGCTTATCCAAAACTGCCAGGGACATTCTGTGCGGTTGCCGAAGTTTTCCTCAGTCATGAGAAGTAATGAAGCGGCAGCCAGCAGTCCTACCACAGCAGGGCGCAGACCCTGGAATACATGCTCTACTACAGGATGGTCTTTGTATTTCATAAGAAACTTACTTATGATGAGCATCAGAATGAAACTGGGAAGTACCACAGCCACAGTGGCTGTCAGGCTACCTAATGCCCCCCAGTACCATTCGTGTCCCATATCCATGGCTGCGGTGTAACCAACGTATGTGGCACTATTGATGCCTATGGGACCTGGGGTGCTTTGGCTTATTGCTACAATATCGGTAAACTCGCCCATGGTCATCCAATGGTAGTGGCTGACTACTTCACCCTGTATCATGGATATCATAGCATAACCTCCACCGAATCCAAAGAGACCTATGCAGAAGAAGGTCCAAAAGAGCCTGAGAAATAAGAGTACCATATCTTGCTTGCTTATGTATTATAAGGATGTGTCTGTGAGGTGTGTTATTTGTTAGCCTGAGAGTCTTGGCTGTCGGCTTCTGTATCAGGATCTTTTAAATATTGTCCGTAAGTGTATCCACCAATGCCTGCTATAAGAATGATGTAGATGGGACTTACTCCTACCAACCAAATCAACAATGCAGACACAATAGGAATCCATACCGTGTACTTGTTTACATGAGCCGTCTCTGCCATCTTGAATACGGGAGCCGCAATGAGAGCTACTACAGCCGGACGTATACCGCGGAAGAAACGCGCCACCCATTCGTTATCCTTGAACTCCTGGAAGAGCATGGCTATGGATAAAATGATAATAAACGAGGGTAAGCATGCACCAAGAGTGGAGCACAACGCCCCCTTCACACCACGTAATTTATAACCGATAAATATGCTGATGTTTACAGCGAAAATTCCAGGACAACTTTGTGCGACTGCCATCAAGTCTACGAGGTCTTCCTCGCTAATCCATTTTTTTTGCCCCACGACCTTCTGTTCTATGAGGGGTATCATAGCGTAGCCGCCTCCAATAGTGAAGAGACCAATGTGGAAGAAACTTTTAAATAAATCCCAATACATTAAGAGAGGATTTGAAATTATAGTGTAAAGATTGAATGATATTTCTTTTTTTTTCTTAACGGAAAAACACGTGGTCAGAACAGACTCTGTTTGATTTCTTTTGAAGGTCTGTCCTGCTCCACGTGTCTTTTTTATCAAAAACTTTTGAATGTATGATGATAGTTCACAAATTCTTACTTTTGATGCTGTTCAACCCAGTTTCGTGCGTTTACGAAGGCTTCTATCCAAGGAGTAACCTGGTCGTTAGCCAAACGTTCCGTGGGATAGTAGGCACATTGCCAAGGAAGGAATGCACGCTCAAGATGAGGCATCATAGCCAGATGGCGTCCGTCTGCACTGGCTATACCTGCTGTGCCGAAACTGCTGCCGTTGGGATTTGCGGGATAACCTTCGTAAGCATACTTGAGCACAACGTTGTAGTCATCTTGCTGGCCAGGCAATACGAACTTGCCTTCTCCGTGTGCTACCCATAAGCCTAAGCTGCTTCCTCTCAGAGTGTCAAGTAAAACGCTATGTCCGCTCTGTTGGATGTCTACACCGAGGAAGGCTGACTCAAATTTATGAGAGTCGTTGTGTTCCATGTGTGGACGCTCTGTGTTGGTGCTTTCTGCATTCTTACGACCGACAAGACCCAGCTCCATCATCAACTGACAACCGTTGCATACGCCCAGCGACAGTGTGTCTTCACGAGCATAGAAACGGTCGAGGGCTTCTTTCGCACGCGGATTGAACAGGAATGCTCCAGCCCAGCCCTTGGCAGAACCCAGTACATCACTGTTTGAGAAACCTCCGCAGAATACGATAAAGTTTACATCGTCCAGTGTCTCACGTCCGCTTACCAGGTCTGTCATCATCACGTCTTTTACATCGAAACCTGCCAGATAGAGCATATAGGCCATCTCGCGTTCTCCGTTTGTTCCTTTCTCACGAATAATTGCAGCACGAATGCCACTCTTTTCTCTGCGGTCGGGATTCAACTTGTAGTGGCTCAGCTTGCCATTGAAGGAGGCTGGCATGTGCCAGTGTATGGGCTGCTTGCCCATATTGGCAGCGCGCTCTTCTGCCTTCCCATTCATGGTCTGCTTGGTGTCCATCAGGTAACTGCTGCGATACCACTCTTGTCTCATTTGGTCAATATCAAGGACAACCGTTTCTTCCTTGCGAGTGATTGTGAGTGTGCGCTCTTGTGTGGGATGACCTATATTGATGTAGCCAATGCCCATATCTTCCAGCATCTTCTTTACCTTGGGACAGTCTTTATCCGCTATCTGGATGACCACACCAGGATTCTCAGCGAAGAGAACTTTTACGAGGTCGTCAGCTTGCATCTTGTCCAGATGTATGTCCAGACCTCCCTGTGTGTTGGCAAAGGTCATCTCGAGCAGGGTGGTTATGAGACCACCGGCAGAGATGTCGTGTCCTGCCAGAATGAGTCCTTCGTTTATTAGAGTTTGAATAGCATTGAATGCGTCACGGAAATACTCGGCATCCATCACCGTAGGTACATCACTGCCCACGTAACCTTGTGACTGAGCAAAGGCTGATCCGCCTAAGCTGAGTGGGCAGAATGAAAAGTCGATGTGCAGTAGGGTGGACTTCTCATTTTTGAGTACAGGGCTTACCACACGCTTTACATCGCTTACCTGTCCACCGCTACTTACTATGACGGTTCCTGGTGATATAATCTTTTCTCCATTAGGATATTTCTGGGTCATAGACAGGCTGTCCTTGCCCGTGGGAACATTGATCTGAAGTTTCAGACAGAATTCCGATAGAGCTTGCACAGCCTTGTATAGACGGGCGTCTTCGCCCTCTTGTGCACGACAAGGCCACATCCAGTTGGCTGAAAGGCTTACGCTGTCCAGTCCCTCTACCAAAGGTGCCCATACGATGTTGGTCAGCGACTCTGCCACGGAGAGTACGGATCCTGCTTCTGCATTAGCCAGTGCTGCCTGTGGGGCATGTCCCAAAGCGGTGGCTATACCACGTGTTCCGCGATAGTCAAGAGCTACTACACCACAGTCTGAGAGTGGCAGTTGCAACTCACCTTGGCATTGCTGACGCGCCACCTTTCCTGTTACCGAGCGGTCCACTTTGTTAGTCAGCCAGTCTTTGCAGGCTACTGCTTCCAGGTGCATGACTTGCTTTACCTTTTGCTCAATATTTCCAGGTGTGTATTGGACATCCGCATATTTGCGTTCTATGGTGTGGTCGCGCATGATGGTCTTGGGCGAGTGGCCGAACATCTGGCTTACTTCCAAGTCGAATGGCCGCTTGCCATCTGCCTGCTCAAATGCGAAATGCGCATCGCCCGTAGTCTCTCCCACTACATAAAGCGGAGCACGTTCGCGTTCGGCTATGCGGCGTACGTGGTCAATATGATGCTCGTCAATGAGCAGTCCCATACGCTCTTGACTCTCGTTGGCAATAATCTCCTTGGCAGAGAGAGTCTGGTCACCGATGGGGAGCTTGTCCATATGGATAAGTCCACCGCAGTCTTCTACCAGTTCGCTTAAGCAGTTGACATGACCTGCGCTACCGTGGTCGTGGATGCTGACAACGGGGTTCTTGTCTTCTTCGCAAAGTGAGCGTATGAGGTTGTATGCGCGCTTCTGCATCTCGGGATTTGCTCGCTGTACTGCATTTAGCTCAATGCCACTGCTGTAACGCCCGGTCTCCACGCTTGACACGGAACCGCCGCCCAGTCCAATACGATAGTTGTCTCCACCTACCACTACGACCTTGTTGCCCTTCTGTGGTGTACCTTTCAAGCAGTCGCGTTTGGTTCCGTAGCCAACACCACCAGCCAACATGACAACTTTGTCATAAGCATACTTCTCGTCGCCCTCTTTATGCTCGAATGTGAGTACCGATCCACAGATGAGCGGTTGCCCAAATTTATTACCGAAGTCGCTTGCTCCGTTGGATGCTTTTGTGAGAATCTGTTGGGGAGTCTGATACAGCCAGGGACGTGGCTCCATCTGTTTTTCCCAATCGTGCTGTTCGCTGTCTGTGCGAGGATAGGACGTCATGTACACGGCAGTGCCTGCAATAGGCCACGAACCAGTGCCACCTCCCATGCGGTCGCGTATTTCTCCTCCCGTTCCTGTACTAGCGCCATTGAAGGGCTCAACAGTTGTGGGGAAGTTATGTGTCTCGGCTTTGATGCTGATGACGCTCTCAATGTCTCGGATGACAAAGTAGTCGCTCGTCTCATGGTTGGCAGGTGCAAACTGCTCCACGACAGGTCCTTCTGCAAAAGCCACATTGTCCTTATAGGCAGAGAGGATGTGGTGAGGGTTCTCTTGTGTGGTCTTCTTGATCATTTGGAAGAGCGAACTCTCCTTCTCCTCGCCATCGATGATGAACGTGCCGCCAAAGATCTTGTGTCGGCAATGCTCGCTGTTAATCTGGGCAAAGCCGAATACCTCGCTGTCTGTTAACTTGCGTCCCAGTTGCTTCTCTACTCCATGCAGATAGTCGATTTCTTCTGCAGAGAGAGCCAATCCTTCTTGTTCGTTATAGGCATCCAAGTCTTCAATCTCCAAGATGGGGGCAGGTTGGATGTTCGTGGTGAACACGTCTTGGTCGAGTCCGTTGTAGAGTCTCTGCAGCATAGGGTCATGCTTGGCGTCTTCATCCTTTACGGGGAAGTATTCCTCTATGCGTGTCACACCATGGATAGCCATGTTTTGCGTGATTTCCACTGCATTTGTGCTCCAGGGGGTCACCATTTCGCGGCGTGGCCCAACAAAGTACCCAGCCAGGGTCTCCTCAGTCAGTACCTCAGCTTCGCCATAAAGCCAGCAAAGTTTTTCTGTGTCTTCTGCGCTCAGGGGCTGCTTGCTCTCTGTGGCGATGATGCTCCTTTGTGGAGTCTTGAAAAAGGTTACTCTCATATCTTTATATATGTGTGTGTATCTTTTCTTTGTAGAAGAAAGAAGGGCTGTTTCATGCTCTTCTCTAATTTGACCGCAAAGTTACTCATTCTCTCACAGAAATCTCTCTCTTTGATGATGAAAAGTGAATGACGAAAACGAAAAAAAACGGCTCGCCAGACATAATCTAAAGGGGAAGCTTGGCTCTGCACAAACTCCGTGGCTATTATTCCGAATTGCGAGCTGTCTCGGAATAGATAAGTCTTCTTTCTCTCTTGGTGTTCGTACACGTTTTCTAATCCTTACTTCCGCTTTTTACTTTGTTCCCACATCCTAAACGTATCTCGAACGAAGAGTGGTACTGGAGTGCTCTATTTTGTTCACGCTGGAACTTCTTCGTAAAGGTGTGACACTCATCGTTTTCGTTCTTCCCAGACTTCTCGGTCTGTATATTCAATCCTTTACCGTTTGTCGGAGGTGCTACAAAAGGCTCATCCGATAAACCAGGGGGAGTTTCGGACGTAAATCCACAGGCACAACCAGTACTTGTAAACCAGCTTGCTTGTCTGTACATCTGTACAAAGGATATAATAATAAGACCCATACGAAACGGCTCAGTTTATTTTCCTAGTTGGAGAAAAATATTTTCCCAGTTAGAAAAAAGAAAAGGGCTACTATAATGGTCCACTATTATCGTTTCATAAAATGGATAGTGCGTCTACCTTTTTACTCTGTTTATACCGTGAGAAAACGTATCTACGGAAATCAATAAAAAGTCTCTCTAAAAAGTAATACTATAATACTTGTCCATTTAATACTATATTCAATGGGCATTTAATACGTATTACTAGGCTATTGAATACTATATTACTTGAACATTGAATATTTACCTTGACTACAAAGCCTAATTCTGTATTCCACTCCCCCCCCTTGGTTTATCGGGTGAGCCCTACAAAAAGAGTCTGTGCTTCTCGTCTCTCTCTCTCTGTTTGTTTCTTGCTGTAGTTTAGATTTGGCCACGTTGTGTGTGTGACATGCTGTATGAGAAAAGCGTGGAAGCAACCTTGTATGCTTTGCTTCCACGCTTTTGTGTGAATGATCTGTCGGTGAGGATATTTAGTCTTCCCAGCCCAGTGCACTTGCTCCCAAAACGGCAGCGTTGGCATTCATCAGACTGCTGACCAAGAATTTTGCCTTACCTTTGAAAATCTTCAATACGCTGGCATCGTAAGCTTCCTTGATGGGAGCCATGATGAGGTCACCAGCCTTGCACAGTCCACCGAAGAAGATGAAAGCCTCTGGAGATGAGAATGCAGCAAAGTCTGCACAAGCTTCTCCCAGCATCTTACCTGTGAACTGGAAAATCTCCTTTGCCAATTCGTCGCCTTTGTCTGCAGCAATGGCTACGTCAAGTGACTCAATCTCTTCGGAAGGCTTTTCACGCAACAAAGAGGGACGGTCTGTGTTTGCCAGCATCTCACGTGCTGTTGCAGCTACTCCGCTTGCAGAACAATAAGACTCCAAACAACCACGTCTGCCACATCCGCACTGACGTGCGTCTGCACGACGATCCATTATTACATGGCCTAACTCGCCTGCAAAACCGTCACAACCGTAAACCAATTGACCATTGATGACTATGCCCGAACCAACACCAGTACCCAAGGTGATGACGATGAAGTTCTTCATGCCACGTGCTGCACCATAAGTCATTTCGCCCATGGCTGCTGCATTAGCGTCATTGGTCAACTTAACAGGGATGCCTAATGCATCGGAGAACATCTTTGCCAAGGGAATGACACCTTCGTGTGCCCAAGGGAGATTGGGGGCAAATTCAATGGTGCCGTTATAATAGTTGCCGTTGGGAGCACCGATGCCCATGCCTTGAATCTGATCTACACCGCCTACCTGAGTCAGTAGAGGACGCAGACAGGTAAGTCCTGCCTCCACGAACTCCTCGGCTGTTTTATACTGTTTTGTCTTGATGGAGTCTTGTGCAACGACTTCACCACGTGCGCTTACAATTCCAAATACGGTGTTGGTTCCACCCAGATCCACACCGATTACGTAGGGTTTCAACTTGTCCATTGTTGTTTCTCTAATGAGTTTATGTTTTTTGTATGTTATTGCTTTCAGTATCTACAAAGGTAGCCAAAATAGTTCATGGGTGTACCATTTTTTTTAGAAAAACGTGGCAAGTATGGAAAAAAGTACGAAATTTGTGCCTCCATATGACAGGTATTGCTATAGTGAACATGTTGGAGATGATGGCCAAAGGGCTTCTGATAGGCATTCTCTCCAGTGCGCCCATGGGTCCCGTAGGCGTACTTACGGTGCAACGTACACTGGTAAAAGGTCGCTGGTATGGCTTTGTTACGGGTGTGGGGGCTGCATTCAGCGACTTGATCTATGCCTTACTCACAGGGCTCTTTATGGGCATTGTCATGAGCTTTGCAGAAAGTCCTCTTACAGTTCGTTTGCTGCGTCCGTTGGGCAGTGTGGTGCTTCTAGTCTTCGGATTATATTTCTATACTTGGAAACCTACCACGACGTACCGCTCAAGTGGTCGGGTAGGAACTCTTACGCATAATATGCTGACGGGGTTTCTCGTGACGGGGAGCAACCCACTGATAGTCCTGTTTTTCTTGGTACTCTTCGCTCGCTTCGAATTTGTTCCGAACGGACATCCTTTGAATATGGTGGTAGGGTATGTCGGACTGTTGACAGGAGCGCTGTTGTGGTGGTATATGCTCACCTCTGTACTCCATCGTGTGAGAGGACGCTTCTGTGTTGAAAAGATTTGCAGGCTCAATCGTTGGTTGGGCATACTGATAATGATGGTGGCTTTGGGGGGATTAGTCTACTGGCTGATTAAAGTCTTGCCTCTCTGATTACTGGGAATGGCATAATGGAGAAATCTGTTTGCAGAGAAAAATAGGTATGGCTGAAAGACTTGTTTCGTGCACCCAAACGACACATTATTATATATTAGGTATTAGGGATAAAGAAAAAGATAGACAGGACAACAGAGAATGTTTATAGCGGAGAAACTTAGGCAACAAAGCATAACAGCCTATCTGGCTTATATGTATCAGGTGGAGGATGTGATGCGTGCGTGTGGACTTGATCTGGAACGCATCAAAACTGGTTACCTTTCGCGTTTTGGTTATGATGACCAGCAAATGAGCCAGGCCATAGAATGGTATGCAACCCTTGTGCAGATGATGAAGGATGAGGGTTGTCAAGAGAAAGGACATGTACAGGTGGTACGCGCCACACTGACTTTACTTGAAGATAGACATCACGAGCTGCTTAATGACCATAAACATCCTGACTACGAGGCTGCTTACGGACGTGTCTTGCCTATATTGGTGGAATTGCGTGCCAAAGGTGGAAAAGATAAGTTGGAAGTAGAGAATTGCATGGACGCCATCTATGGACTGAGTGTGTTGGAGATGCAACATAGGCAGGTGAGTGCAGAAACACGAGAGGGACTGAAGCCTGTGGCAGAACTGATGGAAATGCTGAGTAGACTCTACCATGAGGCGCAGTGACAATCAGTCCGAAGAATTATTTTATACGGAAAATACGAAGAAAAAAGAAATAGATGAATCAAGAAATAGAGAGAAGACGAACGTTTGCCATCATTTCGCATCCTGATGCTGGTAAAACAACGCTGACAGAGAAACTACTGCTTTTCGGAGGCCAGATACAAGTGGCTGGTGCTGTGAAAAGTAACAAGATACGCAAGTCTGCCACCAGTGACTGGATGGAGATAGAGAAGCAACGTGGAATATCTGTGACCACCAGTGTGATGGAATTTGAATATCAAGGCTACAAGGTCAATATTCTCGATACCCCAGGTCACCAAGATTTCGCGGAGGATACCTTTCGCACGTTAACTGCAGTTGACAGTGCCATTATCGTGGTTGACAGCGCGAAGGGTGTGGAGGCACAGACCCGAAAACTGATGAACGTATGTCGAATGCGTAAGACCCCCGTCATAATATTCGTCAACAAAATGGACCGAGAAGGACGTGATCCTTTCGACCTCTTAGACGAACTGGAGCAGGAGCTACAGATTGGTGTGCGACCTCTATCATGGCCTATCAATCAGGGTATGCGCTTCAAGGGTGTGTACAATATCTACGAACAACGCCTCAATTTGTTCACTCCTGACAAGCAGAAAGTGACAGAGAAGGTGGAAGTGGATATCAATAGTCACGATTTGGACGAACGGGTAGGAGAGCAGGATGCGGCAAAGTTGCGCGAAGACCTCGAACTCGTGGATGGCGTCTATCCTGAATTCAGTGTAGATAGCTATCTCAATGCAGAGGTGGCTCCCGTATTCTTTGGTTCTGCATTGAATAACTTTGGTGTTCAGGAACTGCTTGACTGCTTTGTACAGATTGCTCCTTGTCCACGTCCGACGTTGGCTGAAGAGCGTATGGTACAACCAGATGAGCCTAAGTTTACAGGCTTTATATTCAAGATTACAGCGAATATCGACCCCAACCATCGTAGTTGTATCGCTTTCTGTAAGGTGTGTTCAGGTAAGTTTGTGCGTAATGCCCCCTATCAGCATCAGCGTTTGGGCAAAACGGTACGCTTCAGTAGTCCCACTCAGTTTATGGCGCAGCGTAAGGAAACTATTGATGAAGCGTGGCCAGGAGACATTGTAGGTCTGCCAGACAATGGCATCTTCAAGATTGGCGATACGCTTACAGAAGGCGAGTCACTCCACTATCGGGGGTTGCCATCCTTCTCGCCCGAGATGTTCAAATATATAGAGAATGCTGACCCAATGAAAACTAAACAGCTGGAGAAGGGTATCGGGCAGCTTATGGACGAGGGTGTGGCACAGCTCTTTATAAATCAGTTCAATGGTCGTAAACTTATTGGAACTGTGGGACAACTTCAGTTTGAGGTCATACAATATCGTCTGGAAAACGAATATGGAGCTAAATGCCGTTGGGAAGCGATAAGTCTGTATAAGGCATGTTGGGTGGAGTGTGAGCCTGGATACGAGGAGGAACTGGAACACTTCAAAAAGCGTAAGTACCAGTATATGGCATGTGACCGTGATGGAAGAGACGTCTTCTTAGCGGACTCTGGATACGTGCTCACGATGGCGCAGCAAGATTTTAAACATCTGAAATTCCACTTTACAAGTGAATTCTAAGAGCAAGAAACTACCTTTCTGCCTCTCGCAGACAGAGAGAATGGAGGGTTTCACAAAGAAGGAACATAAATTGAGCCTCCAATCTTTTGGGGGGTGACAATGAGGAGAAAATTTTAAGATGACACAGAAAGAAATAGCCGAGGATATACGGTTGGCAGTACAGACAATGCGTGAGGGTGGACTAATCCTTTATCCCACTGACACTATCTGGGGCATTGGTTGTGATGCAACAAACAGCGAAGCTGTGAAGAAAGTGTATAAACTAAAGCAACGTGATGACAGCAAAGCACTCATCTGTTTGGTAGACAGTGCGAACAGATTGCAGCGATACGTCTTCAGAGTGCCAGACGTAGCTTGGGACTTAATAGAGTTCGCAAGCAAACCCTTGACGCTTATCTTGGATGGTGCATGTAATCTTGCGCCTGAGCTTATTGCCGAGGATGGAAGTGTGGGCATGCGAGTTACGCAGGAGAATATCAGTCACGAACTCTGTTACAGATTTCAAAAAGCTGTAGTGAGCACCAGTGCGAATGTGAGTGGTGAACCCTCTCCCACTAACTTTGCAGAAATCTCACCTGAGATTGTCAATGGGGTGGACTACGTGATGAAGTCTCGTCAGAATGACTTACGTAAAGCCAGTCCCAGCCAGATTATTAAACTCGGACTGAATGGCGAAGTGAAAATCATTCGCCAATAGAGAGAATTATAAGATTAAAAGAATCTTATGACATCTTGCAGCAAACCTTATCTGATTGCCAGGATTCTTTGTACAGAAGTAAATTGTTGAATATAAGGTATAAAGGTATAGAATGGATAGAAAGGCTCGACACACAAAAGCCCGCAATACCATGGCATGGGTGCTTCGGTGGCGCAGACGTCATATTAGGGACAATCAGTTCCTGCTCTTCATAAGTTTGCTCGTAGGCGTTTTTACAGCCTGTGCGGGATTGTTGCTGAAGTGGCTTATTGGTCAGATAGAGGGCTTGCTCACTCATGAGTTTGTGATGACGGGTGCCAACTGGCTCTATTTGGTTTATCCTGTTGTGGGAATATGGCTTACCATGCTCTTTGTCCGATATGTGGTACGTGATGACATAAGTCATGGTGTCACAAAGATTCTCTTTGCTATTGCCAGAAAACAGAGTTTGATTCGTTCGCATAACACGTGGACATCAGTGGTGGCGAGTGCTATTACTATCGGATTTGGTGGATCTGTGGGTGCTGAGGCTCCTATTGTGCTTACGGGAAGTGCTATAGGAAGTACACTCGGTCGCATCTTCCATCTTTCCGCACGCCAGATGATGCTGCTCGTGGGATGTGGTGCGGCAGGTGCTGTTGCAGGCATCTTCAAAGCTCCTATCGCAGGTTTGGTCTTTGTGCTTGAAGTCTTGATGATAGACCTGACCATGACCAGTCTGCTTCCTCTGCTTGTCAGCAGTGTTACCGCAGCTGCTCTTACTTTTGCTGTCTCTGGTACAAGTCCTATCTTTGAGTTTCATCTTCAGGATACCTTTGCCGTTAGTCGCGTGCCAGCTTATTTGCTTCTTGGTGTGGTATGCGGTCTTGTCTCTCTCTATTTCACACGTGCCATGAATGCTACGGAGGGCATCTTCCGACGTCTGCATGGACCTTATAGTCGTCTCATGCTGGGCGGTCTGATGCTGAGCACCCTTATTTACCTTTTCCCCTCACTCTATGGCGAAGGTTATGATCTGATAACATTGTTGCTCAATGGCACGGGACAAACTGATTGGGACGTGGCTATGAATCGTTCCTTGTTCTATGGCAGTAACCATCTTTTGTTGTATCTTTTCTTGGTTGTCCTTTTCAAGGTATATGCTTCTACTGCCACTAACGGCGGTGGTGGTTGCGGTGGAATCTTCGCTCCCAGCCTATTCTTAGGTTGTATCAGCGGATTCATCTTCAGCCGTTTGTGGAATAACTATGATGTACTGGGTATCTCCGTTCCTGTGCGCAACTTCGCTATGCTCGGCATGTGCGGATTGATGAGTGGTGTAATGCATGCCCCTCTTACTGGTATCTTTCTGATAGCGGAACTTACGGGTGGCTATGCCTTGTTTATGCCGTTGATGATAGTATCGGTGGTCGCTTACTTGACTATTAAGGCATTTGAGCCTCATAGTATCTATGCCATGCGTTTAGCTCAGAGAGGCGAATTGCTGACCCACCATACAGACAAATCTATCCTTACGCTGATGAGTATGGATAGCGTGATTCAGCATTATGATCATGTGCTTTATCCCGACATGACTTTGGGCGATGTTGCCACTCAGGTGAGTAATAGTCGCAACCATGTGTTTCCTGTCGTTAACCGTCAGATGAAGTTCGTAGGCGCTGTCTATCTGGATGATATCCGACATATCGTATTTAGGACAGAACTTTATCGTGAGTTTCGTGTCTCTCAACTGATGACGCAACCTCAAGCTCTGCTTTCGGTGAACGATCCTATGGATGTAGTGGTGTCTGTGTTTGACCGTACCAGAGCATGGACTCTTCCTGTTGTAGATGAGGATGGCAGGTTTGTTGGCTTTATTCGTAAGAGTACTGTACTTTCCGCATATCGCCAGTTGCTCTCTGACTTTTCTATGGACTGACGTTCTTCCGCAGGATAATCACATATTGAAAAATATGATGATAAAAAGTGTTGCAAAACGAAAACTTTTGTAAATTTGCAATGCAGAGTGTTTCTTCGCATGGTTTTTCTATCGACACGAAATTGTGCGTGGCTTCGTCTGTATTCCAGTTCTCTTCGTGAAGTAACAAGGGGATGGATTATATAGCTAATTATTTATAAATAAGGTGTCGTATGTTGTAAACCTATGAAAACAAAATTCTTATTAGGGTGCCTCATGTTCTTCTTCTTTGCCATGAATATGTCTGCACAGGTACAACTTCTTTTTATGGAAGGTGGACGCAATGTCATTGATCGAAACAAAAAACTCTATTGGATGGATGGGGATGAAGATCCATGTTTTGACATTCTGAATTACAAGAAGGTCGGAAACAAAGAAACATTTACCCTAAAAGAAAAGGAAGATCCCACTAACACGTATGCTGTGGAGATGACACTTGATGCCAAAACAAAGAAACCTATTCAGATAACACTGACACATAAATTGTACGGAAAGACTACCAGCAAGGTGGAGACTACATCAGGAAGAGAAGAAGAAGACCAGAGACTTTATGAGTACTTTAATGGACTTGCTGGTAACAATGTAGCTACCTCAAAGGCTGCTCCTGCTTCAGTGAAAAAGGTTGAGACAAAGCAAATGAAGGAAGAGGAAAAAGAAGAAGAGGAGGTTGAGGAAACACCAGCAACCGAACCTGCTAAGACAGATGCTGGCTCAAAAGTGAAGGGCGCCGCAAAGAAAACCTTTGGAAAGGTAAAAGGACTGATAAAAAAGAAGTGATACTGCCAAGTATCAAGATGCTTGCAAATATTATCAAACAGGGTTGGACAGATTTTGATTCCAACCCTGTTTGCCGTTTATTCGTCATCGTGCTTTCGGGTGTGACGTACGTCTGTGAGAAGCATTTTTTCTCGGTATGCGTTCAGACGAATAATGGCAATGAGTAAGATTGCATAGACCATCAGTATATGCCAAAGTTGTGGGTAGAGGTCTCTGATGACTGCTCCCGGAATGCTTGCGCAGAGTGTGACAAGATGGTTTTGCCAGTGAACGAGATAGCTGAGACTGGTGCTTAATAAAGGGATGGGTATCAGCAGAGTGGCAAGTGATAAGTACACAATCAGTGTGCTTACAGGGATGAGTATGAGACTCAGTGGGATGGACAATAGTGGAAGAGTGTGGAAATAGTATGCTGCAAGAGGAGCTGTACCCAGTTGGGCAGCGGCAGATACATACACCATTTGCCTAAATCGCACGCTGAAGGTAGGAGGACATGCTGGCTGTTGGCAAATGGATATGATGAAGAAGACTGCCAGAAAAGAGAGTTGAAAGCTAATGCTGAATAGTGAGGATGGGCTGATAAGTAGTATTATTAGTGCACTGAGAGAGAGAGCGTGCGTAGACCATAATTCTCTTTGAGCCAATGTGGCAATCATCACTACTGTACACATCCCAGCTGCTCTGACAAGAGAAAGGGGCAAGCCAGTCAGCAGCACATAGCCCCAAAGCAACAGTAGCAGAGGGGGAAGGGCAAACCACCTCCATTGTGAAAATCGTATGCGCTGTATTATAAGTATGTGTAGCAGACCATATAGGATACCCAAATGCAGACCGCTGAGTGCCAGTAAATGGGCGACACCGCTCTCAGAGTATGCCTGCCGTAACTCCTGTGCCAGTCCTCCACGCTTGCCAAGCAGTAAGGCAGAACCTAACGAAAGGGCTTCATCGGACAAACCAGATTGTTTCAAACGCATGTGTAGAATGTCGCTCTGCAGTAATGCTTTTGCCTGTACGGAATGCCATGCGGATGAGGTTAGGTTGGTGTGTACTTGTTCTATGCTACTGAGTGCTGCACCGAATATGAGCCAGAAGAGAATTAAACTCCACCCTCTTCCTTTGTGTGAAATAATGGTGGAGTATAGAAGTATGGATAGTGCAACTGCCAGGAACCATGGACTTGGGAAAACGTGCCCTATGGTTATCCCTACAGACAAGAAGGCAATGATGTACCAAAGCGGTTGCTTGATAGTCATAACTTACTCAATAGTGAGCAAGCTTCTACAGGATCTTTAGCATTAAAGATATAGCTCCCTGCCACCAGTATGTCTGCTCCAGCTTGACTTAGCATCAGTCCTGTTTCCTGATTTACGCCACCGTCAACTTCAATCAGTGCTTGACTGCCAGTCTCTTGTATGAGTTGTTTCAGTTCGTGCACCTTTTGTACGGTATGGAAAATAAACTTCTGTCCTCCGAATCCAGGGTTGACGCTCATGAGTAGAACCATATCCACGTCCTGTATGATATCTCGAAGCATACATACTGGTGTGGCAGGATTCAATGTCACTCCAGCTTTCATACCAGCTTCGTGAATCTGTCCGATGACACGATGTAGGTGTGGGCAAGCCTCATAGTGTACATTCATCATGTAAGCTCCCAATGCTTTTACTTCGGGTATAAACTTCTCTGGTTGTACAATCATCAGATGTACGTCAAGAGGCTTTTTGCATAGTTTGGCCACATATTTCAAGACGGGAAACCCAAACGAGATATTTGGTACAAAAACCCCATCCATAATGTCAATATGCAACCAGTCAGCACTGCTTTGGTTCAGCCACTCCATGTCAGCTTGCAGGTTGCCGAAATTGGCTGACAGGAGAGATGGTGATAAAATCATCTGCTTAGTCTTTTTCTGTGGTTGTACTTTGTGGCCTGTAGATTCTTGCAAACTGCCTGACTCTTGCCAGAAGGGCTGCACCAGGCGTGATGTAGGGTAGAGGTAATGTCTGTTCCATAGGCACGCGTTTAGAGGGTTACAGAGCCGGTTTACTCCGTCTCTTTGTATTTAAAACGTGTGCCAACCCTTTTTTATTGTGCGAGTAAAGAAAGAATTTAGCCTACCAGCGTCAGTTGGTGTTGCTGTATGAGTTTTCTTAGATTGATGAGTGCATAGCGCATACGCCCCAGTGAGGTGTTTATGCTTACCCCCGTACGCTCGGCAATTTCCTTAAACGACAGGTCTTCGTAGAACTTCAAAATTACTACCTCGCGTTGTGCTTCTGGTAGGTAATCGAGTAGTGAGCGCAGTGTTTCTGTATCTTGATTCTCTATTAGCTGGCTCTCTACAGTTCCTTCGCTGAAGTGTATACTGTTTGTTACTCCCTGTGGAAATTCATCCTGTGAGATAGTCAGACAAGACTCGCAGTCTCTCATACGGTCTATTGCCAGATTGTGTGCTATGCGTACCAGCCAGGCACTGAATTTTCCTGTCTTCTGATACTTGTGGTTTCTGATGGCTATTACTGCACGGGCAAACGTCTCTTGGAAAACATCTTGCGCTATGTCTTCGCTCTTGCATACAAACAGAATGTATGAATATACATAGTCTTGATGTCTGCGTAGCAGTTCATCAAATGCGTTGTCGTTGCCTTGCTTGTACAATTCGACCAAATCATGGTCGTTCATTGTATCTAGTTTGTTCATTACGCTTTATAATAAATTGTTTGGAGTAATGTTTTGTCTATAGGCAACGAATTTTATATGTTTATGAAATGTTTTTTAATCAATTGTTACTGCAAATATACGTAGTTTCCTTTAAAGTGGCAATATATTTTGCTTTTTTTGTTTGTAAACAATCCTTGAGATAGCAATCTGGGTTATCGAAAACCAAGGGGACTTGTTATTTTCATCAAGCCCCCCTTTGGTTAGTCGATCTGTATCAGTCTGCATCCTTCTATTCTGGCTCCTCTTAGGAAGTCTTCTGTTTGCAAACGTTTTTTTCCTGCCAGTTGTAGTTCTGTAAGTTTCAGATAACCCCCTTCCAGTGCTACGCGTATCCAATTTTTGCCATCGCTCTCAAGTGTACCATTAGGCATATTATGCTTGGCTTTCTCTATCTGCGAACGATAAATCTTCATCACAATCTGTTTCCCACTTGGTTCTTTCAGTGTTGTCCACGCTGCAGGGTAGGGACTAAGTCCGCGGATAAAGTCATGTGCTTGCTGCACATCTAGTTCGCTCCATCGTATTTGACAGGTATCTTTGAATATTTTCGGAGCAGGTCTCAGTGGCTCGTCTGTCATGAATTGATCTTGTGGCACCGAAGTAGCTTCTCCATCGGCAATCATATTGGCTGTCTTGCATACCAATGCTGCTCCCTGTTCCATCATCCGATCGTGTATGTCGCCAGCACATTCTTCAGGCCCAATAGGTATTTCTTCCTGACAGATGATGCGCCCAGTGTCAATCTGATGGTCCAGCCAGAAGGTGGTAACACCAGTCTTATCATCTCCGTGTATTATCGCCCAGTTGATTGGGGCTGCACCGCGGTATTGAGGTAGCAGGGCTGCATGCAAGTTGAAGGTGCCTAATTTGGGCATTCCCCAAACTACTTCAGGGAGCATTCTAAATGCTACTACCACCTGAAGGTCTGCCCCCAAAGCACGTAATTGCGACAAGAATGCTTCGTCTTTCAGCTTTTCTGGTTGCAATACGGGGAGTCCGTGCTTGAGTGCGCATTGCTTGACAGGGCTTGCTTGAAGCACATCATGATGGCGGCCAACTGCTTTGTCTGGCATTGTTACCACACCCACTACTTCGTGTCTGCTCTCTATCAGAGCCTCTAATGATGGTACTGCAAAATCAGGCGTACCCATGAATACGATCTTCAACTTCTCCTGCATTATTCTTGCTTGTCTGTTTTGTTTCTTTGTCTGCAAAGTTAACGCTTTTCCCTGTAATGCGCTTATGCCTGCCGAAAAAGTCATACCTTTGCGTGCACTTTATGTTGTTCGAAAAGATGAAGAAGTTACTCTCAGAGGAGAATTTACAAAATTTACAAGACATGATACGGCAGTCAGGACGCATTGTCGTTTGTGGGCATGTGGGACCAGACGGAGATGCGGTGGGATCTACCCTGGCTATACGTCATTGGTTGACGCGCTGGGGTAAGGAGGTAGACGTTATTGTTCCTAATCGTTTTCCAGATTTCTTGCGTTGGCTTCCTGGAGCACAGGATATTCATGTGTATGCCAAGCATCCTGATGCCTCTAAGAACCTTATTCGTCAGGCTTCTTTGGTTATTATCGCCGATATGAACTGTTCCAGCCGTTTGCGTGAAATGGAACAAGAAATAATGGATAACCCATGTCCGCGTATTATGATTGACCATCACCTTTACCCTCAGGATTTCTGTCAAATAATAATATCTCATCCTGAAATGTGTGCCACGTCTGAGGTGCTTTGCCATCTATTGGCGCAAATGGGTGAACTGGATAGTATTACGGCAAACGAAGCCGCTTGTCTTTACACGGGTATGATGTGCGATACGGGAGCTTTTACGTATGCTTCCTCTCGTCCAGAAGTGTATGAGTGTATTTGTCATCTGTTGGCACGCGGAATAGACAAAGATCGTATCTATCGTAATGTCTTTTGGACTTATAGTCCTGCTCGTTTGCGACTGCAAGGCTATATGCTTTATGTGAAATTGGAGGTAATGGACGACTTACATACAAGTCTGATGACCTTGACAAACGAAGAACGTGGACGCTTTGGTGTGAAGCATGGCGATACAGAGGGATTAGTCAATATGCCTTTGCAGATTCAAGGTATGAGATTGAGCATATTTTTAAATGAAGATACAGAGCGTCCGGGGATAGTGAAGGTAAGTCTTAGAAGTGTGGATGACTTCCCTTGTGACGAGATGTCTGCACGCTTCTTTAACGGAGGAGGACATCGCAATGCCAGTGGTGGTCATCTGCAATGCAGTATGGATGAGGCTGTAAATCGGGCGAAAGAAGCTGTCAGAGCCTATTTCACTTTGTTAAAATAACCTTAGTCAGACGGATTGTCAGCGTGTGATACATATGAGGTGGCCTTTTTTTTGTAACTTTGCCACGAATATTATAATATAATAATCCAGAACAGAATATGAGAAAATGCATATACATGGCATTGGCATTAGTTGCTTGTGCCTGTTGCCTGTCTTCCTGTAGTGACGATGATACCTATGCTGATCAGAAGAAGCGTGAGCGTAGGGTGATAAACTCCTTTTTGAGTCGCGATGTGGCTATTATGGACGAAGAGGGGGATACGATGTGTCATGTGGGAAAGATAAATCCCATTACGGAGGCAAAGTTCTATGCTCAGGACTCTACTACCAATCTGGAAAAAAATGAATATGTTCTGTTTTCTGGTTCTGGTATATATATGCAAATTGTTCGTGAGGGTGTCGGTGAAAAGCTGAGGAATGGTGATAATAAACGTATCTTATGCCGGTTTATAGAGTATAATATATTGGGCGATAGCCTACAGCTTCGTGACGATGTTCCTTATTGGCATACTAACCCAGAAATACTTGATGTGTCAGATAGCTACGGGACTATCAATGCAAGTTTTAATACTTCCATCAATGGAGGCGGTGCCATGTATCTGACGTATAAGGAAGTGTCTGTACCTACAGGATGGGTGAAACCCCTCTCTTTTATCAGACTCGGAAGGCAGACAACATCTGAGGGAGGCATTGCGAAAGTACGTTTGATTGTTCCTCATTCAGAAGGGACAAAAAGTGCAGCCAATAACGTATATCCTTGTTTCTACGAGATTACTTATCAGGAAATGAGAGACTGATACTACTGTGGCAGGACTTTACATACATGTCCCTTTCTGTAAGGGACGATGCATATATTGCGACTTCTATTCCACTACAGAGAGTGAGGAATGGAAGTCGCGTTATGTTTCTTCTTTGTTATGTGAAATAAAAACCAGATACAAGGAATTGTCGGGCGCGCGCGTTCATTCTATATATATGGGAGGAGGTACGCCCAGTCAACTTCCAGTAAGGAATTTAGCTCGTATACTTGACCAGATATTTCACTACTATGATGTAGATGCGGATGCGGAGATAACCGTTGAGGCTAATCCTGATGATGTTACAGAGGAGTGGCTCTCAGAGCTTCGAAAGACTCCTGTCAATCGTTTGAGCATGGGAGTACAGACATTCTCTGACGAACTATTGCAATTGCTCCATCGTAGGCACACCTCTCAACAGGCTTTAGATGCTGTTAGGCTGGCTCAGGAAAATGGTTTGGATAATATAAGTATTGATCTTATTTATGGATTGCCGGGTCAAACCATGGAACAGTGGGAAAGGGATGTGCAGCAGGCATTCTCTCTGGATGTACAACATTTGAGCGCCTACGCTTTATCTTATGAGGAAGGGACTGTGCTGACGCATATGTTGGAACGTGGCGAGGTATGTGTGGCAGACGAGGAACTCTCATTGGGGATGTATGAGTATTTGATGGATGCTGCTGCCCGTGCGGGATTCTTCCATTACGAGATCTCGAATTTCTCACTTCCTGGAAAAGAATCTTTTCATAATAGTTCTTATTGGAAAGGTGTGCCTTATCTGGGTTTTGGACCTGGTGCGCATTCTTATGATGGCGGTCGTATCAGACGGTGGAATCTGTCTAATCTTGCTGCATATGTAAACTCCTCAGGACAGCCTCCTTGTCAGAGCGAGGTGCTGTCTGATGATGAATTGTATGACGAACTGGTGATGACCCGTTTGCGTACAAATGACGGCTTGCCATTAGGGTTGCTTAGTCAAGTCAATCGGACGTATTGTCTGGCTCAGTCTTCCGCACATTTACAATCAGGTCGTATGGCTCTCTCAGAGGGCGTGCTGAAAATCACACGACAAGGAATCTTTACTTCAAACGATATAATAAGTGACCTTATGAAGGGATAATAGGCACATAAGGTCTTCTTTTTTTGAAAATATGTTGTATAACATATTATAAAAATATTGCAGTGTCCGTGAAAACGAGTAAATTTATACCCGTAAACAAGAGTTTAACTAACGTAAAACGGACCTGAATAGATGAAAACTTATCAGACACACGAGATTAAGAACATTGCCTTGTTGGGCAATGATGGGGCTGGAAAGACCACCCTTACAGAAGCTCTTCTTTATGAAGCAGGAGTGATAAAGCGTCGTGGACGAATTACACAGCATAATACAGTTAGTGATTATTTCCCAGTTGAACAAGAATACGGATATAGCGTATTCTCAACTGTGTTCCATGTGGAGTGGAATGGGAAAAAGTTGAATATAATAGACTGTCCAGGAAGTGATGATTTTGTAGGGGCTGCGATAACGGCTTTGAATGTGACAGATACTGCAATTCTGCTTTTGAAGGGGGGCAGTGGAGTAGAAGTGGGTACACAAAACCATTTCCGTTATACAGAGAAGTTGGGCAAGCCTGTCATCTTTCTCGTTAATCAGCTGGACGATGAAAATTGCGATTATGACAGCATACTTGAGCAACTGACCTCCATTTACGGTCCTAAGGTTGTACCCATCCAATATCCTTTGCAAACTGGTCCTGGCTTTAATTCCTTGATAGATGTGTTGCTCATGAAGAAGTATTCGTGGGGACCAGACGGTGGTGAACCCACTATCGAGGATATCCCTGCTGATCAGATGGGTAAAGCTATGGAGATGCACAAGGCTTTGGTAGAGGCTGCTGCAGAGAATGACGAGGGACTCATGGAGAAGTTCTTCGATAGCGAAACATTGACAGAGGATGAGATGCGTGAGGGAATACGTAAGGGGTTAGCAGCACGAGGCATGTTCCCAGTGTTCTGCGTATGTGCAGGCAAAGATATGGGTGTGCGTCGTCTGATGGAGTTCCTGGGTAATGTCGTTCCCTTTGTTGACGAGATGCCAAGAGTCTTTAATACACGCGGTGAAGAGGTCGTTCCGACAAAGGATGGTCCTACCAGTCTTTTCTTCTTCAAAACAGCGGTGGAGCCACATATAGGTGAGGTGCAGTACTTCAAGGTTATGAGTGGTAAGATCCATGAGGGAGATGATTTGAGCAATGCTGACAGAGGCAGCAAGGAACGCATGGCACAGTTGTTTGCATGTGCTGGTGCTAACCGTATCAAGGTTGAGGAGATGGTGGCTGGCGATATCGGTTGCACCGTGAAACTGAAGGATGTAAAGACAGGTAACACCTTGAATGGTAAAGATTGCGATTTCCGATTCAATTTTATCAAATATCCCAACTCAAAGTACAGCCGTGCCATTAAAGCCGTAAATGAGGCTGAAACCGAAAAGATGATGAATGCTCTGCAGCGTATGAGAGAGGAAGATCCTACGTGGAGAATAGAGCAGAGCAAGGAACTGAAGCAGATTATCGTACATGGGCAAGGCGAATTCCATCTGCGTACATTGAAGTGGAGGCTTGAGAATAATGAGAAGATACAGGTGACATACTCTGAGCCAAAGATTCCATATCGCGAAACTATCACAAAAGCAGCACGTGCTGATTACAGACACAAGAAGCAGTCTGGAGGTGCAGGACAGTTTGGTGAGGTGCATCTAATTGTAGAGCCTTATTATGAAGGTATGCCAGCTCCAGAACTTTATCGTTTTGGCGGGCAGGAATTCCGAATCAATCCCAAGAGTACCGAGACCATAGACTTGGAGTGGGGTGGAAAGCTTGTGTTCGTCAATAGCGTTGTGGGAGGAGCTATCGATGCTCGCTTCATGCCAGCCATATTAAAGGGAGTGATGCAACGTATGGAGCAGGGTCCTTTGACAGGCTGTTATGCTCGCGATGTTCGTGTGATTGTCTACGATGGTAAGATGCATCCTGTTGATAGCAACGAGTTGTCTTTCATGCTTGCTGGTCGTCAAGCTTTTGCTCAAGCATTCCGTGAGGCAGGACCTAAAATTCTAGAACCTATCTATGATGTGGAGGTGTTCGTACCCAGTGATAAGATGGGCGATGTGATGGGTGACCTGCAAGGTCGTCGTGCAATGATAATGGGCATGACCAGCGAGAATGGTTATGAAAAAATTGTGGCTAAGGCACCTCAGAAAGAGATGCTCAACTATAGTACAGCATTGAGCAGTATCACAGGTGGAAGAGCCAGCTTCATAATGAAGTTTGCCTCGTATGAATTGGTTCCAGGAGATGTTCAGAGCAAACTAATAGCAGAGTATGAGGCTTCACAGAATGGAAAAGAGTGATGAATGACAGACAAAAGTAGATCATTACTGCTGTGAACTTGACGAAAGAATGAGTAAAATAGCGTCATATTCTTAATAATGTTAAAAACCGGTGCGATTTTGCACCGGTTTTTTTGTTTGGGAAGCTTAAAGCCTTTAATTTTGCTGATATGAAAAGGAATTACATCTGGTGTATTTGCATTGTCATTGGCGTGTCGTTTTTGGCTTTGTTGTATTTACAGAGCCGCTATGCGAATGCGATTGTACGTATGCGTAGGCAGCAGTTTGAGGAGAATGTATTCAGAAGTCTTGACCAAGCCTCACGAGATTTGGAGCGTGCGGAGACTTTTCGTTATCTGCAGACTATTATCAGCCAACACGAACGTGAGAAGCAAGACCTTTCGATGGTGGACAGTTTGGCCAGCTTACCTAGATTAGCACCGTTAGATACGATGGTGGGAGTGACTGGCATGCAGTTGGTTGGCAAGCATCCGATGAAATTTCCTAACTCGCTTACCATGCCTCGCATGAGCAGTGTGGCACGGTCAATTGGACAACTTCAGAAGCATGTTCAAGAAGCGTATGCATATGAGCGTGATGTGCTTGACGAAGTGATATATGCGGTAATGTACCAAGCAAGCGATCTTCGGTTTCAAGACCGTGTAAATCCATCCATGCTTGATAACTGTTTGCGTATGGCATTGGAGCGTAATGGCATTACTATACCATTCCATTATGTGGTGTATACTTCGGATGGACGCGAAGTCTTTCGTTGTACGGACTATGATTCCACAGGACAGGATGTGAGTTATTCGCAGACTTTGTTCAGAAGTGACCCAACAGGTCAGATGGGTGTCGTGACGGTACATTTTCCTGACCAGATGCGTTACATACTGGGTATAGCCCGATATGTCGCTCCTGCCATGGTGTTTACAATTATCTTGTTTGTCACATTCCTCGTTACGGTGTATCTGGTGATACGTCAGAAGAAGGTGAGCGAGATGAAGAATGATTTCATTCATAACATGACGCACGAGTTTAAGACTCCTTTGTCAACTATTTCTATTGCCGCACAGATGCTTGTGGACAAGCAGGTACCAAAGAGTGAGGCTACGTATGATCGTTTGGGGAATGTCATCAATGACGAAACGAAACGCTTACGACTGCAGGTGGAAAAGGTATTGCAGATGAGTTTGTTTGACAGAAATAATATTGCGCTTAAACTTCAAGAGCTGGATGCCAATGAGCAAATAGAGACAATCGTGAAAACGTATTCGTTGAAAGTGGCAAATACGGGTGGCACGCTTCAGACCCGTTTCGAAGCCTTTAATCCTTTTGTCAATGTAGACGAAATGCATTTCACAAACATTATCTACAATTTGCTCGACAATGCCGTGAAGTATCGACGTGATGGGGTCCCCTTGCAATTGGAAGTGGCTACCTGGAATCAAGGCGAAAATCTTTGTATCTGCATACGGGATAATGGTATAGGTATACAGAAAGAGAATCTAAAGCATATCTTTGATAAGTTTTATCGTGTGCATACTGGAGACCAGCACAATGTGAAAGGGTTCGGACTTGGACTGGCATACGTAAAGAAAATGGTGGAACTGCATCATGGTACCATCAAGGTGACAAGCGATATTGGCGTGGGTACCAAGTTTACCATTATATTGAGAAACGTAGTAGATTAACATAAAAGAGGAGATATAATATGGAAAACAAATTGCACATTTTGCTATGTGAAGACGAGGAGAGTCTTGGCATGCTGGTACGTGAATATCTACAGGCTAAAGGCTATGATGCCGAACTCTATCTGGACGGAGAAGCAGGATACAAAGCTTTTGCTAAAGGAAAGTATGATATGTGTCTTTTGGATGTGATGATGCCAAAAATGGATGGGTTCACTTTGGCTCGTGAACTTAGAATGATAAATTCTGAGGTACCCATCATGTTTTTGACAGCAAAGAATCTGAAGGATGATATACTGGAGGGATTCAAGTTGGGGGCTGATGATTATCTGACAAAACCCTTCTCAATGGATGAACTCGTATATCGTATAGAGGCAATCCTGCGTCGTGTGAAAGCTAAAAGCAAGCAGGCTGCAGTGCGTTATCAGTTGGGGCGTTTTACGTTTGACACCCAGCGTCAGGTGCTTAGCATAGACGACAAGTCAACAAAACTGACCACAAAGGAGAGTGAGCTGTTGACCATGCTTTGTACACATATGAACGAAGTGTTGGAGCGTGATTTGGCATTGAAGACCATATGGATTGATGATAACTATTTCAATGCACGTAGCATGGATGTGTATATCACTAAGTTGCGTAAACACTTGAAGGATGATCCTAATGTAGAAATCAATAATGTGCATGGTAAGGGCTATAGGTTGGTCGTACCCATAAATTGATCGGTATTGTCCTCCAGCGAAAGCTGTAAAAGGGAGAAAGGTCTACCCGTAGTTCTATTTGCTGGACTTCGGGTAGACCTTTTCTTAATGCAAATCAAATGAACCATTTTAAACCCAAATCGGTCTAATGACCGATTTGGGTTTAAGCTCCGCTCAGTTTGTCTTCCTTGTCGCAACAGGGTATAAAATGCGAAAGCAAATACGCAGAGACAGGACTACAGAGACTGTTTGCCTAATATCGTATCCAGTACCACCTAGCTGGTACTGCAGTTTCATATGCTTGGTACTGGAGTGTCAGTCTACTAAAACTCCAGTACCACCTAACTGGTACTGGCGGAACTGGCAATATGCTTGCCTATACCAGTGGCATA
>CAKRRN010000012.1 GCA_934394435.1 uncultured Bacteroidaceae bacterium
GTATAAGAGATGAAAAATTCTTCCTTTTTAGGCTTGCTACAATCTACGGATATCCCCATGAATAATCCGTTGAGCCCCTTAAAGCCTATCCGCTGACCCACAATGCCCGTGCCGAGCATACAAACAAAAAAAGAAGCACTTCCTCACGGAAAAGCTTCTCCTTACTAACAATCTTTATTAACCTAAAAAACAAAAACTAACAATCTTTATAACCTAAAAACACCTGAGACGGATTTAGAATTTCTCAATCCCGTTTCATCTCCGTCCCTTTTTCTGATGCAAAGGTAAAACGATTATCTAAGAGTTGAATCATAAGAAGTTCTTTTTTTTGAGGAAAAATGCAGATTCTTGATATAAATCAATACGAGCAAACTGCAGAAAGACCTAGAAAAGGCGTATCTTTGCAGAAGATAAACCTTGCATCGTATATTCATGTACATGCTCATGTTGGAGAACGTTGCTTGTGCTGTCTCTTGCAAAAAGGATATTCCTTTATGTCCGATATCACATGCTGGAAAAGGGATTAACTAAAAAACGATAGAAGAATGAATTACTCTATGGATGAATGGTGGGCATCACTCACGGTAGATGAGAAAGAACGAATAGCAACCAAGGTGGCTGGCAGAGAAGTTCATTACCCAGAATGCTCTGTTATATGGAACAAGTTAGGCAAGGAAATACAACAGAAGATACATGACCATTGCACAGATGTGCATGGACTGGAGTTAAAAGAATGGGATGTGAATGAAATGTTCTCATGTTAGATAATTTATGGGTAGGAACAAATTCTCTGCACAAGAAATTAAAGAAATAAAGGCACTACTAAGACGTAAAAACTCAACCAAAAGGTTTGGACAGAAACTGATCCGACATACGCTTAGGGTTGACTATGAGTTCAACATCTCTGATTTCAATGAGCCTGGCAAAGCTTTTGGGGAAGCGGAACTGGACGCAGCCCTTGAGCGCGGAGCTATTCTGATATTGGATGATGCCACAATAGTCGACATGAAAGAAAAGCGTGCACGAGACCGTGCGCGTGATGAAGCATTACGCATGCAAGCAAATCCTCCTGAAGAGGGAACTGACTGGAAAAAGGCTATGGAGCAATGGCAGCAATGGGAAAACGAGCAGGAAAAGACCGAATAGTCATGATACACAAACAGATACTACCAAAAGCACTTCTTCTGTTGGTTGCCTTAATGATGCTGATGTCTCATACAGTGCAAGCACATCGGACTTCCTCCACAAAAGCCAAAGGAAGCATACGCCTGCTCTACTGGAACATCCAAAACGGCATGTGGGACGGGCAAACTGACGACTATCGCAGATTCACTTCGTGGGTGGACAGCCTAAAACCAGATATCTGCGTATGGTGTGAGGCGCAAAGCATATGGAAAACAGAAAGCGACAAAGCAATGGCAAAGGAAGAGCGTCAGTTGCCAAGACGTTGGCCTGAGTTAGCCAGCAGATACGGACATAAGTATGTGTATGTGGGCGAACATCGTGATAGTTATCCGCAGGTCATCACATCGCGTTACCCTATAGACAACGTATTGCGCATAGGTGGCAATGCCGACACACTGGTAGCTCACGGAGCTGGTTGGGCACGTATTGAGATAAAAGGAAAAACCATCAATCTTGTGACGCTACACACATGGCCACAGGCTTATGCCCAAAAAGCGAAAGACAGGCAAAAAAGTGCTGCAGAACATGGAGGTGACAAACAACGCAGGATGGAGGTGGAGTATATCTACAAGCACACCTTAGGCAGTGTGTCTGATGGAGACAGCCAACTTTGGCTTATGATGGGTGACTTTAACTCACGCACCCCATTTGACAATTACCACCACCACTTCCCTGCTGATGACCCTCGCTTTTGGACACAAAGTTACATCCTGGAACACACGCCCTATATTGACATTATCGGTTACCGCCACCCAAAACAATATTGCAGCACCTCCTCGGGAGGAAGAATAGACTATGTTTACTGCACACGTCCCATTTATGACCAGATCACAGAAGCACGTGTGATACAGGATGCTTACACGACACCAGTAAGAGACTCCCGTAATTTGGGTAATTTCTTCCACCCCTCTGACCATATGCCTATTCTTGTTGACTTCCGTGTAAAATGACGGAAGTACCGATAGAAGAATAATGTAAAACCAGATAGCGCGCAATACGCTCTGGTAAATTTCAGTATGTAAAAGTCTCTTTTCTACGGAAAAATAGTACCTTTGCACAAATCAAACAAACAGCATGGAAAAGAACTTCAAGAGAACTACCGTAACGGCCGCCTTGCCTTATGCCAACGGCCCAGTTCATATTGGTCATTTGGCTGGAGTATATGTACCAGCCGACATATATGTACGTTATCTGCGTCTGAAAGGACGTGACGTAATCTTTATTGGCGGAAGTGACGAACACGGAGTGCCCGTCACCATTCGTGCTCGCAAAGAAGGTATCACTGTACAACAGGTGGTTGACCGATACCACACCCTTATCAAAGAGAGTTTCCGCCGTTTTGGCATCTCTTTCGATATATACAGCCGTACCACCAGTCCCACTCACCACAAGCTCGCAAGCGACTTCTTCCGCAAACTTTATGATGAAGGAAAGTTCGTGGAAAAAGTGAGCGAGCAATTTTATGATGAACAGACAGGACACTTTCTTACAGATAGAAACATACGTGGCGAATGCCCACGATGCCATGCTCCCGAGGCTTACGGTGACCAGTGTGAGAAGTGTGGAGCCACACTTAGCCCAGAGGAACTTATCAATCCCTACAATGCAGAGACAGGCAATCCTCTGGTAAAACGCGCCACTAAGCATTGGTACCTGCCACTTGACCAGTATCAGCCATGGCTGGAAAAATGGATATTAGAAGGACATAAGGAGTGGAGAAGCAATGTATACGGACAGTGTAAGAGCTGGCTCGACGGAGGTTTGCATCCCAGAGCCGTAACGCGTGATTTGGACTGGGGAATTCCCGTACCCGTGGAAGGCGCAGAGGGCAAGGTGCTGTACGTATGGTTTGATGCACCTATTGGATACATCAGCAATACCAAAGAACTATGCGACGCACATCCTGAGAAGTATGGCAAATGGGAAACATGGTGGAAAGATCCAGATACCAGACTGATACACTTTATCGGCAAGGACAATATAGTATTCCACTGTATCGTTTTCCCCTCCATGCTCAAAGCACATGGCGACTATATCCTGCCCGATAACGTGCCAAGCAACGAATTCCTCAATCTAGAAGGAAACAAGATAAGTACAAGCAAAAACTATGCTGTATGGCTCAACGAGTATCTCGACGAGATGCCTGGCAGACAAGACGAACTGCGCTATGTACTCACTGCCAACGCACCAGAAACAAAGGATAACGATTTCACATGGGCAGACTATCAAGCTCGCTGCAACAACGAGCTGGTAGCCGTATACGGAAACTTTGTAAACCGTGCCCTGCAACTCACCCAAAAATATTATGGTAGCGTGGTGCCAGAGCCTGCCCAACTAACAGAATACGACCAGGCAACGCTAGATGAATTCCGTGGTGTGAAGGAAAAACTGGAAAGTCTCTTAGAGGCATTCAAATTCCGCGATGCTCAGAAGGAGGCCATGAACCTAGCGCGCATAGGCAACAAATACATTGCTGATTGCGAACCTTGGAAAGTGGTGAAGACGGATCCCAATCGCGTAAGAACCATTATCTACATTAGCCTTCAGTTGACAGCTAACCTTGCCATAGCATTTGAGCCATTCCTGCCATTCAGCAGCGAAAAGCTCCGTAAGATGATAGATATGTCTGAGTTCAGTTGGGAAGATCTTGGCAAGACAGACCTTTTGGCTTCTGGCAAACAGTTGCCCAAGCCCGAACTGCTCTTCGCCAAAGTAGAGGACGAAGCCATCGAGCAACAAGTAAAGAAACTTCAAGACACAATTAAAGCAAATGAGGAGGCTGCCTACAAAGCGCAACCCGTGAAAGAGACCATTCCATTTGAAGATTTCCAAAAACTTGATATCCGAGTTGGTATTGTCAAGACTTGCGAAAAAGTTAAGAAGAGCAAAAAACTTCTACGCTTTACCCTGGATGACGGAAGCGGACAAAACCGCATTATCCTTAGTGGTATTGCACAGTGGTATGAGCCAGAACAGTTGTTGGGTAAACGCGTGCTCTTCATTGCCAATCTTGCCCCCAGAAAAATCATGGGCGAGGAAAGCCATGGCATGATACTCAGTGCAGTAAACTATGATGGCAACCTAAGTGTAACAACGACCCTAAGCGATGTAAAGGGAGGAAGTACTGTAGAATAAAATACATATATGGCAGGTGAACTGAAGGAGAAGGCTGCGCGCGGCTTTTTATGGGCAGGGTTAAACAATGGTTCCGTCCAGTTACTGGGAGCTCTGTTTGGTATTGCGCTCCTGCGGCTTTTATCTCCGAGTGACTACGGTAAGATAGCCATGCTAACTATCTTTTCCAACCTTGCCAGTACAATACAGGAGAGCGGCTTCATGGCCGCTCTCTGCAATCTTAAACACCCAACAGACAAGGATTACAATGCGGTATTCTGGTTTAATATAATGATGGGAGGTATGCTCTATTTGCTCCTCTATCTATGTGCCCCAGCTATCGCAAACTTCTACGATGATCCTGATTTGCTATGGTTGAGCCGATATATGTTCCTCGGTTTTCTTGTTACAAGTTTTGGCACAGTACAGCGCGCTTGGCTCTTTCGGAACATGATGAACAAGCAGACCTGCATCATAGCCATTGTCAGTCTTACAGTTTCCAACATTGTCGGAATCATGATGGCTTGGATGGGATATGCCTTTTGGGGGCTTGCTACACAAAGCTTACTTTTTGTAAGTTGTATGACAGCGATGAACTGGTACTACTCCCCATGGCGTCCATCATTACATATAGACTTGAGACCAGCATGGAACATGTTTGGATTTAGCAGTAAACTTCTCCTTACCAATATAGTAAACGTACTGAGCAGCAACGCTTTTAGCTTTCTCTTAGGTAAGTTTTACGGTGCACATTCGGCTGGTGTATACGGCAACGCCCGCAAGTGGGATGACATGTGTTCGAGTTCTATCAACGGAATGCTCATAGGAGTGGTACAACCAGTATTGGCTCAAGTACGTGACAATAAGACCCGTTCAAAACAAGTATTTCGCAAGATGCTTCGTTTCGTATCATTCATCTCCTTTCCTTGTATGTTTGGCATAGGACTTATAGCCAGAGAGTTTCTGCTGATTGTAGCAGGACAGAAATGGGAGGAGAGTGCCATCCTGCTCTCTCTGCTCAGTATTTATGGTGCTATATTCCCACTACTTACTCTATATGGACAAATGGTCATCAGCCAAGGCAAGAGTGGGATGAACATGTGGTCTACTCTTTCACTTAGCATTTGCATTTTGCTGGGGCTCTTCCTTATCCACCCTTATGGTCTCTTCGCCATGGTGTATTATTTTATTGGAATCAATATTCTATGGCTGTTCGTATGGCAATTCTTCACTTTTCGTCTGATAGGACTTAAACTTCGAGAAGCCCTGTCAGACGTACTTCCATTCTTACTTGCTAGTGCAGGTTGCATGTTACTCACTTGGTGGGTAACACGTCCTATCCAATCCTTGTGGATGCTAATAATCTCTAAAGTAATTATTGCAGCGGCGCTCTATATTGGGATTATGTGGTTAAGTGGAGCACATATTATGCGCGAGTCTGCCAATTACCTGCTACACAGAAAGTCTTAATCAAGTTGTTTCGTGACATGAATATCGCTTACCTAATTTCCGCACATACCGACCCACAGCAGTTACGTAGGTTGGTGCTTACTCTGCAACCTGATGCAGATTTTTTCATACATATAGATGCCAAGAGTGACTTGAGGCAATTTACAGAATGTCTGCAGATGTCTTGCGTACATTTTATTACGAAACGTATTGATGTCAGATGGGGTACCATGATAGAAGTACAATATCAGATGGCACTTATCAAAGCCGCTGTGGATTACCCCAAATACTTCGATCACATTTTCTTTTTAAGTGGTATGGATTACCCTCTGTGGAGTAACACTCATATAAACAAATGGCTTCAGCAGCAAGGTAATCATGAGATTCTTCAAGCTTTCTGCATGGAGAAGGCACATCTGGACACGCATCAGATAGAGACCTACACGGTGGCACGACCTTTTTGCAAGAATATACGTATAGGCATTCTCTTACGCAAGGCACTACGTCTAACTGGATACAGAAAACGGCTGCAGTTTACCGTACAGGGCAAAGTATGGAAACTCTACAAGGGAAGCGCATGGTGGTGCATCTCACAAAAACTGGCAGAGTATATCCTTGACCAATATGAGAATAATAAGGAACTGCTTCACTACTTCCGTGATAGCTTCTGTCCTGCAGAAACGCTTATCCAGACCATAGCCTTTAATCATCCTGTATGGTCAAAACTTTGCATTCTCACGAAAGGAGACTACCCCGGCTTAGAAGCACTAACTCCACTACACTTTATTGATTATAAAGGCGCCATCCATGTTTTGACAAAAGATGATTATAAACGGTTGCGCCAAAGTGGGAAGATGTTTTGTCGTAAGGTAATAAGCGGAAAGAGTGACGAACTCGTGAATATGATAAATCATGATAGAGCGGTAGAGGAAAGTCTACATGACGCATAACAAAACTACGAATACCAATCAGCCCAAGCATGCTTCTGATCTGACAAGCATATCTTGAGCTGATTGGCATTGTACCACGTATGTCTTTTAGGTCAGTATGTAAATTTTGCACCCGTTTCCCAGTCCTCATCAACACTTATACTAAAACCATAGGATTCTTCCTCAAAGAACTGGCCTTTATATTCTGTCATAGTGTTTACTTTCAAGGAGACGTCCGAAAAACTACGTTCCCTTATGACCTTATCGTCAGCACCTTTTACACTCGTGGTGATATTCATCTTCTCAGGATTCTCGCTGAGAAACAAATATATAGTTGCATATTTATCAGGGGCTCCCTTATAGTCATCAGTAACATCCAGAACTGCATTTCTGCCAGTTTTGCTCGCCGCCAGTCCTGTCATAGCATTAAGCACCGTTCCCCCTCCCGTTGTACTGAAACATACAGTTGATGCATTGGCAGGTATAACATCTTCCATAACCACCTTAAAACCAGCCACGACACGATGGAGTGTTATGTTCGTTTGAAGTTCACTCTTCGCATCAATAGTGATCTTGGTTGTATACAGGAATGTCTGTGGGACATAACCATCTACAAAGGAGATGTGTTCCGGACTCTCCATTATGCAGGCTTTATCACCTCCATAACCTAAGAACACCAATCTGTACTGCCCATAATGAAGTTTTACCGTAAATGACCCAAAACCATCTTCTCCCAGATTTTGGATTATCAGTTCATTTACCATTTTCCCTGTCTGCTCATTGAAGATTCCTAAAGCCAAATGTTTTATTTTTTTAGAATCTTTCGCAGAGACAGGAGTAGCTCTTGTTGGAGCATCCATTTCGTATTGGAAGAAATTCGTTACTCGGAAGGAAACAACTTTTTCCCCCATTTCAGGACTAATTTCATTGTTTGAACATGCACAAAGCATGCAGAGCAAGAGACTCAGCACGAAGGTTAGTTTTTGCTTGTTTTTAGCCATAATTGTTTTTTTTAATTAAATATAATGTATTGTTTTCTCTGTAAAGTTATAAAAAAACATTCACATTTGATATTCTTTTTGTATTTTTGTGACATATATTTTTAAAAAAGTATGGAAATAAAGATTATACTATGTATATGGTTAGGAATTGTCATTACCGTATACTTGTTCATGTGGGTTGAGACCCTTTATTATAAGTATGATTTCCCGCGCGTATTCCATAGCGTGATAGAGGCATTTACAGAGGAAGACTGATTAAAGGAGCGTTAGGGAAGAATCTAATTCCTTATGTCTATACAACAAAAACGCAACGGGCTGTGCACGTTATTATGCACAGCCCGTTGCGTTTTTATAATAATTACTCTATTTACGTGCAAGAGCCACCACAGATATTGCTACAGAAGCAAGGCTGAAGATACTGCTTCCTGCCACCGCAAGGAATGTGTAGAATGCACTACTCTTGATATTCTTGCTCTTATTTGGTTCCACATATATCATGTCATTCTGTTGCACATAATATGCGGGACTATTGAAAAGCTCTGCGCTAGTCAAATCCAACTTATACATCATACGTTGTCCATTCTCCTCTCTGTAGAGACGAACTTTCTGGCGAAGTCCCGTATCGTCTACATCATTACATTTGGATAATACGTCTAATATCGTATTTCTCTCACTGGTAAGACTCACCACCTGAGGGGTCTTGACTGCTCCTAATACTGCCACACGTCCATTAAGCAAACGGACGGTAACCTCTGGATCATGTATCAGTTTTGCCTCTTTTATCTTATTTTCAATCTGCTTTGCCGCCTCATCGGAAGTATAACCTTCCACCTTCACTTTTCCTACAGACGGAAGAACTACATAACCATCGTTAGTAACCGTGTAGGCATACGCATTCGTCATATTCCCCTGACTGGTAATGTTTGAACTGTAAGTGCTTCCAGCCGTACCCATAACCACGTCTTGAGCAAAGATGGTAAGCAAATCTGGCTCACTACAGGTCAGTTTGATGAGAATCTGGTCAGCAGGTTTGAGCTTCATCTCATACTGCTGAATGATTTTCTGTGCTTGCGTGAATGTAGAGTCAGACCCTTGAAAGTATACAATTTTCTTTGTAGAAACACAACTGGCAAACGTGATTGCCAGCAACATTAATGGGAGTAGGGAAAGTATCTTCTTCATTTGGACATTACTATTTTCTTTTGAAAAATATTGGCAAAGATAAAACAAATCAAGTGGAGTACAAAGGAATCTTCAAAAAAATTATTAGCATAAGGCATAGCATGACACCACAACAACGATTCGGTAGCCTATCGAGACTCATATAAGTTTCGTCTTAAGTGTTGCGTCCCTCTATTCATGTATGTATTTTTTACGAAACTAAGATTAGTGAGAGATTACTATTCTCCTTCTTGTTCTTGGAAAAATATACAAGAGTATGCCTTGCTCAGTCTTGCCCAACCTCGGTAAGCAGTCCTGTTTGCGAATCAATAATATATCCGTGCAGATTTATGTCGTTAGGAACTAAAGGATGACACCGTATGGTATAAAGCGTATTACGCACAGAGTCTTCCGTATCATGAAATCCCTCAAGCCAATGGTCTAAATCTATACCACACAATCCAATGGTATCTATTACATCCTGGCGTATACCTCGTTTGAGCATCAGTTGCTTCATTTGTGCACCATTCATATGACAGGCGCCACAATTGGAATGTGCGACCACCATTATCTCCTCCACTCCCAATTCGTAAATAGCCACCAAAAGACTTCGCATAGCAGAGTCAAACGGGCTTATGACCAATCCACCTGCATTCTTAATGAGTTTAGCATCACCATTCTTAAGACCTAACGCGGCTGGCAACAGTTCTGTAAGACGAGTGTCCATACAAGACAAAATAGCCAGCTTCTTATCTGGATATTTGCTGGTAAGAAATCTCTCATAACTTTTGTTTGCTACAAATTGCCGATTGTGCTCCAGAATTTCTTCTATTATCATAAATACAATTATTGTTTATTGCGTATCCGCATATTAGACACATGGTTTCCTTTTGCAAAATTGCAACTTTTATCGGAGATAGGATAATGTTTTCCTAGAATTTTACATATTTATATACCTGTGAGGTAAATATAAAGAAATACTCTTATCTTTGCAGTGCAAATAAAAAAACAGAGGAAAACAAAGATGACAATAGCAGTAGACTTTGATGGCACCATCGTGGAGCACAAATATCCCAAGATAGGTAACGAGATACCTTTTGCTGTGCAAACATTGAAAATGCTGATAAAGGACAGACACAAGTTGATACTATGGAGCGTACGTGAAGGACAACTTCTTGATGAAGCAGTAGAATGGTGTCGCAAACGTGGAATAGAGTTCTACGCTGTTAACAAAGATTTCCCCGAGGAAGATATTGAAAAGAACCGTCACTACAGCCGTAAATTAAAGGTTGATATGTGGATTGATGACCGAAACGTGGGTGGCTTACCTGATTGGGGTACTATCTATCGTATGATATCAGAGCACAAAACTTACGAGGAAATTGCACGAGAGGAGTTTGGAATCACCGAACAGAAACCTAAAAAGAAGTGGTGGCAAATCTGAATAAAGAGACATGATGTGCCAACGAAGACACATATGCCTAAGGAGTTTAATTCAGAACCCTTCAGATTGCCACAACTCTAATATAGGCCTCAAGCCCATCAGCAAACCGTCAACCGTACTGCTTAAAAACGCACGTAACTCTGTGCCCAAAACTCATTGTAGTGATGTTTGGGGGCAAGGCGGTCATTGACGTAGTTGTATTGAAACTGAAACATCAGATTACGATGCAGCTGAAAGTTCGGAGCCAGACTATATAACGTTTTTGCAGACCCCCACGAAGCTTGCTTGCGAAACGTATCATAACGAGCATATACCTTAAGCCAATCCGTGCAGGGAACGCCTAAAGCCACATACCACCCATCAGCCTTACCGCGGTCTGTGAAGACTTTATTCTCCACATCATAAGCATTGACACTGTGCCCTGTATTGTGTGCATACTCTGCACGCACGCTCCAATCCTTACAATCAAACTTTGCGCTCAATCCCCAACGATTCCGACCTACGGTGAGATTTTCGCCTGTACTCACAGCCTTTGTGTAGGAGCCACGCCAACCAAAGAGAGTCACATAGAGTCCTTTGATGGGTTGTACCCAGATACTACCTATCCAATCCTTGCGCCCATCATTATCAGCTTTATTCTGCCCATTGCCATTATATACAGCAGCTTGATAATGCAAAAGTGCGTGACGATCAGAACCGACAGGCACCAAATCACCCTGTAGTTGCAATCCCTGATCACGTCCGTTTTGCGCAGCCTCACCACTACAATCTTCACCAGCCATAGCCGTCATAGCCTGGGCTACAAGAGCATAAGAGCCGAAGCCTACATCCCAGGGATTTGAAGGATTCTCATACGTGAAACCACGTTTGAATTGTCCCACTTTAATTTGAAATTCCTTCCAATGTACCCATTCCAGAGTATAATCACGCATAGCAGGTGAAGCATTACGCAATTCCATCTGCACACGATATTTAAAATCGCGCAATATAGTGCCTGACACATAAGCTCTCAGCAGACGACAAGAGAAGCTCCCCCCTCTATTTGCTCCAGCTTTTCCGCTCCACTCATACTTGCCCACCGCGTAACCACCAAACTTGGGCGCACTAACATAACGCGTCACATTACGCCCATAGTGCAACTTTTCTGTCTGTGCTGCCGTATCAGAAGACATCACGCGCTCTAGTCCACGATTAAGATAAGTGGTAAGAAACCCTTCCTCATACTCGTCTGTAGCACTGACTGAGAGAGGTAAGAAGAGAAAGAAAAAGAAAACCAGCACCACCCCCATTTTAAATGTGGAGGCGGTCTGGTTAGCTTTCAAAAGAGAGGAGAAATACATTACACTCCCCTGCAACCCACAATGGTTATGAGCCATCTCTGTCACTTATTTTTTGTTGATGTAATCCACAATCCAGGCTCCCACTTCACGTGTGCCATACTTGGGTGCACTCTCAACCTGTATCTCTGGCGTGCGCACATTGGCATTAAGCGAAGCATTGACCGCCTCACGGACAAGTGCCCCCTCTTCCTTCAAATCAAAGTATTCATAAAGCATTGCCACCGACAAGATCTGCGCCAAAGGATTAGCTATATTCAAGCCCTTACCCTGAGGCCATGACCCATGAATAGGCTCAAAGACAGGTGTATGCTCACCGGTAGAAGCACTGGGCAACAGTCCCATAGAACCCGTAATGCAAGACCCTTCGTCAGTAAGGATGTCACCAAAGGTATTCTCAGTCACCATCACATCAAAGAATTTTGGTTCCTGTATCATGCGCATGGCAGCATTATCAACATACATAAAATCTGTGGTGACATCAGGATATTCGCCCATAATCTCTTGAGCAACTTTTCTCCACAAACGACTGCTGGCCAACACGTTGGCTTTATCAACCACAGTAAGATGCTTACGACGCTGACGAGCATACTGATATCCCACACGCAAGATACGTTCCACCTCGGGGCGTGTGTAATAGTTAGTATCAAGAGCTTCCTCCACCCCATTTGCATTGATGGTCGGTTCCTGTTTCTTTCCAAAATACATACCGCCTGTCAGTTCACGTATGCAAATGAAATCAGCACCCTTAACAAGTTCATCCTTCAAGGGTGATTTGTGTACCAAACAATCAAAAGTCTCTACAGGGCGTATGTTGGCATAAAGCCCAAGTTTCTTTCTCATCGCCAGCAAGCCTTGTTCTGGACGTACTTTGGCATTAGGATTGTTATCAAACTTCGGGTCACCTACGCTGGCAAAAAGCACAGCATCTGCTTCCATACAAGTTTGGAAAGTATCCTCTGGGAAGGGGTCACCTACCTCATCTATAGCATGTGCGCCACACAAGGCTTCCTTATAACTAACCTCATGACCAAACTTTCTGGCAATGGCACTGCACACAGCCACGCCTTGTTCCATAATCTCTGGGCCGATGCCATCACCAGCCAATACTGCTATTTTCAGTTTCATATACTAATGAACTTAAGTTGTTTCCATCTTTCTGTAGAGAGCATCATGTGTAAATCCCCCCATCTGTATTCTGCTTAGTAGTCCTGCTCTATTAGATTGAGCATTTTGATTGTGGCTTTAATGGCCGCCTCTGTCTGGTCGGCATCAAAACCACGTGTGCGTATCATACGATTGTCCCAGTTCCAGGTAATAGTTGTCTGCACAAAAGCATCTGTGCGTCCACCTGGAGGAATTGAGACACCATAGTTGGTAAGCCACGGGAAACGGCGTCCCAACTTATTCTTATATATATGACGAATAGCTCTAACAAAGGCATCAAATTGGCCATCTCCTTGTGCACTCTCCTCATACATTTGTCCGTTGACTTCCAAACGGAGACTAGCCAGTGGTTTCAGCCCATAAGCGGTTGTTACCACATATGACAGCAAACGCACATGCTCGTCCAGCGTACCATGCTTGAGCACATCATTCACAATGAATGGCAAATCCTCCTGCGTCACCAGCTCCTTCTTATCACCCAACTCAATGATGCGTTGTGTCACGCGTTTGGTCTGTTCGGGAGTCAATTCAAGTCCCAACTCTTCCAGATTACGCAGGATATTTGCTTTCCCTGAGTTTTTGCCCAAAGCGTATTCACGTTTTCGCCCAAAACGCTCAGGCAGAAGTGCATTCTGATAGAGCCCAGCCTTATTGTCGCCATCGGCATGCACACCAGCCACTTGGGTAAACACATTCTCCCCCGTAATGGGCTGATTTGGTGGGATGGCAATGCCACTGTAACTCTCCACCAGACGCGACACATCGTTAAGACGGCTCTCATCAATACCCGTATGCGCGTGAAACTGGTCGCAAAGAATCGCTTGTACGCTGGCTAAAGGAGCATTTCCTGCTCTCTCGCCCAAACCATTCACACTGGTATGAATCCCTTTAGCACCTGCCAATACTGCAGCCAGCACATTGCTGATGGCCAAATCATAATCGTTATGTGCATGGAAATCGAAATGCAATTCAGGAAAGTGCTTCACCATTTGACGCATAAAACGGATAAGGTCAAGCGGATTCAGAATACCCAAAGTATCGGGTAACATGAAACGTCGTATGCCACAATGCCGCAAAGACTCTACTAAAGCGAACACATATTGCGGACTATCCTTCATGCCATTGCTCCAATCTTCGAGATAAGCATTGACCACAAGTCCTTGCTCTGTGGCATAAGCCACCGTGGCAAGAATATCCTGCGTGTGCTGCTCCAGTGTTTTCTTCAGTTGTCCTTCGCAGTGACGTTGCGAACCCTTGCAAAGCAGATTGATGCACTTACACCCACTCTCTACTATCCAATCAACGCTTGTGTGTCCATCAACAAACCCCAACACTTCTACTCTCTGCAACCGCCCAGTCTGACCTGCCCATCGACAGATGCTCTTTACTGCCTCCAATTCGCCATCAGAAACACGAGCTGATGCCACTTCAATACGGTCCACGCATAGGTTCTGCAGCAAAGCCTTTGCAATAATAAGCTTCTCATGAGGCATAAAACTAACCCCGCTGGTCTGCTCCCCATCGCGTAGGGTAGTGTCCATTATCTCTATGGTCTTCATTACGAATTCAATCAATATCGGTTGGGAAGTAATTTCGTGCCACACTAAGGGCGCGATTAAGGTCAGGCAGAGTCTGCATCAGTTCGTCCACATGACACAATTCAGCCAATGAGTATATGTCATCAGCCTCATCAGTATGTTGTGTAGGCAAGGTTCTAAACAAATGGTTGCGCGCATCTATCACTTGCACAGCTCCCTGAGGATAAGTCCCATCTTGCCATCTGAGCTCCTCGGCCACGTATCGGCATAAAGCTGAGGCAAACTCTCTCCTTATTTCTGCTGTGCTGCTTCCCACTGTTCTATTTTATCCTTGCCAGCAAGCAGGAAGTCGATGTCGTCATAGGCATTCATCAGACAATGCTTCTTGTAGGCATTTAGTTCGAAATGTTCGCTATGGCCTGTCGCTTCGTTAGTCACAGTCTGTTGTGGAACATCCACCTTCACACGAGTTTGAGGATTACGCTCTATTGACTCAAAAAGCTCCTGCTGGAAGGCTTCACTCACCACCACAGGCAAGACAAAGCAGTTGAGTAAATTATTGCGATGGATATCTGCGAAACTATCACTGATAACCACACGAACTCCATAACCTGCTATTGCCCATGCGGCATGCTCTCGGCTTGAACCAGAGCCCCAGTTGTGTCCACCTACAATTATTTCATGTACACCTGGATGAGGAGCCTCATTATATTCGGGACGGTTCATCACGAAGTCAGTCACAGGAGTCCCATCGGGATTGTAGCGCAAGTCATGCATGAAAGCATCACCAAAAAACTTGCTATCGCGTGTGGTAGAAGCCAGATAACGAGCAGGGATTATGAGGTCTGTATTGCAATTGTCAATGCGTATAGGTATGCAAGTTGACTCAATGATATTGAATTTCTGTTTTGCCATAGGACGTTATAGTTTACGTGGATCTGTAATTACTCCTGTCACAGCACTTGCTGCCACTACAAGAGGAGAAGCTAAGATGGTGCGTGCCCCAGGACCTTGGCGTCCCACGAAGTTGCGATTGCTCGTGCTGATAGACAATTTGCCAGCAGGCACTTTATCAGGATTCATGGCTAGACAAGCAGAACAACTGGGCAGACGCAATTCGAAACCTGCCTCACACAGTACCTTATCAATACCCTCGTCGATAATCTGCTGACGAACTTTCCAACTACCAGGCACAAGCCAAGCCACCACGTTCTCCGCCTTTTTGCGCCCTCTGACAACACTGGCAAAAGCGCGAAAGTCCTCTATGCGCCCATTTGTACAAGCCCCTAAGAAGCAATAGTCCACAGGAGTTCCCTCCAGCCGCTGTCCTGGCTCAAACTGCATATACGCCAACTGCTCCAAGAAGCCCTGACGTTCCAACTCGGGCACACTCTCAAGCGTGGGAATACATTCGTCAATAGCGATACCAGCCCCAGGGTTAGTACCGTATGTAATGCGTGGTTTGATATCTTCGGCACGGAACGTAACTTCCTTATCAAATACAGCATCGCTGTCGCTTTTGAGTTGTCTCCACCGCTCCACCGCACGATCCCACTCTTCACCTTTAGGCGCATACTCACGACCTTTCAGATACTCAAAAGTCGTATCATCTGGAGCAATGATGCCCGCACGTGATCCCATCTCGATAGATAAGTTTGACAGCGTAAGTCTACCCTCCATGCTTAGAGCGCGTATGGCACTGCCCGCATACTCCACTGCATAACCCGTAGCTCCACCAGTGGTCATCTGTGCCATAATGTAGAGAGCGATATCCTTGGCTGTCACACCAGGATTCAGACTGCCTTCCACATTGATGCGCATTGTCTTCGGCTTCTGTTGCAAGATACATTGCGAGGCCAACACTTCTGCCACCTCACTGGTACCAATACCCATAGCAATAGCACCTACCGCACCGTGCGTACTCGTATGAGAGTCACCACACACAATGGTCATGCCTGGCAGCGAGAGTCCTTTCTCTGGTCCCACCACATGGATAATACCATTATCCTTGGTACCCATAGCAAAATGCCGAATGCCAAACTCCTGACAGTTACGTGCCAAAGTCTCTACCTGCTTACGCCCGATGGGGTCATGAATAGCTTTCTGCTGGTCGCTTGGTGTATTGTGGTCTGGCATTGCCACAACCCGTTCGGGGCGAAATACGGGCAAGTGCTTATCCCTAAGCGTATCAAATGCCTGTGGGCTAGTTACCTCGTGTGCATAGAGGCGATCTATATAGAGCTGCGTCGGACCATCGGGTACATTCTGCACCACATGTGCGTCCCATATCTTATCGAAGAGTGTGTTCATGCTTTGAATTTGTTTATACAATCAATATAAGCTTCCACCGAAGCCGTAACAATGTCGGTATTCGCACCAAATCCATAATAGATGTGTCCATCATACTCCACTTGCATATGCACCTTACCCACATCATCGGAGCCCTTGCTAATGGCTTGGATAGTAAACTCCTTGAGGGTCATCTCACGTTTGATGATAGTCTTGAGAGCCTTAATAGCTGCATCTACAGGACCATTTCCCGAGGCTGCGCTTTCGAAATGTTCGTTGGCAATCGTCAATCCGATGCTTGCCACAGAGCGTACTCCCTTGCCCGTAGTTACTTGCAGATACTCTAACTTAACGCTATGCGCTGCTGTACGATCGGCACCAGCCAGCATGAGCACATCGTCATCGGTCACTTCCTTTTTCTTATCAGCCAGGTCAAGGAAGGCTTTATAGACTGTATCAAGCCGTTCTCCATCGAGCTCCACGCCATTCACACTAAGACGATGTTTCAGCGCAGCACGTCCTGAACGAGCGGTCAGCACAATGGCATTATCATCAATACCCACCTCCTTAGGATCCATAATTTCGTAGGTAGACGCATTTTTCAGCACACCATCCTGGTGGATTCCCGAACTATGAGCAAAGGCATTTCGACCCACAATAGCTTTGTTTGGTTGGATAGGCATATTCATCAGACTGCTCACCATACGGCTCGTGGCAGAAATCTTGGTAGTGTTTATATTGGTGTCAATACCCAGATCTGGATGTGTTTTAAAGATCATCGTCACCTCCTCCAATGCGGTATTACCAGCACGCTCACCGATGCCATTGATAGTCACTTCTACCTGACGCGCACCATTGAGCACACCTGCCACAGTGTTGGCAGTAGCCATACCCAGATCGTTATGACAGTGGGTAGACAGAATGGAACGTCCTGCGGCAAAAGCGTCTACATGCTCATATAGATATTTTATTTTCTCTCCATATTCATAAGGAGTACGGAAACCCGTTGTATCTGGGATATTACATACGGTAGCTCCCGCTTTGGTTACAGCCTCAATGACACGAGCTAGATATTCATTGTCTGTACGACCAGCATCTTCAGCATAAAACTCCACATCCTCCACATAGCGCTTAGCATACTTCACAGCCGCCACAGCGCGTTCAATGATTTCCTCTCGAGTGGAGTTGAACTTATACCGTATATGGCTGTCGCTGGTGCCTATGCCTGTATGTATACGCTTATGCTTGGCATATTTGAGTGCTTCCGCCGCCACGTCAATATCTTTCTCCACGGCACGTGTAAGGGCACAGATAGTAGGCCAGGTCACAGCCTTGCTGATTTCAATCACACTATTGAAGTCACCTGGACTACTCACAGGGAATCCGGCTTCTATCACATCAACGCCCAAAGCCTCCAGCTGACGCGCCACCTGTATCTTCTCCACGGTGTTTAACTGACATCCCGGCACCTGCTCACCATCACGCAGCGTAGTGTCGAAGATAAACAATCTGTCACTCATATCGCTTTATTTTGTTCTAATTTTCCTTTAAACTGCACGGCAAAGTTACGAAATATTACTTATTAGAACAAATCGTCACCTTGGTAAGTACAATTCCCTGTCATTTTTATCTCATATTGCTTCTTTTAAAAGCATTCTACCAACGTTTTTCTCTTATTTTTGTAACTTTGTGATTAAGATAGACTCAAAACTACTATAAACTTTTCGCACGCGCCCACATACTATAAATATCATATACTGATGAAAACCCTAACAAAACTTCACTTCTCATACATTCTGCTTTGCTGCATATTTTGCCTTGCTGAGAGCATAGAAGTTTATGGAAAGCAAAAGAAAGACATTCTGCCTCAACATCTGACTACAGACATGATGGAACACCTGCCAATAAGCAGTTATGGTGTTGCTGGATACATCTGTTCTTCACGCCCCACCTTAGGCTGGACATTGCCAATGGGATTTAAGCAAACTGGTTACCGCATACTGATGGCCACATCCAAGCATCTGTTATCAGAAGACAAATCTGACGTTTGGGATAGCGGACCTATGATGAGTAACAATTCTGTGGCTGTTCCCTACGCAGGAGAATCACTCAAGCCAGAAACCAGATACTGGTGGACAGTAAAAGTATGGGGAGAGACAAAGAGCAAAAAGGGCAAGACGTCCGAAAGTCATTACGCACGACCCACAAGTTTCACCACGGCAGGAATCCTGGATTCATGTTTCAGCCATTATCCGCTAATCAAGAGCAAAGAAAAACCCGTATACTGTTCACGTACAGATGACCGTACTTACTTCTATGACTTCCAAAAAGACGCTTTTGCTCAGATAACCTTACGCGTCACAAGCAGGAAAGAGAAGGACAGCATCACAGTACACCTGGGAGAAGACGCAATATCTGGGCACGTAAACCAGAATCCACAAGGAAGTATACGATACACACGTTACACAATACCCTTAAATAAAGGTACCCAGAACTACACCATCCGCTTTCGCCCAGACAAAAGAAACACAGACAAAAACTCGAACGAAAGTCGAACCCTTCCCATACTAATGCCCAATGCTATCGGAGAGGTATACCCCTTCCGCTACGTAGAAGTAGAAGGAGTGGCACAGGTAAAAAGCATTGAAAGGAATGTTGTAAACGTACCCTTCAATGAAAATGCCGCCCTTTTCACCTGCTCAGACTCCATTCTAAACCAAGTATGGGAACTTTGCAAATACTCCATCAAAGCCACTTCTTTCACGGGAATCTATGTAGACGGTGATCGCGAACGGATTCCCTATGAGGCAGATGCCTTGATAAACCAACTATCCCACTACACAGCAGACAAGGAATACACTACTGCCAGACGCAGTATTGCCCATCTGATAGAACATCCCACATGGCCAACAGAATGGATACTACTGACCCCAAGACTAGCATGGCTTGACTATCTCTACACGGGAAATGACCAACTTATAAAAAGGTATTATCACGACCTTCAGGCAAAAGCTTTCATAGCTCTAAGAGACAAAAGGGGACTTATCAGCACTCGCACGGGGTTGCTCACTGACTCCGTACGGAAATCAGTACACTTCAGAGGGGACAATCTACGTGACATTGTCGACTGGCCACAGGGAGGAGCCGCAGGTATAGAGAAAGAAGCGGGAGGAGAGGCTGACGGTCACGAAATGCTTACATACAATACCGTAGTAAACGCCTATCATTATGATGCGCTACGCATGATGAGTCTCATCGCAGGAGCACTTTACGAATCCGCTGACAGTTGCCAGTTCAGTCTGATGGCACAACAGACAGCAGAAAGCATCAACACCTTACTCTGGGATGAGAAAAAAGGCGCATACGTAGATGGAGAGGGATCCACGCACTGTTCGCAACACAGCAGCATGTTTCCCTTAGCGTTTGATCTGGTACCACAAGACAGGCAACAGAGGGTGGCAAATTACCTTGAAAGCAGGAAAATGGGCTGTAGTGTATACGGAGCACAATTCCTTCTGGATGCACTCTATGCTGCAAACAGAGGAACTTACGCATGCAGCCTACTGGCAGGAACAGGAAAACGCAGTTGGTACAACATGATTCGGATGGGTTCCACTATCACCACCGAAGCATGGGACAATGTCTTCAAACCCAACCTTGATTGGAACCACGCTTGGGGAGCTGCCGCAAGCAATATTATTGCCAGACAGCTAATGGGCATCCAACCTCTGACCCCAGGCTTCTCTTCGATTAGTATCAAGCCACAACCAGGTGGACTAGACAATGCCTCCATCATCCAACCCACTCCACGCGGAAGCGTTAAGGTCTCGTTTAGAAAAAGAGTTGACCAACATTACGACTTCCACATCACGGTTCCGGCAAACAGCACAGCTATACTTACATTACCCACCACAGGGAAGCAAGTACACCTGGACTCAGGCGAATACCGTATTAAGGAAGAATAAACAACATGTGTTGAGCCCCAGACACGTCCATCCTACTCGTCAAGGCTTCCCCATCAAGAGCAAAAAGGGGTTCGAAACCATTTTCTTCTGAAAACATATTTAAGATTCCATCAAAAATGGCTAAATTTGTGGTTGTACAAACAAGAAAATCTTTGTTATCATATGAATACTAACCAAAGTAAGACTAGTGAGAATCCCTGCTTCATGGCAGTAGATTTGGGAGCAACCAGCGGACGCACCATATTAGGCAGTGTAGAGCAAGGGCAACTCATACAAAAGGAATTCACACGTTTCCCCAACCGAATTACAGAACTGGGTGGACACTTCTATTGGAACATCTACGATCTGTATGCAGAAATCATACGGGCGTTGCGTCTGGTGGCAGAGCAAGGCATCAGACTGGAAAGCATCGGCATCGACACTTGGGGCGTAGATTTTGTATGCATAGGAAAAGACGGAAACCTGCTACGCAACCCCTTCTCATACCGTGACCCACACACCGAGGGCATCATGGAAGAATTCTTCAAGAAAATACCTAAAGAAGAAGTCTACAACCGCACCGGAATCCAATTCATGAACTTCAACTCACTCTTCCAATTTGCAGCAATGCGCAAGCACAACGACTCAGCATTGGAAGCAGCAGACAAGATTTTATTTATCCCCGATGCATTAAGCTATATGCTCACTGGCGAAGCGGTTTGCGAATACACGATATTGAGCACAAGTCAGATGCTGGATCCTAAAACGAAGCGAATTGACCCCCTGCTATCAGAAGCAGTAGGGCTAAAGGAGAGCCAATTCGGCCGCTACGTCAACCCAGGAGACCGAGTAGGAACTCTTACTCCAGAGATACAGAAAATGACCGGACTGGGACCCGTACCCGTAGTAGCTGTGGCAGGGCATGATACTGGAGCCGCCGTAGCTGCTGTTCCGTCACCTGATGAGCGTTACGCATACTTGAGTTGTGGCACATGGAGCCTACTGGGCATAGAAACTAAGGACGCCATCATAAACAAGGAGAGCTACGATTACAATTTCACCAACGAAGGTGGCATCGAAGGAACGACCCGTTTTCTCAAGAACATTTGTGGGATGTGGCTTTTGGAGCGTTGCAGACAGGAATGGACTGACGCACCAAAAGATGTAAACGAAATAAACAGTCAAGCAATGGAGACTGAGCCATTCCGCTCACTCATAAATCCAGATGACCCAAGGTTTGCCAACCCAGAGAGTATGGTAGAAGCCATAAAAGAATTCTGTGTAGAGACAAACCAGCCTGTTCCAGAAGACTATCGTCAGACAGCACGTTGCATTTTCGAAAGCCTGGCACTACGTTACAGACAAGTACTTGACTACTTGAAGCAACTGGCTCCATTCCCCATAGAACGCCTTCATGTCATTGGAGGAGGCACCTACAACCATTATCTGATGCAAATGGCTGCTGACAGCATCAACCTGCCAGTCATCACAGGACCCGTTGAAGGAACAGCTATCGGAAACATCATGTTGCAGGCAAAGGCTGCAGGACTGGTCAAGGACATGTTTGAGATGCGGCACATCATTGCCAACAGTATCGAGACAAACAACTATCAGCCAAACCATACTCCCGATTGGGATGCGGCATACGAGACATTCATTAAAATCCAAAAATAAACAAAACCGATCCGTTATGAAAGAAGAATTAGTAAAGAAAGCCTATGAAGTAGCAAAAGAACGCTATGCAGAAATTGGCGTTGACACAGAGAAAGTTCTGAAGCAATTACAAGACTTCCATCTGTCAATGCATTGCTGGCAAGCAGATGATGTGACAGGCTTCGAAGTACAAGCTGGCTCATTGAGTGGAGGAATCCAGAGCACTGGAAATTATCCCGGCAAAGCACGTAATATTGACGAGTTACAAGCAGACATATTGAAAGCCAAAAGCCTCATTCCTGGAAAACATCGTCTCAACCTTCATGAGATTTACGGTGACTTCAAAGGCAAGGTTGTAGATCGCGACGAAGTGACCGTAGAATATTTCCAATCATGGATAGACTGGGCTAAAGAGAACGACACGAAGTTGGATTTCAACTCAAGCAGTTTCTCACATCCCAAGAGCGGAAGCCTGTCACTCTCTAATCCTGATGAGAGCATACGCGCATTCTGGGTGGAACATACCAAACGCTGCCGCGACATTGCCAACGCAATGGGTGAGGCACAGGGCGACCCCTGTATCATGAACCTCTGGGTACACGACGGATGCAAAGACCAAAGCGTGAACCACATGCTTTACCGCAGTCTGCTAAAGAAATCATTAGACGAGATCTTTGCTAAGGAGCAGCCCATGATGAAGGATTGTATAGAAGGTAAAGTCTTTGGCATTGGCTTAGAAAGCTTCACCGTTGGCTCTCACGACTTCTATACAGCATATGCTGCCAAAAACAATAAGATTCTGACCATAGACACAGGTCACTACCACCCCACAGAAAGCCCTGCAGACAAAGTGAGCGCTGTGCTACAGTTCGTTCCAGAACTGATGCTACATGTTAGCCGCCCTGTACGTTGGGATAGCGACCACGTGACCATCATGGACGACCCCACTCAGGAACTGTTCTCAGAGATTGTTCGTGCAGACGCCTTGGATCGTGTACACTATGGCCTGGACTTCTTCGATGGCAGCATCAACCGAATTGGCGCATACGTAATAGGTTCACGTTCTGCACAAAAGTGCATGCTGCGCGCCCTTTTGGAGCCCAAGGCTATCATCAGCGAAGCAGAACTAAAAGGACAAGGTTATCGCGTACTCGGTCTTTTGGAAGAGCAGAAAGCAATGCCTTGGCAAGCTGTCTATGATGAGTTCTGCGTACGCAACAATGTACCTGTAGGTCAGGATTACATGAAAGAAATTGATTCTTACGAAGCTAACGTAACAAGCAAACGCTGTTAATAAAGATTATATGCTATGAACATTCTCATCGGACTGTTGATAATTGCTGCAGGCGCATTCTGCCAATCAAGCAGCTATGTACCCATCAACAAAATTAAGCAATGGAGTTGGGAAAGCTATTGGATTGTACAAGGAGCCTTCGCTTGGTTAGTACTGCCCCTTCTTGGAGCTTTGCTTGCCGTCCCAGAAGGACATTGTCTCTGCGAACTCTTCACAGAGCAAAACTCTTTTAACATCAGCATGACCATACTCTTTGGCGTACTTTGGGGGATTGGAGGTCTCACCTTTGGTCTTTCCATGCGCTATTTGGGGGTTGCCTTAGGGCAAAGCATCGCATTGGGAACATGCGCAGGGCTTGGAACTATCATGGGTCCCGTATTGCTCAATATCTTCTTCCCCGAAGAGAATGCTCTGAGTAGCCTGACAGGAGCGGTGTTAATAGGTGTCGCTGTCACATTGCTTGGCATTGCCATAATCGGAGTAGCAGGGTCTATGAAGGCATCCATGCTTTCTGAAGAAGCAAAGAAGGAGGCCGTCAAGGACTTCAACTTCACCCGTGGACTTGCCATTGCATTGCTGGCTGGCTTCATGAGCGGTTGTTTCAACGTAGGTTTGGAATTCGGAAAAGGCATTAACTTCGGCGATTTGACACCAGACATGTACAAGACTCTCCCTGCCACTATGCTGGTTACATTAGGCGGTTTTGTCACCAATGCCATTTTCTGTTTCTACCAGAATCAGAAGAATCACACATGGAGCGACTATACCAAAGGAAGCGTTTGGGGCAACAACCTATTCTTCTGTATTTTAGCAGGAGCTTTATGGTATAGTCAGTTCTTTGGCTTGTCGTTGGGCAAAGGATTCCTCACCGAGTCTGAAACCCTCACCACATTATCCTTCTGCATACTGATGGCGCTCAATGTCACGTTTAGCAACGTATGGGGTATCATACTTAAAGAATGGAAAGGCTGTTCAGGCAAAACTATTGCCGTACTGATACTTGGACTGGCAGTTCTGATAACCAGCAGCTTCCTACCCCAACTTCTTTAGCATTTTTAATCTCACAACAAATTAGCAAAAAGAGAAGCACCTCTCTCGCATCCCCTTGTATAGGGTACGAGAGAGGTCTTATATAAAAAACATAGAACGAAAGTAGTAATGAAGAGTATTTTGGAAGGTCGCCCTGCTCTGGCGACGGTAATAGATCAAGTGGCAGAAGTCGCAGGTTATCTTTGGCAAAAGGGATGGGCTGAGCGCAACGGTGGAAACATCACCGTCAACATCACCGAATTTATAGATGACGAGATAAAGTCCCTGCCAGCCATCGCGCCCAAGAAACAAATTGGCAAGGTATTACCACATCTGAAAGGCAAATACTTTTACGCAAAAGGTACAGGCAAGCGTATGCGTGATTTAGCTCGGAAGCCAATGGAGAACGGTTCTATAATCCGTATCTGCGAAGACTGCGCATCCTACGAAATCATTGCAGACAATCCCGTAATGCCAACCAGCGAATTACCTTCTCACCTTTCCCTGCAAGATTACTTGATTGGTACAGGTAGCACCTACAAAGCAACGCTACACACACATCCCATCGAATTGGTGGCGATGTCACACATCCAGCGCTTCCTGCGCCCAGGTGAAATGACTCGTGTCCTTTGGTCAATGATTCCAGAGACATTGGCCTTTGCTCCTTTGGGCATCGGTGTCGTACCTTACGCAATGCCTGGTTCTATAGAATTGGCAGATGCCACACTTGAGCAAATCAAGGAACACGATGTGGTTCTTTGGGAAAAACACGGCACCGTATCTGTAGGTACAGACATCATGGACGCATTTGACCAAACCGATGTGCTCTGCAAAGCGGCAAACATCTATATGTGTGCTCGCAATATGGGTTCAGAACCAGATGGCATGACAGAGGAGGCAATGAAGGCTGTACAAGAGACATTTAACCTTCCAAAAACACGACCCTGCTAAATAAAACCTACGCAAACGCGCGCTTTGTCTTATTTATTGGCAACGAACAACATTCACTTTTAGGCTTCGTCAAGTTAAGCATTTGGAACACGCCCTCTATTATTTATTAGGGATAAAACTCCTTGTGCACATAATCCTTCGGGTATTTCTACCGACAAAGCCTAAAAAACTTGTATGGGGTACTCCACCGTTTTGCTTTAGAACGAACGGTGGAGTATCTTTTCCGCTTCATACGTAAAGGAGTAAAGAAGGGCTCATGACTCATCCGATAAATCAGGGGAATATCGGACACAATTCACAGGCACAACCTGTACACTGACAAGCCAGCTTGCTTGTCAGTACAACGGATATAATAATAAGATTCATACGAAATGGCTCAGTTTGTTTTCATAGTTGGAGAAAAATATTTTCCCAGTTAAAAGGGCCATTATAATTATAATTGTCTACTATTATAGTTTTACGAAATTGGTAGTGTCTATCTTTACCGTATACAAAAAAGTAGAAAACAAGCAAGAAATTCACTTTTTCCAACTTTTTTAGCTGTGAGAATGAAAAAGTTAGTACCTTTGCAGTCGCATTTGCGAGGCAGTGCTGACGAGTTGTGCTGCCCGACAAACAAGTTTCATCATAAAGACATACAAAGTTATGTATTTGGATTCAACAAAAAAAGTAGAGATTTTCACTCAGTACGGTCAGGGTGGCAAGGACACAGGTAGCGCAGAGAGCCAGATTGCACTCTTCACTTTCCGCATTGCACATCTGACAGAGCACATGAAGCAGAACCGTAAAGACCACAGCACAGAGCGTGCGCTGACAGGTTTGGTAGGTAAGCGTCGTAGCCTCCTCAACTATCTGAAGAAGCGCGACATCAACCGCTATCGTGCTATCGTGAAAGCTCTGGGTCTGCGTAAGTAATCACGCAGCTCTGCAAACACAGATGAAAGCCAAAAAGCTGCACTCCAACAAATGGGGCTGCAGCTTTTTTCAATTCTAAAAAGCAAAAAGAATATGAATAAACTAAAACGATTCTTACCTGACGTATTAGCCGTAGTGTTCTTTGTGGTTATCAGCGTCACTTACTTCTTCACTCCTATACGAGATGGACTTGTACTTTCTGGTCACGACCATAGTGCACCAGCAGGAAGCAGCGTAGAGATGAATCACTATCGCGAGACCCACAACGGTGAACGCACACGCTGGACCAACACACTCTTCAGCGGAATGCCCACCTACCAAATGAGTCCCAGCTATAATAGCACAGACACGCTATCCTTCCTGGAGAAAATATACCAATTGGGGCTTCCTGCCGTTGCAGCATATGTATTTATGATGTTGCTTGGCTTCTATATTATGTTGCGTGCATTCGATTTCAAAGTTTGGATGGCTGCACTGGGAGCCATATTATGGGCGTTCAGTAGTTATTACTTTATTATTATTGCTGCTGGACATATTTGGAAACTGCTTACCCTGAGCTTCATTCCTCCCACGATTGCAGGTATGGTACTCTGCTATAAGGGACGTTACCTACCAGGAGTTATCACGACAGCCCTATTTACAGCTATGCAGATTCTCAGCAACCACGTACAGATGACCTATTACTTTCTGTTCGTAATGGGGCTGATGGTTGTAGCATATCTGATTGACGCACTACGCAAGCACACTCTTGGTCAGTGGACAAAAGCTACAGCATGCTTCGCATTAGGCGGACTGCTTGGCATAGCCATCAACTTAAGCAATCTTTACCACACTTGGGAGTACAGCAAAGAGAGTATGCGTGGTAAGAGCGAGCTGACACAGAAGACAAAAGACCCCTCTGACCAGACAGGAAGTGGACTGGAACGAAGTTACATCACCATGTGGAGCTATGGACTTGGAGAGACATGGACACTCCTCGTACCCAATACGAAAGGAGGAGCCAGCATGCCACTTGCCACAAGCCAGACTGCCATGAAGCATGCCAACAGCACCTATGCCCCCATTTATCAAGCATTCACCCAATATTGGGGTGAACAGCCTGGCACAAGTGGTCCTGTCTATGTAGGTGCGTTCGTACTGATGCTGTTTGTACTTGGACTATTTATAGTACGCGGTCCTATGAAATGGTGTCTGCTGGTAGCCACTATATTGAGCATAATGCTCTCCTGGGGAAAGAACTTCATGGGATTCACAGACTTCTTCTTGGACTACATACCCATGTACGATAAGTTCCGCACTGTAGCCAGCATACTGGTCATCGCAGAATTCACGATACCCCTACTGGCAATGTTGGCATTGAAGACGTTAGTTGAACAACCAGACTGTCTTAACGGAAAAGCTGGGATTCTGCCTCGCAAGCATTTTATCACCATCAGTTTCTGTCTCACAGGAGGTGTTGCACTGCTCTTTTGGCTAATGCCAGACACTTTCTTCGGAGACTATCTGTCCACAGCAGACCACACCTACATGCAGCAATACGTAGAGGCAGGCTACATACCTCAGCAACTGGCAGGAGACATACTACGCAATATGAGTGACATGCGTCGTGCCATGTTTACAGCAGATGCCATGAGAAGTTTCATCATCGTAGCAGTAGGTACAATGGTACTGATAGCCTACCGCTGGAAACGTATCAAAGAAGCACCCATGGTGGCATGTCTGATTATCCTTTGCATCGCAGACATGTGGGGAGTAAACAAGCGTTACCTCAACGATAACATGTTCACATCTCCATCTGCACGTATGCAAGAGTTACAACAGTCAGAAGCAGACAAAATTATCTTGGAGGAAAATCATGGAGCATACAATCGTGTGCTCAACCTTACGGTAAGCACATTCAACGACAACACAACCTCATACTACCATAAGAGCATAGGTGGCTATCACCCTGCCAAGCTCCGACGTTACCAAGAACTTATTGAGGAGCATATCCAAAAAGAAATGGGACGTATCAACTCTTCCATTGTCAACACACACGGTGACCTTGCACAATGCAATGGAGACAGCATCTTCCCTGTGCTTAATATGCTCAACACAAGGTGGGTAATTGTTGGAACGCAAGATGGGAAAAAGATTCCTGTAAGTAACCCATGGGCAGCAGGAAACGCATGGTTTGTTTCAGATATACAATATGTGAAAGATGCAGACGCAGAATTATCAGCTCTCCACAATATCAATCCTAAGCAAACGGCTGTAGCTGACCAGAAATTCAAGGACATCTTAGGCACAAGTAGCCCTGTCACTCAAGCAAGCGTGGTACTAAAGTCATATGAAGCCAACCGTCTGACTTACGAATCAGCATCAGCCCAACAAGGCATAGCGGTATTCAGCGACATCTATTATCCAGGATGGGTTTGCACAATAGATGGGAAGGAGGTTCCCATCGGCCGTGTGGATTACGTACTGCGTGCCATTCAAGTTCCCGCTGGTAAACATGAGATTATCATGTATTTCGACCCCAAGAGTGTACATATAACAGAAACTATAGCATACAGCGCATTAGGGTTATTGGCAGGACTACTGATTGTGTATATACTAATAGGTATCAAAAGAAACAGACATAAGGAATAAGCATTTCTTTCTCTAAAAGAATCTAACAGCAGACGGTGCAAATACATTTTTCTTTAGTATTTACACCGTCTGCCATTTTTTATTTTCCCAACTCGGTCATTAGATGACTCTCCCGATATTCTGAGCGGATTAAACATTTAGTTTTAGAAGTCTGAAAAGGAAGAACCTTGCATCCATCACCAAAGCAGCTCAGTCAAAAGACGAAAGTCCCAAAAGCCCAGATTAAGGTTTTCTCACAACCTCTATCTCATAAACCCTAACGCCTAATGACTGCTCTGACAACAAACCAGATATGAGCACCTATGGCGCGTATCCAACCATAATGATGAGCCATAATGCGAAGCCGTTCCATAAGAGATGCCTTATGATGGCGCGTAGTCATTCCCTCGCTCAGATAATCTGTCAAAACCAGATGAGTATTAACCATCTGAAGCCGTCTTTTCTCAGCCTTACGCATAAGTCGAATGCACCAGTCATAATCAGCAGAGAAGCGATAATGAAGACTATAACGAATCTGGCGTGCCAAATCCGTACGAACATAAAAAGACTGGTGACAGACAAGCATTCCATTCAAGAAAGAATCAGAAGTCAGTCGTTCGGGTGCACGAAGCCGACGATGTCGAATAAAGTTTCCATCTGCATCGACCAAATCCGTTTCACCATATATAATAGCAGGATTACGGGCATCACCCTTTTTCCATTCAATCTGTGCGACTGCTTGCGAAATAGTAGATGATTCGTGAAAACAATCACCAGCATTCAAGAATAGGATATATTCTCCCATCGCGTTATTGATGGCCTTGTTCATTGCATCATACAAGCCATTGTCATGCTCACAGATTAAGCGTATATGATGAGGATGAGAAGTGCACGTATTATCTGCTACATACTTTTGCACCAAGCTCAATGTGGAATCTGTGGAACATCCATCAACAATCAGATGTTCTATACGCGTATAATCCTGCTGGGCCACACTCCGCAAGGTTCGTTCCAATGTCTCTGCCGCATTATAGGTAACTGTTGCTACAGTTATCAGGGGCGACAAACGTTCTGACGACGGAGGCACACTTTTCTCCTTACTGACTGTGCTTGATGGCGAATTAGCATTATCTGGATTCATAAATCTTTATATATTGTTCTGCAACATGGCTCTCGTTGTAAGCACGTGCTGCCTTATGTATTGCTGCGTCACGAAGCGTATGAGAGAGGACATACTGGATGCCCATAGTCAAGTCGTCTGCATTTCCGCACTCCGCCACATAACCATTTTCCTTATGATCTATCATCTCTGGTATTCCTCCCGAACAGAATCCCACACAAGGGGTGCCTATACTCATTGCCTCAGCAATGGTATTGGGGAGATTATCCTCCAGACTGGGTGTGACAAATACGTCAGCAGCAGCATACACAGAAGGCATGTTTTCGGGGGATACGCTACCTAAGAGCATCGTGCGAATGCCAGGAAAGAGCGAACTCACTTGATCGGCACCTCTGCCAACCACCATCACACAGAGATGTTCTCCTGGCATCTTTTGCAAAGCTTCTGCCAGATATTTCATGCCCTTTCTTTCATCTCCCACCTTCTGACTACAGAAGAGCACCACCTGTTCATTATCTGAGAGTTGAAACTGTCTGCGTGCCTCATGCTGGGGAATCGGATGATAAAGATCATGTGGAATGCAATTGTTTATATGTTCCACACGTACGCCAGGTAAAGCCTTCCTTGCTCGGTCCGTTATCCACTGGCTGCAACCAACCAAAGTGATGTTCGCACTACGGAGCAAGTCTCGCTTGCGCTGCAGAATGTGCTGAGGAAGACTACCTTTCATCAAATGACAATGACGGCAATCTGCCTCCTGGCATTCCCCACGATAATGACAGACTCCCAGGTAGGGCCACTCATCATGCAGAGTCCAAACCATACGCTTGCCCTCCGATGCCATTTTCTCAAGGGTTGAGAGGGACAGCATCCCCTGGTTTATCCAATGCAAGTGTACTACGTCTGCCTCTTGATACTCTGGTGTATGCAATATGTCAACACCACAACAAGCGGTATCCGCAAGCCACATGGTCTTTCTGTTCAGCCCATTGTGGAGAAGTACATGCAGACGTTCACACGCCTTTGGCCACACATTACCCACCTGTGCAACCGTCACTGCATCAGTCTGTTTGTCGCGTACCAGCATCTTGGCCTTTACCCCATTACGGCAAAGTGCATCATTCAAACGGCAGGCCGCAATGGCTCCGCCACCTATACGCTCGCTGGTACTTATCGTAAGAACTCTCATTTGTACGCTGCCTTTCCCATCCACTTACGAATGCGATTACGGATGGCCTGCGCTATATAGCTCAGATTACCATGCTTCAGATTAAGATACAACTCCTCGAAGGAGCGTCCCACCTTGATCCACGGATGCATCCATCCCATTATTCTGTAAACCCTATGTCTGTATGCCACATGCTCGATGACATGCTTGGGGTGACGTAAAGGGTAGTTCATATCGTATCGTCCCATAGTGAAAATACGTCGATACCCATGTGGCAAAGTTGCCAATTCTCCTCCAAAATGGGTACTATCTGCAGTAGCTCCCAGATTGTTTATCATGTTATGCGCGGGGACAATGCAAAGTCCATTACTCAAGAGCAAATGAGCCCAAAAGATAGTCTCATAGAAAGCTTTACCTTGTGCCCGATGCTTGCGACACATGGGCAGGAAATCATCCCGGTAGCCACGCTCTCGTATTAGAGTCTGAAGTCGGGTTACCGTTTCGGAATCATCAAGCCAGGTATAATGTTCATCCCACTGATCCACCACCCTGCGCCAAGATGCCCAGCCCCAAATGCTGAAATTCGTGCTAAAGAAATATGAGTCAGAGGTGTCTGCCGTATGTTCCTCCACATTGAAGCCACAAATCATGGTAACACGATCGTCATGTTCATAACGGTCAAGCATTTCCTTAGCAAAAGAGAAGAAAGTTACCGACGGAACATCATCGTCCTCAAGTACCACGCACTTGTCCACATGACTGAAAGCCCATTTTTGCGAGATGAATTCAGAAGGGTCACAGCCATAATTACGCTCTTGATAGAGTCGTTCCACATGACAGTCCCAGTCTACACTCTCCACCACCTTTCTACACGCCATAATACCAGGCACATCCTGAGCTCCACGAGGTCCATCTTGATAGAGGAAGAGTCGCGAAGGACGTGCCTTACGAACCTGCTGGAACACCTGACTCAACTGCTCTGGCCGGTTAAAGAAAAGTATCAGGACGGGAACGTCCACAAGAAACTCTTTCATCACATTGCAAATTTAGCTTTTTTATTTGGCTTCTTCCACCTTATCTGTCGTCAAAATATCTCGGTTGACACTATTCGCCGGTACGGAAACCCTTCGGGCTGGGTTCGGCTTTCCCCATCGTCCACTCAACCATGGCAGACGCTCCACATAGGGAACAAGCCAAGAACAAAGTCCGAACACGATTGGCACCAACACTATTGTATCATCAGGATGGCCATATATGCTACGCCCGAAACTCAAGTGTGTGAACTTATAGAAATAGAGCATGGGATAATGGAGCAAGAAGTAAACCATGCTATGCTCGCCAATGAAGCAAAGCCCTGGTACACGCCGTACATGCAGGGAGAGTAAAATGCCAGAAAGTCCACAAAGCGCTAATGTAGCATTTACGATAGCCATAAGGGCGTGTCCCTCAAAACCATTCTCGCTCATTGTATAAATACCTGGCCACAGGATATTCCCAGCAGAAGCCAGTATCGTTAGGAAAACAGATAAGACAAGCATACGCCTATCACCAAGTTTTTCCATCACCCAGTGCCACAAATGTCCAAGGTAAAAATAATATATACCCATAAATACGTTATTCAAACTGAACCACAAGGGATTACCCTCTTTCCACAAGAAATAGCTAACTAACGGACCTACAGCCCATATCCAATGAAGGTGGCGTACCTTCTCTGTGAAATGAGCCAATATGTACATACAGAAGAAAGAGAAAAGGAACCATATTGGCGAATTGCCATACACTCCACTGCTTCGCCATATGTGACTCCATTCCAGAGTATCCGTAAAATGTCCGAACTTATTCTGAATAGGTATATAAAAGGAGAAATATACAGCCAGACCGATAAGTCCACTCGACACATAAGGAGCCAGCAAACGCTGACTTCTATCGAGCAAATAGGCTTTGTTTCCCCCACCCACACTCCGGCAGAAGTATCCTGCCTTGAAAAAGAAGAAACTCATAAAATAATAAGTCCACTGAATGACCTCGAGCCACCAATCAGCCTCACGTTCTCCCGTAAAACCCATAATATGCCGCACCACCATACGGACAATACAGATGCCGCACAGGATGTCGAACGCATGATTTCTCTCTTTCTTCTTTTCCATATTCTAATTTAAGTCTTCAGTTTAGCAGGGCGATGACTGACACGCTGTTCCTCTGGAATGTCCTTCCGCACCTGCCCGTAATGCTCCGTAAGATAAGCCAAGAGGTCTGCTGGAGCATCTACCAGCAACGGTCCGAGGGTAACCCTTTGGGAATGTTCCACAGAGGAAATGTCTATACGCTCCGATGCGGTAAGGATATTCTTATAGCGCGTCAGCTGTGGGTTATCATCATACCAGGTCTGTACGAGCTTCAGCAGTTGGCAGACACACCTCTTTGGGAGAACACTCACCAGCATGCGAGTCACCAAACAAGGAATAAAACCTCTCGGGCGCGGAGTGTCCACCTGACAATGTCCACAATGCTTCCATTGCCAGATTTCTTTGGCAATAAGGAGTCCATTCAGAAGATTTGCCACATCATGTTGCAGTTTTTCCTTCCATCCCTGCTGTGGGATTTTGTCAAAAGGAAAGATGTCAACAAATATTCCTTGATGCATATGTATATGTCGAAAGTCCCACTCCTCGAAAGCCGTACCGTTCTTTCTTATCTTTGCAAAATAGAAAGGAGAATGAGGTTCCGTATCTGTCGTCTGTAGGAAATAGTCTTTCCCCAACTCGCTCTGAGCCACTGCAAGAAAACGCTCATAATCTGCTCTCGGCATTCCCACATCCACATCATCATCCCATGGCAAGATGCTCTTCCAGAAGTATGCCCCAATGGCCGTACCCCCAGTAATGAAATAATGCAAGCCATGACGTTTGCAAATTTCATCCACCCTACCTAGAATCTCATAGAGAACCCGTTTGAGTTGGGCCAACTCTTCGTCGGTATAAGAAATACTTTCTTTTGCCATCTTCTGTTGCCTTTATCCCTGCTTGGAAAAACACGTGTATTTAACCTTTGTTTGCAAAGATACAAATTTTCCTTGGGAGGCAACCGAATTCCATACAGGGAAATAGACATAAGAAATTCTACTTCCAAATTGACAAATATCAAAAATGTCAAAATCGACTAATAGAAAAGCACAAAAAAACATCTACCATCAATGGCTATTTCACAAATATTGAGTAATTTTGAAGAGTATTTTATATATTTTTATATATTTCGTACAGACAAGTGCGATAAGACGAAAACAGGAAGAAGAAAAAAGAATTCAGACAATATACTACAAACCTAAATCAACATGACAGTAAACAGAAGAAGTTTTCTGAAGAGAACAGCAGCTGCGTCTGCGCTCTTCACCATCCTGCCACGCCAAGTACTTGGTAAGATGGGTGGAGCTAACAATTTCGTTGCTCCCAGCGACCAACTGACCCGTGGCATTATCGGTGTAGGTGGTATCGGAAGAAGTAACCTCCATTTTGTCAGTGATGAGCGTTGCCGCATGGTAGCTCTATGCGATGTTGACCAAAAGCATTTGGACTCAGCAGTAGCTGCAGCTAAGAAGAACTTTGGCGAAACAGTTAAAGCCTACCATGATTTCCGAGACTTGATTCATGATGACAATGTTGACATCGTACACATTGCCACTCCGTCACACTGGCATGGTATTATGGCTGTCGAAGCTGCCAACGCAGGCAAGGATATCCTATGCGAAAAGCCCATGACACGTACCATTGGAGAAGGAAAACGAGTTGAAGAGGCTATCAAACGCAACGGACGCATTTTCCGACTGGACACTTGGTTCCGATTCAAGGATACCTTCTATGGACTGGGAACTGAGGTGAAGCCACTGAAGAAACTTGTTGACAGCGGTCTGCTGGGATGGCCACTCAAGGTACGCATAAGCGGTGCCACAGGTTTCACATGGAAATTCTACTGGACAGGAAAAGAAAACCTGGAGGTACAGCCAATCCCCAAAGAACTCGACTATGACCTATGGCTTGGTCCCGCACCATACAAACCTTACAACGTACATCGTACTCACCAGACCTTCCGTGGCTATTGGGACTATGATGGAGGTGGACTGGGCGATATGGGTCAACACTATATTGACCCCGTGCAGTATTTCTTGGGCAAGGACAACGACTTCCCCGTTAAAGTCGAGGTTGACGCACCACAGCAGCATCCTGATGCAGTAGGCATCTGGAGAAGCATCACCTACACATATGCTGACGGATGTCAGATTATTCTGGAAGGAGAAGGCTTTGAGAGCAAAGGAAAGGTTCCCTACATCGAAGGGCCTAAAGGATGTGTTTACAAAGGATTCGAGTGCACAATCCCCAATGTACAGGAGATTATCAACGAGCTTCCAGACCCTGCTCCACGCGAGACAGACTTCCTGGATTGCGTACGTTCACGCCGTCAGTTCGCGCTCAACGAGAGCAACGGACACCACAGTGCAACCATTGTCAACATGGGTGTATGCGCACTCCGCTTGAATCGCACGCTTAACTTCGACCCCAAGACACAGACATTCATCAATGATGATGCTGCCAACAGACTTGTATTCCAGCCTATGCGCGGAGAATGGGGTAAGATGATTTAATCCGAATGCAAACCACACAGAACAAGTAACGAAAAATGAGAAAGAGCATTTCACTCATATCGGCCGCATGCTTCATGATGCTGGCCAACATGCCTCTAAATGCACAAGACGCACGTCAGAGGAAACCCGAAACCATCGTACAGGATGTGTTGGCACTAATGCCCATACAGACACAGTCTGATTACAACCGGGAGATGGAGCCTTTGGTACAAGCCGCACCTCAGTCCATCGAAATGCTGGCTGCAATGTTACAACCAGCAGAAAAGCACAGCAACAACCTGATAGAATACGCTATCAGTGGTGCAGTAGCTTTTGCTTCTACCAACGCGCAGTACAGCGAAGCAGTAGCCAAGGGACTGCAAAATGCTATCCCCAAGGCTGCAGACAAGACTGCAAAACAATTCCTGCAAGCCCAATTGCGCATGCTCAGCAAGAAGAATGACGTCACCTATACAGACCATGCAGGTGCGCCCATCTATGCTGAAGCATATGACCAGTTGGTCAAACTGGGTGACCAAGCTGGCGACCAGGTCGTAAAGACACTGAAAACGAAAGACCACGCACTGCGCATGCAAGCACTAAAATTCGCCACAGACCACAATCTGGCAAATGACGCTCTGGCTCAGAAAGTAGCCAAGAAGTACTCATCATGCAAGGAAGAAGGTCGTATCGACATCATCAACTGGCTGGGAGACAACGGACTGGACAGTCAGAAGCCTCTCCTTATAAAAGCTATCAAGAAGGGTGGAGATCCTGCAGAGGCTGCCATCGAGGCTTTAGGACGCATCGGAGGAGATGATGCTGCAGACATCTTACTGGCACAGATTGGCACAGACAATGATGACGAAGCACAGGAAGCATTGAAATCCTTCAAAGGCGACTTGAACGAAAAGGTGAACAAAGCACTTGCTGAAGCTAAGACAAACGACCGCAAAGAGGCTCTACTGGAATTGGCAAGCAACCGTCACATAAAGAGTGTTGCAGCACAGGTATTAGCACTCTGTGACAGCAAGGACTCTGATGTTGCAGAAGAAGCACTGAAGGCACTGCCCAATGTAGTAACAGACAAAAACGCAGCTGACGTGGCTGCGAAACTCGACAAAGCCAGCCAGTCGCAAGTGAAGGCTTATCAGACTGCATTGAGAGCAAGTGTTGCCTCACAGGATGCAATGACACAATACAACACTCTCAGCTCAGAGATGAAGAAAGCATCCAACCAGGCACGTTTCTATCCCGTACTGGCCACCACAGGCACAGAAGCATCCGTAGACGAGCTGCAAGGAATCTGGGAGAAACAAAAGAGCTCCGAGGCATTGGAAGCACTGAAGCAGTGCACAAACTTCAAGGCCACCATACCCTTGCTGAAGGCAGCAAAGGCTGGCGATGAAAGCGCACTGGCCAAATATGTCAGTCTGGTAAAACAATGGGAAACCAATACTGATTCACGAAGTGCAAAGCTTGTAGAGGCTCTTAACATAGCCAAAAGCAACGAGAGCAAAGCAAATGTCTTGAGCGCTCTTGCTACCACACCTACCAGAAACGCATTCATCGCCGTAGGCAAATACTTAGACAACAATGCCATCAGCTATCAGGCCGCAACCGCAGAAAAAGATATTCTGAAGAAAACGAAAGAAGACATTGAGTATGATATTGTAAAGGCTAATATGAACAAAGCCATTGATATCTACAAGGCTCACGGAACCGCTGACGATGGTTATGCTGTGGATGAAATCAAAAAGATGCTGGCAGAAATGCAGCCATCACCCATCTACACACTCTCTGACGAAGAGAAGAAAGAGGGATATGAGCTTCTGTTTGACGGAACGAATCTTGACAAATGGACAGGAAATAAGGTTGGCTACATACCCATCAATGGTTGCATCTATGTGACAGCCAACTATGGCAATGAAAGCAACCTCTACACAGTAAAAGAATACCAAGACTTCGTATTCCGTTTTGAGTTTTGCTTCGTACGCCCAGGTGTTAACAACGGTGTAGGCATACGCACTCCTATGGGCGTAGACGCAGCATACTATGGCATGTGCGAATCACAGATTCTGGATCACGACGATCCAATCTATGCAGGATTACATGAATATCAAGTACACGGTTCTGTATACGGTGTCATCCCTGCAAAACGCATCAAGCATAAGCCTTTGGGCGAATGGAGCACAGAAGAGATTCGCGTTGTAGGTGACCACATCACAGTGACCGTTAACGGTGAAGTAATTGTTGATGGAGACATACGTAAGGCATGTCAAGGTCATAATGTAGCTCCTGACGGAAGCGACAAGAATCCCTACACTGTAGACCACAGAAACCATCCCGGTATGTTTAATAAGACTGGTCACATTGGTTTCCTCGGACATGGTGCAGGAATCAAGTTCCGCAACGTACGCGTATTGGATCTGACCAATCAGAAGAGTGCGAAAAAAGCCAAGACACGCAAGAAGTAATCATTCAACTCTTGCTGCCTGGTAAGAGAAATAAAAGGCAGAAAAAGCCCGAAGTCCTACATATTAGACTTCGGGCTTTTATTTTTCCCACCATAAGAGTTCTCCCGATAAACAGCTCAGTAGAAATTTAGTGGGGATAAACTAGCTCCCCCGATAAACCAGGGGAGGATTTTACGTCTCAGCGAATAGACCTCTTAAAATAGTATCCTAAGATACTTTGCCAAGTATCCTATATTACTTTGCCAAGTATCCTAAGATACTTCGTCAAGTATCCTAAGATACTTACATGCCCGTAGATTATGCATAGCCAGAATATTTCCAACCGTGAAATAATTGCCTCACAATTGGAAATAATAATTTCAAAGTTCAAAACTTCAAAACCAAAGTTTGAAATTAGTCAATATCTTGACTCTTATGGCTTGTTATTTAACAATGGCATGATATTCATACAGGCATATGACCTGATGAGTGTCGCAACTACGATGCTCTGGCAACGCGACTCTGTTAAAGACATAACCTTTTTGCGGAAGAAAACATTCCGCATCATCTTTCCCTATAATCAGATAACCATTAGGAGAGGCAGGACCCTGCTCTGTCCAAACACCTACGCGGTCATGTAAGTAAAAGTTGATGGTAAAATAATGCATAGGGTTTCCTGGGACACTGCCTGCCACATAACTGGTCAACGGAGCATCACCTACTTGGCGTTCTATCAGACGAGCTGTACCAAGATCACTCTTCCGATTGAGTATGATAGGCAATACTACGGCAAAAGCAATGACATAAAGTACTGCTACCGCAGAAGAAAGACGACGTATGAATCTCTGGGTGTAGTTGACACACAAATGCTGAGCAATAAAGAAGGACACGAAAGGATACATGGGCATGATGTAGACACCACGTTTGCTGTGGGGTATACAATAAAAAACAAACACGCTGAGTGCTGCCACCAGTGAGAACACTTCTGTCCTGTCCATAATCTTCAGGCGCTCTTTCATCACTTGCAGACTCATCTTCCGGAACAATGCTGGCAAAAGCATCAGTGTCCAAGGAAGCAATCCTGCAGGAAGCATGACAAAATAGTACCAGAGTCCGTTCTCATGGCTACGGTATGACATACGACCTAGAAAACGATACACATTCTCCTCCATAAACAGTTGCAAGAAGGCATCTCCTTGCTGCTGATAAGCCGCATAATACCATATGGCTGGCAAAATAAGTGATACCACTGCCGTCAGAATCATCAAGAAAGTCTCTCGTAACCATCCCTCACGTCTCACCACAGCACATATCCATGCGACAGCACAGGGTAGCACTATTGCCACAGGACCCTTGGTAAGTGTGCCAACACTCATCAAAAGAATAGCCATCCAGGGCAAGAATCCTCTCCTACCACGTTCCTGCCACCCTTCAAGTAGCATCATGGCGCCAGCAATGCACATGGTCAACAGCATGTCCACACGACATGCATAAGCGGCACGCAACATCTCAAAACTGGAGAAACTGATAAAAGCAGTCATCAGTGCCGTACGTCCGTCTCTTCTGCGAGCATAAAAGAAGTATATACCAAAGGCAAGAAGAATAGCAGAAAAAGCACTGGGGAAACGTGCGACATACTCATTCACTCCGCCTACCAGTGCCCCACATGCCGCCATACACCAATGCATAAAGGGTGGTTTATAGGCAATCTCACCACCGTTGTTATGCGGCAGTATCCAATTGTTTTGCGACAGCATGGTTTGTGCCACAATAGCCTCACGAGGTTCTCCTTTGGTATTGAAATCTGTCAGTCCCAACCAAGGAAGCGTCATCATTACCGTTAGGAAAAGCAACACATAGAGGTATCTCATTTTTTGAGGTGTAATACTCATAGTCTATTTCTTTTTTATGCAAAAATAGAGAAAAAGGGTGAAAGACCATAAATCACAAGCCAAAAAATAAGTTGTTTCGCCTCAGCACGAACCGATGTCAGAGAAAACGAGATAAGACGGCAAACCCCAATAGTGCTCATACTGGGTTTGCCGTCTTACAATATAAGAGTATATGATTGTATGGCTGAGCTAAACAATCATATTGAGATGCTCAATTATACCAAGTGGCGAATCAACTCCTCACGATCACCTGGCAGGTAATCAATCACAGGAATCTCTATCATGGTATAAGCACCTGGTTGTTGCTTCATGCTGGCACGTGCCACATTGACAAGCACTTGAGCCGTCAGAGCAGGATTATTGATGCTCATATTAAACTCAAAATGTTGATTATGAGTTTGTCCACTCACGCCCTTACGCACCAGGTTCACTCCATGACCAACATCATTGATATCTGCCACACAAGGTACTTGGGTTACGTGTGTCTCGTCATTAACAAAATAAGGATCCTTTAGGATAGCACTCTCCACAGCCTTGAAGTCAGCCCCATCCTCCAGTTCTACATACACCATACGACGATGTATACCTGTACCTAAAGGAATAGTTACCGACAGTGCATCACGCACACCAGCAATAGCACGTACTGCCACACTATGCCCCATGCTACGACCTGGACCAAAGTTTGTATAACTAATGCCGCGTGGAGCCAGACTCTCCATGAGGGTACGTACCACACTATCTGAACCTGGATCCCATCCTGCACTGACAATGCTCACCGCACCATGCTCCTTTGCTGCCTTATCCAGTGTACGTCGAAGGTCCACAATCTGGGTATGAATGTCAAAACTATCCACGGTATTGATACCCATAGACAGCATCTCCAAAGCATATTGCTGTACGCTTCGTGTGGGAGTAGCAAGAATTGCAACATCCACGTGTCCCAACTCCTTTATATCTTTCACCACCTTGTAGCCAGCAAGACTTTCTGGTTTATTCTCTGCACCATGACGGCGTACAACGCCAGCAATCTCCATGTCATCAGCCACCTGCAACGCTTGAAGCGCATATTGACCTATGTTGCCATAACCTACGATGGCCACTCTAATCTTTTCCATCTTTTACCTATTGTCTATTGATTCTTGTTTTCAGCGACAAAAATACGCACTTTTCACGGTTCAAGCAACAAAAGGGCAGCACATTTACAAATCGAGGACCACAACCATCATTCTGTCTCGCAAGTGCCAGGGACCCTTACCATATTCGTACTGTGAATCCGCAAGCATAATCAACGTTTGACGTCCATCCTGCAAACGAGGCCCTACACACAACCCTTCGTAATTGGCAAAGCGAGTATTAAACACGCCAAAACGGCTCCGCCATTGTCTGAGCAAGAATTTCTCTCCTGTTTGGGGATTGAAGCGAAAGAGCCTACACCAGCACTTGCTTCCTTGATAATGCTTGGCTATACGCGCCTCGCGTTCCAACACCATCAATGTTCCATCCTCCATAGCAGCCATAGCTGAAACACCATGATAATAGTCACGTCCACCATTTCTTGCTTGAGGCTCATCCATGTAATATGGAAAGGAAGCAGAAAGCCGTAAACTGTCATCAAACTGCATAAGCATCAGTCTACGGCTGTGACTCTCTATCATCAACGGACTCTCATTCATTGTCCAAAAGTGATGTGAGACAGAGTCATACGTAAGGGATTCAAAACCACGGTTGGGACAAAGCGCTGTCACCACAGACTTGGGCAGATGTAGATACCTGCCAGTAAGTGTGCCATCCATTCTGTGCTCCAATATAGCATTATCCGCCTCACCACTTACAAAAACGCTCTTACGAGCAGTACAATAGGCCACGCCTTCCGCATCACGTGCATTCTTACCTGGATGCGCTCTGAGCCCTTCGTCCACCACGCTCCGTACCTTACCAGACTGTTTATCTATCTCTCTCCGCCACAAGTGAAAACCAGCTTGAGTGTCACCATCAGACACCACCGCATAGAGATTTCCTCCCAAAGAAGTTATACCACTATATCCTCCTACGGGAATACCAAAGCCACCCAACCGTACAGGCTTTTCAGAGGCATATACCTGAGTAGGAAGAAACACACAGAAAAAAGCGAGCAGTAATGCAGGACCTATCCGTTTCATATTCTTTCCCCCTTATCTCCTAAAAAGCATTTTTTTATTCAGCATCCTCAGCAGGAACCAGTTTAAAGAGCTTGTCACTGGCTCGTACCTTCTTCTCAATAGGGATACTTACACGCTGCCCTTGTTTTGCCGTATCCACAGGCTTCAAGTCAAAGCGTATCTCGCTTACCTCTGTCTCCAGAGCACCTGTTGTGGGACCTGTCACCAATATACGATCGCCTACACTCAAGGTAGACGCTTCTATTTTGAACTCTGCTACCTGAAGCTTACTGTAGTAGCGCACCCCACGTCCCACATATACTTTTCTCTCCGTGGCACGCGAACCAGGACGGTCATTCCATTCGCCTAAAGTCTGCCCTTGATAATAGCCATCCCAGAAACCACGGTTAAAGACCCTTGCCAAACGGGCATCCCAAGCATCCTTTTTTTCTTCTGTAAATGTACCATCCAGCACACTACGTATAGCCTCATCATAGCAACGCACCACAGTATCCACATATTCCGCACCGCGTGCACGCCCTTCTATCTTGAATACTCTCACTCCAGACTTCATCATACGGTCAAGAAAACGTATAGTCTTCAAGTCCTTGGGCGACATCACGTACTTATTGTCAATATCCAGTTCCGTTCCTGTATCCCTATCACGTACTGTATATGCCCTGCGGCACAACTGCAAGCAGGATCCTCTATTGGCACTATACCCAGTGTTTTGCAAGCTCAAATAACACTTGCCGCTGATGGCCATACAAAGAGCACCGTGACAAAACATCTCTATACGTATGAGCTTCCCACTAGGTCCACAAATCTGTTGCTCTTCTATCTGCCTATATATCTCAGCCACTTGATTCATATTCAGTTCGCGTGCCAGCACCACTACATCTGCAAAACGTGCATAAAACTTCAGGGCTTCTATATTGGAAATGTTCAGCTGCGTACTCAAGTGCACCTCTTGACCTATTTGTTGGCAGTATGTCATAACAGCAACATCACTGGCAATCACGGCAGAGATTTCGGCTTCCTTAGCTGCATCAAGTATATTCCTCATCAAAGGCAAATCTTCGCCATATATAATGGTATTGACCGTCAGATAGCTCTTCACTCCGCATCTGCGACATTCTTTGGCAATCTGATGCAGGTTGTCAATTGTAAAGGCACATGCAGAATGAGCACGCATATTCAAGTTTTCAATACCAAAATAAATACTATTTGCTCCAGCCCTCAATGCTGCCGAAAGCGAATCAAGCGACCCAACAGGGGCCATTATCTCAAAGTCTTCTCTCTTCATATTCTGTACATTACACACCTGAGCTACTTCTTAGCAGGAAATGTTTTTTTTAAGAGGCTAAAGATACGAACAAGTTTGCACACGCACAATGCTCAAGACACAGAAATACGCAAAACATCCATCCTGCCCACCTCTAAGAAAAATAGTCTATACTCCTAAGACTTATCTCATATAAACGAATAATGGAAAAGAAGCAGGCCTTATTTTTCACCCTTACGAAAGTAAAAGGGAACGTACTTCCTCTATAATTGCAAACAAATCCGTCAGAGTTTCTGCCCGCAGCATACGTATGCGTGTCTCACGAAAATCGGGAATACCTTTAAAGATTGGCGTAGAAGCCAAATGGCGACGTACATGCAAAATGCCTCTGTACTCACCAATACGCTCCACAGACTCCATTGCCTGACGTTTAAGTATGTCTATCTTCTCATTCAACGACAAGGGAGCCTCTGGATGCAGGATATCGTGAAACACCCAGGGACGACCAAAGGTGGCACGTCCTATCATCACGGCATCCACGCCATAGCGTGCAAATGCCTCATATGCCTGCTGAGGGGTACTGATATCCCCATTACCAATAACAGGAATATGCATCTGCGGATGATTTTTCACCTGACCTATGAGCGTCCAATCTGCCTCACCCGTATACATCTGTGCTCGCGTACGACCATGCAATGTTAAAGCCTGTATGCCACAATCTTGCAGACGTAGAGCCAAATCCACGACAAATGGCGTACCGTCTGACAAATAGAGTGACGAGTCATCCCACCCCAATCGTGTTTTTACCGTAACAGGTGTATCTGGCACTGCCTCCACCACAGCTTTCGTGACAGCAAGTAACTGAGGCACATCCCGAAGCATTCCGCTGCCAGCCCCACGTCCTGCCACTTTCTTCACAGGACATCCGAAATTGATATCAAGCACATCAGGATGAGCTTGTTCTACAACGATACGTGCAGCCTGTGCCATAGCCTCAACATCCTTGCCATATATCTGTATGGCCACAGGACGCTCTTCTTCGCAAACGACCAACTTTTCCAGACTTCGATTTACCATACGCACTAAAGCGTCGCTGGATACGAATTCTGAATACACCATAGAAGCCCCCATCTGCCTGCACAGTAAGCGAAAACCGATATCTGTGACGTCCTCCATAGGGGCAAGCAGGAGAGGACGTTCCCCCAAGTCCACATTGCCTATTCTCATTTCTCTGCCTCAGCCTTGGCTTGAAATGCCAAAGCATAAAGTTTCATCTGTTTGAGCATTGCCAAAAGTCCATTGCTACGAGTGGGAGACAGATGCTCGCGCAGACCTATTCGTTCAATGAAATAAAGGTCTGCAGACAATATCTCCGCAGGAGTATGGTCTGAAAGCACCCGTATCAACAAAGCCACGATGCCTTTAACAATAAGCGCGTCGCTCTCTGCTTGGAAATGAAGTAATCCGTTCTGCATATCCGCCTGTAGCCACACCCTACTCTGACATCCGTCTATCAGATTCTGTTCTGTTTTGTACTTTTCATCCAAGGGTGGTTGGTCGTTACCAAGATCAATCAACATCTGATAACGGTCCATCCAATCATCAAAATCAGAAAACTCTTCTACTATCTCGTCTTGTATCTCGTTTATTGTCTTCATTCTTCTGCATTATCATTATAAATCAGTTGTACCAAAGTTTGCCCGACCGCCTGCATCACCTGTGGGTCTATGTTCTCTGGAGTATCATTAACTGTATGCCATGTGGGACCGAAACTACTTGGTCCATCTGTAAAGTAAGGCACGATATCCAAGCATGGAACCCGCGCGATACGATTCACGTTTACATGATCATCCACCAGATAGCCCCCATCTTTCAATGGGAAATATTGCCCATATCCCAACTGGGCAGCCAAATGCCACACCAACTGCACCACAGGCTCTGCATATTGTCTGCTTACTTGTTCGAACGCAAAGGTAGAGCCCCTTCCGCCGACCATATCAAGCAACACACCATAACGAGCCTTATAACCTCGTTCTTGAGCCTTCTGTGCCCAATATTGCGAACCCAGACACCATGTATCCCGTCCGTCCTCTGGGTCTTCTGCCCATTCAGGTGTACCTGCATCTTCTGCGTCAAAACATACAAAATCTACACCAGTCTTAATGGGTTGAGTCTGAAGCAAACGACATATTTCGAGCATGACAGCCACTCCACTGGCTCCGTCATTAGCCGCAGGCACAGGTTTCTTATGATTACTTTCATCAGGGTCATTGTCTGCCCATGGACGACTATCCCAATGCGCACACAACAGTATTCGATCAAGATTCTCAGGATTGACACTTGCCACAATGTTGCGTGCAGGCAACTGCGAACCGTCATAGAGGGTCACGGTGCATTTCTGCTCACTTACCTGTGCACCGTATCGCCTAAAGCATTCCACAATATAGTTACCACATTGCAGTGCTGCCTCCGTACCCATTACGCGCGGCCCGAAACTGCACTGGGTTTGAATATGACCCATGGCACTATCTGCTTGGAATGTAGGACAAGGAGCCAAAGCTATCGTATCGGCATCACTTTTGCTCCGTTTGGAATGTCCACCGCATGAGGACAGAACCAATATAAAAGTCAGAGCTACTGACACAAAAAACAAATTACTTTTCATCTCTGATAATTGTTATTCCTTATTCTTATTTTCTCATCAAGAAACAATGTCATCTTTGGGCAGCATCCTGCACCTGTTGCATGACACGCAGGAAGTTTCCGCCCCAAATGCCTTGCAAATCCTGCTCTGTATAGCGACGACGGAGTAGCTCACGTGTAAAGCCAATCAGTTCCGAAGCATCCTTCAGCCCACATACACCACCATCTCCATCAAAATCGGTACCGATGCCCACATGTTCAATACCCATCACCTCTATCATATGATGTAAATGACTTAAAGCATCCAATATGGTGGCTTCACCCTCCGCGCGGAGAAATCCATGATACAAAGTCACTTGAGCCACACCTCCCTTACGGGCAAGAGCTTTCATCTGCTCGTCTGTCAGATTGCGCGGGTGTGAACAAAGAGCTTTCGCGCTACTGTGACTACACACAACAGGTAGCGCACTTGCCTCTAAGGCATCATAAAATGAGGACTCCGCAGCATGGCTCAAGTCCACCATCATGCCCAAAGCATTCATTCGCTCAACAACCTCCTGTCCGAAATGGCTTAACCCTCCATGCTCAGCAGTTCCACGTGCCGAATCGCAAATATCATTATCGCCATTATGGCAAAGAGTCATATATACGACACCCATCTTTCTAAAGTGGTCGAGCAAATCCAAATCATGCCCTATGGCATAGCCATTCTCAATGCCTCGCATAATAGCTTTTAACCCCTGCCTTTTCAGTTGCAAAAGATCATTGGGTGTATAGGCCAAACGAACCAGATTCTCATTAGCCTTTGTCATGGCTGCAATCTGATCCAGTTTCTTCTGTGCCAAAGCTGTTGCCTGACGATTACCTTCCGCATCACGTTCTCCCTGTGGAATATAGGCTACCATAATGGTGGCATCCAACCGTCCGTCTGTCATCTTCGGCAAATCAACCAGTACGCGATTGGTACGCGAAATGAACATACGATTTATATCGTTCTGGTCATCAGAGAAAAACATGGGGGTATCACAATGACTATCCAACGTCACAAGCTGGTCATGTGCCTCCTTTGTACGACGGTACAATTCCGCCTCGCTTACTATCCATTCAAAGAGAGCATGCATAGCAGATGAGTCTTTTCTTCTCGCAAAAGCCTCTGGATGCCACTGAACACCCAATATAGGTTTAAACTCAGTACTTTCCACAGCCTCAATAATCCCGTCACAAGAGAAGGCAACTGGCCTTAACAGGCTTCCAGTCTCGCTTACTGCCTGGTGATGGAATGAATTGACAGCCAAGCTATCTGCTTGCACAATTCTATGGAGCATACTACCCTGCTCCATCCTTACCGTATGTGAAACTGCATCCCGTGGCATTTCTTGACTATGCTTCAGCAATTCGCCTTTCGCGTGCTGAGTATAGATATCTTGATAAACCTTACCACCCAATGCAACAGTCATCACCTGCGCTCCACGGCATATACCCAACATGGGTATCTGACGATGATATGCCTGACGTACAAGCCACAGTTCTTGAGCATCACGTTCAGGGCATACTCCATGCAGAGCTGGTATTGGTTGCTCACCCATAACCAAAGGGTTGATATCACCACCTCCCGAAAACAGCAAAGCATCCACACGATCCAGTGTTTCAGAAAGCATCTGCAAGAGAGAATCTTCAAACAAGGGATTATGATCCTCCTCTGCTCCCTCCGTCACCTCATATGGAGGAATCACTAAAGGCACCCCACCTGCTTGCAATACAGACTGATAATAGGCTTGCGCCAGCTCACAGCCTTTATCACCGAAATTCCCCGTGATACCTATTACTGGACGGCGTCCGTGACACGTTCGAGCCATTATTCATCAAAATTGACAGTGGGTACAGTTTCCTGTTGCTGAGGACCAATCGGTACCTCCTTGCGTATGCTCTGCTTTAGGGATATCAAAGTCTCCGTGGCAATCACCCCAGGAATTTCCTGCAAACAGTCATTAAGTAATTCCATCAGATGTGCATTATCGCGGGCATAGAGCTTTATCAGCATCGTGTAAGGTCCCGTAGTAAAATGGCATTCTACAATCTCTGGTATTTTTTGGAATTCTGCCACTACCTTCTTGTACATAGAACCACGTTCAAGGGTAATTCCAACATAAGTACATGTGTTATACCCCAAGCTTACAGGATTTACATGAAAGCCCGAACCCACTATCACTCCCATATCTATCAGACGCTGTACACGCTGATGAATGGCAGCACGACTTACACCACATTCCGCTGCCACATCCTTAAAGGGCAGACGTGCATTGGCAGAGATGATACCCAGTATCTTCTTGTCCAGATTGTCAATTTTCTCCATATTCTAATAATGGACTATTTTAATATAGTTTGATAGCAAAATTATACATTTTATTCGTTTTACGCCACCATTTGGGCATAAAAAAAGACACCAAACCTTTAATTTGGTGTCTTTTTGATAATTTTCCTATTTAAGAAATCACTTCACTATCTCATGCAGTTCTACTGTAAACACCAAACATGAGAATGGAGGAATTTTCTGCTGTTCGCGGTCTCCATATGCCAACTGCTGTGGAATGTAGAGCTCCCACTTACTGCCCACAGGCATCAGACAGAGTGCTTCTGTCCACCCTGGAATAACTTGGTTGACGGGGAATGTGGTTGCTTTGCCGCGCTTATAGCTACTATCAAACACGGTTCCATCTATCAAGCGTCCCTCGTAATCAACCTTCACACGGTCAGTAGCCTGAGGCTTGTCACCTGTACCCATGGTGATAACCTTATACTGTAGTCCGCTGGGAGTAGTTTGAACGCTATCCTTTTTCGCATTCAACTTAAGGAATTCCTCGCCTGCCACACGATTAGCACCATACTTCTTCTCCATTTTCGCCTTGTGATAATAGGCCATCTGCTTCTGTACGATAGCTTGAGCACTATCCATCGAATAAGAGTTGTCTGTGGGGAAGATTCCGTTCTGGAAACCTTTGAGGAACTTCTCATGATCAAGCGTCTGCACACTGTCATTGACCTGCTTATTAGCATTCGTCCACACCTGTGTCTCCACCTGCTCACGAATTTCCACACCTGCCAAACGTGCCTTTTCGCGTTTGTCTGCTTCGCTAAGTGTTGTTTGCTGGAATCCTTTTAGGAAGTCAACCATATAGGTAGTATCAATTCCCATGCGCTGAACCAGATAATTCTTCAGTCCATTACTATTGGCCATTCCCAACAGATAACTGAATGTATCAATACGCACAGTATCAACACGCTCCACTTGCTCCTTAGCAGCCTTTTTACTCTTGCGTTGTCCTTTCTTGGTTGCTGCAGATGCTCCTATACACAGCAACGCCAAAAGAGCCAACAAGGCTATTTTAGTTTTCTTCATTGTCATTATCCTGACAAAGATTTTACTTTTCTATGCTATGCAACTCAATCTTGAACACCAGTGCAGAGAAAGGCTTAATCATACCACGGTCCTGGCTTCCGTATGCCTGTTCCTGAGGAATATACACCTTCCATATTGAGCCTACAGGCATATGAGTCAACGCCTTTGTCCAACCGGGAATCACCTGCTTGCACATGAAGGTCGTAGCTTCTCCACGCTTGTAACTGCTATCGAATACAGAGTCATTGATCAGAGTTCCCTCATAGTCCACCTTCACACGGTCGCTATCAGCAGGAACTGCGCCTGTACCTTCGGTAATCACCTCATAGTAGATGCCATCACCCAGAGTCTTGATACCAGCTTTCTTAGCAACATTTGCCATGAAGTCCTCACAAGCCTTCTTGTTCTCGCCATAACGCTCCAACATCTGCTTATCCTTCACTGCAGTCATCATATTCTCAGCAATCACAGCAGCAGAGTCCACACTCATCAGTCCACCCTTGCCTGTTGTACCAGCCACGAAACCAGCCATGAAATTCTTGAGACTTACAGTCTTGGTGCTGTCATCACCGTAAATTTCATAATTAAGACCCTTAATCATCTGCTGGCTCACCTGCTGTCCGATTTGCAGACCAGCAAAGTAAGCAGCCTTCTTCTTGTCATCACCTGCGTTCACGGCATCATTCAAGCCCTTCACAAATTCATCTATATAAGCTGTGTCCACATTCATGCGCTGTTCCAGATACTCCTTCAGTCCACGAGTCTGTGCCATACCAACGGTATAGCTCAGAGTGTCAACATCAGTCTTCAGATCAGCCTTGGGAGTTCCATTTCCGCAAGAAGCCATGGCAGCAGCAATACCTGCTACAGCCAAAATAGAAATCTTTTTCATTTTATTTTTATATAATATGTTGTTTATCCGTAATTATTTCACACCAATAAGTTCCACGTCAAACACCAATGTGCTATATGGAGGAATAGAAGGACCGGCTCCCTGTTCACCATATCCCAGCAAATAAGGAATATAGAAGCGATATTTGTCACCCTCTGCCATTAGTTGCAATCCCTCTGTCCAGCCTGGTATCACTTGATTCAAGGCAAACTCGGCAGGCTGATTACGTTCGTACGAACTATCAAATACCTTACCCGACACCAGACGTCCTTCATAGTGACATACCACTGTGTCCGTTGCCTTGGGGCTTTTGCCACCCTTCCCCTGAGAGAGCACCTCATACTGAAGTCCGCTCTTGGTTTGAGTCACACCTTCCTTCTTCGCATTGGCTTCCAGAAAGACCTTACCTTCGGCAATAGCCTTTTCCGCCTGCTCCCTCTGCTTCTTCTGGAAATAGTCATTGAGTAACTCTTGCGCCTCACGACTGGTCATGGCTGGAGTCTTGTCTGCCAACACATCGCTCACGCTCTGACTGAAGTCCTCCACAGAGAAATCCTCAATACCCATACTTTTGAGCTGCTGGGCAATGCCAAGTCCCAGTGCATAACTGATTTTATTCATACTATCTATCTATGTATATTATTAGACGCGCAAAATTACAATATTTTCTTTAACTCCCGCCCAAAGACGTTTCTTTTTTTCTTATTTTTGCATAAGTCTAACAAAAGGAGTATTATGAGAATAGTTGTACTGACAGGTGCAGGCATGAGCGCCGAAAGTGGTATCAGCACATTCCGAGATAACGGCGGACTGTGGGACAGATACAACGTAGAAGATGTGGCCACCCCAGAAGGATGGGAACGTAATCCACAACTGGTAACAGAATTCTACAACACCCGACGTAAGGAGCTACTCAAAGCACAGCCATGTTTAGGACATAAAATCTTAGCTGAGCTGGAGAAAGAAGGGCATCAAATAGATATCATCACGCAAAATGTAGATGACCTACACGAACGAGCAGGAAGCACACACGTCATCCACTTGCATGGAGAGCTGATGAAAGTGACCAGCAGCCGCAATCCGAATGACCCAGAACAGATACGTACACTCACGCCAGACAACATTGAAGTACACATTGGTGATTTGGCTGCCGACGGTAGCCAGCTTCGTCCCTTCATCGTTTGGTTTGGAGAGGCAGTTCCGCAAATAGAGGTTGCCATGGATTTATGTGTCAAGGCAGACGCGATGGTCATCATAGGCACAAGCCTCAATGTGTATCCAGCCGCAGGGCTTACTCGGTACGTACCACGTAAAGCTCCCATCTATCTCATCGACCCCAAGCCCGTAAATTGGAATGCAGACAGACCTTTCAAGCACTTCATGACAGGAGCAAGTCAGGGGATGGAAGAGCTCCGTAAACTCTTATAGTCAATCACAACACGCACAATCATACAAGCAAGATGACAAACGCGCTGAACATCAGATGTAAGAACAATGGGAAATGCATATCCGTTCCTTTTGGAAGCACACTTTACGATGCATACAAACAGGCTGGAATCCAAATGGATTATGGTCCCATTGCCGCCACCGTGAACAACAAGGTACAGGGAATGAACTACCGCTTCTACAACAGCAAGGACGTGGAATTCCTTTCCCTGCAGTCACCAGCTGGCATGTACACCTACACACGTACACTATTCTTCGTGCTTGCAAAAGCAGTAGAAGATCTCTATCCACAAGGTCAACTGATTATCAGCGACCCTGTAAGCCGCGGATATTACTGCGAGCTTCGCGCCACCGGACAAGCCATCAGTCCCAACATGGTGGAATGCATCAAACATCGCATGCAGGAAATCATCTCTGCTGACATGCCCATCCACCGTATACAATGCCCCATCGAAGAAGCCATCAGCATGTTTCAGGAGCGTGGCATGACCAGCAAGGTGCAACTTCTTGAAAGCCAAAGCAATCTCTACACCTACTACTACAAGCTCGACAATACGGTAGACTTTTTTTACGGATGTCTGCTCACCCATACTGGACTCATACATCTATTTGACCTAGTGCCCTTCTACGACGGACTGTTACTACGCATTCCCATGAGAAAGGACCCCTCCAAGCTGGAGCCACTCACACCGCAGACAAAGATGTTAGATGTCATACGCGAGCACCACCACTGGCAAGAAATTCTGGGAGTACGAACTGCAGGAGAATTCAACAGAACCGTATTGCAAGGAGGAGGCACTCAACTGATCAACGTAAGCGAAGCCTTGCAAGACAAGAAACTATCGAACATAGCAGATGAGATTGCACAACGCGGAGCAAAACTGGTACTGATAGCCGGCCCAAGCAGTAGTGGTAAGACCACCACTGCCAAACGTCTTGCCATCCTACTCATGGCATGTGGGTTGCGCCCACACACTCTCTCAACAGACGATTACTTTGTCAATCGTGTAGACACACCAAAAGACGAAAACGGAGAATATGACTTCGAATGCATCGGAGCCGTAGATACTGCATTCTTCAACAAGCAGATGAAGGCCTTACTCAATGGCGAAGAAGTAGAGTTGCCAAGATATGATTTCCCATCGGGCGAAAGGGTTTTCGAAGGTAACAAGCTACGGATAGGCAATGAAGATATCATCATCATGGAGGGTCTGCATGCTCTGAACCCATTGCTATCTGAAATGGTACCTAACGAGAAAAAATTCCGTATCTACGTATCCGCACTTACCACCATACAACTGGATGACCACAACCATATACCCACACAGGATATACGTCTGCTACGAAGGATATTACGCGACTACAAGTACAGAGGGTACTCTGCACGCGACACCATCAAGCGTCTGCCCAGCGTTACTGCAGGTGAGGAGAAATGGATAATGCCTTTCCAAGAACTGGCAGATGCCACATTCAATAGTGCCTTGCTCTATGAGTTAGGAGTCATACGCGCACAAGTAATGCCTATACTGGAACAGGTGGCTGAGCGGGATCCAGAATATGCTGAAGCAAGCCGTCTGAGACGCTTCCTACGATACTTCCGCGTTGTACCAGAAGAACAAGTACCCCCCACGTCGCTGCTACGCGAGTTCGCAGGTGGAAGCTCATTCAAATACTGATAAACATGGAAAAGGAAAAAGAACTGGAGCAGAGAATGGAACAGCAAGGCATAAAGCCGACAGCCATGCGCTTACTCGTCTACAAGGAATTGGAGCGAAGCGCACGCCCACTCTCTCTCAAAGAGTTAGAAGAACGGATGGAGACTGCCGAACGTAGCACTATCTTTCGCACACTCTCACTTTTTCTTCAGCATCACCTTATCCATGGCATTGAGGATGGAAGCGGTGCCTTACGCTATGAGATGTGTACCAGCAGCAACCACCACATACATGATGACCAACATGGGCACTTCTATTGTGAATGTTGCCAGCGAACCTTTTGCCTACATGGCATCCCCGTCCCACATGTATCTATGCCAGAGGGATTCCTTGCCATCGCTGTCAATCTCATGATTAAAGGCATCTGCCCAGAATGTCAGAAAAACAAACATGTAGAAAGGACGCACGAAGGCCACACACACTAAAAAAGCTTCTCACACGCGATAGGACAGCGGCTCCTACTCTACTATTAAAAAAGTACAGCGAATTGAGATCTTCTTCCACAAACAAAAAAGAATGAGGGCATATCATTACGCAAACAACTACGCCCAAAGACAGGTCAGCCATCGCGTTGTGATATGCCCTCATTCTTTTCTATTTCTCTCCTCATGCCATTAGGGAGGAAATAGAGTATCTATCCCTACTTATTCAAAGTCCAAGAGAAACCGTCCTTTGTATCCTTCACTTCGAAACCAAGAGCTGCCAACTGGTCACGAATCTGATCACTCAAAGCCCAATTCTTTTCTGCCTTTGCCTGCTGACGCTGCTGAAGGAGAATGTCGACCACAGCCCCAAAAGCAGCCTCGCGTGCCTTATTACCTGCACCTGTTTCCTCGGCAAGACCCAAGATATCATGGATGAAGACATTCATGACATTATATAATGCCTGTGCCACCTCAGCCGTAATACTGGCTTTTTTGTCATTCAAGGTGTTTATCACACGGCATGCATCAAACAGATGGCTAATGACAATAGGACTATTGAGATCATCATTCATCGCATCATAAAGCTTCTGACGCAGTTCGTCCACATACCTCATCTCTACTGCAGGCTGACCCTTCACCTTCTGCCCCTCAAGCATACGTTTCAAACTCTTCAAACCATCCATCAGTCGGGCAAATCCTTTCTCGGCTGCCTGTAAAGCCTCATTACCAAAGTCAACAGTACTACGATAATGAGCCTGCAAGATGAAGAAACGTATTGTCATGGGAGAATATGGCTGCGTCAGCAAGGGATGCTCACCGCTGAAGAACTGGGGAAGAGTGATAAAATTATTATAGCTCTTGCCCATCTTCTTACCATCAATGGTAATCATATTGTTATGAATCCAATAATGTACCATCTGACTCCCTTGAGAAGCCACAGCCTGCGCTATCTCACACTCATGATGGGGAAAGATAAGGTCCATGCCACCTCCATGTATATCGAAGTGCTCACCCAGATATTTCTTTCCCATGGCTGTACATTCGCAATGCCATCCTGGGAAACCCTCACTCCAAGGTGATGGCCAACGCATGATATGTTCAGGCTGAGCCGCTTTCCACAAGGCAAAGTCTGCTTGATTATGTTTCTCACCCACACCTGCCAGATTACGACTTGCGTCCTTCACATTCTCCAGATCACGACCTGAGAGAATGCCATAATGGTGGTCACGGTTGTATTTCTCTACATCGAAATACACACTTCCATTACTTACATAAGCATAACCATTGTCCAGTATTTGCTGCACAAGTTGTTCCTGCTCGATGATGTGTCCTGTGGCATGAGGCTCAATACTGGGAGGCAAACAGCCCAAAGCATTCATTGCATCATGGAAGCGATTGGTATAATACTGTGCCACCTCCATGGGTTCCAGTTGCTCCAGGCGTGCTTTCTTAGCAATCTTGTCTTCTCCCTCATCGGCATCATGCTCCAAATGACCAACATCTGTTATGTTGCGCACATAGCGCACCTTATAACCAATATGCTGCAAATAGCGAAACAGCAAGTCGAAAGTGATGGCAGGACGAGCATGTCCCAAATGTGCATCGCCATATACCGTGGGACCACACACATACATGCCTACATGTCCTGGATTGATTGGGCGGAAAAGTTCTTTCTGCCTCGTCAGTGTATTATAGATAATTAGCGGCTGTTCCATAATAGATCAGTATTTATTTAGAAGCACAAAGTTACAGCATTCTTCCATCACGGCAAAGAACATGGGGCATTATCCATCCTCCATCACGAAAAATCACACATCACAGAGAAGTAGAAATTAGTTCCTATGAGATTTCCTACTTCTATCAATTACCAAGTTTGGCATAATCACAGAGAACATTTAATAAGAACATCTCGTGAATGTGTCACGATAACTGCTCCACACCCCCACAGAAACAGGACTAAACCACAAGTCTGACATTCGCATCATCAAGCTGTCATGTTTTCATGAACGTGGAGTGAACGAAAAATGAACGAGATATGAACAAAAATGAACGTAGAGTGAACTTTTATGAATCATCACTATCAGCACAAAATTATCGCTGTCTGCTAAAACTCAAAATAAAGTCTCATTTGAATCGGAATCTAATGACAGATTTGTTTTTTATAGATGTCTAATCCTTGGTATGCCACTGGTATAGGCAAGCATATTGCCAGTTCCGCCAGTACCAGTTAGGTGGTACTGGAGTTTTAGTAGACTGATACTCCAGTACCAAGCATATGAAACTGCAGTACCAGCTAGGTGGTACTGGATACGATATTAGGCAAACAGTCTCTTTAGTCCTGCTTCTGCGTATTTGCTTCCGCGTCTCACACCCTGTTGCAACAAGGAAGACAAGCTGAGCGAACCTTAAAATGGTTCATTAGATTTTATGATTGTCCACTAAAAGTTTCAGACCAAAATAAAATTAGGGCTGGATTTCTCGCTTGGAATTCCGCCCTTTTAGTTACTTTAGTTTTTGCCAAATATAATCTTAGTAACTTTGAACAAAGGCACACATTTTAGCGGACAGCAATAGTAATAAGATCCAGACGAAACGGCTCAGTTGATTTTCTTAGTTGGAGAAAAATATTTTCCTAGTTAGAAGAAAAAGAAAGAGGACTGCTATAATCGTCTACCATGATCGTTTCATAAAATGGATAGTGCATCTACCTTTTTTACTGTTTATACCGTGAGAAAACGTATCTACGGAAATCAATAAAAAGTCACTCTAAAAAGTAATACGGCTTCAATGACCAATGAAGACGGCTTCAACGACCAATGAAGACGTATTACTTGGCTATTGAAGACTATATTACTTGCTATACTATCCTATTAGCCATTTTTACCTATGAAAAAACTGTTGCTTCTATTAGCCTATCCCCACTAAATTTCTACTGTGCCATTATTTCCTCATGGTCTATCGGGTGAGCCATGGAACCTGTCTGGCTACTGCTATGAATATCACAAAAACAGCCCAGTGCAATCTCGTTGCACTGGGCTGTCTGAAATTAT